>JAXJIO010000040.1:0-89571 GCA_036298675.1 Collinsella sp. | reverse complement strand
GCTGAAGGACCTGCCGAGGGACGGCCCCGTCAAGCCGTGACCGGAATCGGTGAAAATACGTTAGCGCAACCGGTGAAACCGCCTTCGCGCGAACGGCGCGCCTGTTTAGCGAAACTGGTGAAAAATAGATTGACGCTAACAGGCCGGCAACAAGCACCTGAGGAAGGCGCTGGTCGAGGCCGCGTGGCACTACCTGACGTGCTCGGGGCGGCCGAAGGACCTCGCCAAGGGCCAGGCCCCGGACCGGGTCGCCCGGAGGCATGCCGCCAAGGGCGTGCGGAGGCTGGCCGAGAGGCGGGAGGCGCTGCTCGCGCGCGGGGTCCACGGCAACAAGGCGAACGTGGCCACGGCGCGCGAGCTCGCCTGCTGGGTATGGGCGGTCGGCCTCATGGCCGAGGAGGCGTAGGGGGGCCGGTCCCCCGCACATAAGCCGATCACCCCGGAAGCGGTTCGATCCGAAGCCGTTGAGGCGAACCTCAGGTCCCTTTTCTGCGAGCGCCCAGGGCGCCACACGCGTGCACAGACTGTCGGTTCGACGTAGAAGCCTCAGCCGTAGCAACGGATTGCCCAGCGAGAGATCGCCGCGGGCGGATATTAAACTGCAAAGACGAGCGTCGGTAAGACACGCCGAGGTCGCCGCGGACGGGCTGATATAGGGAGAGGGCCTGACCCCATATCGTTGGGGCCAGGCCCGATTTTGCCTCTTGACAATGTCCTGCTCATATTAAAAGGAACGTCCCCAAGTGCCGCATCCGGGCCATGGCAACGCCGACGTTTTGGCAACGACAGCGAAAGCCCGCCAGAGCGAGCAAGGTGCCTTGAAACAAGGCGGCATTGATCTTCTGATCATGCCGCCGAAGTTGAAAGGCAGATTGCCGCTCTGGCGGGCTTGCAGCGTCGACCGATCCGCCGTTCGTTAGAACGGCGGAACCAACCCTACATCACCATAACGTAGCGCGATCCCACGTAGTACTGCTTACCCATCAAAACCGGCTCGTCATCGGGACCGGTAAAGCCGGCACGCAGGTTGAGCAGCGGATCGTGCGGAGCAATGCCCAGCTCGGCCGCCTGCTCGGCGTTAGCTCGAACGGCCTCGACCGTACGGTAGCCAACCGAGACAATCGGCGTTCCGCCAACACGCTCGACCTCGGCAAAAATCGACTTGTCCTCAAGATCGGCCGTCAACAGCTCACGGTAGGCGTCAAGCGGCACAAAGATGTTCTCCTCAAAGATGGGCTCGCCGTCGGCCGTACGCACGCGCTTGATATGCAGCAGCAGTGCATCCTTCTGCAGGCCAAAGAACTCCATCTCGTTTTGGCGCGCCGGAACGATCTGGCGATCGATCACGTGCGCACCGGCCTTCATGCCGTTGCCGGCACACAGCGCGGTAAACGTCTGCAGCGTCGAGGCGTGAAACTGGCGGTTGATGTGCGGCGTGGAGACAAAGGTGCCGCGGCCCTGCTGCTTAACCAGGTAACCATCGGAGCACAGCTCCTCGACAGCGCGGCGCACCGTAATACGGCTCACCTCGTACTGCTCGGCTAGTTCAAGCTCGGACGGAATACGCTCCTTGGGTGCATAAACACCTTTCTCGATCGCATCCTTGATTTCGTCATAAATCTGCTGGTAAAGCGGTGCATTTTTGGGCGCAGGCATATCTGATCACTCTTATCAAAATAGCTAAATTTCTAATACGTATATAACGTCTAGTTTCATGTTACCTCATATTGATAAAACGATACACCCTCCCTACCAAAAAGCGACAGCTTCATTTTGGTAGGTTTTATCTGGGCAAACGAGAGCCCTCGAAAGCAACGGGGCTTTCGGGGGGGCTCGTTCGGATGGGTTGCGCAGGACCGGCAAAATGCCAATACCCTACTTGCCGTCATCCTGCTGCAGGCTGTCCTGTTCGCTGAGGCGCGCCTGCCTGCTGGCCATGCGTGCGGGCTTGTCGGGATCGGGAACGGCCGTGGGCATGGGCTCGTCGACATGACCGCCCCACCAGCCGCCCACAAAGTTGAGCGTGTGGAACACGTTGATCACGGCGCCGGGATCAACGTCGCACACCAACTTGATAATGTCCTGGCTCTCGTAGGTCGAAACAACGGTGTTCAGCAGGTACATCTTTTCGCGGCTGTATCCGCCGACGACCTCGGCGCAGCTAATGCCGTGCTGAAAATGGTTTACGTAGGCAGTCATGACCTCGTCTGCCTTGCGCGTCGTAATCTGCAGCGTCACGCGGTCGTAGCGACGATAGAAACTGTCGATGGTCTTGGTCGAAATAAACTGGAACACGATGGAGTACGCCGCGTTGTCCCAGCCAAACATAAAGCCAAAGATCGCCAGGATAAAGCAATTGAAACCAAAGATAACGCCCCAGATGGTCTTGCCCGTGTGGTTGGAGACCCACAGCGCGATAAAGTCGGTGCCACCGGTAGATGCGCCGGACTTTAGCGCGATGGCAGCGCCCAGACCCGAGACCACGCCGCCAAAAATGATGAGCATAATCTTGTCGCCCAAAAATGGAGCGAAGTGAAAGACGTTGAGGAACAGCGACGAGAGCACGACCTGCATCATCGAGAAGATGACGAAGCGCTTGCTAATGCCGCTCCAGCATAGGAGCGCCACGGGAATGTTGAGCGCAAGCATGCCGAGCGAGATGTCGATGTGAACGCCGCCCAGCGAGGTAACGCGATCGAGCAGGACCGCAACGCCGGTGAGGCCGCTCGGAAGCAAGTCGGCGGGCTGAATGAACGCCTGGATCAGGAATGTCTGGAGAACGGCGGAAATCGTGACCGCCACGGCAGTAATAGCGCGGCGGACGATGGTGAGGCGGCCGAGTACGAGCACTCGGTCCGTGAGCTGATCGATGGCGTTCGCCACGCAGGCTCCTTTCGAAGGCAGATGTAGTTGTGGGGTATGTCCGCGATTGTAGCATGGAGCGTGCGGGGGCGCTTCAATTCACCCTCTCTCGACAACCAAAGCGGGACCAGCAACCCCACGACCAAAGGCCCAAATTACAAGTGAGTAGACTTTACGCGACCTGCAGAGCACACCCAAAACCGCCACCCCTGTGACCTGCGGTTTTACTAGAGCAGATGCGCTTTGTGCTCGTCCTGCACCAAAAAGTCTACTCACTTAGTCCGAATCGAAGCCAAACGGATCAAAATCGAAACCAAATTGAGCCAGCCCACCGCAAAAAACGTTTGAACCCGTGCTTCTCGCGGCGGATTGACACTACAAAGCGGCCAAAATGTCGGTCAGATTATCAATAACGGCATCGGCTCGCGATTGATCGAGGTTGACGCCCTCGTGCGGGCGCAGTGCCAGGACGCGGGCGCCGGAACGTTTGCCAGCCTCGATGCCCAAAGGCGAGTCCTCGATAACCAGGCACTCGGTAGGCTCCACACCCAGCGCCTCCATGGCACGCAGGTAGATCTCGGGGTCGGGCTTAAACGCACTGCACTCGTGACCGCTGATGGTGTAGTCCAGCACGTCGGCGATACCGGCAATCCCCACCAGCTCGTCAATGAGCTCGCGATAGGACGAGCTTGCGATGGCGCACTTCACGCCGCGCTCGTGCAGCTTGCGCATCACCGGCTCCGTCTGCTCGTTGAGCAGCTCGGCATACGGAACGGGATGGTCTGGGCTGTAGACCTGCTTGTACTCCACGCGCAGGCGCTCGCGCAGCTCAACATCGTCAGGTACCAGCGACTTCCAAATGGCGGGCTCGTTAGACCCCGAAAGATCGGGGATCTCGTCAAAGTGAAAGCCCTTCTCCTCCATAAACGCCACGCGACGACGGTTGTAGAACCACTCGGTATCGACCAGCACGCCGTCCATGTCAAACAGCACTGCCTTGATCATACGCATCTCCTCCCACCTGCCAAAAAGGGACAGGTTTATTTTGGTAGGTTTTATCTGGAATTTGCGACGCGACAGACACGCCCTCCCCAGAGCAAAAAAGGGGATGGGGCGCAAACCCCATCCCCTTTCAATCAACCCGTAAGGTTTACTTACTTGTGATTAGTAGGAAAGCTTCCACATGTAGCGACGCATGGTCAGCGGGTGCTGACGGGCCTCGGCGATCTGGTTGCCGTACTCGCGCATAACGGCGAGGTGCAGCAGCGGGTTGAAGTAGGTGATGACGCTCGCCGGCACGGCGTCGGCCAGACCGTAGTCCTTGGAGTCGATCAGAGCGACCTTGGCGCCCATGCGCTCAAGGAAGGTGAGGGCGCGGGCGTCCATCGGACGGGTAGCACCATCGGACATGAAGAAGACGTAGGGCTTACCCTCGGTGGAAACCTCGAACGGGCCGTGGAAGTACTCGCCGGTGTTGTAGGCGGCGGCGTCGATCCACTGCATCTCGGTGAACAGGAAGGCGGCGTGAGAGTAGGCCATCTTCTCGGAGGCACCGGAAGCCATGAAGTAGATCATCTTGTCGTCCTTGAAGTCCTCAGCGAACTTCTTGGCAAGCTTCGTGCAGTGCTGAGCGGCGTTCTCGCACAGGTCGAAGATGTTGGTGAGGCCGGTGATCATATCCTCGTAGTGATCATAGCCCTCGGTCTGCTGAAGGATCTCGAGAGCGAGAGCGATGGCGTAGCCAGGCTTCTCGGCCTTGGCGGCATAGTTGGCGTGGAAGCCGTGGACGATGACGTGGTCGGCGTCGACGGTCAGAGCGGAGCCAGCCTTGTTGGTGAGGGAGACGACCGGGCAGTTGTGCTTCTTGGCGGTCTTGTTGGCCTCGACGGTCTCGGGCGTGGAGCCACCGAGGGAGCAGGTGATCACGAAGGTGTGCTCGTTGACCCAGGAAGGCGTGTCGTAGTTGAACTCGTTAGCGGTGAAGATCTGAACGTTCAGCTTGTCCGTGTTGTTGGCCAGGAAGTACTTGGCGGGGTACAGGTCGGACATGGAGGCACCGCAGCCGACGAAGGCAACGCTGTGGATCTCGTGGTTGGACAGGACGTCAGCGACGATCTGCTTAGGGAGGTTAAGGTCGATCTCGTACATCTGACACATTCCTTTCGATTTTTGCGGCGCCACATTGCCGGGCGCTCGCAGGGTTACCGTGATTTGGACCGAGTCGCCGGCCCGTTGAGGATGCGACAAAGGGACTGTCCCATTGTCGCATTTTGGGGATGGAAGCCTGCCTGGGGTATGGGATGCCAGGCAGGCCCCCGGGGGAAAGCGGTTAGACGCTTGGTCGCGACTAGGCCAGGATGCCGGCCGCGGAGAGGGCGATGCCGCCCACGATGGCGATCACGAGAAGCCAACCGGTGTTGACGTTCTTCTTGATGAGCCAGTACATAAGGCCGGTGAGGCCAAGGGAGATCATCTGGGGCATCATGCCGTCCAGGATGTCCTGGATAACGACGGTGCCCTCAGCGAACTGCAGCGGGGTGGTGGCGCCGATCAGCGTGGCGATCATGCCGCCCACGGACATAAGACCCACGATGCCGCAGACATACATGAGCTTCTCCATGAGGTCGCCGCCCTGAAGCTTGCTCAGGTACTCGTGGCCGCCCTGATAGCCCATCTTGGCTGCGAACCAAGTGATCAGCACGGAGGGGACGATGGAGATGAGCATGGCCAGGATCGGGCCCATGATGGAGCCCTGCTGAGCCAGCTGAACGCCAAGGCCAAAGGCGATAACGCGGATGGTGCCCTGGAAGAAGGAGTCACCGATACCGGAAAGCGGGCCCATGAGGGAGGTCTTGACCGCGTTGATCGAATCGGGGTCGAAGTTCTCGGGATCCTTGGCGTACTCCTCCTCCATGGAGGCGGTGAGGCCCAGGATAAAGGCGCTCGTCTGCGGGGTGCAGTTGTAGAACGCCATGTGACGGTGGTAAGCCTCTTTCTTAGCAGCGAGCTGCTTGGGGTCGGACTCGTCCGGATAGAGGCGATCGAGCGTGGGAACCATGCCGTAGAGGAAGCCCATGTTCATCTGACGCTCGTAGTTCCAAGAGGCCTGGATGGCCCAGGAGCGCCAGAAGAACTGGCTGACCTTCTTGTTCAGGGACACGTCCTTGGTTGCGGTTGCCATAGTGTGTTCCTCCTTAGTCTTCGTCGTCTTCGAGCGGATCGTAGTCGGAATCGACACCGGCGGCTGCATGGGAACCGTTGAACTTGAAGCCCATGAAGACGACAGCCAGGCACACACCGATCAGAGCGACCGCGATGACGGACAGGTTGAGGTAAGCGGCGAGCAGGAAACCGATGAACAGGAACGGAGTCATACCCTTCTTGATCATCATGGTGAGCAGCAGGGCCAAGCCGTAGGCGGTCATGATCTTGGTCGAAACGTTAAGACCAGTGGACAGCCACTCGGGAACCATGTTGACGATGGCTTGAACCAGGTCGGTGCCAACAAAGACGGCGAGGAAGATCGGCAGGAAGTACATGATGGCGTACAGACCGGAGCCGGCGCAGATGTGCATACGATAGGCGGTCTTGAACTTTCCGTTATCGATCGCGCTATCTGCCACATGGGTGAGGGCGGCGATGATGGAACGGAATACGATGCCGAGGAGCTGACCCAGGACGGCGACCGGGATGGCAATCGTCATGGCGGTCTCGGCAGAAGCATCGGTCAGGCACGCAAAGGCAGCGGCCACGATGCCGCCCAGGACCATATCGGGCGGAACGGCGGCGCCGACCTGCACCAGGCCCATGGACACGAGCTCGACGGCGGCACCGACGGCAAGGCCGGTGGGCACATCGCCCAGCAGCAGACCGACGAGCGTAGCGCCAACGAGGGGCTGCTCGAAGTTAAGACGACCGAGCAGGCGGGAGTCCCACATGCAGAACACGCCGACGAGGCCGACGAGCACCGCACTGATGAACGTATTCATACCCTTCTCCTTTCAGTCAGGCAAAAGCCTGGTTGATTACAGCTTGGCGTCGATGTCGACGCTCTGATACGTAGGGGTCTGCTGGACATAGAGCTTGATGCCCATGTCGAGCAGCTGGTTGACGTCGGCCTTCTGGGTGGCGTCGAGGAAGACGGAGCTGTCCTTGCCGCCGACCTGATCGGCACCGTCGTGGTTGGCGGTGGCGCCCAGGTTGATGGCGTCGAGCTTGTAGCCCTGACAGAACTGCAGCATCTCGGCAGTGTTGCCAAAGACGAACATGACGCGCTCGCCGAGGGTGTTGAGCTTATCCATCTTGGCGAGGGCACGCTCGACGGTGAAGACGTTCAGGCGCACGCCCTGGGGCTTGGCCAGCTTAAGAGCGCCCTTCTTGATGTCATCGTTGGCGGCAGCGTTGTCGACGACGATGATGCGCTCGGCCTGAACCTTGGTGGTCCAAGTAAAGACGACCTGGCCGTGCAGCAGACGGTAGTCAAGACGTGCGAGGACGATCTTGGCGGGACCGGAGCTGTGACGGGACGCCTTGGCCTTCTTGGCGGGAGCCGCGGCGGCCTCGACCGGTGCGTTGGGGTTGGTCAGACCGGTGCGGGCCTCATTGATGAGGGCCGCGAGCTCGGCGCCCTTGACGGGGGCGGGGCTCATAGCAAGCGTGAGCGCCAACGGGATGTTGAAACCGCTGACAACCGTGAACTTCGTGCCGTTCTTGGAAAGCTCGACCATGTTGTTGTTGACCGAGCTGCCGAGCATATCGGTCAGCACATAGACGGTGTCGTCCGCGTTGAACGTGGCGATCATAGCCTCAACCTTATTGGTGATGGGCTCCTTGTCGTCACGAGCAAGCGACACGACGTGGACGTTCGACACGTCGCCGAGAACCATCTCGAGCGTGTCTTTGGCGCCTGCGGCCAGGCCGCCATGAGATGCGAGAATGATCTGATTCATCTTGCCTCCTCCTTTTCGTTATGGTCATTATAACGTCTTATACGTTGCTTATATTGCTAATTAGTATAAAGACCGTTCGCGGGTGAAAATCGACCGTTGACGGGTTTAACGTATTTGAAACGTTGGGGCTGGGTAGGCCGCGCTGGCTGGATAACCCGAGGTCAGACCCTGCGCGCAATCCTCTATCGCACAAAGTACCAGGGGCTTTCCTGCACGGTGGGCTCCAGCGCGATGCCGGTGCGCTCCTTAAACAGATCCATGTCCTGCGATTTCTCCGTCCACCACGCGTTGGGCTTAAAGGTCATGCTCTCAACAACATGACCGACAAACACACTGTTGCGCAGCTTGGAGAAGTCGGTGTTCATGATCAGGATGGACGCGAGCACCAGCACGATGCCCAGGACCTTGATCGCGCCGGCGGGCTCAGCGTAGATGCCAATGCCCACCAGTACGGTGACGACCGTCTCGAAAGACATTACGACGGGAACTTTCGACGTCTCGAGCCCCATGGACAGACCCTGCATATATAAGATGTAAGCCACGGCTGTGGGGATGAGTCCAAAGCCAAGGAACAGCAGCAGCAGCTGTGGCGACATTGCCGCGGCGACATCCGGCCACGGAGCCGCGATAGCCGCCATAACCGCACCGCCAAAAACAAAGCCCCAAAACGTGACAGCCAGCGGGTGGACTGTCTTGGTTGCTATCCGGCTAAACACCGCGAGCGACGCACCGCAAAGGCCTGCAATCACGCCCGACGTGACGCCCCAAACCGAAAAATGAAAACCGGAAAGGTCGCCATTGGTCACTGCAAGCACGCAGCCAACGATGTTAAAGACAATGGCGACGAGCTTGTTGGGGGTCACGTCCTCGCGATAAAGCACGCGGCCGAGCACGACGCCAAACACCGGCGAGGTATAGAGCAGCACCGAGGCCGTGGACATGCCCACCTCGCCCATGCACTCGTAATAGCAGGTGTTGGCGGCGGCCAGGCCGACAATACCGACAAGCGCGCAGGGAACAAGCTCTTTAGGGCTTGCCTTGAACAGTGCCAGCGGACCCTGAGCCACGGTAGACCCCTCACCCGGACGGCAGCCCATAAACATCAGGACCGGCGCCAAGATAAGCGCTCCGACCAACAAGCGAAAGGCAGCCATGCTCTGGGACGAAACGCCCATGGCCGAGATGCCGTTTACAAAGATTCCGATGCTGCCCCACATAAGCGCGGCGATCAGCACCAGCACATAGCCCAGATTGCTTTTCTTCAACGCAGCCTCCTCGGTATTGTTTCCAATATGTTTCACACTACGTTATAGTCGTTATATACATTTTTCAAGACACAAATCGCCGAACGGAAAAATCTGCTTCCCCACATACTCATTGGGGACGTTCCCAAATGACTAGTCATTTAAGAACGTCCCCAACGTCTAAGGCACCGCTGGTTGAGCATAAGTCAGCGAGCGGGCCGCATTTGAGGCAAGGTGGCGTGAAACGAAAGGGCGCTGACCTTCTGGTCGCGCCCTTGAAGTTGAACGTCAGATTGTCCAAATGCGGTCCGCGCAGCGTCGAGCCGTTACGCGGTTTGGTAAAACCGCGTAACTCTTAGTAGTCCAGCTTCCACATGTAGCGGCGCGTCATGTAGTCCTTGTGGGTGACGGCAGAGAGCGCGCGCATGTACACGTTGTTGAGAATCGGGGCAAAGATCAGGTGGTTGAAGTATTCGCTCACGCTGTCCTTGATGTCATTGAGGCCGAGCTCCTTGGCGTCGAGCTGATAGACGCGCTCGCCACCGTACTGGTTGACGAAGCGGATGCCGCGCTCGTCGTTGCAGCGGCTGCGGCCGACGCTGATGAGCTGGAACAGCGAGGTACGCTTGTCCAGGATCTCGAAGGGGCCGTGGAAGAAGTCGCAGGTGTTGATGGTGCAGGAGTCGATCTGCAACATCTCCTGCACGTTGCAGATGCTAAAGACGTAGGCGGCACCAAAGAGCGGACCCTGAGCCATCACGTTGATGCAGGGCTTGTCGGCGTTCTGCTCGGCCCACTTGGCAGCAAGCGGACGGGTGTACTCGACGGCCTTGCGATAGATGGGGTCGACCAAGTCGAAGGCGGCCATAGCGGTCTCGTACTCGGCATAGCCCTCGGTCTGCTGCGTAAGCTCCATGGCGATCATGGTCACGACGGCGGAGTTGGTGCGGCCCATGCAGGACTCGTCGACGGCCAGGCTGTCATACTGGATCTTGTAGTCGCAGACCTCGGTGAGGCCGGACTCGTCGACATAGATTGCGATGGTGCTGGCGCCGTGGTCCTTGGCGACCTGGGCGGCGACGATGGTCTCCTTGGTGCCGCGCATGGACACGACGACGGCCAGGGTGTTCTCGTTGACGTAGGCCGGGGTGGCGTGCACGAACTCGTTGCTGGTGTAGCTGGAGCTCACGACCTGCGTGGCCTCGTGCTCCATAAAGTACTGGGCAGGATAGTTGCCGCCGTTGGATCCGCCGGCGCCAATCCACACGACGCGCTTGATGCCGCCCTTGTCTGCCTTGTCAGCCAAAACCTGGGAAACGACATCCTTAACCTGTTCCTGAGTGGTCATCGTGCATCAGCCTTTCTTCTCGTTTGATGCTCATCACAGGCATACAAGTTACATACATGTTTTGGTTATGTCGACTAGTTGTATGCTATATTTATCTTAGAATTTTTGCTGATGCGGTTTTTGATAATTGGCTACCAGCTGTTTTGTTGTCGTATTGAATACATGCTTGCTTAGATAAGCATACAAGTTAGATATAGGCTGATCGCATGAACGCTTCATCTAAAAAGAAACTGAGCCAATACGAGCGCTTGGCGGGTACGCTTCGCGACCGCATCGCCGCCGGCATCTACGCACGCGGAGACAAGCTGCCGTCCGAGATGGAGCTCATGGACGAATCGGGGCTGTCGCGCAGCACCGTACGCCATGCCCTTAAGGTGCTCGTTGATGAGGGTCTGGTTCGAACCGAGCGCGGGCGCGGCGCCTTTGTGGCCGACACGCCGGCGCTCCACGAGAACAACCTGGTGTTTTCGAGCTATACGGCGCAGGTCCAGGGTCAGGGCATGAAGCCCACCACGCGCACGGTGGACTCGGGCTTTACCAAGGCGGGCGGCAGTATAGCTAAGTTCTTTGATGCGGCCGTGGGCAGCAAGCTCGTCAAACTTGTCCGTCTGCGCTATCTGGACGATGCGCCGCTGTGCCTGGAGACTACCTATCTACCACCGAGCTTTGAAGCACTCATCGATCGCGATATCAATGGTTCGCTCTACGCGACGCTGCGCCAGGAATTCCATCGCGCGCCGGCACAGGGGCACAAGACCTTTGAGGTGTGCTATGCCTCGCAAAACGAGGCGTTTTTGCTCAACGTTGAGCGCGGGCAGGCGCTGATCCTAATCACCGACTACGTCTACGACACCGACGGCCGCCCGCTCCATGTCTCCAAGCGCATCCAGCGCACCGACCGTGCCAAATACACCGAGCCCATCGGCTAACCTGCCAAAACCACCACAAAGGGGACAGGCACCTTCGTGGTGGTTTTAGGCGAGGAGGTCGGGGAACCAGGTTGGCTTGGGCTGGTTGGGCGTGCGCTCGGCTAGGACCAGCTCCATCCAACACATGTCGTACCAGCGGCCGAACTTTTGGGCGCAGCGGTCGAAGGCACCCACCAGGCGATATCCCATATGGGCATGGAAATCCTGGCTGTTGTGCGTCAGATACTCGTCGTCCTTATCGTGCGGCACGGCGATGAGCGCGCACATGTTGGTGATGCCCATCGCAATCAGGCATTGCTTGAGCGTATCGTGCAACTTGCGACCCAGCCCGCCATGGCGCACATCGCGTGCCAGGTAGATCGACGTCTCGACCGACCAGTCGTATGCCTCGCGGCTGTTGAGCGGACTCACATAGGCATAGCCTATCGGACGCCCGTCCAGCTCCATCACCAGGTACGGATAGCGCTTGAGCGTACGCTCGATGCGCCCGGCGAACTCCTCAACGCTCGGCACCTCGTATTCGCAGGTAATCGCCGTCTGGCGCACATATGGCTCATAGATGGCAAGCAACGCCGGCGCGTCTTCGGGCGTCGCCAGGCGAATCGTCGGCTCGGACATCTCGGTCATACAACTCTTCTCCCCCAAAAGCAAAGGCCGCCCTGCGCCAAACCCAGCGCAGGGCGGCCCCTCGTCATTACATCAGGCTACAGGACAGCCGCCAGCGCGTCGATGTCCTCCTGCGTCGTGGCCCAGCTGGTGCAAAAGCGCACTACCGTATGAGTATCGTCGTACTTTTCCCAGTACTCGATCGCCGCATGCTCGCGAATGCGGGCCATATCCTCGTTGGGCAGAATCACGAACTGCTGGTTCGTGGGCGTCTCCAAGAAGAACTGGTAGCCGCGCTCGTGCAGCACACGACGAAGCGCCTGAGCGGTCTCAATCGCCTGGCGACCAATCTCAAAATACAGGCCATCGGTAAAAAGAGCCTCGAACTGCACACCCATCAGGCGGCCCTTGGCGAGCAGTGCGCCATGCTGCTTAATACGCGGAATGGGGTGCGCCGGGGCGTGCATGTCACAGAACACCACAGCCTCGCCGCAGAGCGCACCACACTTGGTGCCGCCGATGTAGAACACGTCACACAGCTGCGCCAGCTCGGGCAGGGTAATGTCGCACTCATCGGCCGCCAGCGCATAGGCCAGGCGAGCACCGTCCACAAACAGCGGAATCTCGCGCTTCTGGCACACCGCGTGAATCGCCGCGAGCTCGGCCTTGGAGTACAGCGTGCCGTACTCGGTCGATAGGCTCACATACACGGCACCCGGGAACACCGTGTGCTCGTAGCTCTCGTTTTCGTAGAACACCTGGATATAGTTCTCGAGGTCCTCGGCGTGCATCTTGCCCTCGTAGCCGGGGATGGTGAGCACCTTGTGGCCGCCAAACTCGATAGCGCCCGCCTCGTGACAGGCGACGTGGCCAGTCTCAGCAGCAACGACGCCCTCGTAGGGCGCAAGCAGCATGTCGATCACCGTCGCGTTGGCCTGCGTGCCGCCCACCAGAAAAAACACGTCGGCATCAGGGGCCTGGCAGGCCTCGCGAATAAGTTGCTTGGCGCGCTCGGTGTGCGCATCGGTACCGTAGCCGGGCTGCGGCTCCATATTGGTGTCGACGAGCGCCCGCAGCACTGCCGGATGTGCGCCGTGGGAATAATCGTTGTTAAACGCGAGCATGGCAATCCTCTCTTACCGGGTATCGGCCAGATGATTCAAACGGAGCTATTGTACGCCGTTGGGATAGGCAATGCGCGCGGCAAGGCACTCAAGTGCCAGTACCAGGGCAAAACCGCAGCTCACGTCACTCAAAAAGTGCGCACCTATCACGATGCGCCCAAAGGCGACGAGCGCCGCGATCACAGCCGCCGCCCAAAAAATCACGCGGCGACGCGACGGTTTTTCCTTAAAGGCTGCCGCGGGAAGCCCGGCGAGCATAAGGCCGATCGCCGCATGCGCCGTGTGTCCGCTCGCAAACGACTTGAACCCGTCCTTGATCACGCCGGCGGCGATATAGGTCCACTTGTCGGGATTGCCGATCACCCACCACGGCTGAAAATTGAGCCCCGGCGTGACCTCGATCACGCGCATGCGCGGGCGCGACCACAGTGGCTTGACGATCACGTTGAGGATGATGGCCTGAGCGATCCACACGGCAAGCACCATCAACGCCCAGCGCGTGAGTTCGTCGGGCTCGGTCGTGCGCGTGAGGCGATAGACGATAAGGTTGGCAGCGATGACCAGCACAAACGTCAGCACCAACTGAGCCGCAATGAGTTTACCGCCAACCCTCAGGGACGAAACGATCTCGTAGCCGGTCAGGCCAACGTTGACGAGGATGCCGAGCGCGGCAAGCCATTTGCTGCCCCTGGAGTCGGGACGTGCCGAGCGCACGAGCATAGCGCCCGCGATGCTCGCCGTCAGCTCGAACGGCAGCTCACCGGCCGCCTCGACAAAGCGACCGTACATGCTGCCGATGTTGAACAGCGCACTCGAGATCCGATAATCGAAGAAGCTGCCCACGCCCAGACAAAGGCACAGGACAACCGCGATAATGGCGACATCTTTCTTATAGATGTATCCGAACATGCTTTCCTTTCGATGGAACCAGATTGCCCAAATGGGGCGTTTGCAGCGTCGACCCGTTAGTCGTCGTCGCTAGCACCCAGCTGCTGCAGCAGCATGAGCGCGGCCGCCACGGGGCCGGTGCCGTCGTTGGCGTCGAGGCCGCGACCCAGGCCGCTGCCCGCGCCGGCGCCCGCCTTGTAGGGCACCGACAGCTTGCGGCTCTTGGGAAAGTTCACCGCGCCATAGCGGGTCTTAAGCTCAAAGGCCACCTTCTTGGGCACGTCAACCCCCAGGAAGGTAATGCGTCCACCGCTGAGCGTGACGCTCTCGAGCCCCAGGCGCTCGCCGCGAATACGAATGCGAGCGCGGTTGAACAGGTTGAGTCCCGCCAACGGCAGCTCGCCATGCGCAGCCTCGGTCTCCTCCTGCACCTCGTCGATACTCTCCAGGTCCTCAGCCGCCGCGAGCTTGCGGTACACGAGCACGCGCTGGTCCACCGCCGGCATGTACTCCTCGGACAAGAAGTAGTCGGCCGGCAGGTTGATACCCACGCTCGCCGCCTCCACGCCGGCATCGTCGTCGCCGCGCGCCTCGGCCACGGCCTGTCCCAGCATCTGCGTAAACAGGTCAAAGCCCACACTCGACAGGTTGCCGTGCTGCTCGGCGCCCATGAGCGAACCGGCACCGCGGATCTCCAGGTCGCGCATGGCGATGCGCATGCCGCTGCCCAGGTCCTGGAACTCGGAAAGCGCGGTCAGGCGCGCCGTTGCCTCCTCGGTGAGCGGCAGCTCGCCCGGGAACATAAAGTACGCATAGGCCTGCGTGGCAGAACGGCCCACGCGGCCCTTAAGCTGGTAGAGCTGTGCCAGACCCAGACGCTGCGAGTCCTCGATGATGAGCGTGTTGGCGGTCGCGTTATCGATGCCACTCTCCACGATGGTCGTGGCGATAAGCACGTCGATCTTCTTGGTCGCGAACTCGATCATCACGTCCTCGACCTCGCGCGGGCTCATCTTGCCGTGTGCTACGCCCACGCGCGCCTCGGGCGCGGCCTCGTGCACGCGCGCCACGGCATCGTCGATGGTCTTGACGCGGTTGGACACGTAATACACCTGACCGCCGCGGCCCACCTCCAGGCGAATCGCCGCACTCACCACGTCGGGGTCGTACTCCCCCACGTGCACGATCACGGGACGACGCCCGGTCGGCGGCGTGGTGATCAGGCTCATGTCGCGCACGCCACTCGTGGCCATCTGCATGGTTCGCGGAATAGGCGTTGCCGAGAGTGTGAGCACGTCGATTTGCTCGCGCAGGTTTTTGAGCTGCTCCTTGTGCTGCACACCAAAGCGCTGCTCTTCGTCGATGATCACCATACCCAGGTTCTTGGGGTTCACATCGGCAGAAAGTAAGCGGTGCGTGCCGATCAGCACATCAATCGTGCCCTCGGCAAATGCCTTGAGCGCGCGCTTTTGCTGCGCCGGGGTGCGGAAGCGGCTGAGCACTTCGACCTCGAGGCCAAACGGGGCAAAGCGCTCAAAGAACGTCTCATAGTGCTGCTGGGCCAGAATGGTCGTGGGGCAGAGCACCATGACCTGGCGGCCGGAGTCCACGCACTTAAACGCCGCGCGCAGGGCAACCTCGGTCTTGCCAAAGCCCACGTCGCCGCACAGCAGGCGGTCCATGGGCTTGGGCGCTTCCATGTCGGCCTTGATGTCGGCAATAGCCTCCAGCTGGTCGCGCGTCTCGTCGTAGGGAAAGCTCTCCTCCATCTCGATCTGCTCGGGCGTGTCGGGCGGGCAGGCGATACCGGTAATCGACGAGCGGCGTGTATACAGGTCGACCAGGTCAAACGCCAGCTTTTTGGCATTCTTGCGCGCCTTGTTGGTAGCCCGCGTCCAGTCGGCGGTGTTGAGCCTGGTCAGGCGCGGCTTGTCGCCGTCGGGGCCAACATAGCGCGTGATGCGGTCGACCTGCTCGAGCGGCACGTAGAGCTTGTCGCCGTCGGCATATTCCAGCAAAAAGTAGTCGCGCTCCTTGCCGCCCACTTCTTGGCGCGCGATCTCGCTAAAGAGTGCGATGCCGTGAGTGGCGTGCACCACGTAGTCGCCCGGCTTAAACGGGAATGTGATCTGCGTAATGTCCACCTTGCGGCGGCTGCGCGCGCGGTTGGCGTCCATGCGGGCGTTGAGGTCGGCAATCGAGAACACGGCCAGGTTGGCATCGGGCACCACCACGCCCTGCGGCAGAGCGGCATCGACAAAGGTCACGCGTCCGCGCGAGATAGTAGGCACGGCGGCGCCGGCGGCTGCCTGGGCGGCACCTGCCTCGAGCGAGCGGGCGTTGAGCGCATCGGCCTTGCGCTCGCGAATTGCAGCATGGGCATCCTGACGGGCAGCACGGTCGGCAGAATCTGCCGCCGCCACGCGCACGCGCTCGCCAATGACGCCGGCGTTTTCGGGCGCCGCGGTCAGCGATTCCTCAAAGGTAATGCCCTCGTCGCCAAAGGTGAGCTCCATCGACTCGCGCGCACCGCGGTCGGGAATGGCAAACACGCAGGCATAGCGCTTGCCCACGACCTCCTGGATGCGCGTCATAAAACGGTTGTCCGAGCCTGCGATGGCCGGCTGCTCAATCTTGAGCTCGGCCGTCACCGCACCACCGGCACGGATGAGGCTCACATAGTTCAGGCGCTGCTGGGCACCAAAATCGAGCTGTTGGGCGCGCACGTACAGACCATCCAGGCGGTCGATCCCTGCCTCGCCGGCACGGGCCTCGATATCCTCGTAGGCGCGCAGACAGTCGTCGAACAGCGAGCGCGGCTCGGACAGGATCACGAGCGCCTTGCCGCTCACGTGTGCCAGCGGGCTCACGGTCTGGCCGTACATCACCGGCAAAAAGCGGTCGAGCTCGGGCGTGACGATGCGCGCATCCACCATCTCGAGCAGCGCCGCCAGCTTGCTGTCGTCCTGGCTGGCGCGATAGAGCGCCACATGCATGTTGTGGACGGCCTCGTCGGTAAGCGCCAGCTCACGGCAGGGGAAGATCTCAATACTGTCCTCGTTACCGATGGTCTGCCCCGTTGAGCTCACCATGCGGCGGATGCGGTCAATCTCGTCGCCAAAGAACTCAATGCGCACGGGCGCTTTCTCCTGCGCGGGAAACACCTCGACGGTGTCGCCGTGAACGCGGAACAGACCGGGCGCATCAGCGGCACCGGCATTGGTGTAGCCCATGCCCACCAGGCGCTGCGGCACCTCGTCAAAAGGAATCTCCTCACCCACCGCAAAAGTGGTGGACTCCCAATAGCGACTCTCGACCGGCGGCACGCAGCGCAGCAGCGCACGGGCTGAGGCAACCATGATGCAGTTGTCCCCGCGCACGATGCGCCCCAGAGCCTCGCAGCGCTGCGCCACCACGGCGTCGTCGGGCGCCTGCTCGCGCCACGGATAGTCCTTACGCTCGGGAAAGCGGCACACGTGCGCCAGGCCCACATAGGCGGCAAGGCTGCGCGCGGCGCGATCAGCCGCATCCTCGCCGCTCACAATGTAGACCGTCGGGCGCGGGCGGCGCGCAAACTGGGCGGCCGCCATAAGCGTGCGGCCCGACTGCGACACAGCCAGCGTCACGTCCTCGCCGGCATCGAGTCCGGCCTCGACGGTCTGCAGTGCCTCGGCAGTGTAGAGCTGCGCGGCTATACGGTGAATGAGCATGCTGTTCCTCCGGCATCGCAACGCCAAAAGCCCGCCGGGGCAAGCTCGGCGGGTCGTACGTCAAATACATTGTCTGTCATGGTAGCGCATGGAGAGGACTCCGGCTCAAGGGCAAACCCAGCCCCGCAAAAAACGCCAGACGAAGATGCGTTCCGCCCTACCCCGCTACGCGCACGCTGGGGCACAAATCTGCCAGCGGACACTCGTCACACTTAGGCTTGCGGGCGTCGCAGATCTCGCGACCGAAGGTGATCCACTGATGGTTGACCGACTCCCAATACTCGTGCGGCAAAATCTTAAGCAGATCCTGCTCGGTCTTGAGCGGCTCCTTGGCATGCGTCTTAGGACTCAGCATCAGGCGGTGCGCAATGCGGTTGACGTGTGTGTCCACCGCAATACCCTCCACGATGCCATACCCCACGTTGAGCACGATGTTTGCCGTCTTGCGTCCCACGCCCGGCAGCTTCACGAGTTCCTTCATGTCGGCCGGCACCTCGCCGCCATAGTCGGCGACGATCATCTGCGCTGCCTCGACGGCATGCTTGGCTTTGCTCTTGTAGAAGCCGAGTGACTTGATGGTGTCTGCCACGTCAGCCACGCTCGCCCCAGCCATGGCCTCGGGTGTGGGCCACTGGGCAAACAGCCGCGGTGTCACCTTGTTGACCTGTGCATCGGTCGTTTGCGCCGAAAGCAGCACCGCGATCAGCAGGCGGAAGGGATTCTCGTGGTCCAAAAAGCACTCGACCGGGCCATAGCGACGGTCGAGGCGCTCACACACCTCGATGGCGCGCTCGCGCTTGGTGGCATTGGTCTCGCGTGGCATAACGACTCCTTGGCTCAACGGCACAATAAACTAATGGGCACAATTGTCCCACGTCCGAGACGCTTACGCCTCCAAGAATGCGCCGGTCTGACGGCTCCACAGGCTCGCGTACTCACCACCCGCCTCGACGAGCTGCGCATGCGTGCCGTCCTCGACGATCTCGCCATCGGCCAGCACCACGATGCGGTCGAGCGCCGCCACGGTGGACAGGCGATGTGCCACCACAATGGAGGTGCGGCCGCGCATCAGGTTCTCGAGTGCCTCCTGCACCAACGCCTCGGACTCGCTGTCGAGGGCAGAGGTCGCCTCGTCGAGCACCAGAATCGGCGCGTCGGTTAGGATGGCGCGGGCGATAGCCACGCGCTGACGCTGGCCGCCCGAGAGCTTGACGCCGCGCTCGCCCACCATAGTGTCAAAGCCACGGGGCAAGCGGTCGATAAACTCGGTCGCATTAGCCAAGCGAGCCGCCTCGCGGATCTGCTCATCAGTGGCGTTGGGACGACCGTAGGCAATGTTTTCGCGAATGGAACGGTGGAACAGCAGCGCCTCCTGCGGCACGTAGGCAACCTGACGGCGCAGGCTCTGCTGCGTGCAGCGCGAGACATCCTGACCGTCCACGAGCACGCGGCCGCCCTGAACATCGTCCAGGCGCAGCAGCAGCTTGGTGAGCGTCGTCTTACCCGAGCCCGATTTGCCCACCAGGCCCACGCGCTGGCCCGCCGCCACATGAAGCGTCAGGTCATCGAACACGCTCTCGCCCGCTACAGCGTCACGGTACGCAAAGCTCAGGTGCTCAAAATCAATCGCGCCCTCGGTCACTTTAAGCTCGGGAGCGTTCTCGTCGTCTGCCACCAGACGCGGCTCGTCCAGCACGCGCGTCATCTCGGCCGCATCGCCGAGCGCGCGGTTGATGCGCTGCATCATGGAGCTTACGTAGTTCAGGCGCATGGTGAGGTTATAGGTGTAGGTAAAGATCATGACGAGCGAGCCGGCCGAGATGCCAAACCACGCGTTGCCGCCCGCCACGAACACACTCACCACGGCCATAGTGATGACGATAAGACCCGAGGTCGTAAAGTTGCGCTGCATCATGGCGTGCATCGAGACCGTCTCGGCATCGCGCGCGGCACGATCGGCGACGTCGAACAGATCGCGTTCAAAGTCCTCGCGCCCGCAGGTCTTGACGGCCAAGATGTTCGTGACCGCATCGGACAGCACGCCCGAGAGCTTGTTCTGCGCGGCGGACGTCGCGGCTGAAAGCGGCATGATGCGCTTGTACATAAGCCAGACAAACGCGATGTAGACGACCATGATGCACACCAGGATCACGGTAAACGTCGGCACCACCGGGGCGAGTGCGGCCACGGTGCAGATGACCGAGGTGATGGTGGGGATGAGCGAATACACCGTCACGTCAACCAGACCCGTGTAGCCGCTCATAAAACGGCTTGTCTGGCTCACAAGCGATCCGCCAAAGCGGCTGGTATGGAATGTCATGGATTGGTTGGAGAGCGTGTCGAAGCATAGACGCGCCAGGTGATAGTTGCCCGCAATCTCGAGCTTGTAGACGGTGTAGTCCTGCAGCTTGGAGAGGATCTGACCCACCAGGTTAACGAGTACGAGCGCCAGGATATAGGGGCCGAAGACCTCAAACACCTGGTCACCCGCCACGGGACCGGCTTGAACGCGGTCGACAATGAGGGCCATCACATAGGTATTGGCAAACGTCAGCAAAAAGATGTAGCCCGCCGACGAGAATACCGAGAGAAAGACAATCAGCGGCTGCGTGCGCGTGACACCCCAAAACCGCTGCAGCGTGCGGCGCACGGTGGAGCGGCTGAGCGGGCTGGTGCTTCTCTGAGACATGGGCTTCCTTTCGCATCTGATAGGGCGAAACGCCATTGTTGCACATTGGAGCACGCTTCAGACAAGTGCGATACGAAAAGCGGTGGGGCGCCCGCGTTTGCGCCGGTGCCCCACCGTCTTGTTACAATTAGTCCTCGTCTTCTTGGTCTGTGAGAAGGTCCGCGGGCGTGAGTCCCAAGATCTCATCGGCTTGGTCGGTATCTTCCAGCGCGTCGATGTCCTTGAGCTTGCGCTCCATGACGTTGGTGCGCGTGGTAATGATGCCCTCGACCGTTTTGCCCGCGGTCTCGATCTGCTGCTGGGCGCGGCGCAGCGCCGCCTGATAACGCGGCAGCTCGGCCTTGACGGCGGAAAGCACGCGCAGCACGTCGTCGGTACGTTTTTGCAATTTAAACGTTTGGTAACTCATCTGCAGGCTGTTGAGAATGGCCGCCATGGTGCTAGGGCCGGCAACGTTGACGTGATAGTCGCGGCCCAGGGTCTCGATAAGCCCGGGGCGGCTGACGACCTCGGCGTACAGTCCTTCAAACGGCACGAACATGATGCCAAAGTTGGTCGTTGCCGGCACACTCAGGTACTTTTCGCAGATGTCCTTGGCCTCGCGCTTGACCATGGTGTCGAGCGTCTTACGCGCAGCCGCCACGGTCTCCGCATCGCCCGACTCCTGCGCGTCGAGCAGGTGCTCGTACGCGTCGCCCGGAAACTTGGAGTCAATCGGCAGCAGCACGGGGTCGCCCTCGTCCACCGGCAGCTTGACGGCAAACTCAACGCGCTCCGAGGCGCCGGGCTTGGTGGCGACGTTTTCCAGATACTGGTCGGGTGTAAGGATGTCCGCCAGAATTGCACCCAGCTGCACCTCGCCCAAAATGCCACGCGCCTTCACATTGCCCAGTACGCGCTTAAGATCGCCCACGCCGGCGGCGATGGATTGCATATCGCCCAGGCCCTTGTAGACGGCTTCGAGCTGGTCGCTCACCTGCTTAAACGATGCCGACAGGCGATCGTTGAGCGTGCGGGAGAGCTTCTCGTCCACCGTTGCGCGCATCTGATCGAGTTGCACGTTGTTGTCTTTGCGGATAGCACCCAGCTGGGCATCGACCGTCTCGCGCACCTTGTCCAGGCGGTGCTCGATGCCCTCGCGGTTGGCACCGAGCTGTTGGGCCGTCTCGCGGCGCAGGTCATCCATCCGATCACCAGCTTGCGAAAACTCACGCGCGATGGTCAGGTAACGTTGCTGCTCCACGGCCGCATCTGTCGTCTGCTGCTGCGCGATGGCATTGGCCGTGCGGCGAGTTTCGGCCAGCGCGACGTTCAGGGCATCGAGCGCGTTGTTGGCCTGCTCGAGTGCTGCCAGCGTTTCCGCGCTACTGTCGCCACGCTCCCGCAACTCGGCACGCAGGCTCTTGAGCTGGAGGGCGCAAGCCACAGCAACCCCCACCGCCACCAAGGCGATCACAACAAGCACAATATCAATAGCAGACATAAACTCCGCCCAACAAACCCAATCGAGCACCAATCAAAACCGCGATCAATCTTACCCCGCCATACGCACCGGGCGCCCGGCCCCTTCTTGGGCGCCCCTCTCCTCCGCATATTCCATAATGCGGCGCGCCGTCTCCCTGCTCACCTTTGAGTCATCACCGGCTAAATATGCGTACACGTTTCCCTTATTCAGATTCAAATCGCGGCAGAGACCGTAGCGCGTTACACCCGATTCCGCTAGCGCTCCCAACGTTCTTTTTCGCATCAGGGCGTTGATTCTTCTGTCCGCCACTGGCTTTTCCTTCACCGCTCTATACGCACGCCAAACGTTGGCATAACGATTAGGAAGTTTGTCCTCGGCGCATAGAGATGCCAGGCTACCCGTTTGGGCGTACAAGGACAAAACGCCTCGGTAACCCTCTTCCATCCACGAACCCTCGGATAAACCCAGAACGTATTCGGCTTTAGCCTGTGCCAAAGCGAGCAAAAACAGGGGCTCCGCCACGCGCGGCGCAACCGTCGTCGCTTGCTTAACCAGTTTTCTAAAACTGAGCGACTGCTGTCCGGATAGCTCTCGGCAATAGCCTTTTAAGAATCCCTCAAAGGTCAGATTCAACCGAGCACCTCCTTTTTGTATTGGCTGTATGCGCAGACCATCTCTTGATAACTCCGCTCCGAAGGCGACGACGCCAGCGCCTCGCCCTCGTCGAATATAAGCCGTTCGAGCAGTCCCCAATCAAGTCGGTCGACGAATGCCTGGCTATGAAGATCGATGATGTCGTTCGGACGACAGGCATAGAGCTTCATTACCGCCAGGTCCTCCAAGGATGGCGTAAAGTACCTGATAAAGCGCGTCCCAATATCCAAGGGAATCAAACGATCTTCGTAATTGAACGGCATCTGATTACAATATGCCACCGCCATACCATTCACCTCGGGGTATCGAGCTATGATCTCGCGGAGGCACCTATCTGCCTCAAACACATCAATGTCATGTGTAACCGAACGATTCGTCACATCGTTTAGCATGAAGGCGCTTCCTCCCACCAATACAACGTTCGGCCTGTCGTCTCTTGGACCTATTTCCAGCTCCGCCTCTTCGTCAATGCCCAAAAGAGTCTGCTCTAAATCCTGCTTATACATAGCAAATCCTATTATTATTTATCTTCAATAATACTATTAAGTCGCATGACAGGACCCACAGGATGCGAGGATTCTACTCATGGCGATAATCCCTACACCCTAGAAGTCCTAATGTGACAAACGCTAACTCTCCCAGCCGGCGCGGATTGTTGTTATGACATCGCCTAGGCGCTGGCCGAGGGCTGACAGATGTTGGAGCACCTCGTTGGGCGATGCGCCGTTGAGGATGCACGTGAGGGCATACGACGCCAGAAAGATGGCCGCAAGCCCTAACGGGATGAGCACGATCATCGCCAATATGCGCAAGCGCTGGCCCACACGGCGACGACGCGCACGACGCTTGTCGAACGCGAGCTCCTGCGCATATGAATCTTGCTGTACGGAATAGGCCTCTGGCGCCGATTTACACCCGGGCACAGCTGCAGGTACAGCAGCGGGCACGACATTTTGCGCAAAGGGCTGGGCTGCCGCCCCTTGCATTTGCATCTCTATAAGCCGTTGCTGTTGGCGCAACATGCGCTCGGCTTGTTGCTGCGGAGTCTCAAGAAACAGATCCATGCTGGCCTCCAAAATCGGAGCATTCGACGCTTACGACCAGCATCCCGCACCGCCATGACCGCGACAACGCAATCGCCGGCAATAGCCACAAAGTTTCTTCTGCTCAAAAGCTGTCGAAAAGCTCAACAACTCCCCTACCAGCACTTTCTCTGAGCTTTTTTCGCCAACAATCTTTTGGCCTTCCACCCTTACGCCAACTGACCAAAATCTAACCAATAGCTTGACGAAAATTGTGGAGACCGGGACCCCACACAAAAAGTGCCGCCCCAAAGGGGCGGCACACAAACTTATTATCAGCTTTTCTGTAACGAGCATGCGACGACTCAACGCCGGGGCGCAGGGCGGGGAAACCTTTGCCTCGCGCGACCCTGCGAAGCCGTGAGCGAGAGGGGAAGGTTTCCCCGCCCTGCGCCCCGTGGTCGGTGAGAACAGACTACATGCCCGCGAGACCGCGGGCGGCGGTGGCGCACATAAATGCCAAGACGAGAATCACGAGCGACCCGGCGATGTCTGCCAGCACGCCCATTACGCGGCGCTCAAACAGCCAACTCTCAAAGTGCGGGGCAACGTTGCGCCAAACACGCCACAGCAAGATGCCCATACCGATGACGCCCGGGATATTGAGCAGTAGGATCTCGGAGCACAAAAGACCGATCAGGTTGCCGGCGGCAAAGCCCGCATCGCCCTCGCAGTATTTGCGATAAATCATGTACAGCATGTACGCCACAAACGGCTGCAGGCACGCAGAGATAAACGTAACCACCATCGAGGGGTCCTGAGAAAAGACATCGGTGAGTTTATCGACACTCGTGGCATCTTTCGAAGCCAAGAACAAGCCAATGACCACCACGGGCACCACACCCAAGATAACCTCGACCAGAGTAAACAACTTAGCAGTCAGATCCTCGCTAGCCGTATTGAGGTGAGGCGCCCACTCAGGATGAGCATGCGCGCCAACCTTCTTGTCCTTCTCGACACGATCGACCTTTTTACCCTCGGCAACCCGACGACCAGGATCCTTGCGAGTTCCCGCGGCAGCAACCCGAGCCCGAGACTTCTTACCCATAAAAACACCCCATCAGGTAGTAGGTAAACTAAAAATCGCTACCCAGTGTACCCCACCCATGAACGGTGCCGTCCCAACCGGTCCCCATACAAAAACGTGCCGCCCCATAAGGGGCGGCACACAAACTTTAATATCAGCTTTTCAGTAACGAGCAAGCGACGACCCAACGCCGGGGCGCAGGGCGGGGAAATACCTTTGCCTCGCGCGACCCTGCGGAGCCGTGAGCGAGAGGGAAAGGTATTTCCCCGCCCTGCGCCCCGCAGTCCACGTTCGTATCGGCGCTAGTAGTTCACCACCTGCTCCTCAAAGTACGCCTTCGGGTGGTTACACACCGGGCACACCTCAGGCGCCTCAGCACCAACGTGCAGGTGCCCGCAGTTCAGGCACTTCCACACCTTTACGCCCTCGCGCTCAAACACCTCGCCCGACTCGATGCGCTCGACGAGTTTGTTGTAGCGCTCCTCGTGGGCCTTCTCGACGGCGGCGACGCCACGGAACTTCTCAGCGATCTCGGCAAAACCCTCCTCCTCGGCGGTCTTGGCGAACTCGTCGTACATCGTGGTCCACTCGTAGTTCTCGCCCGCAGCGGCATCACGCAGATTGTCCAGGGTATCGGGGACGGCGCCGTCGTGCAGATACTTAAACCACAGCTTGGCGTGCTCGGACTCGTTGCCCGCCGTCTCGGCAAAAATATTCGAGATCTGAACGTAGCCGTCCTTTTTGGCCTTGGATGCATAGTAGCGATACTTGGTGTGTGCCTGGGACTCACCGGCAAAAGCGGTCTCGAGGTTCTTCTTGGTTTGGGAATTCTCAAAATCCATAGGTGTACTTCCCTTCAACGCATGCCGCCCGTAGGCTTCGAGCGACCTTGTCTTTAGGATGCCCTCAAGCCGCGAATTTAAACCTTACAATCCCGTTCTTCAGATTTGAGCGGGCTACACACTCAACCAACGATCGTCCTCGGCTCGGCAAAAGCCCTCGCGCTCCAGGTCAGCTAGAATGCCCGCGATCAAGTCGCACTCGACCGGCCCGCGACCGGCTGCCGCTTCCATCTCGTTAACGCCCACCACGGCATCAGCAAGCGTAATCCCCGCCGGCTGCCCATCGCGCGCTGCCAGCAACATACGCACGATATGCGCGCGCTTTTGGCGACGCGAGCCCTCAAACTTGGACTGACGGCTATAGCCCGCCGACCGCCTGGACGGATTGGGCAACGTCTTTTTTAGATATGCGCCGTAATCTAGCAACGCGTAATACCACGCGCGCGGCGTGTCGGCATCATCGAGCGGCACGGCAAAGGGAGCGATCTCGTCCGCCGACGCACCGGGGGCCGCCGGACAGGCCGCCTGAATCAGCGGCACCAGCTCGCGATCGGGAACAGCCGGTACATCGGGAAAGAAGTGATGCAGAAAGACCGTGCGCACATTGGTCTCCAGATACACGCCCGGAAGATCAAACGCAAACGACCGGATACCCTGCGCCGTTGCCGGACCAATACCAGGCAGAGCGACCAAGTCACGCGTCTCGTGTGGAAACTCCCCGTCCCAGTCTTCCACAACGCGCTGAGCGGCCTTGTGGAGCGCCAGAGCGCGTCGGTTGTAGCCCATCCCCTGCCAAGCGTCCAAAACATCGGAAGGCGCGGCCTGGGCAAGCGCCTGCACGGTCGGAAAACGATCGAGCCACACCGGCATGCGCGCCTCCACACGCGGCACCTGCGTTTGCTGCAGCATGACCTCAGAAAGCCAAATGATGTACGGATCGCGTGTGCGGCGCCACGGAAGGTCGCGATAACGCAGGACCCCTTCCGAACGAATCATCGAACGAAAGGGGTCCTGAATCATGGCTATGCTCCTTATGCGGCGCTATTCCTCCCGGTAAGCGCACGCGCAGGTGGCGTACTCGGGAAACGCTTCGCGGTCGGCGAACTTGGGATCGACGGCCGGGAACTGGCGGTGAGCGACGATGTCGCCGAGCGAAACGGAATCGAGGTAGTCGCGCATCAACGCCTGAGCTCCGGCCCACAGGGGATGATAGCAGCACGTGCCCATGCGTGCACAGTCACCATCGGGTGCGGTGCAATCATTCATAACCATAGGGCCCTGAACGGCCTCGACGACCTGACGAATGGTGACGTCGTCCGGACTGACTTTAAGACGCATGCCGCCATGGACGCCACGCAGGCTCTCCACGATGCCAGCCTGAACCAAGCCATGCTGGATCGAACGCGCGAACGAATAGGGCACGTTGACCTCTTCGGCGGCAGTGCGAACAGAAAGCAACCGCTCCGGCTCCTCGGCAAGCATCGCAAGCATGCGAAGGGCATAGTCAGTCTTTCTCGATATGTCCATTTTTCCCCTTTCAAGGAATAGGAACAGCTCGAACGGGCTCCGGGGCCGAGCTTACGTCGAGACGCCAAACGAACGTCAGGACAGCCAAATAGCAAATCGGGTGTCCACTGGATGCCGAGCCTGAAGCTGATTACATCAATACCGGCCTACAGTGAAACTTAGTATAACCTAACCCCCTACCCCATTAAACAGGTGTTGTGCAACAAACGCCTTGTTTGAACATATATATCAGTTGGGCTTTATTCGCGAATGGGAGATGAGATTTGGAGAGATGTGGTTTTAGATATTAGGGCGTGGATCAATATCCCATTAAACGCAAAAAGCCACGTCCGAAGACGTGGCTTTAATTGCGTTGGCGGGAAGTACGGGGCTCGAACCCGCGACCTCCGACGTGACAGGCCGGCGCTCTAACCAAACTGAGCTAACTCCCCAGGCAGACGTTCGCGTTTGTTTCCGCTCGCGTGCGCTGCGGGGATTAGTATACACAGAAGTCTGTCCGGCGCGCAACAACTTTTTTGAAAAAATTTTTCGGTCCCTCCGGGAGGGTCTCCGGGGCCGGCGGGCGCGGGTTGAGTTTGCTGCTCTACAGTCCTGCGCAAGACGGAAAGCACATTAAGTGCTTTCCTTTGCGTGCGGAACTCGCGACAAACTTAACCCCCGCCCTCAGCCCCGGAGACCCTCCCTGCCGTCACATTGTTCAATCAGTTTTGCGGGCGTGCGCCGCTGCGCGGCTAGCCCGCATGCTCCTCGGCGGGGTTGGTCTGATGGATCTTGTTGAACTTCCGCCTTTGGCTCAAATGGAAACGGGGGGACGCATCTGCATCCCCCGTTTTTGTTGTGGTTACTCTAGGTCAATAAATTTGGTGCTTATGATCTTGCCGTCTTTTACGAGCATTCTGGCCATGGTGGGGCCTCGGGTGCCTCTGGGGTAGCTGGCGCTGCCCGGGTTGAGGACTAAGCAACGGCCCACTTGGGCTTCTTTGGTTACGTGGGTGTGGCCGTTGATGGCTACGTCTACGGATCCCACCGGAAGGTCTTCGCGGTAGTGGGCTACGGCGAATTTAAGGCCTTCGTAGGTAAAGAGTGCAAGACGGTCTACATCGGGGCCGTAGTCGCGGTAGTAATCGTTGTTACCCAGTACGGCCCGCACGGGGGCGATGGTGCATAGGTGCTCGTAGTCCATCTCTGACGTGAGGTCGCCGGCGTGGATAATCAGGTCTGCGCCCTCAAGCTCATCCAAGAGCGCAGGCGATAAATAGCCGTGGGTGTCCGAGATGATGTCGATGCGCTTGGCGCTTGCACTGTTCATGGGATCCCTTCCGCAAAAAACGATTCGGCAGATACATACAAAAAGGCCCCACGGCTCCGCAGACGATGGGTCTACAGGGCTGCGGGGCCAGTGTGCTAGAGACTCAGGGCCTTCTTAAGCGGCACGACGCGGCGGCGCGAAACCGGCACGCGTTCGTCGACGCCCGTAATGCCCAGCTGGATGGCGCCCGAGGGCACCGTCTCCACATCCGTGACGCACGCCAAGTTGACGATATAGCGGCGGTGAGCACGGAAGAAGCCAAAGTCGCAGAGCTTGGCCTCAAACTGCGCCAGCGAGGTCGTCGACAAAAAGCGATCATCGACGGTATAGATGCAGGAGTAATCGTCCTTGGCCATGATAAAGCGAATGTCGTCCACGGGAATGAGCACCTTGCGGCCGCCCTTTTCCACCGGGATACGCTCGATGGTCACCTTGCTGTCCGTAACCGGCTTGGTGCGTTGCATGACCTTCTCGATCGCGCGATCCAAGCGAGCTTCCTCGACCGGCTTCATCAGATAATCGACGGCATCCACGTCGAATGCCTCGACCGCATGGTCACTATACGCAGTCACAAACACGATCGCCGGCGGATTTTTGAGCTTATGCAGCGCCTCGGCAAGTTGCAGGCCCGAGGCACCGGGCATCGAGATATCGAGAAACACGACATCCACGCGACTTTCCATAAGCATCTCGATGGCGGAGCGGACGCTCGACGCCTCCGTGATCGTGCCGATCTTGCCCGTTTGCTCGAGCAGGAAGCGAAGCTCCGAGCGAGCCGGCGCCTCATCATCCACAATCATCGCACGCAGCATAGGGATAAAACCTTTCGTCAACTAACTACGCCGGGCATCCGTCGCATGACGTTGAGCCCGTAGCCTTTTATTTTACTCTTGAATGTCGAAGATGCTCTCTGACAAATCAAGATGAAGGAGCACTTTGGTGCCCTTGCCCGGCGCCGATTCGACACGCGTATAGGAGTGCGGCCCATAAAAGCGATGGATGCGCTCCGAAATATTGTGCATGGCCACACCGGCGCCGCCACCCTGGGGAGAGCTGGCGTCGGGACGGGCAGAACGCTCGTCAAACAGTCTGGCGGCGGTACCCTCATCCATGCCCACGCCATTATCGGCCACGGCAATCAAGATTGCATCCTCGCCGTCTTGGTGAACGGTCACGTCGATCCTCAGGGCGTCGTCATCGCCCATACCATGACGTACGGCGTTCTCGACAATCGGCTGGATCACGAACGCCGGCACCAGCGTATCTTCCACGTCCTCGGACACATCGAACGTCGCAAGCACGCGGTCCTCGCCAAAGCGGGCCTTCTCAAAGGTAAGGTAGCGCTTAGTCTGTGCGACCTCGCGCGAGACCGGAATAAGCGATCCCGAGTTGTCGAGCGTGGCACGATAGAACGATGAGAACTCACGAAGCAGCTCGCGGGCCCGCAGCGGGTCGGTGCGCGTAAACGATGCAATGGTGTTCAGCGTGTTGAACAGGAAGTGCGGGTTAATCTGCGCTTGCAGCGCACGCACCTCGGCGCGCGCCGTGAGTTCCTTTTGCACCTCGAGCTCGTGGATGGCGAGCTGCGTGGACAAGATCTCGGCAAAGCCCGAGGCAAGCGCATACTGGGTACGGTCGACGGCGCGCGGGGTCTTGTAGTAGAACTTGAGCGTGCCGACGGTACGATCGCCCACCTTGATGGGGGCGATAATGCCGGCGGGGACTTGGTTGTGCGAGCCATCCGAGCCCACGACATCCACCATACGGTTGAACGACTGCACGATGCCATGTTCGATAACGTAGCGTGTGGCAAGCGTGTGGATGGGAGAATCTGGCAGTAGTTTTTCCTCAAACTCGCCCGCGCAGGCCAACACGTTGCCCTCGTCGGTGATGGCCACCGTCATGGCGCGCGTCTCGGGCAAAATGCGCCGGCACACCAAACGCGCCGACTCCTGCGTCAGACCGCCCTTAATGTCCTCGAGCATGGCCGAGGCCACCGAGAGCGTCTCCTCGGTGTACTGGGAGCGCACCGAATCGGGATTGAGCGTCAAAAAGATAAAGATGCACAGAAAGATGCACAGCAGCGCGCAGGCAATCACCGTGGCGATCGGCTCGATACCGGTCACCAAGGCAAAAATAAAGTACACCAGCACGCAAATGGCGCAGGCAACGGCAATGATGCGAAAGATTGATATTGAACTATCGCGCTGGGCGCGGCGGTCGATCATTCGGCCCCCTCCAGGATACTGATCAGTTGTGCGTCACGCCAAAGCCCGTCCATGATCTTGGGCCAAAAGCTCTGGAAACGCAGGTAGCTTGCGGCGTTTTGGCGCGCGTAGGTCTTGGCCTCGTCAATACCGTGGCGCCAGATGCGCAGGTAGCCCTCATGCTCGCGGGTAAACACGCTGCGGACCATAGCGGTCTTGCGCACGCGGTCGTCGAGCTCGCGCGAAATCCACGGGCCCGGGTAGGGCATGAGTGATGCCGCCGTAACGGGAATGAGCTCCTTTTGATGCGCGGCGAATGTCAACTTGGCCCGTTCGTAGTACCAACGGTATACATCCTGCATAAAGCGCGGTGAGCGCTTTTCGGACTCCGGAGGCAGATGGCGCACGGTCCACTCGTTATCGAACCACACGTCGTAGCCAAACATGCGCATGTTAAAGAGGTAATCCAAGTCCTCGCCGCGGGTGATAAACGGGTCAAAGGCCACACGCGTAAAGGCGCGGGCGTGCAGGGCCATCAGGCCGCCGCACACGTAGTTGGAGCGCGAGATGCGGGTGCCCGAGAGCGCCTTTTTCATCCAACGGTTGAACTCGATGCGCTTGGTCCACCAACGATGGCAGATGCCCGCCTTGTCCGTGGGAGCCAGCGGCGAGCCGTCGCGATCGTAGAAATAGCCGCTCTTGACCAAGATCGGCAAGCCCTGACGTGTCTGCTGCCCCAACGCATAGGTCGCGCGCTTCATAAAGTCGGCGTCGATGACAGTCTCATCGTCATCCAAAAAGATAACCGCGTCATGCCCCAGCACAGCGGCACAGGCTAGCCCCATGTTGCGGATGGCACCGTAGCCTCGCAGGCTCACGCACTCGCCCGAACCCTTGGGCGCGATCTGAGCAACCCGGTCTGCGATGCGCGAGGCCTGGGTGTTGGTGACAACGGTGACCTTGAGCGTGGGATGCGCGTCGACAATCTCGTGCACGCGCAGCGACACATCGGCTGTGGCAGAAACGGGACAGACCACCAAAAGGATGATGCGTGGGATGTCACGCACCTGCTCAAGCGAGGCCAGACAGCGGTCGAGTTCGGGATTGTCGGCGTTGAGTCGCGTCGAATGGTCATAGGTGCCAGGGGCGTTTGCGCAAGCGTCATCGCCCGCCCAATACGTTGGAATCACGACTGTGGCGTTCATGCCTTACCCTCCCTGCAACACAAAAACGGGACGCCGCCAAACACAGGCGACGCCCCGCGACCTAGCTGATTCCATCATACCCACTTGGGCAAATCATTGCTCGCAAGTCGCAATGTTTATTGCGGATAACCCCAAAAGAGTACCGTGGACAGGCACAATAGCCGCTCGCTCCTATGCGGCATGCTCTGCCGCCCGAGACATGCGGGACAGACGGACCAGCAGCACAAAGCCCACCACCAGCAGCACGCCGATAGACAGGACGCCCAGCGAGGGGTTGCCGGTCAGCGAGGTGACGACCGACACCAAGAAGGTGCCCATAACACTTGCATAGCGGCCAAAGATATCAAAGAAACCGTAGTACTCGTTGGACTTTTCCTTGGGAATAATGCGGCCGAAGTAGCTGCGGCTCAGCGCCTGCACGCCGCCTTGGAACAGGCCGACCAAAATGGCAAGCACCCAAAACTCAAAGGCGGTCTTGAGGAAGAACGCGGCAAAGAGCACGATGCCCATATAGGCGGCGACGGCCACCAGGATCATATTGAGCGTGCCCACGCGACCGGCGAGCTTGCCGTAGATGATGGCGGACGGAAAGGCCACAAACTGCGTAACGAGCAGAGCCAGCACCAGTTGGGTCGAGTCAATGCCCAAAGCCGATCCATAGCTGGTTGCCATGGAAATGACCGTGTGCACGCCGTCGATGTAGAAGAAGAACGCGACCATGTAGACCAGCACGGTCTTGTTGTGGGCGATCTCGCGCATGGTGTGTCCGACCTCGGAGAACACGCCGCCCACGATGTGGCCGATGGTGTCCTCGGGACCACGCTCGCGACCGTACTTTTGCCTATAGGTGCGAATGAGCGGCAGGGTAAAGACGAGCCACCAGGCACCAGTGATGACAAACGACAGACGCGTTGCCAGCATGGTGGGGACGCCAAGAGCGGGGCCACCCATGATGAGCGCCAGGCAGATGACGAACGGCACGGTGGAACCGATGTAGCCCCAGGCATAGCCCGAGCTGGACACGGCGTCCATGCGCTCGTCGGTGGTAATGTCGGGCAGCATAGCGTCGTAGAACGTCATAGAAGAGTTAAGGCCGATGGTGCACAGCACGTACACGGTCAAAAATGCCATGGCGGACATTGGGATAGCCTGTGCCAGGCAAAGAACCAGGCCCGTGAGGAAGAAGCCCAAGAAGAACTTGATCTTGTTGCCGGCGTAATCGGCAAGCGCGCCCAGAATGGGCATGAGCATGGCAATGACCAGCGAGGCAATCGTCTGAGCATTGCCCCAAGCGACCACCAGGTCTGCCGAGGAAGCACCGGTATTGATGGCGTTAAAGTAGATGGGCACCACCGAGGTATTGAGCAGCACGAGGGCCGAGTTTCCCACATCGTACATGACCCAGTTACGCTCGAGCTTGGTGTATTTCATGGACAGGGACCCTTCGTATTCGCCCGATATGCAGTTAGTTCATCGTACCCCAATTGTCCAGAAGCGCCGGTAAGGATTCGGCAAAGGGGCACGCATGGGCCCTACTCCTCGCGGTCGAACTCCTCGTCGGCGCCGAGCACGCGACCGCTGTAATTGACATGGTTGGTCACGGCTTCCATATCGCCGGTCTCGATAAAGCGGGCAACCGTGCACTCGTAATCGAGCAGCGCGCGGTCAAAGACCTCGGGGAAGCTCTCGGTCGAGACTTCATCGGTAAAGGGGTTCTTCCATGCCAAGTGGCCCAGGTTGCCGGTGCGCTCGGGCGGCTCGGTCGTCACGCGGTGAGCAAGGCCATCGAGCAGCGAGTAGTCGTGCACCAACCCCTCAACCAGCGAGATCGCGCGCGTCTTTACGGAGCCGGCCGGCTCAATCGCACGGTAAAGTCGCTGCATATTGGCAACGGCAGCACCGTACTCCCCCGCCGGAATGTCAATGCCGTACACGCGTCCGGCAACATAGCTCATCAGCACGCCGGCCACGCGACTGATGCGATCGGTGGTGACGATCTCGCCCGCCGGCGGGTAATCGTCGACCGTAGCGCCATCGCGCTTAAGCTGCAGCATCAGTACATCCAGGTCGCTCTCGATCACAGCATGGACCTGGCTGCTCGAATCCTCAAGCTCTGAATCGGACTCCACGATGCCAAACTGCTGCTCATAGACAAAGGGATGGGCGTTGCGGTCGAGCACGTAATGAGACAGCAGGCCCAACGCAAAGGCACGGCCCAAGTTGGCGTCGCGCGGCAGCAGATGCGACACGCCGTCGCGCAGGCACGCGAACTGGCGAGACATGCGCGAGCGATGCATGACCTGCGCCAGCAGCGTGCAGTCGGAAACACGCGGTGTCAGAATGTGAAAGAAAAACGGGTCGGGGCCTTGGTTGCCCAAGATAAAGGCAATGCGCTCTTCATCGGACGTGATGACGCCCTGCGGAAGACGGTCGATGCTTTCCTCGCCAAACAGATGATGGGTGATAAGCGCGGGCATAATGATCCTTTCGATTTCATTCGATGCCACCCATTATGCCCACCGCGCGCCCATGCCAAACCCGCGGTGGTAAACGGCGCATCGCATGCTGTATGCGACGACCATTCCCCTTCGCCGCAAAAACAGAATGAAAGCTTAATATCATCCCGCTCGTGCGCCGAAGCAACTGTTTGCCCGTCGATGCGGTAAGGCATTAATGGTCTACTATTTCAATACACGCGTCTTCATGCTGTATCAATGAGAAGATCACGTATATCGCAAAGCAGTTCAAGCAACCCGGCGTCGTTCGGAGGCATCCATGATTACCGTTGCCGACATTTTGGCCTTACCGGCATTCGAGCGGATTGATTTAGTCGCACCCATCGAAGATGCCGGGGAGCACCGCGTCTACAACGTTGGTATCTTAGACTGCCCTCCTTCAATCAACGACTACAGCGCATACATGCCCGGCGAGTTCATTCTCACCAATCTTGGTTTTTGCTATGAAGACCCCGACCTATCCGACGCGTCGCTCATTGCCATGATTGAAAGGCGTGTCGCAGCCATTGCCGTTAAACGTGTGTACTCGCCATGTTTTACCGATGCAGTCGCCCAAGCAAGTGTACGCATGGGCGTCCCGGTATATCTCTATTCCGGCGCTTACCATGAGCGCGTCGCATTCGAGTCGCTCAACCTCTTGCAGCGCGATCTCGACGCATCCGACAAAAGCGACGCAGTCGACACGCTCCTATCGGGAAAGCCAAAAGCCCAAGTAAGACAAGAGATCAACAAGTTGGCGGGCCTTACCGGATCGACGATGCGCTGCATTGCCATCTCTGCCGAAAAAGATGATCGCTGCTCACTGTACGCAATTCAAGACACCCTCAACGATTTTCTGGACTCGTTTCGACAGCGACACGAGGATGTCCAAAACGCATGCGCGTTTCGCTACCACGATGCGCTGCTCGTTTTCGTCTCGTATGCCACCGATAAACAGCACGAGGGCGTCTTCTGTGACCTAGAAAATGCCATTCGAGGAGTTGGCGTCAACTACTGCGGCATAGGCGACCTGGTGCCCCTCGGCGAGGCAGATATCTCCATTCGTCAGGCAACAATCCTTCTCAATGAAGCCCATCTGAGCGGAACGCGCAGACTTGAGTGGTCGGATCTGTCCATGGGCGCCTTCTCGTATGCAGCGCAGACCAACCCCATGTTCGAGCGCACCGCGCAAGGTTTTCGCCACCGCATCGAAAGCTACGACACACAAAACTCTACCGAACTGGTCCAAACGGCACGTGCCTTTGTGCACTGCAGCGGCGACATCATCGACACCGCCGATCGCCTACACCAACACCCCAACACCGTCCGATATCGGTTGCGGCGTATTCGAGCACTCCTCGACATGGGCGATTCACACGACCGCGAGCTGCTCGTATTCCTTTCCCTCACTTTCCTCAGCAGATAGTGCGAGTTAACTCGAATCGTCATTTTTCACAAAACAACTCCGAATACGCTCGGACAATTGGCCTTGCAAGCCGCCAATTGCTCACGAATAACAATTTATTTGTAAAAAATAACAAATAGACCCCCGGAAGGCTTTGAGTTGGTACCAAACACACGGCATCTGGGTGCTCCTAGACTTTGAGTCATGGTTTCGGCGTGCCGCTGCACCGGCGCCCGACTACAGGTATCGATGCCCCATCCGGGGCGAACGAAACGCCTGACCTGTCTGGAGGGGCCCACGTGCGGGGCGTCCGTCGGGGGTAGGCAAGAACCGACGAAAGGAAACATGACTATGACTGATTCGGTTTTCCAGGGTCGCCACCTGCTCTCCACGAGGGACTACACCAGGGACGAGCTCATGTGGCTCATCGGCTTCGCCGAGCACCTCAAGGACCTCAAGAAGCAGAACGTCCCGCACCGCTACCTCGAGGGCAAGAACGTCGCGCTGCTCTTCGAGAAGACCTCCACCCGCACCCGCGCAGCCTTCACCACCGCCTGCATCGACCTAGGCGCCCACCCCGAGTACCTGGGCAAGGGCGACATCCAGCTGGGCAAGAAGGAGACGGTCCTCGACACCGCCAAGGTGCTCGGCTCCATGTTCGACGCCATCGAGTTCCGCGGCTTCAAGCAGGAGCACGTCGAGCAGCTCGCCGAGCACTCCGGCGTGCCCGTCTGGAACGGCCTCACTGACCGCGAGCACCCCACGCAGATGCTCGCCGACTTCATGACCATCAAGGAGCACTTCGGCAGGCTCGAGGGCCTCACGCTCGCCTACTGCGGCCAGGGTCGCAACAACGTCCAGAACTCCCTGATGATCACCTCCGCCATCCTCGGTGTGAACTACGTCAACGCCACCCCCAAGGAGCTCGAGCCCGACCCCGAGATCGTCGCCCTCGCGCAGAAGTTCGCCGCCGAGTCCGGCGCGACCATCCGCGTCACCAACGACCCCGTGGACGCCGTCCGCGGCGCCGACGCCGTCTACACCAACGTCTGGGCGGCCATGGGCGAGGAGTCCCAGTTCGCCGAGCGCGTCCGCCTGATGTCCCCGTTCCAGGTCAACGCCGAGCTCGTCTCCCACATCGAGAACCCCGACTGGATCTTCCTGCACTGCCTCCCGGCCTTCCACAACGCCGAGACCGAGTACGCCGCCAAGATCAAGGAGGAGCACGGCATCGAGGCCATGGAGTGCACCGACGACGTGATCTACAGCGAGCACTCCCGCTGCTTCGAGGAGGCCGAGAACCGCATGCACACCATCAAGGCCATCATGGCCGCGACCCTCGGCAACCTCTACATCCCGCGCGTCTAACCGCGCCACGGACCGACCGCACGCCGCGGCCCGCCCCTCCGGGCCGCGGCGCCTCACGTAAGGAAATACACCATGGCTGAAGAAATCAAGGAAAAGCCGGCGAGGAAGAAATTCCAGATGCCGAACACCTATGTGATCCTGTTCGCCGTCATCGCCTTCATCGCCCTCCTGACCTGGTTCGTCCCCGGCGGAGCCTACGAGCTCTCCGAGGGCGGCGACGCCATCGCCGGCACCTACCACGTGGTCGAGAGCAACCCCCAGGGCCTCTGGGACATCTTCATGGCCCCCATCACCGGCATGCTCGGCGGTGGCACGGTCTCCGGCGCCATTTCGATCTCCCTCACCATCATGCTGTTCGGCAGCTTACTCGAGATGATGGATCGCACCTGCGCGCTCAAGACGGCCATCAAGCGCATCACTATCGCCAATCAGAACAACATGCATGCGCTGATCGCCATCCTCGTTATCCTGATGGCGTTCTTCGGTACGCTCGAAGGCGCCTATGAGGAAGGCATCGTCTACTTCCTGATGTTCGTGCCCGTCATCCTGGCCCTCGGCCTCGATACGGTCACCGCGATCATGATCGTCGTCCTCGGCACCCAGATCGGCTGCCTCTCGTCGATCATTAACCCGTTCTCCACGGGCATCGCATCGGGTATCGCCGGCATCTCCCCTGGCGAGGGCATGATTCCCCGCATCGCGATGTTCGTCATCTTCACCGGCCTCGTCATCCTCCTGATCTGCCGCTACGCCGACAAGATCAAGGCGCATCCCGAGAAGTCCGTCCAGTTCTTCCGGCGCGAGCAGGACCTCAAGGAGTTCCCCGCCGCCGACGACGAGGACCTCACCCTCACCGGTCGCCAGAAGGGCGCGCTCGCACTGTTCGTACTTACCTTCGTCTTTATGATCGTCGGTCTGACCCCCTGGACCTCCCTCAACCCCGAGTGGACGTTCTTCGAGGACTTCGTCGCATGGGTCGCCGCAACCCCGGGCCTGCGCAACGTCCTGGGCACCGACATCACCGCCTTCGGAAACTGGTATTTCCCCGAGCTCTCGATGATCACCCTGATCATGGTCATCCTCATCGGCGTAGTCATGCACTATGATGCCGACACTATCATCGATACGATTCTCAAGGGCGCCTCCGGCCTGGTCTCCACCGCCTTCGTCGTGCCGCTGGCACGCGGCATCCAGGTCGTCATGGACAACGGCCAGATCACCCCGTCCATCCTCAACATGTGCGAGAACGCGCTGGCCTCCCTGCCGCCCTTCGCCTTCGTCGTCGTCGCCCTGGTCTGCTACTTCCTCATCGCCTGCCTGATCCCCAGCTCCACCGGCCTCGCCGCCGCCACCATGGGCATCATGGGCACGCTGTCCACCTTCGCCGGCGTCGACGTCTACATCATGGTCATCATCTACCTCATGGCGCTCGGCCTGGCCAAGATGATCACCCCGTGCTCCATCGTCGTCATGACGTGCACGGCCGCGGCGCACATGAGCTACGGCGACTGGGTCAAGAAGATCGCCCCCATCGTCGCCGTCCTGTTCGCCGCCTGCTGCGCCTTCCTCTGCGTCCTCGTGATGCTCTAGGTCTAGGCGCTACTCCCCCGCGGGAATCCTCGCGCGGCGGGCAAGCCCCTCCGTTTTTCCCGCCGCGCGCATTCCATCTAAGGTATGTAGGTCTTAAAGAAAGGAACCTGCCATGTCTGAAGAGAAAATCTACGTCTCCAACGCCACCAATCCGCTCAAAAAGGTCATGATGTGCTCGCCGAAGTACTACACCTTCAACGGCATCAACGTCATCACCTCCGAATGGATGAAGAAGGGCGATACCGAACAGAACGACATCATGGTCAAGGAATGGCAGATGCTCGTTGACGCCTACAAGGATAACGGCATCGAGGTCGTCGAGGTCGAGGCCAACCCCAAGTACGAGGTCATGACCTTTGCCCGCGACTATGGTTGCATGATCAAGGAAGGCGCCGTCATGGGCCACTTCCGTCATCCGGTCCGCCAGATCGAGGCCCAGTCCTATGAGGCAAAGCTTAAGGAGATGGGTGTCCCCATCGTCGCCCGCGTTAACGCAGGTTGCATGGAGGGCGGCGACTTCTGGATGATCGATGAGCATACGCTCGCCTGGGGCATGGTCGATCGTACCGATGAACAGGGAGTCGCCAGCCTCCGCCATCAGCTCGAGAAGTTTGGCTATACCGTCGTCGGCGTTCCCTGCCCGCCCGACAACCTGCACCTTGACATGATCTTTAACATCGTCGCTCCCCAAGTTGCGCTCGCTTGCATTGACCAGCTGCCCTATAACTTCCTGCAGATGCTCAAGCGCCGCGGCTTCGAGCTCATCCCCGTCGCCAGTGAGGATATGTACAAGCACGGCTGCAACGTCCAGTGCATCGGCAACAACAAGGTCGTTGCCATCGAGAAGAACAAGCACATCAACGACAAGATGCGCGCTCTGGGCATCGAGGTCATCGACGTGCCGCTCGACCAGATCCTGCACGCCGGCGGCGGCCCGCACTGCCTGACCCAGCCGATCGAGCGTCCGTAGTCCGAACGTTTCGCCTGGACAGTATTTGTCCGAGCCTCTCATGGGGCGCCGCTCCGCTGGATTCCGGCGCTGCGGCGCCCCTTTTTACCCACAAGCCCCTCAAAGGGGAAAGGAAGCACCCATGAAGATCTTGATCAGCGATTATGCCGAGAGCATGATGCCCCAGCACGACCTCGAAACCGAGACCCTCAAATCTCATCTGGGTGAGGATATCGATGTTGAGGTTTACGCGTATACCGATGAGGCACGCGAGGAGTTCTACGAGCATCTTGCCGATGCCGACGCTCTGCTCACTGCCTTCATCAAGGTGGACAAGGAAGCGTTCGAGCACGCTCCCAACCTCAAGGTCATCGCCATCAACGCCACCGGCTATGACAACGTAGACATGGACGAGGCAACTGCGCGCGGCGTGGGCGTCTGCCCCGTCGGCGAATACTGCACCTGGGATGTCTCCGAAAGCGCCATCGCCTATATGTACGCGCTCAACAAGAACTTCAAGTTCTACATCGGTCAGATTGAGCAGGAGCACCGTTGGGATTACGCCGCGGCTCCCGAGGTGCCTCGTCTTGAAGACCAGACCCTCGGCATCTTTGGTTTTGGCAAAATCGGCAAGTGCACCGCCCGTAAAGCCAAGGGCCTTGTCAAGCGCATCATCTCCAACGACCCCTTTATCGACCAGAACCTTTTTGGGCAAAACGGTGTCGAGCAGGCCGAGATCGACGAGGTTTTGGCCGAGGCCGACATCATTATCAATCATATGAATCTTAACGAGACGAACTATCATTACTTTGACGCCGAGAAGTTCGCCAAGATGAAGAAAAAGCCCATCGTCATTAACCTGGGCCGTGGCCTCTGCATGGACGAACCCGCTCTTATCGAAGCTCTCGATTCTGGCCAGATTCGCGCGTTTGGCGCCGATGTTCTGTATGACGAGACGCCCGACCTGGCAAACCACCCGCTCGTTGGCCGCGACAACGTGATTATCACGCCGCACTCTGCGTTCTATTCGTCTTCGTCGCTACGCGACCTCATGATCTTCCCGTGCAACAACATCGGACACTTCCTCAAGGGCGAAAAGGACCAGCTCTTCAAGTTGGTTAACGACGTTCCTGTCGTAAACGTGTTGTAGGAGCTTAAACTGCTTCCAGAACACGTGGCTCAACGGGATGAAGGCCTATTCTTCATCCCGTTTTATTGCTCCCCCTATCGTCTAAGCGACGTGCAGTCGCCGCGAACCAAAACAGCAGGGGCCACCAGACCAACAGAAAAGGGATCACTAGGGACCAGTCCTTAAAAATACCCGCATCTATATGCGACAACGTATATCACATTGTACGTTTACCGATAGGTCGGCTCGTTTGCGGAATACATGCCACCATAGATGTCCTCACATACTCACCGGATGGTATTATTGATATGTGATGCACGCTTTATTAAACGCATTACTTCCCCGACTTGAAGGGTGCAGCTTTCAAGTCGACAACAGAGTCAAGACCTTATTGATTAACGAGAGCCCCGTCTCCCATGGCGGAGGCAGGGCTTTCCGTGAAGGAGCTTTGTATGTCGGATAAGGCTGCCGCATCTGGCAAAGAACGTAAGCCACGCCAGATGCCCTCATCTTTTACCATTCTCTTTGGCTGCCTGTTGCTCGTGGCCATCGCCTCGTGGGTCGTCTCGTCATTTAGCCCTGACGTGCAGGCCGCAACGCTTGGCAACTTTATGGCTTCTCCCTTCTTGGGCTTTGAGAGCGCCATGCAGGTCTGCGTGTTCATTCTTGTGCTTGGCGGTTTCCTGGGCGTAGTCCAAAAAACGGGCGCGCTCGACACCGGCATCGCCGTGCTCGTCCGTAAACTAGGCGGTAATGATCTATTGCTCGTTCCTGTTCTCATGCTCGCCTTTGGCATCTGCGGATCCACGTACGGCATGCTCGAGGAATCCGTCCCCTTCTACCTGCTCCTGGCATCGGTCACGTTTGCCATGGGTTGGGATCCGCTCGTTGGATGCATGGTAGTTCTCATGGGCTGCGGCCTTGGCGTTTTGGGATCGACGGTCAACCCGTTTTCGACCGGACTCGCGCTTGATGCTCTCAAGGCAGCCGGCATCCCCTATGACCAGGGACTCATGATCGGCATCGGTCTGGTTATGTTCGCCATCGCCGAGATTTCGGGCATCATTTTTGTCATGCGGTATGCCAAGCGCGTCCGCACCGACCGCGCCGCCTCATCGCTCACCCCCGAGGAATGGGAGACCGCCGAGCGTCTCTACGGCGACAAGGACGGCGATTCCGCCGAGGACGCGCACGTCGAGCTTTCCAAAATTCAAAAGCGCGTCCTTGTTCTCTTCGCCCTCACGTTTGTCGTCATGATCATCGGCTTTATTCCGTGGCAGACATTCGGAGTTGGCCTATTTGATATCGGCGCCAAGGGCGATGACCTCAGCACCGCATGGAGCGCACTTTTGACTGGCCTGCCACTTGGTCAGTGGTACTTTACCGAATGCGGCATCTGGTTCTTCACCATGACAATTATTATCGGCAAGGTTGCCGGTATGCAGGAGAAAGAACTCGTCGACACCATCCTGCACGGCTGCGCCGACCTTGTTTCTGTCGCGCTCGTCGTCGCCGTCGCCCGCGGCGTCTCCGTGCTCATGTCCATCACCGGACTCGATGTGTGGATCCTCACCAACGCCGCCAACGCGCTCGCCGGCGTATCCGCCACAGTCTTTGCCCCGCTCTCCTATGCGCTCTACTTTGCCCTGTCTTTCCTCATCCCCTCGAGTACGGGCATGGCAACCGTCTCGATGCCTATCATGGGACCGTTGGCGGCATCCTTAGGCTTTGCCCCCGAAGCCATGGTCGCAATCTACCTCGCCACACACGGCGTTGTAGCGATGATCACTCCCACATGCGGGTCCATCATGGCTGGCCTCGAGCTTGCCCAGGTAAGCTACGCGACCTACATCAAGACGGCCGCCAAATACATGGTCCTGCTTACCGTGATTACCGTTTCGTTTGTCACCGTGCTGATGCTCGTTTTGTAATCGGCGGGCGCACCACAAATCACATCTTTTGAAAGGGGCCCAAAGAGCCCCTTTCTCTTAGCTCGAGGAGGGTGTCGCTTTATAGCGCCAAACTCGCCCCCGTTCGTGCCGTTTACCGAGCTTTTGGCGCGCGCACGCATTTGTTGTACATCTTTTTTGTAGGATAGACGGGTTATACATGAGGCAAGGCGGTTTAAATGGCATATGGTTTTAACGACGGCGATCAACGGCGACAGAGCGTTCGCCTTGCCGGTCGCGCTACGCCGACGCCCGGAAGCTCGTCTTCTTCCACCGCCGCCAGCCCGCAGTATCCAAGCAGCTCGCAACGGCAGCCCCGCCCTACGCCTCGGCAAAACACCAGCGGTTCTGAGACTCGAGGGCAGGCTAGTACCGCTGCGACTCGCAGACGCGACGGTGCCGTCGCTTCGAGCAGATCCAACGCTAAAACCGAACGGCGCAGTCGCAGTACCGATCAACGCCAAAGCACGCGCTCTTTCACGGGCACGCGCCAGCGCCAGACCGATGTGCCGCAACTGCGTCGCAACGGTCGCCCCCAGCCCGGCATCTTTGTCCGCCGTTCTTTTTCGCGCCCGCAGAACGGACGCAGCGGCCTGAGCTCTCGCCCGGCATCTCGAGCCGGCTCCGGCGCTCCCGCTCTACCCTTCCGCCGCGCACGCATCGCGCTTTGCTCCATCGTCGCGTGCCTGCTCTTTTTATTTTTAGGCTCGTGTATCTCCCACGGATCAGCCGGTCTCGAGCCCACCGCCGAGGACAAGCTGCTCAAGGCCCCCGTCGCGCCCGGTTATTCTTTCGCCTTTTCGACCCCGCGCTCGCAATGGCAAGCCGGCACGATGCCCCATATCTATCAGATCGACCCTGCATGGTCGGAGCTGCCTTACGCCGGCGGTACCATCCGCCAAAATGCTTGCGGGCCTACGTGCCTCACCATGGTCTATATCTTTAAGACGGGACGCACCGATATGACTCCCGTCGATATGTGCGCGCTTTCCGAGGCAGGCAATTACGCCCCCACCGGTGCAACCGAATGGTCGTTTATGACGAGCGGTGCGTGGCAGTTGGGACTTAACGGAACGGAGCTTCATAACGATCGCGACTCGATGACTCAGGCGCTGCGTTCGGGAGCGCCCGTCATCGCCGCCGTTCGGCCGGGCACCTTTACCAACGTGGGCCACTACATTGTACTTTACGGTATTGACGACGCCGACCAGATTGAAGTCTTCGATCCCAACTCGGCCAGCCGCAGCGCCCGACGCTGGGGCGTCGTAGAGGTCCTCAACGAAGTCGAAGCCATGTGGGCCTACTACTAGTCATTGGGCACTCATTGGGGACAGACTTAAATGAGTGGTCGTCGGGGACAGTCTTACGGACGCCGGCCGAGAGCAGACGAAAAGGGCCATCCCGAACTGCTTGGAACTGCCAGCACGGAAAGCGCATCCTGCTTTGGGGCCCAATAGCGGGATGCGCTTTCCGTTAGCGGCCCGTTTGGGAAACTAGGGACCGCTTTTCGACAAAAATCCGGGATGCATTTTCCGATTGAGGGCCTCAAGGGAAACCGCACCCCATGTTGGACGCTCATTCTGGGATGTGCTTTCCGCAGTTGATCGATGCGGCCTTTAAGGACTGTCCCAAGCTGCCGGCAGGAAAGGAACGTCCCCAAGTGCCGGGTTTCCGCAGCCTGCAATGCTCCTCATGAACAGCCGCCTCAATAACAAAAGCCCCCGCGGCCGAAGCGGACCGCGGGGGCAACAGACCTGCAAGAGTTAACTCAAGTCCTCGCCATTTGATGCAATGACCTTTTGGTACCAGCAGAAGCTGTCCTTTCGGTAGCGATCGAACGTGCCTTTGCCCATATCATCGGCATCAACATAAACAAAGCCATAGCGCTTCTTCATCTGCCCCGTCGAGGCCGACACCAAATCGATACAGCCCCACGGCGTGTATCCCATCAGGTCAACACCGTCCTCGACAATTGCATCGCGCAGCGCAAGAATATGCCTTCGCAGGTAATCAATATGATACGCATCGTGGACTTTGCCGTCTTCCAGCGCATCGAGTCCGCCCACACCGTTCTCGGCGATAAAGAGCGGAAGATGGTAACGATCGTGGTAGCCGGCAAGCGTCACGCGCAAACCCAGCGCATCGATCTGCCACTTCCAGGCAGTCTCTTTATCCTTGAGGTACGGATTGCGCAACGTCGGGAACACGTTGCCCTCCGCCTTCTCGGCGATCACCTGATCATCGGCGCACACCAAGCGCGAGCAATAGTACGAGAACGAGATGAAGTCGACCGTATGCTCTGCCAGATACTCCGTATCGCCCGGCTCAAAGGGCACGTGAACACCCTCTTTCTCGAGTGCACGCAGCTTCCAAGCAGGATAGGCGCCCGCAGCCATCACGTCTGTGTAGAAGTAGCGGCCGCGGTCCTCCTCATACGCAAGCCATACGTCCTCGGGCGCACAACGGTACGGATAGGTCGCACCGGCAGCGACCATGCAACCCACCTTGTTTGCGGGATCGATCTTGTGCAGAATCTCGACAGCGCGAGCGCTCGCCATAAACATATGGTGCGAGAACGCTGCGGTCACGGCTGCACGGTCACGCTCATCCTCGAGCGTGACACCCGCGTTGAGATAGGACAGCGCCACGCTGTTGATCTCGTTGAACGTAAGCCAATAACGCACGAGGCCCTGGTACGCGCGTCCGACGGTCTCGACGTAGTGCGCATACCGCTCGATCATCTCTCGGCTTTGCCAGCCACCATAGCGCTCGACCAGAGCCAACGGATAGTCGTAGTGCGACAGCGTCACAAGCGGCTCGATTCCATGCTCGCGCAGCGCCTCGAATACCTGACGGTAAAACTCCAAGCCCTCGCCGTTGGGCTCGGTCTCCATCCCTGTGGGAAAAATACGGCTCCAGCAAATTGAAAGACGCAGGCACTTAAAGCCCATTTCGGCAAAGAGCTCGACATCCTCGTGCCAATGATGGAAGAAGTCGTTGCCCCAGCGGCATGGATACAGCCTGTCCGGATCGTCCACGGGCTTTTGCCTGCCAAACATTACATCCCAGCGGTCGGAACCCTGTGGGATCAGGTCGGAGTGCGACATGCCGCGGCCGCCCTCGTTCCAGCCCCCTTCGGCCTGGTTGGCGGCGAGGGCACCACCCCACAAAAAGCCCTCGGGCATACCGGCGGCAGACGTTCTGTCAAAGTAACTCATGCTACTCAGCATCCTCGGCAGAAGCTGCCGCGGCGTTCTCCTGCTCCTGAGCCAGGAGCTGGTTATCGTACACCTTAAAGAACGGGTACCAGACCACAGCCATGACCACGATCAAAACGATCGTAAACACCCAGATGCGCGGGTCGAGGCACTGGACAAAGCCCTGAACGAAGATGGGGAACGTGCCGCTCACCAAGATGTAGAAGTTAGAGACAAGACCCAGTGAGACCGCACCCCAATACAGCAGGGCCGAGATCATGCCGCCTAGCACAAACGGAATCATGAGGATCGGGTTGAAGATGATGGGCGCGCCGAAGATCGCGGGCTCGGAGATACGGAAGAAGCTCGGCACGATCGATGCCCTGCCAAATGCCTTGAGCTGCTGCGACTTTGCCCTAAACGCGCAGAGCGCCACAAAAGAGAACGTATTACCCGTGCCGCCGATGAGGTTGATGGCCAACGACATGAGCGCCGGGTGGAACTCAAGCGGCTGCCCGGCAGCATAGAGCGAGGCGTTGGCGGCAAAGGCGGCAAGCGTGACCGGGGCGGTGATGGGCATTACGATCATGTTGCCGTGGACGCCAAAGCACCAAAACAGCAGCGTCATGAAGCAGATAAGCAGTGCGCCGGGCACAGAGTCAACTGCGACGGAAAGCGGGGCAGCGAGCAGCTTCTCGATAACCGAGGGGATGGACAGCGCGGGATCGATCATCTGGATCAGCAGGTTGCCGCCAAAGAAGATGAGGATGTTGGCGAGCATAGGTACGATGGCGCCAAAGGTTTCGGACAAAAACGGCGGCACGCCATCGGGCATCTTGATGGTGATGCCCTTGGTCTGGCAGAAGCGCGTGACCTCGACGGAGACCAAGGCAACGATGATGGCGGTAAACAGGCCCTGCGCACCCAGATAGGTGCAGGGGACCGCCTGGAGCACGGACTCGTCAGCAAGCTGGTAGTAGGACGACGGCGCCGCGGCGATCAGGAACATCACCAGCGAGGTCATGCCGGCGTTAAGCTTGGGCATCTTGTAGGTGCCCGCCAGGTTATAGGCGATTGCGAACGTCACGATCACCGACAGTATGCCCATCGTCATGTTGAAGGGAATGAGCAGCGTGAGCTTATTGGCCGTGGCAAAATCGAGCCAAGGGCCAAAGACGGACCAGAACCCGCCCTGCGCCACCAGGTCGGCCGTGACCGGCGGGTTGGCGAGGATCATAAAGACGGCAGATACCAAGATGAAGCTGATCGCGCTCATAAAGCCCTTTTGCATGGAGGCAAAGTGGCGCTCGGTGCCGCAGAAATTGGCGATAGGGGTCAGTTTTTCCTGAAGCAGGGTCATGAACTTCTCCATGGTTGCCTCCTAACCCAACAGCGACTGGGCGAGTGCCAGCACGTTGGCGGCGTTGCCCATGCCGTAGTCCTGTGCGGGGATGACCGCGGTCGGCTTACCGCTCCCCTGCTTGACGGTGTTGAGCTGGTAGGACACCTGCGGCCCCAAGAGCAGCACGTCATAATTGGCGCACGTCTCCTGATACTCGCCGATACCCACCGCATCGATATCGAGCTCGATGCCGTTTTGCTCCGCATATTTCTCGAGTTTCTTCATCAGAATGCTTGTAGACAGACCAGCTGCGCAAACAAGAAGGATCTTCATAAGGGATTCCCTTCGCATTGATTGGTTGGATAGTCACCGCACGCCGCTAGGCGTTCTTGGTTGCAGTGCGCTCATACAGGCAGATCAGCTCCTGCACGAGCTCCTGAGCAAGCATGGAGCACATGAGGTGGTCCTGAGCATGGACCAGCAACACATCCACCGACAGATGCTCGCCCGCTGCCTCAGTCGAAAGCAGCTGCGTTTGGATGTGGTGAGCCTTGATTCCCGCATCCTTTGACTGCTTCATGAGTTTGGCGGCGGCGTCAAAATCCCCCGCCTTTGCCTTTTCAAGGGCTTCGAAGGCAAGGCTGCGTGCCTCTCCCGCTGCAGCGACCAGCTGAAACGAAACCATCTCGGTTCCCTGATCGTCCATAACGGTCTCCTCTCCCGTGATGTTTGGTTTGTACTTGAATATTCGAAACGCCTATCTCCCGCCCGCAATCCTCGAGGTTTATTGCAGGTAGACTGACAGGGTCATCGACAAAAGAAGTCTTAAGCCGTATGCGCTTGCACAAGCGCCATCAGCTCATGCCAGGACCGGCGCTCGCGTAGGCGCTCGACCCCCTGGCGGTCCATAAAGATCTCGGCGAGCAGTGAGCTCAAGATCCGCGCCTCATCGCCGCCCGACCGGGCAAACGACACCATAAAGACGATATCGACCTCATGGCCGTATTCGTCCCAAAGAATGGGATGTTCGAGCAGGCCCACGGTAACAAAGGCCTCGGCGCTCAAGGGATGCATCCCATGGGGCATGGCTACCCCATTGCCAAACGAGGTGGCGCTCGCGCTCTCGCGCTCGGCGACCTCTTGGGCAAACTGGGCATCGACACGGCCGCTCTCGACGGCGCGCTCGGAGAGATATCGGAGAACGGCCTGCTTCGACGACGCCTCAACGCGGTTGAAGAACAGGGCACGGCTAAAGAAAGAGCTCACGGAGTCCGATTGCGCAGTGTCGTCGCTCAGCACCTTGCGGATAGCGTTGACATCGCTCGTCTCCAAGAAGAAATCGGCCTCGCGGACGGGCACGGGCAACTTGACGTTGAGCGGCACCGTTGTGAACACGTAGTCGATATGCGAAAAATCGAACGTTCCCACGCGGGCGACATCGCATGTCTCAATCGAATCGATATACATGCCAAACTGCTTGCGGTACTGGTGCTCGAGCATACGGGCGCTTCCCGCTCCCGAGGCGCACACGATCAGGATGCGTTTGCGACGCGGCTGGTCGGCTTGCTGCTCGAGGGCCAGGGCAAATGCCATGGCGATGTAGCCGAGCTCTTCATCAGAGGGCTGGCTGCCAAAATGACGCTCGAGTACCTGCGAGGTGCCAGCTGCCATCGAATAGGCCAACGGAAACCTCGTCTTGATATCGGACAGCATGGGGTTATCCATATGCATGTGATATTCAAGGCGATAGCCCAGAGGGCCGATATGCCGAGCAAGGTTCATGCGAAGTTCAAGATCGCCGCTAAAGTCAAACCTAAACTCATCGTTGACCGCACGTACCATCTCGGAAGCAATCTCCCACATCTCGTCCGAGATAACGGCAGAGCCCTTCTCGGGCACGCCCGTGCCCCTGCCGAGCAAATGGATTGCGATAAAGGCAACCTCTTCTCGGGGCATGCTCACGCCCAGGGCATCCTTGATGTTTGCGGCAATCTGGAAAGCCGCGGCGTATTCGCGCGTTCCCTCCAGTTTTTGAACGTTCGATTCTGCAGCTGGGACATAGCAGCCCTGCTCGATGCGGCCAAGAGCAATGTAAAGATGCATGATGAGATTGCGGGATGCCAGCGAGCTCACCGTGACGGGCGAGGCCGTCAGAGCATCGTCCACACATGCGGCGATGGCCCGCAGGCGCTCGGCGAGCTTTGCATCGTCGGTGTCGGGCAACACGGGCCTCACCAGCGAGGCCAGGCACAGGCGCCGCTGCGACTCCCCGCCCGCAACGCGGATTCCGTAGCGTGGGCGCTTTTCGAGCGTTAAGTCAAATTGGGCGAGTTTCTGCTCTACCAGACGCATGTCATTGGACAGAGTTCGCGCCGAAACGTAGAGTAAATCCGCATACTCCTCAATCGTCACCCACTGGGACCGCATGAGGAGGTCGTTAAGAAGGAAGGACACACGGCCGTCGCGCGTATCAGGAATGCCCGGATGGGCCAGAGCCGCACCGTCTAGCAAGCGAGCAAGCTCATCTGCACGTGCAACATCGATACGATACTGCCCCTTGCTGCCAACGATGCGTGCAACCCCTGCAAGGTTGTCGTTTGCGCGATGGATATAGTTTCTCACGGCGCGCTCGCTTACCTCGAGACGCTTGGCAAGTACCGCGACAGCGACAGGCTGAGCGTCCTCGATCATATTTACAAGCTGCTTGACGCGAGCATCCATGTCCTCCTCCTTTCCCTGCGTCTAGTCTAACGCGGTAAAGAATGACACTCCACGTCGCGCTCGTTCCGCCAACTCGGAACAGGTTGCGGGGAGTCCAGCTGAGCTATGGAGAGCCTGGGGAGAGGGCCCGAAGGCAATGCGTCGGTGTGGGATGCGCCTTCCCAGCCATTGGGCAGTCATTGGGGACAGACTTAAATGAGTACCTGGGAAACTGTGCCCCGCTTTGGACACTCATTGTGGGATGCGCTTTCCGCAGTTGATCGGTGCCACGCATTTAAGTCTGTCCCCAATGACCAGCCCTAGGCTGCCGGCAGGAAAGGAACGTCCCTAAGTGCCGGGTTGAAACAAAAGCCCCGCAGTTCAGAGCGGACTGCGGGGCTCATGAAGAGAGGCTAGTTTGTGGGCGCTTTGCCTGGCGCCCACGAGAGAGGCAACAGAGTAGAGACTACTCGTGGATGCGGGTACCGGAGAGGCCAGCCATGGTCTCGGCGGCCTTGTCCAGAGCGCCGATGATGCAGGTGCGGCCCTTGCGGGAACGGGCGAACTTGATGGCAGCGCGGACCTTGGGCTCCATGGAACCCTTGCCGAACTGGCCCTCGTCGGCCAGGCGCTCGGCCTCGTCGGCGGTGAGGTCCTCGAGCTCCTCCTGGTTGGGCTTGCCAAAGTTGATGGCGACATGCTCAACGGCGGTCAGCAGGAACAGAACGTCGGCGTCGCAGTCCTCGGCCAGCAGCTCGCCGCCCAGGTCCTTGTCGATGACGGCGGGAACGCCCTTGTAGCAGCCCTTGTTCTCGTAGTCGCGGACGACGGGGATGCCGCCGCCACCGCAGGCGATGACGATGAACTCGTTGTCGAGCAGGTTAAGGATGGAGTCAGCCTCGACGATCTTCTTGGGATCGGGGGAGGCGACGACGCGACGCCAGCCGCGGCCGGAATCCTCGACGAAGACCTTGGAGGGATCCTCGGCCATGAACTCCTTGGCCTGCTCCTCGGTGTAGAAGGGGCCGATCGGCTTGGTCGGGTTCTTGAACGCGGGATCGTCGGGATCGCACTCGATCTGGGTGACGACGGTGGCGGCGTGCCAACGCTTATAGCGCTTGTGCATCTCGCGGCCGATGCCCTGCTGCAGGTGATAACCAATGTAGCCCTGGGACATGGCGCCGCACTCGGGCAGCGGCATCTCGGGGGTACCGATGGCATCGTGGGCAGCGGCGAAGGCGTTCTGGATCATGCCGACCTGCGGGCCGTTGCCGTGGGTGATGATGATCTCATTGCCCTGCTCGATGAGACCGAGGAGAGCGTGGGCGGTGTTGCTCACGGCCTCGATCTGCTCGACGGGGTTGTTGCCGAGGGCGTTGCCGCCAAGGGCGACGACAATACGATCGGGCTTGCCAAGAGGCTTAGACATTGCTGGAATCCTTTCTGTAAAAGGCCTACAACCCATTAATAACCCGCGTCCGTGCGATACGCGAGTTTATTAAGGTTTATATTCTCTTTATCGCTCATTTTATTCATTTTGAAAATAGCGGAACGGTGAACGGTCGTTTTTGTCCGCTCAGCGTACAGAACTCCAGCTCAGACATATCTACGTAATTTACGTGCGACTTTATTTAAATGAAGCGAGGATTATGTCGGATTATGCAAACTACATCTCTGCTAAACACAAAACGGACAGCGCAATATCTTACTCGCGCTATACGAGATTCTATGCACTTATAAGTCGAGTATGCACCCCTGCAAAAACAAGGGGCTTTTCATCCATCAAAAGGAATAGCCAGGAAGTCCGCGCCGCGCGTTTCGCGGCAAAGCCGCGAAAAAGCCAAGGGACAGAAGGCGGCAACGACCAAGTCCCCCTCCATGCCCAAAGAGGCGCGCCTTTCGCGGCGTTGCCGCGAAACAGCGACCGGGACAAAAGGCCCCACCAACCACGTCCTTCATTCAGCCCCACAATCCGAGGACGTAGTCGTAGCAGGATCTGAGGGCTAACCTTCGCGGACACTCCGCAGGACGAAAGAACCCCCGCCGCACGTAGTGCGCAGCGGGGGTTCTTTCATGTCCGAGGACGTCCGCGAAGGTTAGCCCTCAGATCCTGCGGCGGGAGACCTAAGCCTCGTTGTACACCGTCTTGAGCTTCAGCAGGTGCTGATAGCGGTCCATAGCAGCCTGCTCATTCTCCTTGAAGAGCTCCTCGGCGCGCTCGGGGAAGGAACGCGTCAGCGAAGCGTAACGGGCCTCGTTCATCAGGAACTCCTGATAACCGCCCGCGGGCTCCTTGGAATCGAGCGAGAACTTCTTGCCGGCAGCAGCCTCGGGGTTGAAGCGGAAGAGGTTCCAGTAACCGCACTCGACAGCCTTCTTCATCTCGGCCTGGCAGTTCTGCATGCCACCCTTCTTGATGGAGTGCATCTCGCAGGGGCTGTAGCCGATGATGAGGGACGGGCCGTCGTAGGCCTCGGCCTCGTGAATGGCCTTGAGGGTCTGAGCCGGGTTGGCGCCCATGGCGACCTGCGCCACGTAGACGTAGCCGTAGCTCATGGCGATCTCGGCCAGGGACTTCTTCTTGGTCACCTTACCGGCAGCGGCGAACTGAGCGACCTGGCCCAGGTTCGAGGCCTTGGAGGCCTGACCGCCGGTGTTGGAGTAGACCTCGGTGTCGAAGACGAAGACGTTGACGTTGTGGCCGGAAGCCAGGACGTGGTCCAGGCCACCGAAGCCGATGTCATAGGCCCAGCCGTCGCCGCCGAAGATCCAGAAGGACTTCTTGGTGAGGTAAGCCTTGTCGGCGAGGATCGCCTTGGAAGCGTCGCAGCCGCACTTCTCGAGCTCGGCAACGTAGGCAGCGGCAGCGGCCTTGGAGGCCTCGACGTCGTTGACGGAGTCGATCCAAGCCTGGCCGGCGGCCTTGAGCTCATCGGACGGACCATCGGCAGCGATGATGTCCTGGGTAGCGGCGATCAGCTTCTTCTGGACGGCCTCGTAACCGACGGCCATGCCCAGACCGTGCTCGGCATTGTCCTCGAACAGGGAGTTGTTCCACGCCGGGCCGTGACCGTCCTTGTCCTTGCAGTAAGGAGCGGTGGCAGCGGGGTTGCCCCAAATGGAGGAGCAGCCGGTGGCGTTGGAAATGAACATGCGGTCGCCGGCGACCTGGGTCACCAGACGTGCATAGGCGGTCTCGGCGCAGCCGGCGCAGGAGCCGGAGAACTCCAGGTAGGGCTGCTTAAACTGGCTGCCCTTGACGTTGGCCGCGATGAGCTCCTTCTTCTCGGAGACGTTCTCGACCATGTAGTCCCAAACGGGCTGCTGGTCCATCTCCTGCTCGGTGGGAACCATCTCGAGGGCGCCCTTGGGGCAGACCTTGACGCAGTTGGTGCAACCCATGCAGTCGAGCGGGGACACGGCCATGGTGAACTTCATGCCCTTGGCCTTGGGGCCCATAGCGTCGAGCGTGCGGGTAGCCTCGGGCGCGGCGGCAGCCTCGTCCTCGGTCATCGCGAACGGACGGATGGTGGCATGCGGGCACACGTAGGCGCACTGGTTGCACTGGATGCACTTAGTCTCGTCCCAGTGGGGAACGACGACGGCGACGCCGCGCTTCTCGTATGCGGAGGCGCCCAGCTCAAACTGGCCGTCGGCGCAATCGACGAAGGCGGAAACAGGCAGGCTGTCGCCGTCCATGCGATCGATGGGCTCGAGCAGGTTCTTGACCTGCTGGGCGATGGCGGACTTGGTCTCCTCGGAGAGCTCGACGGGGGCGGCATCCTCGGCGGTAGCCCAGTCGGCCGGAACCTCGAACTTACGGAAGGCGGTAGCGCCGGCATCGATGGCCTTGTGGTTGGCGTCGACGATAGCCTGACCCTTCTTCATGTAGGACTTGGTAGCCGCGTCCTTCATGTACTGCAGGGCGTCCTCGGCGGGCAGGACCTTGGCCAGCGCGAAGAAGGCGGACTGGAGCACCGTGTTGGTGCGCTTGCCCATGCCGACCTTAGCGGCCAGGTCGATAGCGTCGATCAGGTAGACGTTGACGTTGTTGTTCGCGATGTAGCGCTTGGCCACGGCGGGCATGTGCTCGGCGAACTCCTCGTCGCTCCACTGGCAGTTGACCAGGAAGGTGCCGCCCGGCTTGACGTCGCGGACCATCTTGAAGCCCTTAACGATGTAGCTGGGGTTGTGGCAAGCGACAAAGTCGGCCTTGGTCACGTAGTACGGCGAACGGATCGGGGAATCACCAAAGCGCAGGTGCGAGACGGTGACGCCGCCGGTCTTCTTGGAGTCGTACTGGAAGTAGGCCTGGACGTACTTGTCGGTGTGGTCGCCGATGATCTTGATCGAGTTCTTGTTGGCGCCGACGGTACCGTCGCCACCCAGACCCCAGAACTTGCACTCGATGGTGCCGGGGGCTGCGGTGTTGGGCGCATCCTCGACCTCGGGCAGGCTCAGGTTGGTCACGTCATCGACAATGCCGATGGTGAACTCGCGCTTGGGCTCGTCCTTCTTGAGCTCCTCGAAGACAGCGAACGCGGACGCGGGAGGCGTGTCCTTGCTGCCCAAGCCATAACGGCCGCCGACGACCTTGATGCCCGTCTTGCCAGCCTCGTAGAGAGCGGAGACGACGTCCTGGTAGAGCGGCTCGCCGATAGAACCCGGCTCCTTGGTACGGTCCATGACGGCAATCTTCTGGACGGTCTCGGGGAGAACGTCGACGAAGTGCTTGATGGAGAACGGACGGAACAGACGAACCTTGACCAGGCCGACCTTCTCGCCGTGAGCGTTGAGGTAGTCGATGACTTCCTCAAGCACGTCGCAGAAGGAGCCCATGCACACGACGACGCGGTCGGCATCGGGAGCGCCGTAGTAGTTGAACAGGCCGTAATCGGTGCCGAGCTTCTCGTTGATCTTCTTCATGTAGCCCTCGACGACGGCGGGAAGCTCGTCGTAGACCTTGTTGCAGGCCTCACGGTTCTGGAAGAAGATATCGCCGTTCTCGTGGCTGCCGCGGGTGTGCGGGTGCTCAGGGTTGAGCGCGTGGTCGCGGAAAGCCTGGACGGCGTCCATGTCGCACATCTCGGCCAGATCCTTGTAGTCCCACATGGCGACCTTCTGGATCTCGTGGCTGGTGCGGAAGCCGTCGAAGAAGTTAAGGAACGGGGTCTTACCCTCGATGGCGGCAAGGTGAGCCACCGGCGAGAGGTCCATGACCTCCTGGACGTTGCCCTCGGCGAGCATGGCGAAGCCGGTCTGACGACAGGCCATGACGTCGGAGTGATCGCCAAAAATGTTCAGGGCGTGGGAAGCGACGCAACGCGCGGAGACGTGGAAGACGCCCGGGAGCTGCTCGCCCGCGATCTTGTACATGTTCGGGATCATCAGGAGCAGACCCTGAGAAGCCGTGTAGGTGGTGGTCAGAGCACCGGCGCCCAGCGAACCGTGAACGGTACCGGCTGCACCTGCCTCGGACTCCATCTCGACGACCTTGACCGGGGTGCCGAAGATATTCTTGCGACCCTGGGCCGCCCACTGGTCGACATGGTCGGCCATCGGGCTGGACGGCGTAATGGGATAGATTCCCGCTACCTCGGTGTACGCATACGAAACATATGCGGCCGCCTCGTTGCCGTCCATAGACTTAAACTTACGCGCCATATACCCCTCTCCTCTCATATAGGTATACAGGCCCCGGCGATCGCCGGGATGTTGGCGTGATGGGATTTACGCTGTTGCTTCCAATCATCTGGCAGGCGAACTCAGCAGCAGGTACATGGCGTGGAGAGAAGGCATGCCGAGGCGAGGAGGGCTGCACGCGCTCCACAGGCCCAGCTACCCGTCTTGCACATGACCGAGCGCCGCAAAGGCCGCATGCCGGATGCTCCCGGGCACGCCCCGGCGATGGGAAGCGCCCGCAACGGAAATCCGCATGCGGGTTTATTGTACCCCGCCGTCAAGTGTAATTTCGGCAAATATAGGTGGCCGGTAAAGGTTTACCTCGGGTGACTATTGTGCGCCCGGCACCGACGGGCACAGTCCCCTGGAACCCCACAGCAGTTGCGGTGAAATAGGGAGTGTTTTTGCTGTTAACGGCCTTAATCAGTCCCTATTTCACCGCAAGTTATTGGGGGGATGAGTTAGAGGGCACCGAGGAGGATGGCGTAGGTGGTGGATTCGCCGAGTTTGAGCTCGTCACCGGGGCTGAGCCGGGCGGAGCGGCCGGGCTCTACTTGAATACACACACTCGTGGCCCCGTTTACCACCACGGTGCCGTTCGTGGACGACAGGTCCTCGACAAACCATGCGCCAGAATCGTCGCACCAGATATGGGCATGGCGGGCCGAGACGTCGTCACCGACGTCGGTGATGTCGCCCTCCCCCGTTGCCAGCGCGCCGATCTCAACACCTTCCTCACTCGGCTGAATCCAGCGCGGGGCGCTCACCACGTAGCCGTTTTGCACGCGCAGCAGTCCCAGCGGATGCGCCGGCGCGACCTCGTGCTCGCCCGACTTGGAACCAAGGCGGGCGTGAGAGCAAACGGCATAGGGAACGAATCTTGCGGATGTACTCCTCGACGTCAGGCAGGTAAGCCCCACGAAGTCACCGGGGAGGCCCAAGCGGCCCGGCACCACTTCCAGATTCTGACCAGGGCGAGTCGTTCGCCGGTGGCTGAAGGCTCGCTCCCACCCAAAAGGGGAGATTCGCGTTGTTCCCCAATCGCTCTCGCATCTTTCATTTTGCTCGAGGTGGGCTATAAAAACTTTCCTGGTGAAAGGCGGCGATTGGTTTCCTTTCTTTCTAGAGGAGCGCGCCTGTAATCTGTTTTCATCCTAAATCAAGTTGAGATCGGACCTTCCAGAGGCAAGTCGACTCAAACTGCGAGGCTCCATGTTGGAATAAAGAGCGCTGTCGAAGTGCCAACAACACAAAGCTTGCCAGTCTCAAATAGAACCTTTTGGGAGTCCGATTGGGCCGCACACCGAATCCCCGCTGGTGGTTTTTTATAGCTGCGTAACAATAAACAAGGTTAGTGCCAGTCCAGCATGAAATTGAGGAACGTATGCATTTTTTCTCAGTAAGTGATCGTCGTTACTGCTTCGATGAGGTCACTCGCAATTGCTTTCAGGTTGACCAAGCATCAGAAGATGCGCTTCGCATATTTGAAGCATCGGGAAGAACGGTCAACTCGAAGTTGCTAACAAAGTCACTTGCTGCGAAAGGCTACGACCAAACGACCATAGCAGAACTTGAAGGCGACATTGATGAGTATCAACGATTGTCTGAGCGGACTTTCTTAACAAAAGACACGCCTCGAAAACTTAGATCCATCGAACTCCACGTTTCACATGCATGCAACCTTGGTTGTAGTTACTGTTTTGCCGGTAAAGGAGATTATGGAACGTCTCCTCTGCTGATGACAGACGAGATAGCCTTCAAGGCGGTCGACTACCTCGTCGCAAGTTCATCGGAAAACGAAACGCTTGCGATCGTCTTTTTTGGTGGGGAACCCATGATTAACGAGCCGCTGATATGGAAAACGGTCGACTATTCAAAAAGAATATACCCCAATAGAAACTTTACCTATTCTATTACGACCAACGGAACGCTTTTGAATGACACTGCTGTGAATTCTTTCAAGGAGCACGGGTTTTCTGTTCTGATTAGTCTCGATGGTACAGGATGCAAGCACGATGCATCGCGCCCGTACAAGACGGGAGGCGGCTCTTTCTCCGATATCGACAAAAACGTTCGTCGTTTTTCCGAGTCGTTCCCCTTCGGCGCAAGAGCGACCTTAACAAATAATAACTGTAACCTTGTTGAAGACTATCTTCAGTTTAAAGAGATGGGCTTCAGAAGGATTTACTTCTCGCCCGTGAGCTCATTCGATGAGAATATCAAACTCGACGAACACTCATTAAACAAAATCAGGGCGGGCCTAATAGATTTGGCGGATCAATATCTCAAACAGATTGATCAAGGGGAAAAGCCCTTGTTTAGAACATTGAAAACTGCAGTTGATTTGATTATGAGCAACAGGATCGCCTTTGTCGGATGCGGGGCTGGCAGGCGTTTTATTTCCGTGACTCCCGAAGGGGACGTATACCCCTGTCACAGGTTTGTCGGGATGATGCGATTCAAAATGGGCAACATCGTCACCGGAATTGACGAAACTAGGTATATTGAAAACTGGAGTCAGGGTGTCGAAAAAAGAATTGACTGTACGGACTGTTGGGCTCGGTCTTTCTGTGGTGGGGGCTGTAGCTGGGAGGCTGCAGACGAGCACGGCTACTTGCCCAAGAGTCTACACCCTGCATCATGTGAATATAGAAAAATGTGCTACGAGATGGCTTTTGACCTTATTTCCCGCCACTCATCTTCGCAGGAGAAAAATCAACGAGAAGCTACTGTATCGGAATAAGCGGTTCAGCGCATTGCTGTCACCATTGTGGAGGTGTTCGTTCTTCTGATTACCGTCTGCGAAGCTTATTGCTACGTTCGCCGAAACCATTCTAGAAATATGGTGAACTAGACATCTTGGTTTGTTATACACAATATTGAGGTTTTTCTGCACTCAAAGGGAGGTAGTCGTGAAGCATATTCATCCGATTAATCCAGGAAGTGGCGACGAGGCAGGCGTGAAGCCGATGTCTTTTGACTGCCTCTTGGGCATTACTGACATCTGTACTGTTTATGATAAAGCAGATGGCTGTGGTGCATACGATTACTGCGACTATGACATGGATGGCGGCAGCATCTGCGTTGTAGATCACTGTGGCATTGATCAAACGTAGTCTCTAATTGGATTAAGGTGAGGAGCTGTTATGAAGCATATCCATCCTGTTGGTTCAAATGAACATCCTCCCGTTGAGCCTTGTTGTCTTGGAGTTGATATATGCAATTTTTACGACATCGCCGAGTGCCCTGTTGCGGATTGGTGCTATGTCGATAAAGAATCAAGCTGTGTTTTGCCAGCAGATTGGTGCGATCCAGTTGACGAGTAGTTTTGTGGCTAGGAACTATTTGGTTCAATTCAGAATAAGATGGGAACAAATACCAAAATCTCGTGTCTGGGAGGAGTTATGCCATTATTGCAAGGTCTCGTTGGATTAGCCTTTATACTTGCGTTATATCTGGCACCTTTTTTAATTCTATTCTTCATTATCCGACTCTTTCTTCGGAGAAAATAGGAGTGTCACGCAAACATTAGCGTAGCTTTCTTCCAATATGAGCCGAGCATTGGCAAGTGGAATAAGAAGCCCGACCGTTCGCCACATGAAAGTGATCGGACGGGCTTCTCTATTTAACCCGGGCCGCCACCCATAGCGGCTTTCCAAGCGTATTCTCAGTGCAAAGCAATCGTCAGTTTAATCCTATGCGCTGATACCGCATTTCATTTGTTCGGCTCGAATTCTACGGCCTGGCAACCCTCGCACTCTCCGGCAAATGGATTGAACGCGAAGGCAGAGATGATGTGTGCGTGGACATCGAGGCTGCTGTAGGCAACATACTGGGACATGGACCCCCGCTGCGCGTGGTATGCGGCCCGGCATATTCATTGCCGTCCAACCCCGTGTAGTTGCAGCAAAGGGTGGAACCTCAATGCTCAGCTCATGTTGTCCGTGGGACACGAGAATCGTAAGTACACTTTGGTGCGATTCTCACGCTGATACTGAGCCACCTGGAATAAGATACGTCGCGACAACACTTCGCTTCACCTCTGTCTCGACAAGATGACGTAGACTAAAGTTTCCTTTAGTAAGAGAACGAGAACTATATCTGAAAGCGTTGCGATGGCGTGAAGGCACCGAGTCCGAACCGCCTGAATGCTACGTGCATCTGCATCGCCTTTTTGTTATCTCTGCCAGTTGGGTAGCACTACACTTGTCATCATTTACCCTGGTACATGCTGCCTAAATCCACTACCCCTTCTACCGCGCCGACCATCTCGTCATCGTGAGAGACAACGATGATCAGCTGGCTTTGCTTGTTGCGCTTAACATAGGCCGCAAGCTCGGCGCGGCTTACAGCGTCTAACCCAGTCGTGGGCTCGTCGAGTACCAAAACTGACGACTTGCGTGAAATCGCCGACCATAAGTACACTCGGCGCAGCTCACCGCCCGAAAGCGCGGAGCAACGTTTCCCGAGCAACTCCTTCACGCTGTTTTCCAGCGAAAGTAGGCCATCTACACCCCGGTGATAGGAAGAAAAGGGCGTGTCGAAATACTCTAACAGCTCTTTCACCGTTTCGTCCGGCGCGAAGCACGACTGCGGGCAGCACGATATCTCTCTCGCACGTATGTAATCCAAGTCGCATTCTTCGATTGGCACGCCGTTGTATTTTACTTTGCCTTTCGATGAGTATAGCCCGAGCATCAAGTAAAGAAGTGACGTCTTGCCTCTTCCGTTTTCCCCAACTATGCAATATGTACCAGGACCGGAAAACTTGAAAGAAAACCCGCCGAGGACCTCTCGGACAGATCCGTCTGGAAGGGCAACCGAGAATTCCAAATCAGATACCGAAATGTCATTTATTTCATCGAGTTTAGCTAAATCGGTCCGATTCCACCCCGATCTCTCCTTTTCTCTCGTCGCGATAGCCGTCCTATCCCATGATGCTTTGGCATCTTGATAGGATTTGAACAATGACATCATACTTTTCAAAGTCTTAAAGAGAACCGCGAAGTATGTACCGATGATAGTGTACTCGCCTATTGACATAGTTCCGTTAATGATTCGTACTCCGGAAACAACAAGTATCACCGCTTGAAACAACGCTGCGAAAAGACCATCGAGCGATGTCAGAGAATATGATAGCTTTCCGGAGCGCAAAACTTTGGGAAAATAGCTCTTAAACCCAGCGTCGAGCGCTTGTTCGCTCTTGCCGTACGAAGATGTCAGTTGAATGTTGAGAATCTGATTAAGCTGCGATGCAATTGCGGCGTAAAAGGCGCTGTCCGCCTCTTTCTTCTCATACGTGACCCTATACAAAAGTTTCCTCAACCCAGTAATTACACAGAAATACACGATGAGGAGAATGATGGAAAACACCGCGAGAGTTGAATCAATTGACCATATGATAAGCAATACGATGGGAATGGCTACAATGGACAGCGGCGCACTGATAAAATTCGCCAAAACGAAGGATGAGACCACGCTGGAGTCGGAAATAATCCGTTGCGTTGTATAGGCTGGATCGATGGTCCGACTCACCAAGTAATCGTCTCTTTCAAAACGCAAGACGGCCTCCCTGAGAAGATCAAAGGAAAGTCTCGTGGTTATGCGAATGGAAAGTGTTCCTGCAAAATAAGTAAAGAGGGTGGAGAAAACTCCTATTGACGCAACCAGGAGCGCGAAGAGTACGGCGTCTCTTTCGCTGCGGTTACCGAGAAGAAAATCTAAGAATTTCCCGTTCACGTATGGCATGGCATAGGAGAGAGCGGTTCCAATCACCGTGATAGCAATGAAGACGAAAGCCCCTTTTGCTCTGATGAACCTCGAGAGAACGCATCGAATCAAGGAAGGCCCCAATCTACCCGCCACAAAACATCAATCACTGATACCTTACACCTCAACACAACAGGAGCGAAGATTTACCAATGAGACTGCTTTAAGATTGCCTTGGGCCAATACGATCTCAAGCTCTTCCTACAAGAGAGTCGGAATCGGACATCTCCTCCGACGAACCTGGCAATCGGGCGGTTGAAATATCTTTTTCAACCGCCCGATTGCCACAATAGATTTGAGCATCCGCCAACAAACGTCCGCGTTTTATACCCATCAAATCCTTTGCCTTTTGTCGTCTAGACTAGAAAAATCGCTCGAAATAACGCAACCGGCCTGCTCGCTTGAAGAAACCTAAGCCCGTAACGTAGATGTGCAAACTTCCGAAACGCCTTGCGCGGCATAGTGCGTATAAACTTCGTCAACCGCCTCAGAAATATCTGAGTATCGCGCCGGGTCAAAAGCATACGATGTCGCAGCTATACCCTGCACCCATTCGGAACGCGGATTAATTGAATAGCCACACAGCATCATCATACATGCATCTAGACCTGATTTCCCAAGTATCCGACGTATTGATGAGAGCATCGCGGGTCGCCCCTGCACCATCGTCGTCACCCCTATTAGCAGTATTTACCGTTTTTCTCTAAATGCGTATCGCCACCCTTAAGAATACGAAGTGTTTTATCCAGACCCGATTGTCCTCCATCTCAAACGAAGGGATAAGGAATCTCATCCGGAATCGGCAGTAACGGAGGATTCACAACGACAAGCGAAAAACATGAGTCATCTCTCAGAGGGGAGTAAAGGCTCCCCTCAAGCACCCTAGTTTCGTCATCCAAAGAGTTGATGGCAGTGTTTTTCTTACAAAGGTCGACAACAAAAGGGTTGATTTCTACAGATGTTACATCCATGCCACAGTTGGTAAGTATCAGGCCCTGTATTCTGGGGCCAGAACACAAATCGAGAGCCTTCCGTGCGCTCTGCGGTGTAAGGCGCCAATCTCAGCAAATCTGTCCCACAATACTGCGCTGAAGAACAAGACGGAACCCCTGAGCCAAACTCCCCTATACCTTATTAAGGCTAAGACAGGCAAGTTCACGCACCCGGCATATTCCAGAATAACATCCTATTGTTTTAGATGCTCTACAAGCATGAACAGCCGCGAATCGGAAAGATCTTCTAGTTTCGCCCCGACTGACCGCCAAGGGCCAAAATGGCCCCTCCATCCCCGGGCGACTGGCTCTGGCGCGCCAAGGAGTGTCCCCAGCCGGCAGAGAAAAGGAACGTCCCTATCTGCCGGCTAGAGAGCACCGAAGAGGATGGCGTAGGTAGTGGATTCGCCGAGCTTGAGCTCGTCGCCGGAATTGAGTTGGGCGGAACGGCCGGGCTCGACCTGAATGCAGACGCGCGTGGCCCCGTTTACCACCACGGTTCCGTTGGTGGACGACAAGTCCTCGACGTGCCAGATATTTTGAGCATCGCACCAGATATGGGCATGGCGGGCCGAGACATCGTCGCCGACGTCGGTAATATCGCCCTCGCCAGTGGCCAGCGCGCCAATCTCAACACCCTGCTCACTCGGCTGAATCCAGCGCGGGGCGCTCACGACAAAACTGTTTTGTACGCGCAGCAAGCCCAAGGGGTGCGCCGGGGCGGGTTCGCGTTCGCCCGCGGTCATCGACATGCCAAGCGAACGCGGCGTGGATGTGCCTCCGCCACAGGTCGCGTGCGCGTAGTCGATGGCATAGTTCACCGAGGACCGCACATCCGCCGAACAACCGACGGCGACAAACAGCACCAGCACGGCCTCGGCGCGCTCGGCGGGTATGAGTTCCGCCGCCTGGGACAGGCGATCGAGCGCGTTGCGATAGAGATTCGTGTCCTGGTGGCACTCTTCGAGCGCGCGTACCATCGGTTCACCTGCAGGACCGCACACCATATTGATCACAGCCGTGGAGTCCATGGGATTGCGCTGGCGCAGGGCCAGTTGCGACATAATACGCGCAGCCGAGGTACCGTATTCGGCAAAGTAGCGCTGCTGAAGCGTGCCGACCGGCGCGCGAACGATAAAGCGGGAAACCCAAGAGCGATCGGCGGCTCGGCTCTGCGGGCTGCGGCCGTCGGCGAGCGGACGGGACGAAAGCACCAAGCCGCACAGCTCGATATGGCTCAGATGCGCCGCGCGCTTAAAGATGTCAAACATGGCCCCGCATGGGGTGAGCTCAACTTGAGATGCCATGACCTAGGCCTCCTTGGTCGTAGAAATAGAATCGGACGATACTTCGACAGGTCCGCCAAAAGTACGGGCAGCTGCGGCTCCACCGGCAAGCGGAGTCGCCATCTGGGCTTTTGTGCGTCGCGGTGCCGAAACGGGAAGTTCAAAGGCAAAGCCCATCGCAAGCAAAAACCACGTAAGCGTATAGGTTGCAACCAGAGCGGCAACAAGGCCGCCCGTCACGGCGCGTTGGGAAAATACGCTACATGCAGCCACAACCAGCACCGGAACCTCGCAGGCAGAAAGCGCAAGCACACCCTGCAGGAACCCCGAGCGCCGATCGCGCGCAAGTGCCCCCGCGGCAACGCCGGCTATGCCTGGCAGCGCCAACGCCAGTGCGGCAATAATACCCGGTAGCGACCCAGACCACACGAGCGATCCCAAAGTCGCCGTCACGCGAGCGCCCGACGCCAGCAGCGCGGCCGAAACCACGACCACAGCCCAAACCACGCTGCAAACGACCGCCGCACCGATCATCGCCGCGCGACGAACCGCGCGGCCAGACGCATCCATGGGGCACGGCGTGAGCGGCTCGCCGCGGAGCGAACGACCGACATTTTGCGCATAGTGGTCACAAAACGCCGAGAGCGCCGCCTCGACCGCCGCCGGCTCGGGACGATCTTTTTGATGGCTGGACAGACAGGCCATCACCACGTCGAACAGCTGGGCATCGACAAACGCCAGCGCATCGCGTAGCTCTTCGGAATCCGGCTCAAGCCCTAGCTGCTGGGCCTGCTCGGCCGCAGCGAGCGCCACATCGGGCTCACGACGAAGCAGCTGAGTCAAATCACAACCGGGCGCATGGGCACCAATGGGATAGTCGGGCCGCGTGTCCATCTTGAGACGGTAGGGGCTCGCGATGTCGCGCGTCTTTTTGCGCGAACCCGAGGCGCCCGAAGTGCTCGGCGCGGCTTCGTATGGCGCGACGCCGGCAATGAGCTCGTAAACCGTGCTTGCCGCGGCATAGACGTCAATCGCCGGCGACATACGTAAAGCGCGCAGGTCGGGAATATCGTCGGTGAGCATCTCGGGCGGGGCATAGGCAACCGTCGCGCGACGCAGCGTGGCATAGCGCTCGGTAAAGGATGCCTTGCCGCCGGTACCGGCCACGGCCGACGCAGGCTCAAGCGCCAGCGACGAGCCAAAGTCGATCAGGCACAGGTCAAAGGTGCCCTCGGCAAGCTGCCGGTCAAGCGGTAGACGCGCCGTGCGCACCATAATATTAGCGGGCGAGATATCGCGATGGACAAAGCCCTCGCCCACCAGACTCATACGGCAGAGCAGATCGAACAGGTCGCGACCCAGACGCGCCGCCACAAGCGGCGACAGGCGTCCGGCATCGTCCACGGCAAGTCGCGAACGCAAGCGGGCGAGCGTCTCGCCCTCGACCCATTCCATGACAATTGCAGGCACACCGTCGACCTCGCCCCAGCCATAGAGGCGGGGAAAGCCCTTAAGGCCCGAAAGGGCGCGATGGCATTCGTATTCCTCGCGAAATGCCGCTTTGAACTTGGCGACCAGCGACTCATGGGCGGCATCGTCGTCAAACTCATCGCGCGTCGGCAAGATGAGCTGTTTGAGTGCTACGTCCTCGCCTTGGGCGTTGACAGCACGCGTCACGCGGCCGATACCGCCACGGCGCATGGTGGCATCGTCGGCAAACAGTATCGTAAAACGACGCAGATAGGCAGGCAGTTCGTCCTGACCGAGCGCAATGGCCGGCTCAAACCCGTCGACACGCGCCAGGCGCAGGCCGACCATGGGATCGCGACCGAGCGATTGTGGTGTGGTGGATGCAAGATCGGTCATCATAGGGCAAGCGCCGCCACGTTATTGTTGAAGTTACCGAGCGCGACGTCATCATCGCCGTAATGACCGACCCATTGACATAGGTTGGTGTAACAGCCCCACAGATTGGCATACTGCTGATACCACTTTGACCGGGCGAGAATGTCTGACGACCGAACTCGGCTCGAATGACAAACATCTCCCCGACCAGGCTGTCGCACGGTCTGGGATCTCCCGTAGAGTTATAGGTCGAGACCACGTCATTGGCACGGGAAACATAGCCGTCGAGCATGTTGTACTTGGTCACAAGCCAGCTGTGAATGCTCTCTTCTTCAGCAGCGGAAACGCCACCGGAGTTTGCATCGTTGTCAGTGTTGCCGCCCGTCGAGCCGCCGTTTCCAGACCCTCCGGTAGAGGAACCCGACCCAGAGCCGCCGCCCGAACTCGATGAATCCGAGCCGGAGCCAGAAGTATCCGAGCTACCGGGCTTTCCGGACTGCTGGGCGTCCTGCTCCTTTTGCTGCTCGACCTTATTCACCGTTGCCGCCACGCTATTGTTGGACAACCGATCGATGATCTTGGTGTTGGTGAGCACGATGGTTTTGCCATTGGCAAGCGTGACTTCGTTGTCCGGGGCCTCGGCGCCGTCCGCATCGCCGGTGCCAAACACAATATGCCCGACCACACTTGCCCAAGCATATCCAGTCGTGGTGCCCAGATCGCTTTTGACCTCATGCCCCACGCGCGGTTCGCGTGCGGCATGCGCCTGCATCATGGACGGCACGGTCATGCCATAGGCAGAAACGCCAGCTATGACCAGCACCAGCGAGCACGATAGCAGTGCGTACGCCCGCGACGCCAAGCCCAGTCGGCGTCGTATGCGCACCGCGGCGCCGCGCTTTGTCTGAGTGCCACCGGGCCGCATGCGTTCTCCTCCAACAAAAACACGCCGCTCGGGAGCGGCGCATTCATTCGAATCCATATTTGAGTGTATCAGCGAACCCAAAAGGTTGCGCAACGAATGAGCAAATTAAGGATGCGAGCGGAAGCATCCATGCGATAAGCGGATACGAAGCATCTTTGTTGCACAACAAACTCACAGTCGCACGGGGAAATTATGACTACCCCGTGCGACTGTGAGGAAAACATACGGCAGGAGCAGGCTCGCCACCTAAATCGCGCGACGGGCCTCGATGGCGCGGCCAAGCGTAAGCTCGTCGGCATACTCCAAGTCGCCGCCCACGGGAAGGCCGCTTGCCAGACGCGACACCTCGACGCCCAACGGCTTGATGGTACGGGCCAGATAGCTCGCCGTGGTCTCGCCCTCAATATTGGGGTTGGTGGCGATGATGACCTCGTGGATGTCCTCGTGGCCCAAGCGTGCCAGCAGCTCTCGAATGTGCAGCTGCTCGGGGCCAATCTTGTCCATGGGACTGATCACGCCGCCCAATACGTGGTAGAGGCCGTGGTAGCTGCCCGTGCGCTCGATCGCCTGGACATCGCGCGGCTCGCCCACCACGCAAATGCGAGTGGTATCGCGCATCGGGTCCTGGCAGATGGAGCACTCGTCGGCCGTGGCGTAGTTAAAGCAGCGGCTGCAAAAGTGGACCTCCTGCTTGACCTCCAGGATGGCCTCGGCCAGGCGGCGCGCCTCCTCGGCGTCGGCCTCCAACAGGTAATAGGCGATGCGCTGGGCCGACTTGGGACCAATGCCCGGCAGACGGCCCAGCTCATCGAGCAGTTTTTGCAGACTGTGGTTGGCACTCATATATATGCGTGTCTTAGAACGGCATGCCCGGGATGTTGAGGCCGCCGGTGATGGCGCCCATCTGCTTGTTGGCGAGCTCGTTGACGCCGCGGACGGCCTCGTTGACGGCAGCCATGATCATATCCTGCAGCATATCGACGTCCTCGGGATCGAGCGCATCGGGATCGATGGTGAGGTTGACGAGCTCCATCTCGCCGTTAACGGTCACCTTGACCATGCCGCCGCCGGCAGAGGCGTCGACGGTCTGGGACTTGAGGTTCTCCTGCGCGGCGGCAAGCTGCTCCTGCATCTTGCGAGCCTGCTTCATCATCTGCTGCATGTTCATACCGGCCATGATGGCTCCTTTACGTGCGGCCGCACGCCGAGCTGCAAGGGCAGCCGGAGCACGGCGGGACTTTCAAACTCAAAAATCGTACCACGGCGCGCGGCGAGAGAGCGGGGCGGACGTGTTACCTCAGTCGATATACATGTCCTCCAATACAAACCGCACTCAAAGATTATGCAAGGTCGAATTATGCAAGGTTGCATAATATCGCACACTCAATCTAGTAGAGCCGAATCCGGCATTTCATGTGCGCCACTAAATAGCTAAATGCCGAACCGCTGCTCGAGGCGGCGCACATGGCGGCAGGGTATAATTTGATTGCCATAGATAGTAATTTGGAGGTGCCCCATGAATGCCCCCAACGCGCTCCAAAACATCCGCTCAAAACACCCCGTTGCATATGTGGTTCTCTATCTCTTTGTCGGCTGGGCATTGCTGGTTGTCATCACCCATGCCATAGCTTTTGGAGCAGAACTGCTGATAGCCAGCTCGGACCAGCCCGTCGTCAAATGGGAGACGACCGATGAGTGCACCGACGGAACCCGAACCGTCTACTACAACAGCCCGTCCCTCTATCAAGAGTTCAAGGTCAAGATAAAGGACTTCAAGATTGTCGATGCCGAGCTAGGCGTTTATTTGGCAATCGGAGCAACCATTAACGCCGAGCAAGTCGAGTACACGGACAGCCATGCGACGTATCGCATCGACCTCAGCATCCTAGGCCGACCGTCACGCACCTGTCTGCTCGAATGCGAGATACGCGGCACCACACTACACATGTCCGAAATACAGATGCGCCCGGACAAGGGGTCCTCTTCTTGAGCAGTATACCCGCCTGCGCAGCTACTCCACCGGCTTGAAGATGGTGGCCTGGCCAAAGACGCTGCGGATGAGGGCCTTGGCCTCGTCCTCGGTCTGCGGGATGCTCGGGGCTGCGCCCTGATGGCCGAAGGGGCTGCCAGCACCGGGATTGGATTCCCAGGGGGCAGCGGGGGCGTCATCGCTTGTGGGAGCGGACGTCGCAGCTGCGGGAGCCGCGGCTGAAGCGGCAGGGCTGGGCGCAGGCACCGCGGCAGGCACGTCGAACGGAGGAAGATCCTCCCCGCTCGTATCGCCGGCGAAGCCGCCGACCATGGCGTCGTCGTAGGGCACCTGCTCGGATTCCCACGACGCAGCCTGCGCAGACGGCTGAGTCTTGGAAGCGGACGCGCGCTCGGGCGCTCGGGGCGCGGGTTCGGTCGGGAGCTTACCCGTAGCGGGGGCGCCGGCGGGGTTGTCGGAGCGCAGCCAGGGGGCCTTGGCCAGGTCGGATGACTCGGGCGCAGGCGCGGCAGCGGGCTTGGGCGCGGGGACCGGAGCAGCCGGTTTGGGCGCAGCGGGTTCAGGCGCCGACGGGGTCGGTGCCGCTACCGGCGCTGCCTTTGGTTGCGTCGCGCTGGCGTTCGAGGATGCAGGGGCCGCCGAGGACACGGGTTGCGGGTCCGCAGATGCCGCAGCCCGTGCAGATGGAGAATGCTCCTCATGTTGAGGAGCCGGCGTGCCACCCCCATCCAAGACATAGTCGACGGTGCGACGACCGAAAACCGCACTGACTGTCGGCAAAAACACCGCCTGTGTATCAGCACGCCCGAGCATCTTGATAGCAAATGCCGTAGGGAACGAGACCGTGAGCTTAGAACCATCGTCTGCCGTAGCGCGAGCGTTCAACAGGAGAGCCGCATAAGAAGGTTGTTGGGCCTTGACGCGCTCGACGACCTCGGCCCATTTGCGCTGGAGCTCGCCGGCATCCTCAACCGCGGGGGTCTCGGCGGCGCCGGCGGCAGCAACCTGGGCGGCGTTGTTGAGCTGGGGCTTAGGTGCCGGAGCGGCGGCAGGCGCGGGAGCCGCAACGGGCTGAGACATCGGAGCCGATGCAGGCTGAGATGTCAGCGCGGCAGGCTTGGGGATCGGCGCGGGCGCAGGCTGGGTCGCCGGAGCGGCAGCGCCTCGGTCCCAGGGCATGCCGCCCTGGCGCGCAGACGCAGCGGCGGGCACGGCAGATGCCACAGGAGCGGCAGCTCGGGCACCCGAGATCAGTGTCGGCTGTTGCATCGCCGCAGGTGCAGCCGCGACAACCGCAGGCGCGGCACCTGCAGCAGCCACGCTCGCCGGCACCGCGGCGTTGGCGACCATGACCTCCAGGCGTGCCACGCGCTCGGCCAGGGCCTCGATGGTCAGATCGGCCTCGGGACGTGCCAGGCGCGTGCAGGCGATCTCGAGCACCAGGCGCACGTCACTCGCGCCCCTCATCTCCAGCGCGGCATCGTCGAGCACCGTCAGCACGCGGGCCAGACGGTCGGCCGGATGCTCGCCAAAGGCAGCAGCCTCGGCAGCAAGCGCCTCGGCCTGCTCGGCCCCGCCCTCAAACAGCTCGGCACGGGCACCGGCAACGCAGGCCACATACACGTCACGCACATGCGCCACCAGGTCGCGCGTCAGCTCAAGCAGGTCATTGCCCTCCTCGACCTGTGCGCGAATGAGCCCATAGAGCTCAGCAATATCACGCTCGGCGATGGCGCGCGCAAACTCGCCCAGAATCTGGTCCGAAACTTCGCCCAAAAGCGAGCGGGCATCGTCCGCGTGCACGGTACCGTTGCCGAAGACGCTCAGCTGCTCCAGCGTGGAGAGCGCGTCGCGCATGCCGCCCTTGGCATGACGCGCCACGATAGCCAGCGCCTCGTCGTCGTAATCGAAGCCCTCCTGCTCGCACACGTAGGACAGACGATGCTCGATATCCTCGTTGCCGATGCGATGGAAATCGAAACGCTGGCAGCGTGAGAGGATGGTCTCCAGAATCTTTTGCGGGTCGGTGGTGCACAGCACAAAGATCACGTGTGCCGGCGGCTCTTCAAGCGTCTTGAGCAGCGCGTTGAACGCCGCCGTCGTGAGCATGTGGACCTCGTCGATGATATAGATCTTGTACTTGCCGCGCACCGGGGCAAAGTTGACGGAGTTGATGATCTCCTCGCGCACATTGTCCACGCCCGTGCGGCTTGCGGCATCGAGCTCGTAGACATCCGGGTGGTTGCCCTCGGCAATGAGCTCGCACTCCTCGCAAGTACCGTCGGGCATGCAGCCGCTTGCACCCTCGGCGCGCGCTGCCTCGGCATTACGGCACAGCAGCGCCTTGGCCAGAATGCGCGCCATGGTGGTCTTGCCCGTGCCGCGCGGTCCGCAGAACAGGTACGCGTGGGACAGGCGTCCCTCGGTGATGGCGTGCTCGAGCGTCGAGACGATATGCTGCTGGCCCACCACGGAGTCGAAGGTGAGCGGGCGATACTTTCGGTACAACGATTCCATGGGTGCTCCCCCGGGTATACTGAGTCTTGTTGCCGCGACGGCCATGCGGTCGCACGGCATACTGCATTCATAATAACCCGTACGGCGAGCCCGCCGCGATAGGAGTCCAAAGAGCATGGCAGACGCAGAGAGCAACCTCGTTCCCTCCGAAGCAGCCGACCAGGTCGAGGTCGCGCTCGAGGAGCAGGCCGCAGCCGATGACGGCATCCTGTACCTCAACGAGTACCAGTACGAAAACGACCTGGTCACCGACTTCGCCCGCCTGGTCGCCTCGCCCAGGCGTCGCGGCTCGCTGTATGTCGCCGCGGCAATTGCCGCGCTCATCGGCATCGGCATGCTGGTGGCCGGCGGCAACTGGATCAAGTTTGGCGTCGTGTTGATCGTGTTCGGCGCCTTTTTGGCCTGGTGGAGCAAAAACCTGCACCACACCCTCGCCCGCGACTTTATCGACGCCGTCGAGGCCGACGAGTCCATGGGTGGCCGCTATCGCCGCGTCGCCGCCAACGAGGACGGCCTGATGGTTTGGGGCAAGAGCGGCAAGTCGCAGTTTTTCCCGTTTGAGAAGCTCGACCACGTGCTCGACGGCGAGCGCATCTTTGTGGCCATGTTCGCCGACCAGGGCGTGACGATCCCTAAGGAAACCTTTATTCGCGGCGATGCCGAGCAGTTTGGCACCTTCCTTAAGGCGCGCATCAACAAAAAACTCCGCATCGAGACCAAACGCAAGAAGATGAAGGCTGAAAAGGCCGCCGCCGAGGCCAAGCAGGGCGACAAGCCCCAGGAGACCAAGGGCAAGCAGCGCAAGCAGAAGAAGAACAAGAAGAAGCGCTAAGGCCAAGACAGACAGGCAGCCTCGCATCCCGTTATCCTCGCCATCCGCCCGAGCGTGCTACACTAGCAGCATCTATGCCACCGCGAATGGCTCGGCCCCGCGCCCGCCGCTCGCAAACGAACTTTAAACGCACGAGGGTTGGCCATGCCGCTTTTCCCGCAACATACCGCCCGGTTCTCGCCGGACGTTCCTTTGGAGGGCACCAGCTCTCGCGAGCTGCTCAAGCGGTACCAGCCGCTCGAGACACTTGCGACCGGCGGTTTTGGCTCCATCGAGATCTGCCGCGACACGCACCTGCGCCGCCGCGTCGCCATTAAGCGCATCCCCCTTATCAACGGTGCCGGCATGCCCGCCAGCGACATCATGGATGTCCTGCGCGAGGCGCACACCGCCGCCATGCTTCAACATCCCAATATCGTGCAGGTCATCGACTTTACGCACGACACAGCCTATGCCTACCTGGTTATGGAATATGTCGATGGCATGTCGCTGGCCGAGTTTTTGCACCGCGTGGACGGCCACTCACTTACCTTTGACGAGGCCGCGGCCATTGCCGATGCCCTGGGCCAGGCGCTCACCTTCGCCCATAGTAATGGCGTACTCCACCTGGACATTAAGCCCGCCAACGTGCTCATCGACCACTCGGGCAATGTAAAGCTCACCGACTTTGGCATGGCGCGGCTGTCGTCCGCCGGTGGCTTTGGCGGCTCGCGCGGCGGCACCATCGGCTACATGCCGCCCGAGCAGCTCGATATCGAGACCGGCACGGTCGACGAGCGCGCCGATGTCTTTGCCCTCGCCTGTGTGATCTACGAGGGCCTGTGCGGCAGCGCTCCCTTTATGGCGGCCACGCCCGCCGACTCGCTCGACCGCATCATCGGCGGCGCCACCTATCCCAGCGAGCTGATACCACACTTTCCCCCGGGAGCCGAGAGCGCGCTCATGAGCGCGCTCTCCCCCATGCCGCAGGACCGCCCCAACAGCATCGAGGCATTTTGCGACCAGCTCCTTGCCGGTCTGGGCAGCGTGCGCGAAGGCCGTCGCAGCCTGGAGCAAATGGTTGGCGAGCTTTCGGATGACGAGCAGGAGCTCGACGGTATCGAGCCGTCGCACTACGAGGACGACGCCATCGAGGTCGACCCCGCACTTGGCTGGGCGGGCACGCGCTGGAGCCATGCGCGCGACTACACCATGCGCGCTATCTCGGCGCTAACGTGCGGCACCTTTAGCTTTTTGCTGATGCAAACGGCCGGGGTCGCGGCGCTTCCCGGCCTGGTCATTGCGGCTATCGCAATCGGAGCGGCGGCTGGCCTGGCCCCCCAGATTGGCTCGGCCATCTCGGCTGTGGGCTTTTTGGTGCTCATGGCCAACGCCACCATGCAGGCGCAGAGCATCCTGTCGATGTTGCCCGTCGCGGTGATCTTTGCCGCCGCCATGTCCGGTTGGTGGATCGCCTGGGGTCGCACCGAGGCTGCCGCGAGCGCCGCACTCACCTGTGCACTCGCGCTTGGCTGTCTGACCGGCAATACCTTCCTGGCAGCTGGGGTCGCCGCCGGCGTCGCGTCATTTTGGCTCGGCCCGGCAAGCGCCGCCGCGGCAACGGGCATGGGCGCGCTTTTTGCCCGCCTGGCGACAGTCGCGCTTTCAGCCGGAGGCGTGCTGGGGCTCGGTAACGTTGCCGCAGCGCTGGGAGACCCGCTCCTTTGGGCTGCCTTTGGGCTGGCCGCGGCAACTGCCGCAGCGTCATCCGCGCTGCTCAATGCCCATGCCAAGCGTGCCAATCAGGGCTCAAACCTTGCCGCAATCGCCGCCATCGCTGTCACCGGCATCGGCTGCGCAGCGGCGTCCTGTCTTGCACACCATATGGAAATTGCCAGCCTTGCAGCCGCGGTCATCGCCAAGGCGGCGGTTGCGGGAATCCTATCCTCTATAATCGTTGGGATATGCCTATATTTGCTCGGATACCAAAGAACCTATACGGAGAGTGATCTTTCGTGAACTTCCTGAACATCTTCGAGGACCACGTGGCCGGCATCTTCGGTGCCACCCGTGCCCCGTTCTCCTTTAAGAAGCTTGCCAAGCAGGCCGCTCGCGACATGGAGGATCAGACTCTGGTGATCAACGGCGTCAACACGGCGCCGGCACTCTATACCATCCTTATCGCCGCCGACGACGATCCCATGCTCGCCCCGTTCTACCCCGAGCTTTCGCGCGAGGTCCGCGAGTTTGTGAAGGCGCAGGCCGAAAAGCGCCGCTATGTCTTTGTCGGCGAGCCCCTCGTGCGCTTTATGATCGATCCGCAGCTGCGCGCCGGCAAGTTCTCGGTCTTTGCCGAGAACGTCGATGCCCCCACGCTCGGCCGCCTGTACGAAGAAGAGCGCGCCTATCAAAACGGCCTGGGCCAGAACAACTCCGCGGCAAGCCGTGCCGCCAGCGCCCCGCGCGCCGGCCAGCAGCAGTTTGCTGCCCCGCAGCAGCAGCGTCCCGCCGCCATGCCCCAGCAGCAGCCGACGCCTCGCGCCGCCGCTCCCGACCCGCTTGCCGTGGCAGACCCCTTCGCGCCTAGCATCCCCGACCCCGCCGCTCCCATCCCGGTGCCGCAGACCGTCTCGCGTGACGCGCTTGCCGGCATGGGCGGAGCCGCCGCGACCGGTGCCGCCGTGGGCCTAGGCGCCGCAGCCGGCATCGCCTCCAACATGGCGAGCACTCGCGCCCCGCAGCGTCCGCTCGCCCAGCTCGTCGACGTCGTGAGCGGCGAGAGCCATAGCATCACCTCCGCACAGGTGACCATCGGTCGCGAGCGCTCAGTTTCCGACATTGCCCTGCGCGACCCCAACGTGTCGCGCCGCCACGCCCAGCTCACCTTTACGGGCTCGGATTGGTCGATCGAGGATCTCAATTCCACCAACGGCACGCTCGTCAACAACCGCCGCATTACGCGCTGCCCGCTGCGCAACGGCGATCTGCTGACGTTTGGCCTGAGTACCTTTGAATTTAGGGGATAGTCGCTTATGAACATCGATATCGTCCTTTTTGCAGGCCGCATCGTCCTGGTCGCCCTGCTCTATATCTTTCTGTTCGCCGTCATGAAGACCGGCGTGGGACTTGTGCGTGGACAGCGCCGCGACTCGGCTATCTGGACGATCGATGTGGACAAGGGTCCGCGCGGTATCCGCGGCATCCACGTAGACATGCTCGGCCCCGTCATCGTCGGTCGCTCGCCATCTTCGGACATCTGCATCAACGAACCGTTCGTCTCGGCCTCACATGCGCGCTTTTCGCTGCAGGGCCCGGCGCTCATCATCGAGGACCTCAACTCACTTAACGGCACGCTCGTCAACGGCCGCCAACTCGTGGAGCCCGCGACGCTGCGTGAGGGCGACGAAGTCCAGATTGGCGACGTGGTCATGAAGGTGAACCGTCGATGATCGACGAGGAGAACAAGTCCGCAACTATGACCGAGGCACCGGCCGCCGCCACAGCTGCGCCGGCCCACGCCGCTCCGGCGGGCTCCGCACCCGTGGAGCCCGAGGACACCGTGTTCTCCCTGCCTCTTTCGCATGTAACGCATGATATTTCGGATCTCGCCGATAACGAGGACGAAGAGGATGCCGTAGCGGCGCCCATCGGCGCACATGCTGCGGAACAGCCCACAGCGCCCGAAGCAACCCCGGCGCCGGCTCACTTTGCAGAGCCCGTCGCCGCGGCAATCAACGAGAGCGCTGCGGTGTTTGCGGCACCCGAGCCCGCCGCGCCGGCGTTTCCCATGGCCCCGGCGTCCGAGGTTGCGCCCGCGTCTACGCCGGCGCCCGAGCCTATAGACGTCAGCCCGCAAGACGACGAGTCGACCGCCCGCGTGTCCGAGGAGCCCGACTCCCCGGACACCGGTGATTCCGAATCAAACCCCGTGACCGACACCGTCTCTCCCGGTGACACCGCCGAAATCGACGTTGCCGCCGTTGAGGCCAAGCTCAAAGACCCCGGCTCGACCATGAGCTTTGAGCCCCTGACCGAGGAGCGCATCGAGACCGACTCGACCTATGATGCCGGCACCACCACGCAACTTATGTGGGGCGCCCGCTCCGACGTTGGCTGCGTGCGCCCGCACAATGAGGATTCCTACCTGGTGCAGTCGCCGCTCTTTTGCGTATGCGACGGCATGGGTGGTCACGCTGCCGGCGAGGTAGCCTCTTCCATCGCCGTCGAGACTATTGCCAAGACGGCCCCACAGTCCGCCGACGCAGCACGCCTGGCCGCAGCCGTCGAGGCAGCCAACGCCGCCGTAATCGAGGCGGCCCTGAACGGCCTGGGCAAGCCCGGCATGGGCTGCACAGCCACCTGCGCCTACATCGAAAACGACACGCTCGCCATCGCCCACGTGGGCGACTCTCGCGCCTATCTGCTCCACGAGGGCACGCTCATCCGCGTGACCCGCGACCACTCCTACGTGGAGGAGCTCGTGGACGCCGGCGAGATCACGGCAGACGAGGCTCGCGTCCACCCCAACCGTTCGGTCATCACCCGCGCACTGGGCTCGGACCCCGCCATGTATGCCGACCACTTCACTCTGCATATCGAGGAAGGCGACCGCCTGATCCTGTGCTCCGACGGCCTTTCGAGCATGATTCCCGATAGCGATATCGAGAACATCGCCACGCAGTCCTCAACCGCGCAAATCTGCGTCGACAACCTAGTGGACGCGGCGCTTGCCGCCGGCGGCCACGACAACGTGACCGTAGTAGTCGTTGACCTGGTTGACGATGGCGTTATGCGCGAAGCGCAACGCGTGCGTCGCCGCAACGTTACTATCGCCGCCATCCTGGCCCTCGTCTTTGTGCTGGCAGCTGGCATCTGGGCCTACACGGGTGTCACCGGCTCGTACTACCTGGGTACCTACCAGGGCAATGTCGCCGTCTGGCGCGGCCTGCCCGGCAAGCCGCTCGGACTCAAGCTCCACTGGCTCGAAAGCGAAACCAGCATTAAGCTGTCCGACCTGCCCGAAGACACGCAAAACCGCCTCAAGGCGGGCATTCCGCAAACAAGTGTCGACGATGCGCAGGACACGATATCCAAGTACCGCCACCAGATCGACGAGGAGCAGACCCGCCAGGTGATCGACGCGCAAACGATTCGCGACAACACCAATCAGGGATCGACCTCCGAATCGGATTCCGAAAAAACCGCCGAACAGTCCGCCGAGGCCGAAGCCTCCGATAAGAATTAGAAAGGGAGTGCCGCTTATGAGTCGCCGCAACACCGAGCTGCTCTTGCTCATCGCCTCGGCGTTCCCCGTCATCCTGCTGTATGCGATGTACGTCCTCACCGCGGGCGCTGCCATCTCCTTTGAGACGCTCGCCGTACCGATCGGCCTCTTTGCCGCCTTTGCCGCGGCCCACATTGCCGTGCGCATCTTGGCGCCCGGTGCCGACCCCGCTATCCTACCCATTGTCTTTGTGCTTTCGGGCATCGGCATCACGTTTGTGACGCGTCTCGCCCCCGCTCTCGCCATCTCACAGCTCATCATCCTGTTTGTCTCGGTGGCCCTGATGGTGGGAACGCTCGCGTTGGTTAAGAACCTCGACGTGGTCATGCGCTACAAGTACACCTTTGGCATTATCGGCATCATTCTGCTGATGCTGCCTATCTTTATCGGCACCACGATCTCGGGCTCCAAGCTGTGGATTCGCATCGCAGGCTTTACCATCCAGCCCGGCGAGTTCGCCAAAGTCTTTATCGTGCTGTTCCTGGCCGGGTACCTGGCCGAGAACCGCGAGCTGCTCTCCATCTCCAACCGCAAGATCCTGGGCTTTAAGATCCCTCGCCTGCGACTGCTGCTGCCGCTGTTTGCCGTGTGGGGTGTGTGCCTGCTCGTCGTCGTCTTCGAACGCGACCTGGGTTCGGCCGTGCTGTTCTACACCATCTTCTTGCTGATGCTCTACGTTGCCACGGGGCGCTTTTCGTATGTCGTTATCGGCCTTGCGCTCTTAGCTGTTGGAGCCGTGGGCGCCTACAAGTTCCTGTCTCACGTTCAGGTGCGTTTCCAGGTTTGGCTCGATCCGTTTAAGGACGCCCAGGGTCAGGGCTACCAGATCGTCCAGTCGCTCTTCTCGCTTGCCGATGGCGGTCTGGTCGGTGTTGGCATCGGCAACGGCATGGCCAACAACATCCCTGTCGTCGAGTCCGACTTTATCTTCTCGGCTATCGGCGAGGAGATGGGCCTTTTGGGCGGCGGCGCCGTGCTCATCCTGTTTATGCTCTTTGCCGTGCGTGGCCTGACCACAGCTGCCCGCGCAAAGTCCGACCTTGCCGCCTTTAGCGCCACCGGTCTTACGGCAGCCATCAGCTTCCAGGCCTTCTTGATCGTTGGCGGCGTAACCCGCCTGATCCCGCTGACCGGCGTCACCCTGCCCTTTATGAGCCAGGGCGGCTCCTCGCTGCTGGCAAGCTTTATCATCGTCGCACTCCTGCTACGTGCCGGTGACGAGGCGACCGGACGCGAGGCCGAGCTCACCGGCACCGGCACCATGGCCGCCATCACCGATGACCAGGTCGCATCCGCCGCTGCCCCGACCGGTACGCGTTTTGCCAGCGCACCTTCCTACAGCCACGGCAACCACTCCGCGGGTTCTCGCATGCGTCGTCGCCTGCTCGACACTCCAGAGTCCGGCGTGCTCGGCCGCGTGGCGCTTGCCAACCGTCTGACTCGTGCCGTGTTTGCCTTCACGGCGCTGTTCGCCATCCTTATCGGCAACCTCACCTATGTCCAGGTCATCAAGGCGAAGGACTACCAGGACATGCCGACCAACAACCACACCATCGCCCGCTCCAAGTACATCCAGCGTGGCTCCATCATCACGTCCGACGGCGTGACACTAGCCGAGTCGCTGCAGCAGGAGGACGGCACCTACGCCCGCTCCTACCCCAACGGCAACATGGCCGCGCACGTGGTGGGCTACGTGAGCCAGCAATACGGCACCGCCGGCATCGAGAGCGTCATGAACGATACGCTCACCGGCTCCAAGGATTACTCCAGCTGGAACAACGCCATCGCGTCGCTCGCGGGGCAGACCCAGCCGGGCAATACCGCCAAGCTCACCATCGACTCGCGCATCCAGACGGCCGCCGAGCAGGCGCTCAAGGGCTTTAAGGGCGCTGTGGTGGTCATGGATCCGCGCACCGGTGCGGTCCTTGCGTGCGCAAGCTCGCCCACCTATGACAACACCAACATCGATGCGCTGCTCCAGTCGGGCGGCGGCGAGGACGGCTCCATGTACGATCGTGCCATGGACGCGCTGTACACCCCGGGTTCGACCTTTAAGGTCGTCACACTCTCCGCGGCGCTCGAGACCGGTACCGCCAGCCTGACCAGCACCTACCAGGCGCCCGGCTCCATGGATATCGGCAACGCACCGGTCACCAACTATGGCAACGAGAGCTACGGCACCATCAGCCTGCAGCAGGCCTTTGCCGTGTCCTCCAACGTCGTCTTTGGCCAGGTGGCAAACGAAGTTGGCGCAAACACGCTCGTGCAGTTTGCCAACGCCTTTGGCTACGGCCAAAAGCTCGGCCAGGACCTGACCTCCGCGGCCTCCATCATGGCCGACCCGTCGCTCATGACCGAGTGGGAGACCGCCTGGGCCGGCGCCGGCCAGCCTGTCGGCATGGACCACACGCCCGGCCCGCAGACCACCGTCATGCAAAACGCCGTGATTGCCGCCGCCATCGCTAACAGCGGCGTGGTCATGGACCCGTACTTTGTAGCCCAGGCACTCGCCCCGGACGGAACCGTGGTCAAGACCACGCAGTCCCGCTCGCTTGGTCAGGCCGTCAGCTCCGCCACGGCCGACCAGGTCAAGCAGGCCATGCTTGCCGTCGTCCAGTCCGGCACCGGCACCGATGCCCAAATCCCCGGCGTCAAGGTCGCCGGCAAGACCGGCTCGGCCGAGACCGGCGGCACCAACGTCAACTCGATGTTCGTTGGCTTTGCACCTTACGATTCACCCACGGTCGCCATCTCGGTGGCCTTGGAGGATTTCGACAAGCATGACGTCAAGGCCGCCAAGATCGCCGGTATCGTCCTGACCGCGGCGCTTGCCGCACAGGGAGCGTGATGCCCATGATCGAATCGGACACCCGAGGCGCGCCGCGGCCTAAGGGTTAGCGGCAACGCGCCACACGGCCCCAGCGGCCACATCATAGGTACTACACACATCGTTGAGCGAATAGTTATGTTAGGAGCAGGAATGGAACAGAGGGTCCTCGGGGGAAGATACCTCCTCAAGGATAAGGTGGGAACAGGCGGCATGGCGACCGTCTACCGTGCACAGGACCAGGTTCTCGACCGCACGGTAGCCGTCAAGATCATGCTGCCGCAGTATGCTGGCGACGCGACCTTCGCCGCACGCTTTAAGCAGGAGGCCCAGGCAGCAGCCGGCCTCTCCTCCCCCTATATCGTGGGCGTCTACGATTGGGGCAAGGACGGCGACACCTATTACATCGTCATGGAGTACCTGCGCGGTACCGACCTTAAGAGCGGCATCAAGAGCCACGGCGCCCTCGACCCCAAGAAGGTCGCGCAGATCGGCTCGCAGATCAGCTCCGCGCTTTCGGTCGCCCACAAGCACGAGATCATCCACCGCGACATTAAGCCGCAGAACATCATGGTGCTGCCCGACGGCAACATCAAGGTGATGGACTTTGGCATCGCGCGCGCCAAGAACAGCCACCTCACGCAAGACAACAACGTGCTGGGAACCGCCCACTACGTCAGCCCCGAGCAGACCCGCGGTCAGGACCTCGGCCCCACCTCGGATATCTACTCGCTGGGCGTCGTGATGTACGAGTGCGCCACCGGCCGCGTCCCCTTTGACGGTGACGACGCTATCTCGGTCGCACTCAAGCAGGTCAACGAGCTGCCTATTCCGCCGAGCCAGATCAACTCCGGTGTCGACGCCGACCTTGAGCGCATCATCCTCAAGTGCATGGAGAAGGACCCGGCAAACCGCTTCCAGACCGCCGACGAGCTGCGTCAGGTGCTCAACAGCTACCTGTCGGGCCGTGCCGTCAACGTCTCGGAGCCCACGCGCATCATCGGTGCCCCCAGTGAGCTGGGTGCCACCAAGACTCGCGAGCTTTCCGATCAGACGCGCGCCATGGTGCGTCCCGTCTCGGGCGTGAGCGGCCAAAATACCGCCCGTAGCTCGGTTTCGGGCTCCACCGGCTCCTACGAGGTCGAAAAGCCCAAATCCAACAAGAACAAGATCATCGCCGCCGTGGTGGCAGCCGTTGCCGTCATCGGCATCGTGGTGGCCTTTGCCACAGGACTCTTTGGCGGCGAGCAGGTCACCGTGCCCGATGTGCTGGGCAAGGACCAGCAGACTGCCGTCGAGCTGATCAAGGAAGCTGGCCTCGAGGTCGGCACCATCGACCAAAGCTACAACGACGATGTCGACGAGGGCAAGGTCGCCGAGCAGACGCCCAACGGCAACACCAAGAAGACCAAGGGCACCAAGGTAAACCTGGTAATCTCCAAGGGCCCCAAGCCCTCCGAAAAGGTTGAGGTTCCCAAACTTGTCGGCCTGACCAAGGACCAAGCAGAAGCCGCACTGGCAAGCGTTGGCCTGAAGGGCAACGCCTCCGAGGAGGCCAACGAGGCTGATGAGGGCCAGGTCTTTGAGCAGGGCACCGAAGCCGGTAAGGAAGTCGCGAAGGGCACGACCATCTCGTACAAGGTCTCGAGCGGCCCGGATACCACGTCCGTCCCCGACCTGACCGACATGACCGAGGCCCAGGCGCGCAACGCCCTCGATATGGCAGGCTTTGGCGTCGACGTGAGCTACCAGGAGAACGACTCGGTTACCGAGGGCACCGTGATCAGCTGGAACCCCAGCGGCAAGCAGAAGCCCGGCGCCACGATTACCGTCGTCATTGCCAAGAAGTCCGGCAAGGCCACCGTCCCGGGCAACCTGTACGGCAAGAGTATTTCCGCCGCCGTTACCGCGCTCAACAACGCCGGTTTCTATAACATTGGCTTCTGTGACCAGAACGGCAATCCCGTGAGCGGTAACGAGGATGCCACCGTTACGGGCGTCTCCCCCACCGGCAAGCAGTCCACCGACAGCACGATCACGCTAACAGTCGCACTTTCTGGCTCGGGTTCGGGCTCTGGCTCGGGCACGGGTGACGATTCCGGTACGACCAACTAGTCGCCACCCCACCACTCATCACAGCTTTCGCCGCAAACATATTCGCTCACAGGCGCCCGCTTGCTCCCCCAGCAAGCGGGCGCTTCGTTTTTGACATGGCATGAACCAGAAGAGCCCGGCACCGTGGCGGTGTACCGGGCTCGATCAATCTCTGGTGCCCCGGCGGATTCGAAAACTCCCCCCGCGGGGAAATTGGTGACGCGGGTGTCGACGGCCCGAATCCGCCGACAGCTCCCACAAACCAGAAACGGCGCCGCTCTCGCGACGCCGTCATATTCCCTGGTGCCCCCGGGCGGATTCGAACCGTCGACACCCGCTTTAGGAGGTCATGGTCATTTACCTTACCTGGGCAAATGTAATTTTGCCCTATTATATATATTCGCAGGTAGATTAGCTGTTTTTGAGTTTCTGCTGGTTCTTATTAGAATTCTATTTCACCTCTTTTTCACCCCTAGCAGTTGGGTTTACGGCTTGCAGGGGTGAAAAGTTTACGTTAGGCTCGGGGCCGAGGCCCTCAAAGCCCCGGCCCCGAGCCTAACGTAATCCCCTTGGAGGACACTTTTGGAAACCAGAATCAAACCAACCGCAAAGGGAACATCTGAGCCCATCAAGGGAAAGCCCGGCTCATTCAAGATTTACTTCTCTCTTGGGAGAGACCCGAACTCCGGAAAGAACGGCAGCAAAGTTAAGTATCTCAAAACACCCAAGAGGACCATCCATTGCAAGAGCAAGAACCCGAAGAACTGGCCTAGCGAAGTCGCAAACGCTCTCAACGAGTACCGCGAGGAACTTGAGAGCTATGAACCATCTAGAGATGCTCCGAGCACCGTAGCGGCATATGCCGAATCCTTCCACGTGCTCCGAGAGAGCTCATTCGGCTCCCCTCTCTCATATGAGCGAGAGGGATACGACGTGCGACACATACGCGAACTGTTCGAAGACGTGCCCCTAGCCGACCTGAGGCCCGACGATGTTAAACGCGCCTACGCTGAGGCCCGTTCAAATGGAAGGTTCACCGACGCCGAGATCCGTCGCATTCACGTCAAGCTTAAGCAGGTCATGCAAGATGCCCTTGAGAACGAACTGATTGGCCGCAATCCTTGCATCGGCATAAAGCTGCCGAAACCGGATCTGCGAGCACGAAACTTTCTCCCTCCCGATGAGCTCCCAAGATTCACTGAGTGCTTGCTTTCCGAGCCGATGGGGCCCATGACCGTCTGCACCATGCTTATATTTCACCTCGGGCTGAGGAAAGGCGAGGCTTTAGGGCTCAGCTGGCTCGATTACGACCCCGAAGCCATGGAGCTCCGAATCGTCCGGCAGTACACCAGCGACAAGACCTTGAGGCCCCCGAAATCGGAGATGAGCAGACGCATTCTCTCCATAGACAAAGCTCTGGCCGAGTATTTAGACAAGTGGAAGACTATGCAGCGCGACATATTCAGACGTCGCGGGTTGGAACAAAAGGATACCGACCCCATCGTCCACGCATTCAGCGTTGGAAAGGATGCCGACGGTTTCCGCAGCATAAGCGTCACCAGACCAAGCGGGCACAACTACTCTCGATGGTTTAGGGACTTCTGCGTCGATAACGGCTATGGGACTTATAGCGATGTGACGAAGCAGTTCATGCGAGACGGCAAGCTTCATACGCGCGGCACTGGTTACTCAGGACTTGTTCCCCATGGCCTCCGTCACACCGCCGCGACCGCTCTCGTGGCGAGCAACGTCGATTTAAAGACCGTTCAGGCGCGAATGGGCCATGCCTCCGCAAGCACAACGGCTAATTTCTACACCCATGCAATCAGGGCCAATGACCGAAACGCAGCAGAAGTCTTTGAATTGCTGTCATCTAAGTAATGGCTAGTTTACCTCGATGTTCACTATCTCTTCATATGGTGGGCTACTACTAGGGCTACATGCGCCGTCTGATGGTATGATGATTGCAGACAAACGATTGGAGGTGAATAAAATGGTCTATAAGAAGAAGGCCGAGAAGCGTATCCGCATACCCGAAAACCTCAAGACCCCCTTCTCACAGATGGTCTCCGACGAGGCTTACCTTCGAGCGACCGATGAGTCAAAAGCCATTATCGGCCTTGTCTTTGACGAGGTGCTTCCCTCCCCGGCATTTCCGAGGGACAGGATGCTCGACGTCTACAGCGGTAGTGGTCTGTTTGCGAGCGTCTCGGACGTTCTGCGTTCGAACGTCACTGGCGCGACGGGAACCGTCGCCCACGGCGGCTATAAGCCCATTGTCGAGTTCGGTTTCGAGCTAATCCACGAGAGGCGTTGTGAGACCGCGCTCTTTACCAGCGCGATGGACATGCCGCACCTTCGCCGCTGCTTTGATTCCGTCATTGACTTTATGGAGCACAAGGTTCCGCGCGATCCCTCAGACCCCTTTGTCGATTACGAGACCGACAGGGCGGTGAAGTACGGCCGCGCCCTGATGGACGAGGCGTCCACCAACTATAACCGCGCCCCCGTTGTGGCGCTCGTGCGCTTCGCCATCGAATATTTTGACGAAATCGGCCAGCTGAACGCGACATGCGCCTATCTCGCCGACGCCTTCTCCGCGCTCGAAGAGAGCGTCACGACCTCTGCCGCAGACTGCGGCAACCAGCACGTACTCCCGGATACCCCGGAGTTGCGTCGCAAATGGAGCAGTCTTCTTGAAGAGGTTTGTTCCGACTGGTAATAAAAAACGGCACCCGACTCCCCTCTCTTAGTCGCCAAACCTCGAAGAGGAGCCGAGCACCCCAAACAAGGAGTTTATCATGCATCTTGCAGATGACCCCAAGGTTGACGCCATTTCCGCAGGCATCAACCTTCGTCGCACTGGTCCCAAGCGTATCTTGAGCCGTCTCGATGTTCAGATTCTCACCGGCATTGGCCAGTCGAGCGCCATTAAGCTCATGAAGTCGACGCACCATTGCTTCCGCATCGCCAACCAGTATTTTGTCATGGAAGAAGACCTCATCGCCTATTTCAGGACTTTGGCTGAAGAGGCGAACGAGTAATGCAGTGCCCGGCCCCCAACCCTCTCGTTTTCGAATCCGATAGGCTCGATGAGCACCTCAGCGCCCTTAGGGGTGACCAACCTATCGCCCTCTTCGGGCTCAAGGCCCTTAACGACATCCTCGGCGGAGTCCATCCCGGGCTCAATTATGCCATCGGCACCGGTCCCGGCAGGGGCAAGACGACCTTGGCCTTGCAGGAGGCCGACAAGCTTGCGAACGACAGTCACCCAGTAATCTATGTCTCCGCCGAGCTTCCCGCGCATAAGCTCTTGGAGAAGAGCCTTGCACGACTCAGCGGAGGCAAGCTTGCCCTTTCCGAGGTCGCGGACGCGGCGGCGGCAGACCATCCCAAGCACGAGGCCTTCGAGGCTGCTCTCGACAGGTATCGCAGCTGTATCGCCCCGAATCTCTGTATTACCGGCCCGTTGAACACCGTTGAACTCTCGAACCTCGTTGGGCTGATAGCACGTGAGCGCAACGAGGCCCCTATCGTTTTCATCGACTATCTCCAACTCCTCGCCTGCGGTATCACGGCGGGACAGCAGTTCATCGACGAGCGCTTGGCAATCACAGCGTGCGTAAAGGGCTTGCGCGAAATATCAAACCTCTACGGCTCGCCAGTCATCGCCCTGAGCTCGACCACGCGCGAGTCCTACAAGTCTGGCAAGTCGAGCAAGCCCAACCTCGGCATGTTCGGCGGCTCTTCGACGGTCGAGTACAGCTTCGACTCCGTTCTTTTTCTTGCCGACGATGACGGAAAACCCGACTTCCCTTTTGAGGCCCCCGCGAGCGGCACCCCGCTCAAGCTCGTTGCCCTCAAGAATCGCTACGGCACGTTAGGCGAAGCTCGGCTCGACTTCGACGGAGCCCACGCTACCTTCCTCGATAGGGGCTAGGCGATGCGCGGCACTAGCAGGACCGCGCATATCAACGTTCGTATGACCGATGGAGAGCGGGCCGAAATCGTGGCCCGCTCTTCCTCTTTCGGCATGCCCCCATCAACGTTTTTGCGCGAGGCCGCCCTCCGAATCGGCGAGAAGCCCGTCAAGGTCGCCGACGAGTCGACCCTCCGGCAAATGCTCGTCGAGATGAAGCGGCAGGGCAACAACCTCAACCAAGCTATGCGCTCCATAAACGCCTATGGCATCGACCGGCAAACGGCCGTCCAGCTTGAAAACGCCGTCCAGTTGATATCGAGCACAGCTTCCGAACTCTCAACCCTTCTGTCGAAAGCAAAGGAGCGGCTATGAAAAGCAAGATGTTCACCGCCCTCATATCATCCGTCTTCATTGCATTCCTCGTCTGCCCAATCCTTGCCGCCCCTATCGGCGATATTGCCTCCGGGATCATGCCCGACGCGTCAGCCCTCCCCTCTGCGCTCGATGCGGCCACGGTTCTCGGCTGGTGGCTCTCGGGCGCATTCATCGCCCATATCACGGGGACCGTCCTCACCTTCCTCCTCACGCTCTGCATCTGCTCCCTCGTTGCCTATTCGAGCGCCCTCAACTCGCGTGCCGACGATGGCGGCGTGCTCGGCAATGCTTGCATCAAGACGGGCCGCAATGCGGTGAAAGGTTCGATTACATGGGACGGCTCGGCTAACCCCTCTTCACGCGGGTTCGTCTACGGGTTCACCAGATGGCTCGGCAAACCCTGCTACCTCTTCGAGCCAAAGAAGATGGTCTATGTTTCCGGGTCCACTGGCTCTGGCAAGTCCCGCTTCCTCTACCTGCCCTCAATCGATTTGCTCTCGTACGGCGACGGCGCAAACGGCTCCGAGCCCGCGACCCTCGTCGTCTCCGACGTCAAGAACGAGCTCATAGAGCTCACGGGTGACGAGCTGGCCCGACGCGGCTACAACGTCCTCCTGCTCGACACGCAGCGACCCTATCGAGGCCAGAGGTTTAACCCGCTCAAGCAGGTCATCGACCTCCACGCCGAAAGCCGCGGCCAAGAAGCCGAGCAGGCGGCTGACACCATTGCGGAGCTCGTGGTGCAGGATGACGAGAACGGCAAGGGCTCGCACTGGACCGCATCCGCGCGGGGCCTCCTGTCTGCCCTCGTCTTGCTGGTCTCCATGTCCGATGAATGCCCCAAGGAAGCAAAGCACCTTGCGACCGTCTGCGAGGTGCTGGACCGTGGCACCGAGGCAGAGGGTGACGACCCGGCCGAGCCACTCAAGAGCGTTTTCCGCGCCCTACCAAGCAGACACCCCGCTAAAAACAGAGCCTCGCAGTTCGTCTCCTCGGGCGGCAACGAGCTCAGAAGCATCCTCTCGACGCTCAAGGTGGCGCTGCGCCCGTTCTCGTCGGCCCCAGTCGCATGGATGACGTCCGGGTCCGACATCGACCCTCGCGCGGTTCTTGAAACCAAGAGCGCCGTATTCCTCCATATGCTCGACGAGGGCTCGCCATACAACTGCATAGCGGCGATATTCCTCTCCCAGCTCTGGGAATCCGTCCAAATCGTCGCCGATTCCAACGGCGGAAGACTTCCGCGCCCCGTCCAGATTCTCGGCGACGAATGGGGCAACCTGCCCCGCATCGAATGCCTGCCCGCCCTCCTTTCGCTTGGAAGGTCGTTCCAGATTTACTGGACGGGGGCAACGCAAGATATATCCCAGCTTAATAAATACGGAGAGAGGGACGGACGGAGGAAGATTCTCGCGAACTGCGGCGTAAAAGTCGCCATGAAGCTCGCCGAGGAGGAAGACCGCCGATACTTCACGGAGCTCATCGGCAAGACCACCCGCCACACGCAGGGCACGAGCAGCAGCAAGGCGGCGTCGGGTTCGTCGGCATCGACCTCCTACAGCGAGAGCGCAGACGACGTGATACACGCGTGGGAATGGCGCGACATGGCCCCGGACAGGGACGGGATAATCGTCGTCAAGCACGCGGATAACGGAATACCCGCCGAGCGGGCCGGGGTCTTCCGCTCACCCGTCGCCGATTGCACCAAGACGCCCACGAAGGAGCACTTCGACCTCGGGACTCCGGAGCACGAGGCGGAGAAGCGCCGTGCCTATCAAAAGCAACTGGACGAGGCCGCTGCCGAGAAGATGGGCGAACGCGTCGGCCTCTGGTGCCCCAAGTGGCCCGAGCCGAAGAAGGAAGCCGAGATCCAGCCGACCGGCAAATTCAGCGGCCTTTCGCTCGACTAGGGAGGACCCATGACAGCGATTAAACAGACAAGCGTGTGCAGCGAGAAGCACCTCTCCCGCCTCAAGGACTATCTCTCATGGGACAGGGACAAAGCTCTCGCGCACGACACGCAGAACATCATCAGTGAAGAGCGCTGGTTCCAAGAGATGGCAGACACGAGGAAGGCCATGGGGCATGACAAGCCGGGGAAGGCGGGGGCGAAGTGCACCTACATGCAGCATCAGATACTTGGTTTCCTCCCCGACGAGTGCGACCTCAACGGCGGGAAGATGACGCCGGAGATGTGCATGCGATACGCACGCGACTACGTGGCCGAGCGCTATCCGAACCAAGAGGTCGTCATAGTTCTGCATCGCGAGCGCTGCCGCTCCGACGACACCGACCGCTATGCCGTGCACCTCGGCATCAACCGCAGCGACCTTGAGACGGGCAGGAGGCTCGACGAGGGCCCCGCACGCAAAGCCGCTGCCGCACGCGTGAAAACCGTTCGCACCTTGGACGAAAGGTATGGGCTCAAGCAGCTTGAGCGCGGCAAGGCCAACTCGCGCGTCCACGCGAGACAGCCGGGCAGGGAGGAACGCGACATGGCCCGCAAGGGGCAGGCCGAGCGCTCCGAGAACGCCCGCGTCCGCGTGGCGGTCGCCCGTCGCGTCGAGGAGGTCGGACGAATGAGGGACTGCCCCGACCGCATGGCCGAGCTCGACCGGCGGCTCAGGCGAGACGGCATCGAGCTCGCGAGGTCGAAGGGCGGGAGCCTCCAGTACCGCTTCTTCTCGAAGGCCCTCGGGGCCGTGCGGAAAGTCAACGGCGGCAGGCTCGGCTTCGCGGTCGACCGCTCAACCGGCCTCGTCGTCCGCTTCACGCTGCGCGGGATCGCGACGGCGATGAGGGCGTTCTGGGAACTTGAGCGCAAGTCGTGGGAGAACCAGAACGGGCGAGGGGACTGAGCGCTTGGGCCGGGACGCAACAAGCTTCCCGGCTTATTATTGGCGGGAGCGACTTCGGAGCGGTTCGCCCTCCGCCGCAGGCGGCAAGATGATTCCGTGCAACGGAATCCATATCTTGCCTGCACGGAGCGAGCCGGTTGCCGAGGCAACGCGAGCCCGGGCAGGTGAGTGCCGGTTGAGCCGACGCCGAGGAGACGCGACCCATGGGGAGCGTCGCACGACGGTGCTCGGCGACCCGGCGCGAGAGGCCCCGTCCGGCGAACGGCGGAGCGATGGCGACCTCTGGAAGCCATCGAGCGCAGCCGTTCGGCGGGCGGGGCCGGTGTGAGCGGAGGCGGACGGAAACGCGATCCTTGGGAGCGTTGCAGGAAGCCGTAGCGAGAGCGACGCCACGCGTCGCGGGGGTCCCGCTTATGGGCGGGACCCATCGGCCGCAAAGCCGATCGATGAACATTAAGAAAGCCCCTATTTCCGAGCACCGCAGGAACAAGTGTAGTATGCCGCAGAATCTGTAATCGTAACCGTTTCCTCCCATGCCGCAGAATCTGTAATCGTAACCGTTTCCTCCCATGCCGCAGAATCTGTTACGGTATTGTATACCGT
>JAXJIO010000039.1:0-112086 GCA_036298675.1 Collinsella sp. | reverse complement strand
CGCAGCCACACTCGGGCACTTGGAACGGGGGAAACGGCGGTCGACGAAACTGGAGAGGAGGTATTACGAGCTCCTGTGCGAATTGGAGAGAACGCTCCCGCAAACTGCCTCTTGACAACTTATAGGAGCGTCGGTTTTGTTGTAAAAAAGCCGGTCTGGTCGGCGAAACCCTATTTTTCCCCGCACTTCCGAAAACAGCGGTTCAGCAGCGCCAAAAAATGCCCTCAAAATCGAGAGTTAATGAACAGGTGTAGCCGTTCGCCGCAAATTACCGTCCGTTTATAGAACCCACCCCCAGCGTGCTGTCCCCTTACGGTTGTATAAATACACATCTATGGAATTACGTAAGAGAGGACTGTTCCTATGAGCTACAAGACCGTTTGCGTTGTCGGCGGCGGCGTGCTGGGAAGCCAGATTGCCTTTCAGGCAGCCTACTGCGGCTTTGATGTAACGATTTGGCTGCGCAGCGAGGACAGCATCGGCCGTACCCAGCCCAAGATCGATCATGTGCGCGAGGAGTACATCGCGGCAATCGAGGGTATGGCGGACGGTACGGGCGAGTGGTGTGCCGGTATCGCCGATAGCGACCAGACCTTCGACAGGGAGGCGGCGCTCGCCGCCGTTGAGCGTGCCTACTCCACACTCAAGCTGGAGCTCGACCTCGCCAAGGCCGTTGCCGACGCCGACTTGGTCATCGAGTCTATGGCCGAGGACACACAGGCAAAGATCGACTTCTACAAGAAGCTCGCCCCGGTTCTGCCGCAAAAGACCGTCATCGTCACCAACTCCTCCACGCTGCTGCCGAGCACCTTTGCCAAGTACACCGGCCGCCCCGAGAAGTACCTGTCGCTGCACTTTGCCAACTCCATCTGGAAGAACAACATGACCGAGGTCATGGCCCAGGACCAGACCGACAAGCGCTACTTCGACGAGCTCGTCGACTTCGCCAACGACATCCGCATGCTGGCGCTTCCCGTCAACAAGGAAAAGAACGGCTACCTGCTCAACTCCATGTTGGTGCCGTGGCTGCTCTCGGGCCTTGACCTGTATGTCTCGGGCGTCAGCGACCCCAAGAGTATCGACCTCGCATGGACGCGCGGCACTGGCGCTCCCAAGGGCCCATTCCGCGTATTCGACACCGTGGGTATTCAGACGGCCTACAACATCGTTATGCAGTATCAGAAGGTCCCGGGCCTGGTGAGCCCGTTGCTCAAAAAGATGATGATGCCCTACAACTTTAAGGCTATGGCGTCCGTCCTCAAGAAGATGCTCGACGAAGGCAAGCTGGGCGAAAGCTCGGGCGAGGGCTTCTTCAAGTACTAAAAAATGACCTCTCGGGGACGGAGGAAAACGGATCATTTTCGTCCGCCAACAGTGAGAAGATGGATCCAGAAATAGAAAGGAGTGGCAATGGGCCGGCTCGGGCTTTGAGGACAAGTTGCTGCAGGCCCAGGGCGATTTTTCGCTCAACGCGGGCCAGCACAGCGTGACGTATCTGCCGAGTTCTGACATGGCAACGACCGGTCGCTACCAGGTGCTGCTGTACGACAACAACTTTGGTGCGGCTGAGAGCTATCCCAAGTTCGACTGGGGCCAGCTGGGCGCCGCGGTGGTGACCGACTACAACAAGGGCACGCATTCGTTTGGGCGCATCTTTACAGTGGACGAGGCGGCCCGCACCTACGAGCTCGAAGACCAGATCGCCGTGCCGTTTTCGGGCTATGTGAGCAGTGCGCAGCGCGTTGGTGATTCAAATAGCATGCTCGTGGCATCGGGCCAGGCCAAGACCTTTACCGAGTACGACCGGTACGGTCGTCCCATCACCAGCTACGAGATGGAAGCCGAGAAGTACATCTATCGCGTGTGCAAGTACGAGCTGTAGGGCCGCGCTTAGGTTTGACCAATGGAGTATGAAAACACGCCGTTCGCCGATGCCCCCTCCGCGAGTGGCAGCCATATGGTTTGATATCAGAAACATATAGTTGTCGTCAGCCTGCTGGCGACGTTCCCCCTGATATCGGAGGTTCCAGGTATGTTTCGCGCTCCGTTAAACAACTATCGATTGGGCTAACATGGGCCGCCGTGCTATTTCGATAACCCTTGCAGTGATCTGCCTGGCTGTGCTCCTGGGCGCTACAGGGCTGTTTGCTATAAGCCGAGAAACGTCCTATATGCAGGAATGCGCTTCCGAAGGGTTTGCCATTGATGGTTACTATCGGGATGACAAAACGAGTCGGGAAACCCTGGCTTTTCTTGAGGAGGACAACTGTCGATGGCAGCTGGTCGATCAAGACGGAATCTGCACAGACGGGCAGTTTAAGCGTACGGATGACCCCAACATCCTGATATTAAAGAAGGAAAACGGCGAAGAATTCGGCACGATTCACGTTGCGTATATATCGCGCCGACGCAATCAGGGGCAGATTTACCTAATTAGAAATACTAAGGTGACCCGATTTTATCTGGTGAGCACCGATCCGGCGTTTACAGTGGAATCTGGCGATGTCGATGCGGACGTTTGATTCACGGCAATAAAACGGCGAGCGGGGCGCGGGTGTGAACTGAACCCCTCTATTTGCTCGTGTCCGTATCGCGTCTGCGCCTCGTCATAACTTGCGTCCGTGCGAGCGCTCATCCCGCGCCGGCATCACTTCACGTCAAATTCCACGCGATCGAGCTCGGGCACATTGAGGTCGATGAGCTTGCGGGCGACGTGGCGGTCGCGTGCCCCGAGCGCCTCGCTTGTCGTCACATGGGCGACAACCTCGCGCTCGACGATGCCCTCCTCGTCGCCTTCGGTGGCCGAGGTCTCGACGGCGACGGTGTAGTCCTTAAAGCCTGGCAGCACCGCCGCAAGCTCGCGCGTGGTTTCGGTGACGCCGTAGCCGTCCTGCACGCCGGCCTGCGCCGAGCCAATGGAACCCGCCGTCATAACGATGCAGGGGATGGCAAAGATTACCGTGCCCACGATGATGCGGCGGCGCACCTTGCGCGATAGCTCGTCGACCTCGGCATTTTCCTCGGCAGTCACAATACCGTCGCCGTTGAGGTCGCGCTTGAGCGGCACGCGCAAAAGAAGCAGAACGGCTTCGGCCGCGAGTGCGATAAAGACCACGTTGATGCCAAACTCGTAAAGCGCCGAGAGAAACAGTGACCCGCTTGCGATGGCGATGCCATAGCCCGCCGCGCACAGGGGCGGCATGAGCGCGGTCGCCACAGCCACCCCGGCGATGAGCGTGGCGGGTTCCTGGTCGCGCGAGTTGCCCAGGCCACCCGCAAAGCCGCCCGCGAGCGCGACGGCAAGGTCCCACACAGTCGGTGTCGAATTGTCGATGATGGCGGCCGTGGTGGTGCCAAGGGGCGAGAGCTTAAAGTACAACGTGGACGTGACCAGGCAAAAGACCATCTGCAGCGCGAGGCCGGCGACGGCCTCAAGGGTGATCTCGCGGTCGAGCGTGGCGATGCCGTATGCCATGGCAAGGACCGAGCCCATGAGCGGGCAGATGAGCATGGCGCCTACAATGGCGATATCCGAGTCGATATCGAGGCCGATGCTCGCGATCAACATGGCAATGATCAAGATGCATAAGTGTGAGCCAGTCAGGCGCGCCCCGTTTACAAAGCGCTTGCGAATCACGTGATAGGGCGCGCGTCCCTCGCGAATGTTGAATGCCCGCTTTAGAAAGCGGCTTGCGTTCTCCATGGCCTCGCTGTGGGCGGGGCGGATGCCATGGCGCCGATGATGGCGCTCGCGCAGTCGCTTGAGCTGTTGTTTATCGAGTTCCATGTCCACCTCGTATTGCCGTAGGAACGCGGGTGCGTTCGCAGCATGTACTCTACACCGTGACGGGCGGGGCGGTCATCTTGACATGGAACTTAGGCGAGCAGGCAAAGGAAGACACGCCACATACAAGTACTGCCGAGGGTTTCGGCAGATACAAAAAGCGCGGGGCCGGATGGTCTCCGACCCCGCGCTCTGCACGGGTGCGTTGTTGTTTGGTTTAGCCCAGCAGGCTCAGGCCAACAGAGACAAACGCCAGGATAACGCCGACGATGGACTCGCCACCGAGCAGGCCGCTGGCGACAACCAGGCCCTGCTCCTGGAAGGCGGCATCCTTGGCGGTCTTCTCCTCGTCCGAAAGACCGGCGTTGGCATCGCGGTGGGCTGCCCACTTGTCGTAGGCGAGCTTGACGCAGGAGCCCAGGAAGGCCGTGAGCGACATGTAGAACGGCAGGTACACGCCCAGGCCGATCATCATGGCCGGAATGCCGAGCCAGTACATGACGATGCCGGCGATAAAGCCGCCCGCAAACCACGGCACGCTCGGGATGCCCGAGACCATGGTGGCGACCACGCTTGCCTGTGCGGCCACAAAACTCTTGTCGGGGCCAAAGGCGTCCGGACCATAGGCGGTGACGAGCGCGACCATGACGGCGGCGGCGACCAGGGCGCCCACGATGCCGCCAATGGCCTGGCCGACCCACTGCGCGCGCGGGTTGGTGCCCAGCACGGCGCCGGCTTTGAAGTCGTTCATGACGTCGCCCGCAAGGCCGCACGCCACGGCCACGATGCCGGCGATAAAGAACAGCTTGACCTGAGCGAGCTGCGCGAAGGCGGCAACGATGAGCATGACGATGAGGCCGAAGATCTCCATGGGGTCGATGCCCGTCTGGCCGCAGCTCTGCGCGCTCATGATGGTGGTGACAAAGGTGAACAGCGTGACGATGACGGCCGGAACGGGGCCAAGGTCGAGCACGATGGCGATGATCACGGCGATGGCGGCAGCGCCCAGGCCGATGATACCGGCGTCGAGTTTAAGGGAGCCCGAGATGAGCGACTGCTCGTCGGTGTCGGTGGAGCTGTCGGCGGCGAGGCCGCGGACGATACCGGCGACCTGCGGAAGGATGTCCTTGAGGACGACGGCGACGCCAAAGCCCATCATGAGGCCCATACCCAGGGACTTGGCGATGCCCTGTGCGGTCATAACGTCAAACAGACCGGCAGCGGTGCCGCCGACGATGATGCCAAAATTGCCCAGCAGCGCGCCGGCAAACCAGAACGCGACGGGGGCGAAGCCCACCAAAAAGCCGATGGACAGCAACATGGGCGAGTTGTAGATGGCAAAGGTCACGCCGGGGATATTGAGCGTGCACAGCATGCTGGGCACAATGCCCAGAGCGTCGCGCAGCACGCTGTAGATGCCGGCGATGGCCATGGAGCCAAAGAGCTGCTTGCCGATCTTGCCGCCGGCCTCGGTCGCGCGCAGGGTCTGAGCTGCGGCGTTGCCGGTGGGGAACTCAAGCGCGGCGTCCACGATAAAGTGACGGTGGATGAGTGCCGTGGCCAGCAGGCCTAGGATAGTGCCGGCGAGTGCCACGATAAACATGTCGAGCCAACTGATCTGGTCGGCATAGCCCAGCATCCAGGCGCCCGGGATGGTAAACGCCAGACCGCCAGCGACCATGGCGCCTGCGGACATGATGGTGTGGGTGACGTTGGCCTCGTTGAGGCTGGCGTTGCCCATGAGCTTAAGGAAGAACAGCGAGATGACGGCAGCGAAGACGATCGGCCAGGGGAGTGCGCCCATCTTGAGGGCCGTGTAGGCCGAGCTCGCTGTGATGATTACGCAGCCAAGGACGCCAATGACGACGCCGCGCAGCGTGAGTTGACCGCGCATCGAGGTGCGGTTCGAGGGATTGCTCATATAGAACTCCTTTGCGTATATCCGCTTCCCCCGGGAGCGCCGCTACGGATACGGCGCGGGAAGTCGGGTTACCAAGGGCCGCCGCGTGAGCTCGCGCACGACCGCGCACCAGTATAGCCGCACGGCAGCTCATTTGGGACGGGGCTTTTTTAGCTGCCCCTGTTTGCCGGATGATTATTCTGGGACGGGGATTTAAAAATCATTAGGTACGCAATGATTTTTAAATCCCCGTCCCAGAATAATCATCGGGATATACTGCTGGACAGACGAAAGGAGCGCCGACGATGCTTAATGGCTGCGCATATATATTGACGGTCGACGTGGGCAACACGTTCATTCGCTTTGGTCTGTTTGCCGAGGATTCGGCCGCGGCGCAGGAATGCCCGCTTGCGACGTGCGAGATCACGACGCCGTCGAGCATTACGGCCGACGAAGCGCGTATGCGTCTCGCTCAAGTCATGGCCGCGCTGGCGGCCGATGCGGGCATGCCGGGTGCACTCGTTCCCGCGGCCGCAGTGCTGAGCTGCGTGGTGCCGGCGCTCGAACGCCCCTGGAAGGCGGCGCTTTCCCGTACCTGCACGGGACGCGTGCTCACCGTGGGGCCGGGCCTCAAGACCGGCATGCCCGTACACTACGACGATCCGGCCGAGATCGGCCCCGACCGCATCGCCGACGCCGTGGCGGCCCGTGCCGTCTACGGCTCTCCGTGCATCGTGATCGACCTGGGCACTACGACCAATATTGAGGTCATTGATGGGCGCGGTACCTTTGTCGGCGGCGTCATCGCGCCGGGTCTGGCGCTCGGCGCCCGCTCGCTCTCGGCCGCTGCGGCGCGTCTGCCGCAGGTCGAGCCTTCGGCGCCCACGCATGTGATCGGCCGCAACACGCGCGAGGCCATGCGCTCGGGCGTGGTCTTGGGCGAGGTAGCCCGCATCGACGGCATGCTCGACATGGTGCTCGCCGAGATGCGCGCGACCAAGGCCGCGGGGGAAGGCAACGTGCCCATCGTCATTACCGGCGACGATGCCGAGGCACTCGCGTCGCTGGTCGGTCACAGTCTGACGGTCGACGACGCGCTGACGTTGCGGGGACTGGCCGAGCTCTACCGCATCAACCAAAAGCCCCGCCGCGTGTAAAAGTGAGGGCGCCGGTGGGACAAACGCCTCCACCTTTCACCTGCTACAATGGGTCAAACTATTGCGATTACGGAGGTGTCTGTCATGTCGGACGATCTTCATCAAACTTCGTCAGGCAAGCGCCTGGACGTCATTAGCTGGGACGAGTTCTTTATGAGCGTGGCCATCGCCGCGCAGCGCCGCAGCAAGGACCCCAACACGCAGGTGGGTGCGTGCATCGCCAACACCAACCATCGCATCCTTTCGGTGGGCTACAACGGTACACCCTCGGCGCTCAACGACGACTTTTTCCCGTGGGGTACGAGCGACGACCCGCTGCAGGACAAGCACAACTACGTGGTCCATGCCGAGGCCAACGCCGTGCTCAACTACCGTGGCTCGCTCAAGGACCTCGAGGGTTCCACGGTCTACGTCACGCTGTTCCCGTGCCACGACTGCGCCAAGATTTTGGCTCAGGTGGGCGTGGGCGAGGTCGTCTACCTGGACAACAAGTACGCCGACACCGATGACGGACGCATCAGCCGCCGCATCCTCGACTCCTGTGGCATCAGCTACCGCCAGGTTATCGTCGATGTTCACATCGGCACCGAGGGGCGGGCTCAGCAGTAGCGCGTGGCAACGCCAGCTGGCAACAAAAGGCAGCCAAAAGAGCCCCGTCCCAAATTGACTACTCGTGAAAGTCGTGTCCGCGCGCATGGACGGCTCGTGAGCGGGTACACGGCTGTAGTAACATAGCTCTGTCCGCGGGCGCGCCCGCGTTATTGTGAGAAAGGAGCCCCTGTGGCTGTTAACGAAGAGCTGCTTAAGAAGGTTCTTGAAGAGATTCGCCCCAACCTGCAGGCCGATGGCGGCGATATGGAGTATGTGGGCGTCGACGACGAGGGTGTCGTCAAACTGGAGCTGCAGGGCGCTTGCGCCGGCTGCCCCATGAGCTCGCTGACCCTGTCCATGGGTATTGAGCGCATCCTGAAGGAGCATGTGCCCGGCGTTACCCGTGTCGAGCAGGTCAATGCCTCCGGCGAGACCGACGACCTGTACGACGAGTACGCGCCGTTTTAAGATGCGAAAGCTGCGGACGGCATACTCCGCATAGACGTTACGCCCAAATATGCGGCTGCGAGCGCAAGGCCCGCGGCCGCATTTGTATGTAGGGAGCAGGGGGATCGATATGCTCAACGACCTCTACCATATGCTTGATCCCGTCGCGATCTCGGCGGGCCCCATCACCATCTACTGGTACGGCCTGGCCTACGTGGTCGGCGCTCTGCTCACGGCGGTCGTCATGTACCGCACACAGCGTCGCTGGGGCTTTAACATTACGGTCGACGACCTGACGAGTGTCGTGGTCGGCGTGGTCTTTGGCCTCATTATCGGTGCGCGCCTGTTCTACGTCGTCTTTTACGGTGATGGCTACTACTGGGCGCACCCGCTCGAGATCTTTGCCACCAACGAGGGCGGCATGAGCTTCCATGGCGGCTTGGTGGGCGGCATTATCGGCGGCATCATCGTGTGCCGCATGTATAAGCTCGATGCCTGGACTTTGGCAGACCTTGCCGTCATAGGCGCGCCGCTGGCCTTGTGCCTGGGCCGTTGTGCCAACTTTGTCAATGGTGAGCTGTGGGGCAAGCCGACCGATCTACCCTGGGGTGTGGTCTTCGGTGGCACCGCGGGGGATATGCCGCGTCACCCCTCCCAGCTCTATGAGGCATTTCTTGAGGGCATCGTGCTCTTTTGCATTTTGCAGGTGCTTAGCCGCAAAAAGCCGCTGCTGCCCCAGGGCACGTTTATGGGCGTCTTTGTGATGGGTTACGGCATCGTTCGCTTCCTCATTGAGTTTGTGCGCGTGCCCGATGCCCAGCTGGGCTATCTGCTGGGCGGCGTCATCACGATGGGTCAGCTGCTGAGCCTGCCGCTCGTAATCGCGGGCCTGGCACTCATCATCTTCGCCCGTCGCCGCAACCAGCCCCAGCGCGTCTACCTGGACGCCTAACCACCAAAACCACCACAAAGGGGACAGGCACCTTTGTGGTGGTCTTGCCGAGTTTGATAGGTTTCTAGAAAGGCTTTCGGACTGTGAAGGATCCCGACCTCTCCACAACGGCTGCGCGCGACGCTGCCCGCATCGTCTGGTTTAAGCGCTACCCCGCCAAGCAGACGCTCATCGCATTTTTGCTCGCGCTGTTGGCGACCACGGCGTTTTCCATCGATCCCGCCCCGGTGTCGAGCAACGCAGTCTTGGCGATTGACCCCAAAGCCTCGGGCATGCTGTACGTGTGCTACGAGGTGCTCCTCTCGTTTGCCGGCCATACCGACGCGGTCATGCTGCTTGCGCTTGCCTGCCTGCTCACGCTGCCATTTCGCTACGTGTTCTTTGGCCGCGGCGACGCTTGGCGTCCCTCGGTGATCCTTCCGTCGCTGTTCTTTGCCGTCTGCATGGTGTTTGGCCGCAGCTACGACCTCACCGATTCGGCCGAGATCGTGCTCGGCGACAAGGCCCGCATCATCTGCGCCTGGATAGGCGGTGCGGGCTGGATGCTCTTGGCGGTCGTTGCCTTCTACCTTGCCTTTGAGTGTCTAGATTGGCTGAGCTCTCGGCGCATTCCGTTTTCCGAAGCGCACTTTGGCCGCGTATGGCGTGTGGCTCACGCCGTGCTCTCGGTCCATCCCTTTGCCGGGCCCTTCCTGGTGCTTATGATCGCCTGGGCGCCCACGCTCATCGCTTCGCTGCCTGGCCTTTTTATGGGAGATACGGGTGCGCAGATTCGCCAGTGGTTTAACTACCCCAACGGCACGAGTGACTACCTGCGTCTGCTCAATCCCAATGTGTTGCTCAACGGACATCACCCCGTGGCGCACACGGCTATCATCGGTTCGTGCGTCCAGCTGGGGCTTTCGCTGTTCAATAGCGCCGACGCGGGTCTTGCCATCTACACCTGCGCCCAGTTCGTCATTACGGCCGCCTGCATGGCCTATTCCATCTCGTCGCTGCGCAAGCTGGGCGTGAGCCTGCCGGTCCGCGGCGTGATCTTGCTGTTCTTTGTGTTTATGCCCATGTTCTCCAACTACGCGGCGCTGCTTACCAAAGATGTGCTGTTTGCCGACGCGTTTTTGGTGCTGTTGGTGCAGACCGTGAAGCTCGTGGCCTGCGGCCTGCCCCGTCGCGATGCCAATGCCGAGCGTGCGGGCGAACAGAGGCCCGTGCTCTTTGCGCGCCATGACTGGCTGCTGCTCGCTCTGGGCGCCATGGGTTCCACGTTTCTGCGTAACGGCGGCCTGGTGTTTCCCCTGGCGGCATGCGTAATCGCGGCGGCGTTTTGCGCATGGGACGCGCATGTGGCTCATCGTGCAGCCAGGCAGACTGGTGCTGCGCCTTCGGGCGCCATCCCGCGTTTCCGCTGGGTGGGAGTTCTTGCGGTGCTTGCACTCTGCCTTGCCTCCAATATGTACTTCACCAAGGTCTTTATGCCGGCGCACGACATCACGCCTGGTTCCAAGCGCGAAATCCTCTCGATTCCGTTCCAGCAGACGGCTCGTTTCGTCCAAAAGCACGACGGCCTCAACTCGGGCGTCAACCCTACGGTTAAGGAGGACGGCACCATCGTGGAGGCTCCTTGCGACGGCTTGGTGACCGACGATGAGCGTGCCGTGATCGACCGCGTGCTCAAGTACGAGAACCTGGGCCGCCGTTACAACCCGGATAAGTCGGACGCCGTCAAAAATTGCTTTAACGAGTATGCCTCGCAGGAGGACATCAAGGCCTATTTTGAGGTGTGGGCTCAGATGTTCAAAAAGGATCCCGAGTGCTATATCTCGGCGCTCATCAATAACTACTACGGCTACTTTTATCCGAGTGCCCGCGATGCGTGGGTCTACAGCACGGCGCGCAGTGCCGAGATTATGGCGAAGCCCGATAACCTCAAGTACTTTGACTTCCATCCGGTCGATAGCAAGGTCGTGCGCTGGTGCGACCACCTGATCAACCTGTATCGCGTGGCAGCACAACGCATCCCGTTTATCTCGCTCACCATGAGCTCGGCCACCTATGTGTGGATCATGATTACCGTGGTGGTCTATCTGCTACGTCGTCATTCGTGGCGCGGGCTGGCCATTTGGGTGCCGCTGCTGGGCGTGCTCGCCGTGTGCCTGATCGGTCCCTGCAATGGCTCGACCTACATGCGCTACCTGTATCCGGTCATCGCCTGCATGCCCTTTGCCATCGGCGCCACCATCACCCGCAGTGACCTCCTCTGGTCCTAATTTGGTGCATTGGGGTCAGGTTGCTTTGCACCAAAGGGTGGCATCATCACGACGCCTTCATTTTGGGGTTTATCTCGCAGGCCAGTAGGTATATCATAACGACGTTTGTTTATATTGCCCGAGCATCTGCGCTGGGCTTTAGGTCGAAACCGATAGGAGACACGTATGTCCGGACACTCTAAGTGGGCCACAACCAAGCATCGTAAGGGCGCGCAGGACGCCAAGCGTTCCGCCCTCTTCTCCAAGCTGAGCCGCAACATCACCGTTGCTGCCCGTCTCGGCGGCGACCCGCTGCCCGAGAACAACGCCAGCCTCGCCGCTGCCGTTGCTAAGGCCAAGGCTCAGTCCATGCCCAAGGACAAGATCAAGTCCGCTATCGACAAGGCCTTCGGTTCGGGTGCCGATGCCGCCGTCTACGAGAACATCGTGTACGAGGGCTACGGTCCCGCCGGTGTCGCCGTCTACGTTGACTGCCTGACCGACAACCGCAACCGCACCGCCGCTGATGTCCGTTCCGCCTTCTCCCACGCTGGTGGTAACCTGGGCACCTCGGGCTCCGTCGCCTTCCAGTTTGAGCGCAAGGGCCAGATCGTCGTCGCCAAGGAGATCCTGGACGAGAACGCCAAGAAGGAGACCATGATCGCCAACGGTCCTGCCGGTGACGAGGATGAGTTCATGATGGCCATCGCCGAGGCCGGTGGCGAGGACTACGAGGACGCCGGCGAGGAGTGGATCGTCTGGACCGCTGCTAACGACGTCATGGCTGTTTCCAAGGCGCTCGAGGAGCAGGGCGTCCAGGTCAAGGGCTCCGAGACCACCATGGTCCCGACCACCCCGACCGAGGTCTCCGGTACCGACGCCAAGAAGGTCCAGCGCCTCATCGACCGTCTCGAGGAGCTCGACGACGTCCAGGACGTCTACAGCACCATGGACATGACCGACGAGGTCATCGCTGCCCTCGAGGAGGAGTAGCGCCTGCACGGGTTAAGCCGTGCATATCTGGGCATAATGAAGCGAGCATGCAAGCCTCGTGGAATAGATGAGCCGGATCCGCGTGCGTATGGCACCGGACCCGGCTCTTTTATAATGATGCGAGCCGTTTTGCATTCTGTGGACCGAAACCTGAAGGGAGCGCGCGTGCGCGTACTCAAACGAGCCCTAGCGATCGTGTATCTTGCCGCCGCCATCGTGGCGCTGGGTACGCTTGTCTGCCAGTTCTGGGGACCGTATACGTATCGCTTTATGCTGCTGTTGCGTGACACCATGCCTCGCGTCGTCGTTACGGTGTGCGCCGCTATCGTGGCGCTTGGCGTGCTCATCGGTTTTTTCCGCCTGATGTTCGCGCGTCGCGAGCCGTCCTGCGTGCATCCGGCGGGGGAGCGCAATATCGAGGTCACGCTCGCAGCGCTTTCCTCGTGTGCCCGTGCCGCGGCGGAGTGTGATGATCGCGTGATGGTTGAGCATATCGAGGCCCGCGTTCAAGGCTCCGACGAGTCGCGCGTTCGTTTTAAGGTCGAGGCCATCGCGCTCGATGATAAGGACGTCGCCGCTCTTGCCACCTCGATGCAGCAGCGCATCGAGAAGGCCTGCGACACCATGCTCGGCACGCCGGGCACGACCGTGCGCGTCCGTTTTTTGCCGTCCAAGACTACCGTCCAGACCGTGGAGGTTTCCGGTGAGTGATACCAATCAAGACAAGACCGCCCGCACGCCGCGCCTGACGATCGACCAAAACGCTACGCCGGCAGGCGAGTCCGCCGACACCAAGCCCGAGGCCGGCGAGCAGCACGACAGCGCCGCCAACGACTTTGACGAGGCCATGGGTCTCATCAAAGGTACGGGCGCTGCTATCTGGAGCTACGCCGTGCGCCACCCCAATACTACGCTCGGCGCCTTGGCAGGCTTTATCCTCGCCGTGCTGGTACTTACGTTGGGTCTGTGGGACACGCTCGTCATCGCATTCTTTGTGCTGATCGGCGCCGTGATCGGCCAGATTCGCGACGGCGAGAACGGTATCGTCAACTTCTTCGGCCGTCTGTTTAGCGGCCGCTAATATGAATTCGACTGTCGCATCTGCGGCAGGCATAAGGAGGAACCATGGCTTTTAACACGAAGGTCGATGTGGCCGATACCGAGCTCGAGGCGAATGAGGCCGTCGCCGATGCCGGGGACGTGACGCTCGAGGACGAGGCACTCGTCGAGGCCGAGTCCGATACGGACGAGGACAACGAGGAGATGGACGAGGAGGCGGACGAGTCCGAGGACTCGCTGACCTATTCCAACGGTGTGATCGAGAAGATCGTTGCCATGGCCACCCGCGAGGTGCCGCATGTTCTGGGCATGAAGGGTAACCTTATGCACTTTGTGCAGGAACAGTTTGGTGCCGAGAACCTGACCAAGGGCGTGACGGTCGAGGTCACCGACGACAACCGCGTGGTCGTCAACATCTCGGTCATCATCGAGTACGGCGCCTATGCGCCTGCGATTTTTGACGGCGTTAAGGCGCGCGTCACCGAGCGTCTGGCCGCGATGACCGGCCTTGAGGTGGCAGGCGTCAACCTGCGCATCGAGGATGTCATCACCCCCGAGGAGTACGAGCACCGCACCAGCCAGCACGAGTAACCTACCAAATAGGGACAGGTTTGTTTCGATAGGTTTTACCTGCGAAAACGCTAAACGGTCGACCGCGCAAGCAAAAGTGCGGTCGACCGTTTTCTATATGCCCCCGATGCAGGCATACCGCTCGTCTAACTAAGGGTTGCAATCTTCGCGTTCCGCGTTACCCTAATGGGCGCATTGTTTCCAAATTGTTAACGAGGGGTTGCCGTAATGGCCGACGAACACGAGACCGAAAGCAAGGCATGGGCGATTGAAGCCGCTGCGGCAGAGGCGGCGTCGCGTGCCGCCGAGGAGATGCATCGTCCTCCGGTGGTGCCGATGGAGCGCGTTGTCGGTCGCGAGGATATCGAACGTGGCGAGCGCGCCGGCCGCAAGCGCAGCCAGGAGCCAGGCTTCCCGCGCTTTTTTGCCGAGCTCAATCTGGGCTTGATCCTCACGGCCTTTGCCATCGTGGCCTTTAAAACCCCCAATCACTTTGCCTTCGGCGGCACCTCGGGCGTGTCGGTCATTCTTTCCACGCTGTTCCCGACTCTGCCCGTCGGCGTCTTTATGTGGATTATCAACGCGGTCTTGGTCATCCTGGGTTTTATCTTTTTGGAGCGCAAGGCAATCCTTTGGAGTGTCTTTGCCTCGTTTGCGCTTTCGGCCTACGTCTCGCTGTTTGAGCTCTTCATTCCGTCGGATGTTTCGATGACGGGCGATATGTGGCTCGACCTGTGTTTTGCCGTCATCTTGCCGGCGCTGGGCAGTGCCATTGTCTTTGACATTGGCGCCTCGACGGGCGGCACCGACATCCTTGCCATGATCCTCAAGCGCCGCACGACGCTCGAGATCGGCCGTGCCCTGTTGCTGGTCGATATCGGCATCGTGACCATCGCGGCTTTCCTGTATGGCCCGCGCGTCGGCCTGTACTGCGTGCTCGGCCTGTTTGCCAAGACGCTTGTGGTCGACAAAGCCATTGAGAGCATTCATCTGCGCAAAGTCTGCACGGTCATTTGTTCCGAGCCCCTTAAGGTCGAGGAGTTTATCGTCAAGCATCTCAACCGCACGGCGACCATCAGCCGCGGCTACGGTGCCTTCTCGGGCAAGTGTGTGACGGTGATCATGAGCGTGCTGAGCCGTCGCGAGGCCGTGCAACTGCGCCGCTATGCGCGCGAAGTCGATCCAGGTGCCTTTATCACGATCGTCGACAGCTCCGAGATCGTCGGCAAGGGCTTCCGCGGAACGAACTAGCGCGGACACACTCATCAAACAATCGAAAAGCGCCTCGCGCGTTGCAAATACGTCATCTAAGAGTATTTGTCCTCACATTGGGTGATAATGATGCCAAAGACATCGTTTGCGATCCAGGTGATTCGCTCTAGATACGAAGGGATGATTTCGATGTTCTGTTCGCAGTGTGGCGCTCCTATGGGCGATAACGACAAGTTCTGCGGTGCGTGCGGTGCTCCTAATGCTGGTGCTGCAGCTTCCACCCCTCAGGGTCAACCTCAGCAATTTGTCCCTCAGCCTCCCATGAACGCGTCCAAGGGCTGTGTGGCTCAGGCGTTTGAGGATATGACCAAGACTCCGGGCGTGCTGCAGCGCGTGTGCCAGATTGCTTTTTTGCCGGCGCTTATCTGTGTCGTGTCGGTACTCGTGTTGTTTATTCCCGTTATTGGCGGTATTGCAGCTGCCATCGGCTTTTTGGCTGCCTACGTGGCGAGCGTGTGCGGTTCGGGCTTTGGCATCGAGTGGGGTCGCGATCTGTCGCTTAAGATCGATGACGGCATGGAGCGTCCGTTGATGCGTTCCACGTCGTTTGGCCTCGGAGTCTTTTCGAGCGTTATTTCGGTCGTGCTCGAGGTTATCGCTGCCATTCCCGTGATCGGTGTAGCGCTTTCGCTGGTGGAGGGCGTGGTAATTGGCGCTGCGGGCTCGTATTCTTATTACGGCTCTTATGCGCTCGAGGCTGCGCTGTTTGGCTCGCTTGGCTTGCTCGTTCTGGCTATGATTGTCACGGCGGTCCTGGGGGTCTTCTTTAAGATGTTCGCCGACATTGCCGTGATGCATTTTGCGGTGACCGGTCGCGTCGAGAGCGCGTTTTCGCTCGATAAGGTCTGGGCGGCCTTTAAGAACAACAAGACCAAGCTGTTCTGCGCTTCGTGGCTTCCCGAGTTTTTGACTGGCCTGGTCGCCAACGTTGTCACCTGGATCCTGACGTTCGTCTTTGGCACCATTGCCTCTGTCGGTATGTATAGCTACTACTACCGTCCTACGGCTATTGAGGCGCTTGTTACCGGCGGTGGCATCACGCTCGTATTGTTCTTGGTGCTGACGGCGTTTGTCACGGTATTCCTCACGGTCTTTGGCAACATGCTCAAGCATCGCGCCGTTGGCTATTGGGTTGCACGCTACGCAAGCGAGTGGGCCGACGAGGACAAGGACGACGTCCTGACTTTTGTATTGCCCTTCGAGAAGAAGTCTGCTCCGGCTGGTTTTAGCGCCGACGCAGCGCCCGTATCCGATTCCGCTGCGGCGCCGGCGCCTGCGCCCGAGCCCGAGCCCGAGCCCGTGCCTGAGCCCGAGCCTGCGCCTGAGCCCGAGCCTGCGCCTGAGCCCGAGCCTGCGCCAAGCTCCGACGAGGACCCGCAGGACGAGTAACCCTGCCACCTGCCATTTGGGGACGGGGTAGAAACGGTAGAAATAGCGCTTGACAAATAAGCGGGGGCGGACGTGCCGAAGCGTCCGCCCCCGCTTTGATATCGCGATGCGGCTATGACTGCGAGATGGTCGTGGATCGACTACTCGTCGTGCTTCTCCTCGCGGCGAGCGGCGGCACGTGCATCATGGATGCCCTTGATGGCGGCATGGCGTGCCGTGCGGGCATCATGGATGGCGTCGCGAGCCTCGGCGGTCGTCGCCTTGGCAGAGCGCAACTTTGCGGCCAGATCGGGGTTGGTTTCGGCGACCGCGGTAATCGCGGGGCCGTCGAGCTCCTCTTGCGTGGGCTCGGCCAAAAAGTCGATAGCATACTGGGCGGCCACCATGGAGCCCTTTGCCAGCACGGTCTCGTCGATCTTGTAGAAGCAGGAATGTTGGGCGTACGTGGCGCCAATCTTGGGGTTGCGCGTACCTACAAAGGCGAGCACGCCCGGTACGCGACGCAGGTACTCCGAAAAATCCTCGCCCGAAAGCGTGCCGCGATAATGGCCTTGGCCGGTGGGGCCCAGGCACTTGATTACGGCCTGACGGCAGCGCTCGCTCGAGGCGGCGTCGTTTTCGACCTTGTAGTTGGCGATGGTGTAGTCGGTGAGCTCTGCCTCGGCGCCCAAGGCAGCCGCGGTATGCTCCACGATGCGACGCATAAGCTCCGGCATTTCCTCGTGGGTCGAATCGCCGTAGGTGCGCACCGTGCCGGCGAGGTAGGCCGTGCCGGCGATAACGTTGCGCGCGGTTCCGCCGTGCAGCTCGCCGACGGTAATGACGGCCGGCTCGTAGGGACTGATCTCGCGCGAAACGATGGTCTGCAGGGCATTGACGATCTCGGCGGCCACCATAACGGCGTCGTGGCCGCGCTGGGGCATGGCGCCGTGGCATGAGGTGCCGCGAACATCGATGCGGAACCAGTCGGTATTGGCCATGCGCGGACCGGGCTCGCAGCTCACGGTGCCGGCGTCAACCTCGCTCCAGATGTGCGCGGCGTAGGCGCCATCGACGCCGTCGAGCACGCCCGTGCCGATCATGAGCTTGGCGCCCTGGCCGTTTTCCTCGCTGGGCTGGAAGACGATGCGGACTTCGCCGTGGATGTCGTCGGTCATATGGCGCAGGATTTGCAGCGTGCCGAGCATCATGGCGATGTGGCAGTCGTGGCCGCAGGCGTGCATGCAGCCCTCGTTGACGCTGGCGAACTCTTCGCCGGTCTGCTCGGTGACGGGCAGGGCGTCGATGTCGGCGCGCAGCAGGATGCGGCGGCGTGGCGTGCCGTCCTCGTGGTAGGCATCCGACGCGGTACCGCGAAGCGTTGCCACCAAGCCGGTCTTGAGCGGACGCTCGTAGGGGATATTCATGGCGTCGAGCTGGTTGGCGATGTCGGAGGTCGTGCGCTCCTCGGCAAGGCTCAGCTCCGGGTGCTTATGGAAGTGCCGGCGCTGCTTGATGATATAGGGTTCAAACTCGGTAGCGATATCTTTGATGGCTGCGGTGACGTCGTCAGCCGCGCGAGCCTCGGTCGCCGCCATAATCTGCTGTGCCTTGGTCTTCGTCATGGTCGATTTGCTCCTTGCTGGGTTGATCGCAAAATCGTACAGGCTCTCTCCAGTATGCCACCTGCCGCTAGGGCTGGTAAAGTTGCCGTTTGCCGCTTGGGGTTTTGTTACAAGGGCGGGGGAGTACACTCGGGGGTGTTGAATTTCCTGCCAGAGATGGGGATGCCCATGCAACATATTGATCGGATTATCCGCTCCAAGAACGTCTTTACCGCGCAAGACGGCATCGATACCGCCCGCGAGCTGGCGATTGCCATCGCAGGCGACCGTATCGTCGCAGTCGGTGCGCCCGATGACGTGATTGCCGCCGCGCCTGCCGCCACGCCGGTTATCGACTACGGCGAGCAGTTTGTCTGCCCAGGTTTCCATGACGCTCATCTGCACTTCTTCCATACCTCGGTCGGCTCCTCGCCGTACATGCTCATGGATATGGGCACGTCCGAGGCGGCGCTGGTGCAACACGCGCTCGAGTTTTCCCAGGACCTGCCCGACGACGCTTGGGTTGTGACTCAGGGCTGGCGCGACTACCGTTGGGACCCGCCCGAGCATCCTACCAAGGCGTCGCTCGATGCGGCATTCCCCGATCGCCCCTGCGTTATGTATTCGGGCGACGGCCATACGCTGTGGCTCAACAGCCGCGCACTCGAGGCGCTCGGCGTCACGCGCGACAGCGAGCCGCCAGCGGGCGGTGGCTACGACAAGGACGCAAGCGGCGAGCTCACGGGCATTGCTCACGAGGCGGCTGCCATGCAGCTGCTACCGCGCTGCCTTGAGTGGCTGGGGGAGGATCGCATTGCAAGCGCTTACGCCGATCAAATGAGGCGTATGGCCGAGCAGGGCATCACCTCGATATGCGATATGTCGCTCATGCCCATGCCGGGCTGCGATTTTATCCGCGACGACGTCTACGACAAACTGCAGGCAGCCGGCAAGTTGGGCATCCGAGCCCATCTGTTCCCCACGCTGCTGGATGACCAGTCGCGCTTGGAAGAGCTGCAGGCACGTTACGCGAACAATGTGCTGCTCTCGGCACCGGGCTTTAAGCAGTTCTTCGACGGCGTGTCGAGCGAACACACGGCATATCTCACCGAGCCCTATACCAACCCGCGCTTCCCGGGCGATCAAGGTCGCCTGACGGTTCCCGTCGAGCGCATGCGCAAGCTGGTTCTGGCTGCTGCGGAGCGCGGGCACACCGTTCGCATCCACGTCATCGGTGACGGTGCGATTCATGCCGCGCTGGATATCTTTGAGGAGGCCGCCGAACTGTACGGCCTGCCCCGGCACGGTCATAACACGCTTGAGCATCTGGAGAACCTCTTGCCCGAGGACCTCGATCGTCTACGCAAGCTTAACGTCGTTGCCTCGAGCCAGCCCTGTCACATTACACTCGACCCGGGCGGCCCCGAGCGCGATCTGGGCCTGGAGCGCAGCCGCATCATGTGGCCGTTTGCGACCTATAAGCAGCGCGGCATTCGCCAAGCCTTCGGCACCGATAGCCCCATAACAGCTGTTACCAGCATGAACGTGCTCTACACGGCCATCACGCGCCAGGACCCCAAAAGCCACTGGCCCGAGGGCGGCTGGTTGCCGAGCGAGCGCATCGATGCAGCAACAGCCCTGCGCAACTACACCCTGGGCAGCGCCTATGCAGCGGGCGACGAGCAAAACCTCGGCAGCTTGGAGCCCGGCAAGTATGCCGACCTGGTAGTCCTGGATCAAAACCCGCTCATCGTTGACCCCCAAGACCTCCAGGCCACAAAAGTTCAGGCCACCTACCTGGCAGGCAACTTGATTTACGAGCGCTAATATTCATGGCGTACCGTTAAACGCGGCTCGCGCAGCCTATTTTGGGATGGCGCTCGAGCCGCGTTTGCGTTTTGGTGGGGATCCGCCATGAGCGTCCCTGCTCTGTTGGATTTGGGTGCGGGGCGGAGGTGCTGCTGCCCCGCGCTCAATTTGGACACCAGCAATGCTATCTCTTGGTGTTTTGCATACTTCCCATTACAGATTGCATAAAAAGGCTGGGATGTCCTTCCTGATCCTGATGTACCCCCGCCCGTACCGTGCAAAAAACGGAGTATTCAGCACCGCGAGCTCTGCCGGTGCCGCTGCGGCTGAGTAACGTTGCGGAGATTGACGTCATTTTGGGGTCCGGCGCGGCGCGAAGCATGCCTTTTTGTCCTGGCGGGGTTTGCCTGCCGACTCAAATCGCCGGTCGAAGGCGTCCTTGGGACCAATATGGTGTGTCCGGCGCGTATGCAGTCGTCCTGGCTTGCTGAATACTCCCAAAAATGCACGGCGCTCCCCAGGGGACCCATGCGCGCAGCGAAAACCATGCCCATGTCGCTATCCGCATCGCCATTTTGCTGCACTGACTTTTCTGAATGCCGGGCCCGAATAAGTTACCCCGGGAGCCACTGCTAAGTTATCCACCGGCATTCAGAAAATCTAAGTGCCAAAAAATAAGATTTTTTGACTCCGTGTTGTATAACCCGCCATTCGTGGGTACCATTCAACGCGTACGCAAACAAAAAGGGTTAATCCGCGCGGCATGACCGCGCGGCCCACAAAGGAGGAAACAAGCATGTCGTCTTTGAAGCCGCTTGCAGATCGCGTCCTGGTCAAGCCCGACGAGGCCGAGCAGAAGACCGCTTCTGGTCTGTACATCGCCAGCAACGCTCAGGAGAAGCCGCAGCGCGGCACTATCGTTGCCGTTGGCGCCGGTAAGGTCAACGACAAGGGCGAGCGCATCCCCATGGACGTTCAGGTCGGCGACGTTGTCATCTACGGTAAGTTCGGTGGCAACGAGGTCAAGGTCGACGGCGAGAAGTATCTGCTGATGCGCGCCGACGACATCTACGCTGTCGTCGAGGCCTAGTCTCGTCAGAATCTCTGATTCGTCTTTGAACGCGCCCGCCGCATAGGACTCGGAAGCGGCGACGCGAGTCACATTTCTTTTGGAGGATTACCTACCATGGCAAAGAACATTACGTTCAACACCGATGCCCGCGCTAAGCTTGCCAAGGGCGTCAACACTCTGGCCGACGCCGTTACCGTCACCATGGGCCCCAAGGGTCGCTACGTTGCGCTGCAGCGTACGTTCGGTGCTCCGACCATCACCAACGACGGCGTTTCCGTCGCCAAGGAGATTGAGCTCGAGGACAACATCGAGAACATGGGCGCCCAGCTGGTGAAGGAGGTCGCCACCAAGACCAACGACACCGTGGGTGACGGCACCACCACCGCAACCCTGCTTGCTCAGGCCATCGTCAACGACGGTCTGCGCAACGTTGCTGCTGGCGCTAACCCGCTGGCCATCCGTCGCGGCATCGACAAGGCCGTCAACGCCGCCGTCGCCGAGATGAAGAAGCAGGCCAAGCCGGTCGAGACCAAGGAGCAGATTGCTTCCGTCGGTACCATCTCCGCCGGTGACCCCGAGGTCGGCGAGAAGATCGCCGAGGCCATGGAGGTCGTGGGCAAGGACGGCGTCATCACCGTCGAGGATTCCCAGACGTTCGACATCACCATCGACACCGTCGAGGGCATGCAGTTCGACAAGGGCTATGTCTCCGCTTACTTCGTCACGGATAACGACCGCATGGAGGCCGTGATGAAGGATCCGTACATCCTCATCACCGACCAGAAGATCTCCAGCGTTCAGGACATCATGCCCGTTCTCGAGGCTGTCCAGCGCGCTGGCCGCGGCCTGCTCATCATCGCTGAGGACATCGACGGCGAGGCTCTGCCTACCCTGGTCCTCAACAAGATCCGTGGCGCTCTCAACGTCTGCGCCGTCAAGGCTCCGGGCTACGGCGATCGCCGTAAGCGCATCCTCGAGGACATCGCCGTCCTCACCGGTGGCCAGGCTGCCCTGGACGAGCTGGGCGTGAAGGTCGCCGACATCACCGCCGATATGCTCGGTACCGCTAAGTCCGTCACCATCTCCAAGGACAACACCGTCGTCGTCGGCGGCGCTGGCTCCAAGGAGGCCATCGACGCTCGTATCGCTCAGATCAAGGGCGAGATGGAGAACACCACCTCTGACTTCGACCGCGAGAAGCTCCAGGAGCGCCTGGCCAAGCTCTCCGGCGGCGTTGCCGTCATCAAGGTCGGCGCTGCTACCGAGTCCGAGCTCAAGGAGATCAAGCACCGCGTCGAGGATGCCCTGCAGGCTACCCGCGCTGCTGTCGAGGAGGGCATCGTCGCCGGCGGTGGCGTCGCCTTCATGGACGCTGCTCCTGCGCTCGACGCTGTCGAGATCGACGACCCCGAGGAGAAGATCGGCGTCGACATCGTCAAGAAGGCTCTGACCGCTCCGGTCGCTACCATCGCCAAGAACGCTGGCTTTGAGGGCGCTGTCGTGGTCGACAAGGTTGCCGAGCTGCCCGCCGGCCAGGGTCTCAACTCTGCCAACGGCGAGTGGGGCGACATGATCGAGATGGGCGTCCTCGACCCCGTCAAGGTCAGCCGCGTCACCCTGCAGAACGCTGCTTCTGTCGCCAGCCTGATCCTCATCACCGAGGCTACCGTCTCCGATGTGCCCAAGAACACTCAGCTTGAGGACGCTATCGCTGCTGCTACCGCTGGTCAGCAGGGCGGCGGTATGTACTAAGGCCGACAAGGTCTAGAACTCCCACCGGGAATCCGGGGGCGTGACGGGGCTTCTCTCCGGAACGTCCTCGGACATGCAAAGAGGCTCCGCATCGCGCTTCGCGCTGCGGAGCCTCTTTGCGTCCTGCGGAATGTTCCGGAGAGAAGCCCCGTCACGCCCCCGGATCCCCTGCGTTTACGGCCTTGAGGTCGGCGTGGGCGGAGATCGTGGCTGATGGGGATACGTGTCCCGGTCGCTGTTTCGCGGCTTTGCCGCGAAAGGCGCGTTACTTTGGGACGGGTGGGGAACGTGGTTGTTGCGGTAACTGGTCCCCGCCATAAATTACCCATGGCATACTTGCGCGAAAGCCTACTGGTGCTACACTTGCAATTGCTGTTTCAGGGCGGGGTGGAATTCCCCACTGGTGGTAAATCGGGCGGTGCCAAGGGGGTACCGTGGCGCAGGTAAAGTGCCTGCGGTCGAGCCGATGAGTCCGCGACCCGGGTGTGCGTTGGTTCGCATGCCGGCTGAACTGGTGAGATTCCAGTACCAACGGTTAGAGTCCGGATGAAAGAGGCAGGTGATCTTATGTCTGAACAGTCGCAGCATATCCATTTTGAGAACACGAATAGGTGGAGCACTAAACAGCTCGTAACCATGGCGCTCATGTGTGCCCTGGGCGCGCTCTTTATGTATGTGCAGCTGCCCATTCTTCCCTCGGCGCCGTTTTTGACGTATGACCCGTCGCTGGTGCCGGCGATGGTGTGCGGGTTTGCGTACGGTCCTGGTGCCGGCACTGCCGTTGCCGCCATGGCAATCGTTATCCATGCACTTACCACGGGCGATTGGGTCGGCGCGCTTATGAACTTGGTCGCTACGCTGGGCTTTATTCTGCCCGCGGCGATCGTCTACCAAAAGATGCACACCTACAAGGGTGCCGTGATTGGCCTGGCGTTGGGCGTTATTGCCGCTACGGTGCTGTCCATGGTTGCGAACCTGACCATCGGCGTTTGGTTCTGGTATGGCTCGGTCGATGTGATCGCCCCGCTCATGCTTCCCGCCGTCTTGCCGTTTAACCTTATCAAGACCGTGCTTAATTCGGTGTTGACGCTGGCGGTGTATAAGGCAGTCTCCAATCTCATCACGCCTAAAAAGGACCAGGTCAAAGGCCGCGCATGATTGAGTGTCGGGGCGTTTCCTTTAGTTATGACGGTGCCGCACCGGCGCTCGACGGCGTCGATCTGAATATCGAGGACGGCGAGTTTTTCTGCATCCTCGGCGGCAATGGGTCGGGCAAGTCGACATTTGCCAAGCATCTGAATGCGCTGCTTCAGCCCGATGCGGGCACGGTGCGTATCAACGGCATGGATGCGTCCGACCCCGAGCTGGTCTATGACATTCGTTCGACCGCGGGCATGGTGTTCCAGAATCCCGACGATCAGCTGGTGGCAACGCTTGTCGAAGATGACGTTGCGTTTGGTCCCGAAAACCTCGGCGTGCCATCGGCGCAAATTGCGCAGCGCGTACGCGAGGCGCTGAAGGGCGTGGGCCTTGTGGGCTTTGAGCGCCACGAGACCCACGCGCTCTCGGGTGGCCAAAAGCAACGCGTGGCGCTTGCTGGCGTGCTTGCCATGGAACCGCGCGTGCTCATCTTGGATGAAGCGTCCTCGATGCTCGATCCGCGTGGGCGTAAGGGCCTTATGAAGGCTTGCCGCGCGTTGCATGATCGCGGCATGACCATCGTGATGATTACGCACTTTATGGAAGAGGCCGCCGAGGCCGATCGAGTCGCGGTGTTTCAGACGGGACGAGTTGCCATGCTCGGTACTCCCGAGGAGATTCTGACACGGGCAGATGAACTTGCGCAGCTCAACCTGGACATGCCGGAGTCGTGCCGTTTGGGCATGGCACTTCGTGAGAAGGGTGTGCCCGTTCACGCGCAGGTGCGCGAGGCGGATATGGTTGCCGAGGTTGCGCGGGCCTATACCGAGCGAAGTGAGGCGGGCACCGCGGGGCAGCCTTCCGCATCCCAGTTGGAAATTGCCGACGGCACTATTCCGGCAGACAACAAGGACAACGCGTCGGAGCCCGTCATCGAGCTATCCCATGTTTCATACAGTTATTCGCTCAGTCCGCGCGAGCGCCGTCGCTGGCATAAACACTCGGCCGCTGCGGGCAAATCGAACAAGCAGGCTCTCTGGGGAAACGACCCCAGCAGCCCGTGGGCACTGCGCGACGTGTCTTTGACGGTGCGTCGCGGCGAGTTCCTGGGGCTAGCAGGCCATACCGGTTCGGGTAAATCCACACTGGTCCAGCACCTCAACGGATTAATCCGTCCGCAGGAGGGGAGCGTTTGCGCACTGGGGTTCGACCTATCAAGCAAGAAAGACGCCGCCGCGGTTAAGGCTAAGGTCGGCGTGGTGTTTCAGTATCCCGAGCACCAGCTGTTTGCCGAGACCGTGGTGCAGGACGTTGCATTTGGTCCGCACAACCTTGGCCTGTCGCAAGAGGAAGTCGCGCGCCGCGTTGCGTCATCGCTCGCACGCGTGGGCCTCGACCTTGCCACGATAGGTGACAAGAGTCCCTTTGAACTCTCGGGCGGACAGCAGCGGCGTGTGGCGTTTGCCGGCGTGCTCGCTATGGAGCCCGAGGTGTTGGTACTCGATGAGCCCATGGCAGGTCTCGATCCGGCGGCCCGCAGGGATTTCCTGGAGCTCATTGGCCGTCTTCATGACGAGGGCCTGACCGTTGTCATGGTTTCGCACAGTATGGATGACCTGGCCAATTGCTGCGACCACATCGTTGTGATGAACGAAGGCGCGGTGTTTGCCGAGGGCACGCCCGCTCAGGTTTTTGCGCATGCGGATGAGCTTAAATCGATTGGTTTGGGCGTTCCCGCTGCCCAACGCATGGCGCTGGCGCTTGCGGAAGCGGGCGTTCCGCTGCGTTGCGACGGGCTCTATACGGTTGAGTCGTTGGCCGACGAGTTGGCAGATTTGCTGATCGGTCGCTCAGACGGTTCTTCTAACGTCTCGGACAAGGCCAAATCTGAAACGATCGCGCGAGAGGAGGGCTGCTAATGGAGGCGTTTTCGTTTGGCAGCTACTATCCCGGCGATAGTGCAATCCACCGCCTGGACCCGCGAACCAAGTTGCTCTTGGGCTTTGTGTTTCTGATCACGACGCTCACGGTCAGTAGCTTCCGCGGACTGGTCCCGGTCGCAATTTTCATTGTGCTGATCTATACCGTGTCCCGGGTGCCGCTTCGCCGTGTCCTGTCATCGATGGCGCCGCTGCTGGCGATTGTCGTGGTGGTCGCGGTGCTCAACCTATTTACCGACCAGAGCGGGCTGATCCTGTGGCAGCTCGGCTTTCTGCAGATAAGCGAGGGCTCGCTGCATTCCGCCGGGTTTATGGCGTGCCGCCTGACCCTGATGATGGCCGGCATGAGCGCCATTACACTCACCACGCCCACGCTCGATCTCACTGCAGGCTTTGAGCGTTTGCTCGCGCCACTTGCGCGCGTGGGGCTCCCGGCACACGAGCTCGGCATGATCATGGGCATCGCGCTGCGCTTTATGCCGCAGTTTGCCACCGAGATGAAGCAGACGGCGGACGCGCAGGCAAGCCGCGGTGCACGCGTGACGGGTGGCCCGCTCGGCGGCGTGCGTATGCTCGGCAGTGTGGCGATTCCACTGTTCACGGGCGTGTTCCGTCATGCCGAGACGTTGTCTGCCGCCATGGATGCACGCTGCTATCACGGCGAGCAGGGCCGTACGCGACTGCATGCGCTTGCATTTCGCCGCGGGGATGCGCTGGCTGCGGTTGTGACGATGCTGCTGTTTGCGTGTGTCATCGTCGTCAACCTTCAACTTGTTTAGGCGCGATTCGAGCGCAAGAAAGGGGTCCCTATGACCGACAACGACCGCACGGCTCAGCTTGAGCGCGCCTGTTCGTATCTCAGGCGCATTCCGGCGTGGTATCTGGCCACGACCGATGTGACCGACGGGCATCAGCCTCGCGTGAGGCCGTTTTCGTTTGCCATGGTCGATGACGGTAAGCTGTGGTTTTGCACGTCGCGCGACAAGGATGTGTGGGCGGAGCTGAGTGCGAATCCCAAGTTTGAGCTCTCGGGCTGGAATCCGGGGGAATGTTGGATCGTGTTGACCGGCGAGGCCGCACTTGAGGACGACGCGGTTGCGAGCGACAAGGTGCGTCAAGCGGGTTTTAAGCACATGGTGGGCATCGGCGAGGAACACGAGAGTGCCAACGACGGCCGCCTTGCTTTCTTTTCGGTCCGCAACATTGCCGCGCGCTTCTGTGATATCGACGGCAGCGAGGAGCGCCTGGAGCTCTAGAGCGTCTCAAATTAACTACCCGTTCCGAATTAGCTAGCGCCAGGAGGACACATGGACGGATTGAATACGGTGTTGGAGTATCTGACGTCGGTGCCGGCATGGTATTTGGCGACGAGCGTTGACGGACAGCCTCATGTGCGTCCGTTTTCGTTTGCGCAGATCCAGGATGGCAAGCTGTGGTTTGTGACGGCGCGCACCAAAGATGTGTGGCAAGAGCTGCTGCAAAACCAGCGCTTTGAGGCCACGAGTTGGTGGCCGGGCCATGGCTGGCTCATCTTGCGCGGGCGTGCCGGCTTGGATGACCGGGCTTTAGGCGAAATGCGCGAAGCCGGGTGGAAGCATCTAGAGCACCTGGGCGAGCACCATGAGGGGCCTAACGACCCCACGCTCGTCTTCTTTAGCGTCGAGGATCCCGAGGCTTTTATCTGCAATCACGACGAATGGGTGCCGGTCGAGCTCTAGCCAGCTGGCTCATCCTAACAACTTGGTTTTCGCATGGGCGGGCCCCGTATTGCCCGGCGCCGTTGGGAGCGCCGGTCAATACGGGGCCCGCTCCATTTGTCAATTCCTTCAAGCGAATGTGTCGGGAATGTTTCAATGCATGAATATGCAAGCCATTTACGTATTCATGCATCTTTTGGTGCTAAAGTTTCAACCTACTTCATAACGACCGCTGCGAAATGCGCATCGGTGCATAAATCGCAGACAAGGAGTCTGATATGTCTTTGAAGGTTGGAATCGTCGGCGCGGCTGGATATGCCGGAGCCGAGCTCATTCGCCTCGTCCTCGGTCATCCCGAGTTTGAACTTGCTGCCATTACGTCCAACGCCGATGCCGGCCAGCCGTTGTCTGCGGTGTACCCGAGCTTCACCGGCGTAAGCGATCTTGTCTTTACGACGCATGATGCCCCCGAGCTCAAGAACTGCGACGCGGTCTTTTTGGCCGTGCCGCACACGGCTGCCATGGCACAGGTGCCCGCGCTGCTTGCATCGGGCGTCTCCTGCTTTGATCTTTCGGCCGACTACCGCCTGAACGACGCGTCCGTCTTTGAGACATGGTATGCCGCCGAGCATACGAGCCCCGAGCTGCTCAAGACCCGTGCCTTCGGTCTGCCCGAGCTGTTCTGCCAAGACTTGGAGACCGCCGCATCCGACCATGCCGACGGCAAACCCGTGCTGGTCGCCTGCGCCGGTTGCTATCCCACCGCAACGAGCCTTGCCGCCGCGCCCGCCGTGCGCGTCGGCTGGGTGGCCGAGAACAGTCCCGTGATTGTCGATGCCATTAGCGGCGTGACGGGCGCCGGTAAGTCCTGCAACGCCCGCACCCATTTTTGCAGCGCCGACGAGAACTTGGAGGCCTACGGCGTGGGCAAGCATCGCCACACGCCCGAGATTGAGCAAATCCTTGGTCTGACCGATCGCGTCGTCTTTACCCCGCACCTGGCACCGCTCAAGCGTGGTCTGCTCTCCACGGTGACGCTGCCGCTTACGCCGCAGGCTATCGATACCTTGACCCTTGAGGACGTTGTCGACCATTACAAGCAGTTCTACGCCGGTCGCGCCTTCGTACGCGTACTCGATGTCGGTCAGCAGCCCAAGACGGCTTCGGTCGTCGGCACCAACGCCGCCCAGATTGGCCTCGCGCTCAACAAGCGCGCGGGCGTGCTGGTGGCGACGGGCGCCATCGACAATCTGTGCAAGGGCGCTGCGGGCCAAGCAGTCCAGTGCGCCAATATCGTCTTTGGCTTTGACGAGCGACGAGGCTTGCCTACAGTGGCGTGCCCGGTGTAGCACATTCGATTGTTAACGATTTGGTAGTCGGGCATCGAGTGGGGCGCCACTCTTAAGCTGGTCTCATGATTACGACTGGCATGGCGCACCAACCGATGTCCGTTTTTTGTTTGACATAAGGAGTCATAAAGACGATGAATACCGAGCTGTTTGATATCAAGATTCGCGCCGTCGAGGGTGGCGTTACGGCTGCGGCTGGTTTTAAAGCCGCAGGCATCCACGCTGGGTTCCGCAAGAATCCCGAGCGCCTGGATTACGCGCTCGTCGTGCCCGATAAACCCTGTCCCGGTGCCGGCGTGTTTACCACCAATCGCTTTTGCGCGGCGCCCGTGCAGGTGAGCCGTGCCAACCTGGGCGGTGCCGACAAGGGCTACGGTATCATCGCCGGCGTTTCGGTCAACTCTGGCAATGCCAACGCCGCCACGGGTGAGACCGGCCTTGCATGCGCGCGCGAGACGTGCAGCATCGCATCGCAGGTCATCGGCTGCGAGCCCCAGCAGATTCTGGTTGCCTCCACGGGTGTGATTGGCCAGATTCTGCCGATCGACACGTTTGAGACCGCCATTCCTGCTGCCTACGAGGCGCTCTCTGCCCACGGTGGCGCCGATGCCGCTCGCGCCATCATGACGACCGACACGCACTCCAAGGAGTACGCCGTATCCTACGTCAGTGAGGCTGCGGGTCATGCGGGCAATGTCTATACGGTAGGCGGAATGTGCAAGGGCTCGGGCATGATCATGCCCAACATGGCCACCATGATCGCAGTTATCACCACCGATGCCCCCGTCGAGCCTGCGGCACTTCATGCCCTGCTGCTCTCGACCGTCAAGCAGACCTTCAACAAGGTAACGGTCGATTCCGACACCTCGACCAACGACACCTGCATCATGCTTGCCTCCGGCGCCGCTGCCGCAGATGCCGAGCCTATCGTCGAGGGCTCCGATGCCTTTGACGAGTTGGCATTTGCCGTGCACGAGGTGTGCGAGAGCCTGGCGCGCAATATCGCCGCCGATGGTGAGGGCGCATCCAAGCTTGTTACGGTCAACGTTACCGGCGCCGCCAACGACGAGGAGGCCGATATCGCCGCCCGTGCCGTTGCCAACTCGCCGCTCGTTAAGACCTGCATCGCCGGCCACGACTGCAACTGGGGCCGCGTTGCCATGGCGCTTGGCAAGTGCGGTGTGAAGTTTAATCAGGAAGACGTTTCCATCGACATGATGGGCATCCCTGTCTGTCGCGACGGTCTGACTGTTCCCTTTGACGAGGACGAGGCTCTGCGACGTTTTGAGGCGCCCGAGATCGTGATCTCGGCAGACCTAGGCGCGGGCGACGCGGCGACCACCGTGTGGACTTGCGACCTCACGCACGAGTACATCTCCATTAACGGCGACTACCGTTCCTAGATTCCAGGCACGCTGCGCATCTTGCCGCGATTGCGGACAGCGGAGCACGGCGCGATAACGATACGAAAGACGAGGCAGATTATGAAATTCGCACGCGATTGTCGTTCGAGCGAATCCAACGAAGCAACCGCGCAGCTGCTGTTCGAAGCGCTGCCGTGGATTAAGAACCTGACCGGCAAGACGGTTGTTATCAAATATGGCGGAGCCGCCATGGTTGATGAGCAGCTGCGTCGCGACGTGATGAGCGACATCGTCCTCCTTAAGATCATCGGCATGTGCCCCGTCATCGTGCATGGTGGCGGCAAGGCCATCAACGAGGCGCTGAGCCACTACGACATCCCCGTCGAGTTTATGAACGGCCAGCGCGTGACCACGCCGGCGACCATGGATATCGTGCGCGAGGTGCTGGGCGGCAAGGTCAACCAGGAGCTGGTCGCGGCGCTCAACCATCACGGCAACCTGGCCGTGGGCGTGTCGGGCAGCGATGCGGGCACGCTCATCGCCGAGCCGCTCGACCCCGAGCTCGGTCGCGTGGGCAAAGTGACGCACGTTAACACCGACTACATCGAGCGCTTACTCGATAGCGAGTACATCCCCGTTATCGCTACCGTCGCGGCGGGGGAGGACGGCGGTTTCTTCAACATCAACGCCGATACCGCCGCCGGTGCCGTTGCGGCGGCGCTCCACGCGCACAAGGCGATCTTTTTGACCGACGTCGACGGCCTGTACAAGGACTTTAGCGATAAAGACTCACTCATCTCCAACCTAACACTCGACGAGGTTAACGAAATGCTCTACGGCGGCGAGGTCGATAAGGGCATGATTCCCAAGCTGCGCGCGGCCGTCGATGCGCTTGCCGGCGGCGTATTTCGCGCTCACATCATCAACGGCACCACGCCGCATTCGCTGCTGCTGGAGCTGCTGACCGATGCCGGCGTCGGCACCGTGATCCATTCCACCGAGACGGCTTACGAGTTCGATACGCATCCGCATCCGCTTTCGACGTTTGCTGCGCGTCTGACCGAGAACCTCGACGAGGTCGAGAAGCTTCAGACGGTCTAACTGACCCGCAGCCGCCCCATTCCTGCACCCATAGGCCTGCGCCGTCCGGCGCTCAACGAAAGGCATCCCATGTCACTTGCAGCTCAGCAATCGCTTGAATCCCATTACGTTATGCATACCTTTGGCCGCTCTCCGGTCGAGTTTGTCGAGGGCCACGGCATGAAACTCACCGGCGACGATGGCCGTGAGTACCTCGACTTTCTTGCCGGCATCGGCGTGTGCAGCCTGGGTCATGGCGACCCGGCTGTGCTCTCGGCGCTCGAGGCACAGACCAAAAAGCTCATGCATGTCTCCAATTACTTCTACATTGAGCAGCGCGGACAGGTCGCGGCGCTGCTGTCCAAGCTTGCTAACGACGACGTAGATGGTGCGCGCGTGCTTGCCGATGCCATTGCCGCCGGCGATGAGACCACGGCAGCTGCTCTTGGTGCCCCGGCTGCGGACGAGCAGGTGTGGGAGACCTTCTTTGCCAACTCCGGCGCCGAGGCCAACGAGGGCTCGATGAAGCTCGCGCGCCTGTACGCCAAGCGTGCCGGTAACGGCGGCAACACTATCGTGTGCATGCGCGGCGGCTTCCACGGTCGTACGCTCGAGACCATTGCCGCCACCATGCAGGATTGGCTGCAGGATAGTTTCCGCCCGCTGCCGGGTGGCTTTGTGGCCTGCACGCCCAACGATATCGATGAACTGCGTGCGATCTTTAAGCAGCTGGGGAGCGAAATTTGTGCCGTGATGCTCGAGCCGATTCAGGGCGAGAGCGGTGTGCACCCCATGACCGAGGAGTTTATGGCGGCAGCGCGCGACCTGGCACACGAAGTGGGCGCCGTGCTTATCGCCGATGAGGTCCAGTGCGGCATCTTCCGCTCCGGCAAGCCGTTCGCATTCCAAACCTATGGCGTGGAGCCCGACATCATGAGCCTTGCCAAGGGCATTGCTGATGGCGTGCCCATGGGCGCCGTGGTGGCAAAGAAGGAGATTGCCGACGTGTTTAAGCCGGGTGACCACGGCTCGACCTTTGGCGGTAGCTGCTTGGCCATCGCGGCGTGCGCCGCGACGCTCTCCGCGCTCGTGCGCGGCGATTATGCCGACCACGCTGCCAAGGTAGGCGCCTATATGGAGGCAAAACTCGCCAAGTTACCGCATGTTACCGATGTGCGCGGTCGCGGCTTGATGCTCGGCTGCGACCTGGATGAGGCAGCGGGCGACGCGCATGATATTGTTGCCCGCGCGCTGGCCGCCGGTGCCGTAATTAACGCTACGGGTGCCCATACGCTGCGTTTCCTGCCGCCGCTCGTCTGCGAGGAATCCGACGTGGACAGTCTGATCGAGATCCTGTCGGGTGTCTTGGGCTAACGCAGCGCAATAACTCAATTTTGACCGGGTTCCGGACTGCGGACGTGCCATATGCGGCACGATTCGGCGGTCTGGAGCCCGTTTTGCCATAAATCTGCAATGGCCAGGAGAGCCTTTGGACAAAAAATGCCAAATATGAGTACTGTCACCAGTTGAATCTCATATGAAACCGACTACCTAGGATTAGTTAGACCACACATGTTCAGTTATGTTAATGGGAAAACAGCTAGTAAAGGCTTCAAATCGCTGATTCAGAGCTAGATTTATCCAGCGAAACCCAAAAATCGCTGCTATAAAATTGGTAACAGTACTCATTTTTGCCATTTTTTGGCCACGGCCTTTGTGACGGACGTGCTGGCGGGTTCGAATCCCATGCGCTGGGCCTGAAAAAGGAAAGGCCTCCATCGCTGGAGGCCTAACAAATCAGTGGTGGGCGATGAGGGATGTCCGCGTGCGGCTGGCGCCGCCCGCGCCCCGCTTCGTCGCTCCGCTCCTCGCGTGCTGCGCTGGAAAACGCTTCGCGTTTCCTCAGCTCCGCACCCTTTCGGGTTCGAATCCCATGCGCTGGGCCCAAACAAAAACGGTCCCCTTGCGAGGACCGTTTCCAATTCGGTGGTGGGCGATGAGGGATGTCCGCGTGCGGCTGGCGCCGCCCGCTCTCGCTTCGGGCCTACGGCCCTCGCGTGCTGCGCTGGAAAACGCTTCGCGTTTCCTCAGCTCCGCACCCTTTCGGGTTCGAATCCCTCTGCGATGGGCCCAAAAAAGAAAGGCCCCCATAGCTGGGAGCCTATCAAATCAGTGGTGGGCGATGAGGGATTCGAACCCCCAGCCTTGTGCGTGTAAAGCACCTGCGCTAACCGTTGCGCCAATCGCCCGTGCGGAGAGAGTATAGCAAAACAATCGCCTCATTCACCTCATATCCATTAAAGGTAACTGGCGCGTGTCACAGCGTGTCACAGCGGAGCTGATTCAGTTGAGATTGCCTGAACATTCCGCCCCTCTTTACGCCCTCGGGTATACTCAAAAGCTACTGATTCGATTTGATGCCCAGCAACAGCAGAGGGGATAGTATATGTGCGGTTTTGTCGGTTTTGTCGGTGGGACGGATAACCAATCCGAGGTGCTCACCAAGATGATGGACCGCATCGTCCATCGCGGTCCCGACATGGGCGGTCAGTTTATCGACGGCCGCGTTGCCCTCGGCTTCCGCCGCCTGTCGATCCTCGACCTGACCGAGGCCGGCGCTCAGCCCATGGCCAATGAGGACGGCAGCGTCGTTATCGTCTTCAACGGCGAGATCTACAACTTCCAGGAGCTTCGCTCCGAGCTCGAGGCCAAGGGCTATAAGTTCCACTGCGGCGCCGACACCGAGAGCCTCCTGCACGGCTACGAGGAGTGGGGCGAGGCAGTACTCGATCGCTTGCGCGGTATGTACGCCTTCGTCATCTGGGACAAGAAGAAGAACAAGCTTTTTGGCGCCCGCGATATCTTTGGCATCAAGCCGCTCTACTACTATCCCATGGCCGATGCGGGCGACGGCGCTCCGGGCGTGCTCTTTGGTTCCGAGATCAAGAGCTTCCTGGACTACCCGCACTTCCACAAGGCGGTCAACAAAAAGGCTCTGCGTCCGTACATGACGCTGCAGTATTCGGCGACTGAGGAGACCTTCTTCGAGGGTGTCTACAAGCTGCCGCCGGCGCATTACTTTACCGTAGACATCCCGACCGGCAAGATGAACATCGAGCGCTATTGGGATTGCGATTACTCTGCCGTCGAGAAGCCGTTCGAGGAGTACGTCGACGAGCTGGACGAGGTCGTGCACGAGAGCGTCGAGGCCCATCGCATCGCCGACGTCAAGGTCGCGTCGTTCCTCTCCGGCGGCGTCGACTCCAGCTACATCGCCGCTTGCCTCATGCCCGACAAGACCTTCTCGGTGGGCTTTGACTACAAGAACTTCAACGAGACCAACTACGCCAAGGAGCTTTCCGATAAGCTCGGCGTCGAGAACGTTCGCAAGATGATTACCGCCGACGAGTTCTTCGGTGCGCTCGAGGACATCCAGTATCACATGGACGAGCCGCAGTCCAACCTGTCTTCCGTGCCGCTGTGGTTCTTGGCCGAGATGGCCCGCAAGGACGTCACCGTCGTGCTTTCGGGTGAAGGTGCCGACGAGCTTTTTGGCGGCTACGCCTACTACGAGGACACGGTCCCGGTGCGCAAGTACAAAAAGATGGTGCCGCTGCCCATTCGTCGTGCGCTCGGTAACCTGGCGCTGCATATGCCGTACTTCAAGGGACATAACTTCCTGGTCAAGGGTGCCGAGATCCCCGAGAAGTCGTTCCTGGGACAGGCTCTGGTGTGGCCGGAGCGCGAGGTCGACGGCGTGCTCAAGCCCGAGTACAACACCGGCGATGGCGCCTTCGAGCTTGCCGCTCCCATCTATGCGCGCGTGAAGGGTCAGCCCGAGCTGGTCAAGAAGCAGTACCTGGACATGAACATGTGGCTCCCGGGCGACATTCTGCTCAAGGCCGACAAGATGTGCATGGCGCACTCGCTGGAGCTGCGCGTGCCCTTCCTGGACCGCAAAGTCATGGAGTTCGCCGAGCACATTCCCGACCGCTACCGCATCAACGAGAACGGCAACAAACAGGTACTCCGCCACGCTGCCAACAAGTCGCTGCCCGATGAGTGGGCCACCCGTCCCAAGGTGGGCTTCCCGGTGCCGATTGTCTACTGGCTGCGCGAGCAAAAGTGGTACGACTATGTCAAGGAGTACTTCACCGCGCCGTGGGCAAGCGAGTTCTTCAATACCGACGAGCTCATGCACCTGCTCGATCTGCACTTTGCGGGCAAGGGCGATTTCCAGCGCAAGATCTATACGCCGCTCGTGTTCCTGGTGTGGTACAAGCGCTTCTTTATCGACGAGGACCAGCCCGCTGTTCAGGCTGCCTAGCCTCGGCTTACGAACGCCTGCGCGTAACGGCTCCTCCGGGAGCCGTTTTTGCGTGGGTGCGTTTCAGTTACTATAAAACCGTCCCTGCCAAATGGCTGAGAAAGGTGAAAGATGCACCATTCGGATTCCGCGACCGTGACCACGGTCGATACGCTTGCCAAGCTTCTCGATGTGTGCGGCGAGCTGCGCGCATCAGAGCAGGTTGACGAGCGCGCCGTGACCGGCTGCTCGTTTGATTCGCGCGCGGTCTCGGCAGGTGACGTATTCTTTTGCAAAGGTGCTGCCTTTAAGCCCGCGTTTTTGAGCATGGCGCTCGATGCGGGCGCCGTCGCATTTGTGTGCGAGGAGTCGCTGGTCGAGTCTCTGGAGCCGCTGGCGCAGGAGAGCGGTGCTGCGATGCTGGTTGTTGATAGTGTTCGCACGGCCATGGCCCTGTTGCCGCCGGAGGTCTACGACCGTCCCGACCACGACGTCAAGATCGTGGGCATCACCGGCACCAAGGGAAAGACCACGGCCGCTTTTATGCTCCAGTCCATCATCAAGGCGGCGGGCGAGTCCTGCGGCATGATCGGCTCGGTGAGTACCGACGATGGTATCGAGTGCTACGAGAGCACCAACACCACGCCCGAGGCCCCCGAGGTTTGGCGCCATATCGCCAACTGCCGCACGTCCGGTCGCCAGTCCATGGTCATGGAGGTCTCGAGCCAGGCGCTCAAGTACCAACGCGTCGAGAATCTGCCGTTTGACGTGGCGTGCTTCCTCAACATCGGCCGCGACCACATCTCGCCGATCGAACACCCCACGTTTGAGGATTATTTTGAGAGCAAACTCAGGATCTTTGACCAGGCAAAGACCGCCGTGGTGAATCTGGGCACCGAAGAGGTCGACCGTGTGCTAGAGGCAGCGTCGACGGCCGAGCGCTTGGTGACCGTTGGCGTCGAGCATCCCGAGGCAAGCCTGTGGGCGAGCGACGTACGCATGGTCGGCTTTAACATCGAGTTCAACTTGCATGGCCTGTGTGCCGACGAGTCCGAGACGGGGGAGAAGGTCCTGCTGGGTATCGCGGGCGACTTTAACGTGGAAAACGCGCTGGTCGCTATCGCCGCTGCGCGCGAGATCGGCATCGGTATCGAGGCTATCAAGAAGGGCCTCTCCAAACTGCGTGTGCCGGGCCGCATGGAGGTCGTGGAGTCGAAGGACGGCCGCGTGATCTGCGTCGTCGACTATGCGCACAACCAGCTTTCGTTCCGTTCGCTTTTCTCGTCGGTCAAGCGCGCGTTTCCCGCTAGCCCCGTCATTGCGCTGTTTGGCGCCGCCGGCGGCAAGGCGCAGGAGCGCCGCGAGCAATTGCCACGCGAGGCCGCACCGTATTCCGACCTGATGATCTTTACGAACGAGGATCCAGCTCACGAGGACCCGATGAAGGTCTGTCGCGAGCTTGCCGAGCATGTTCCCGACGATACGCCGAACAAGATCATCCTCGACCGCGAAGCCGCTGTGCATGCGGCGTTCAAGGCGGCGCGCGAGGAGTACGTCAACCCCGATGCTCCTACCATTGTCTTGCTGCTGGCAAAGGGTGACGAGGAGCTCATGCACGTGGGTGACGAGTTCGTGCCCATCGAGAGCGACCTTTCGTTGGCCAATCGCCTGATCGATGTTACCCAGTTTGACTAATGAACCATGATGGCGGCGGCGCCCTGAGTGCGCTGTCGCCATAAGCGTGTTCCCTCAATCAAAACATGCCGTCCAAGTCCAAACCCTTCTACGTAAACGGAGTAACCATGTCCCACAACACCCTGCCGACCGTTGCCGAGCTTTCGGGCGAGATGCGCGAGCGCTTGGCCAAGGTCAAGTACGTCTTTACCGACCTGGATGCCACGATGCTCGCACCCGGCTCGTGCGTGCTACGCGACAACGACGGCAACCCCTCGACCAAACTCGTCGAGGCCGTCGTGGCGCTCGCTCGCGCTGGTATTCAGGTGGTTCCCACCTCGGGCCGCAACCGTACCATGATCCACGAGGACGCGCGCGTGCTCGGTCTCAACTCCTACATCGGCGAGATGGGCGGCCTGGTCATGTACGACCTCAAAGCCAACGATTGGGAGTATCTGACCGGCGACATGCCCTACGACTCCTCTTGCGGCCTCACGCCGCACCAGGTGATCGAGCAGACCGGCGTGTGCGAGAAGATCCTCGCCCGCTGGCCGCACAAGATCGAGTATCACAACGACATGTCGACCGGCTACAAATACCGTGAGGTCACCGTCGGCATGCGCGGCGATGTGCCCGACGATGAGGTTCAGGCCATCCTGGACGAGGCCGGCTGCGGTCTGATCTGGGCTTGCAACGGCCATCTGACTCACCTGTCCAAGCCGACGACGCTCGAGCTCGATCGCGTCGAGGACGGTCGCGCATTCAACATCAACCCCGCGGGTCTCAACAAGGGCGTTGCCATCGCGCGCTTCTGCGAGCACCTGGGGATCGAGCGCGAGGAGACGCTCGCGCTCGGCGATTCCGAGTCCGACTTCTACATGGCTGATCACGTGGGCACGTTCTGCCTGGTCGAGAATGGCCTGACGAGCGCCGGCGCGCCCGAGTTCCTGGCTGCTTGCGAGAACGCTTTCGTTACGCGCGGCAAAATTGTCGACGGTTGGGCGGCGACGGCAGAGCTGCTGGTCGCGGCGCGTTCGTAGCGCGGCGCCGCCGCACTTGGACATGTCTTTTCGAGAGAGACTGGTGAGGTAATGTCCGATATCGAGAATCCGGCAGGCGACACGCGCCCGATTGGCGTGTTCGATTCTGGTTTGGGCGGTCTGACGGTTGCGCGCGCGATTGCGACGGCGCTGCCGCACGAGTCCGTCTACTACTTTGGCGACACCAAGCGCTGCCCCTACGGCACCCGCACCGAGGATGAAGTGCGCTCGTTTGCGTTGCAGGCGGGCCGTTGGCTTTCGAAGCACGACGTCAAGATTATGGTCATCGCCTGCAATACAGCGACCGCTGCGGCCTTGCGTTTGGCCCAGCAGGTGCTCGACGTCCCCGTCATCGGCGTGATCGCACCGGGCGCACGCGCGGCAATCAACAGCACCCGCACGCGCCGGGTGGGCGTGCTCGCCACCAACCTCACCATTCGCTCAGGCGCTTACACGCGTGCCATTCAGGACCTGGATGCCGGCGTCGACGTATACGGCTGCCCTGCCTCGAGCTTTGTCGAGGTCGTTGAGCACGAGCTCGCCTCGGGCGCACATCTGCAAGAGCAGTGGCTCGAGAACGAGGACATCTTTGATACGCCTGCCGTACGCGCGCTGGTCGGCGCCACGGTTGAGCCGCTGCGCGACCACGGCATCGATACCGTGGTACTCGGCTGCACGCATTTTCCGCTGCTCGTGGGGCCTATTCGCCATGCGCTGGGTCCCGGAGTGCGCGTGGTGAGCTCCGCCGAGGAGACCACGCGCGAGCTGACCGATATTCTCACGCGCCGCGAGCAGCTGGCGGGCGACGCGGCCGAGCCGCAGCATCGTTTTGCAACGACGTCCGATAACATTGCCGAGTTTGCGGTGGCGGGCAGCTTTATCTTTGGCCAGCCGCTCAAGAGCATTGAGCATATCGATATCGACGAACTGAAATAGATAAAAGGTCACCGACCAAAAGCTCACGTTCACCTTTTGCCGAAAGGATTTTTCCATGGAGTATATGCAGGTCAATCGCGCCAACGGCCGCGCCGCCGATGAGCTGCGCCCCGTCAAGCTTACCCGCGGCGTCATGAAGCATGCCCACGGCTCGTGCCTGGCTGAGTTCGGTGACACGCGCGTGCTGTGTGCCGCCACAATTGAGGAGGGCGTGCCGGGCTGGCGCAAGGGCGCCAAGGCCGGTTGGGTAACGGCGGAGTACGCCATGCTGCCAGCATCGACCGGCAAGCGCTGCAAGCGCGAGCATGCCAACCGCAAGGGCCGCTCCATGGAGATCGAACGCCTCATCGGTCGCAGCCTGCGTACCATCGTCAATATGAAGGCACTTGGCGAGTACACCGTTACCGTCGACTGCGATGTGATCCAGGCCGATGGCGGCACACGCACGGCGAGCATTACCGGCGCCTGGGTGGCGCTGCACGACGCCCTTGCCATGTGGGTCGAGGCGGGTAAGCTCGAGCGCATCCCGCTCACGGGCCAGGTCGCCGCGATTTCCATGGGTGTTGTCGACGGCAACACCCTGCTCGACCTGGATTATTCCGAGGACAGTCACGCCGAGGTCGACATGAACCTTGTCGCCACCGATACCGGTGAGATGATCGAGCTCCAGGGCACTGGCGAGCAGGCACCCTTCGACCGCAAGCGCCTCAATTCCCTGCTCGATTTGGGCGACAAGGGCATTGCCGAGCTCATCGAGCTCCAGCGCCAAGTCCTCGCCTAACCTGCCAAAAAGGGACAGGTTTATTTTGGCAGGTTTTATCTGCGGAAACGCCGATAGATAAGGTTGATGCCACATGAAAGGGGAGACGCCGAAGGGCCAGTCCCTTTTACGTGACTTTGCTATACGGACAAGGAGACCACTCATGGCACTTGAGAAGATCGACATCGACACCCTCGACCCGGCGGCGACCATCGTCGTGGCAACGGGCAACGCCCACAAGCTCACCGAGATCGAGGCCATTTTAGGCAAGGTTATGCCCGAGGTTCGCTTTGTGGCGCTCGGTCAGCTGGGCGATTTTGAGGATCCCGAGGAAAACGGCACGACGTTTTTGGAGAACGCCATCATCAAGGCGCAGGCTGCCGTCGAAGAGACGGGGCTCATGGCCATTGCCGACGATTCGGGTCTGGTCGTCGATGCGCTGGATGGTGAGCCCGGTGTGTATAGCGCGCGCTACGCGGGCGTTCACGGCGACGATGCCGCCAACAATGCCAAGCTCCTCGTTAACCTGGAAGGCGTGGCCGACGAGGACCGCACTGCGCGCTTTATGAGCGTCGTCGCGCTCATCGACACGGACGGTTTGGTCACCTATGGTGAGGGTGCCTGCGAGGGCGTTATCGCACACGAGGGCCGCGGCGATCACGGCTTTGGCTACGACCCGCTGTTCCTGCCGGTCGACACGCCGGGCAAGACCATGGCCGAGCTGACGGCGGACGAGAAGAACGCCATCAGCCATCGTTTCCACGCGCTCGAGCACCTATCCGCCAAACTGACGGGCGAGGAGTAGGCCGTGCGTGCGGTGGTGCAGCGCGTGCTCAACGCCGGCGTGACGGTCGACGGCGAGTGCGTGGGCAAAATTGGGCGCGGCTATCTGGTGCTACTGGGCGTTGGCCATGACGACACGTGCGCCGAGGCCGATAAGCTGTGGGGCAAGCTCCGGGGCTTGCGCATTAACGAGGACGAGAACGGCAAGACCAACCTGGCACTTGCCGATGTCGACGGCGAGGTTCTCGTGGTGTCACAGTTCACGCTGTTCGCCGATTGCCGTCACGGCCGCCGTCCATCGTTTACGGATGCTGGCACCCCCGATGTCGCCAACGAGCTCTACGAGTACTTCCTGACGCTTGTGCGCGAGGACGTCGAGCACGTAGCGCATGGCATCTTCGGCGCCGATATGAAAGTCGACTTGGTCAACGACGGTCCATTCACCATCGTCCTGGACACCGACAATCTGTAAGTAGTCAATTTGGGACGGGGCTTATTTAGCTACTTGCGTATGGCCACGGCAGGGTGCTATAGTATTAGAGTTTTGTCTATCTTAGGGGTATTATCCCCTTTTTGAATTGCACCTTCTGGAGGCCCTGTTCATGGAAGAGATGGAAGTCAATCACGTCGACGACATCCACGAGAAGCTGACCGATATGGTGGGCGATCGCGTTAAGGTGAAGGCCAACATGGGCCGCACCCGCGTCGTCGAGCGCATGGGCACCATCAAGAGCGTCCATCCGGCAGTCTTTATCGTCGAGGTCGACGAGCGCCGTGGCCGCAAGTCGCGTCAGTCCTACCAGTATATTGATGTTCTCACCGGCCAGGTCGAGCTGTTCGACCCCGAGAGCGGCGAGCACATTTTTACCCCGCTCGGCAATCAGCTCGAGGAGCACTAGCGGTGACCGATTGGTCCCTGACCCTTTCCGCGCCGGCAAAGATCAACCTCTATCTGGGGGTTCATACCGAGCGCGACGACCGCGGCTACCATAAGGTCGATTCCCTGATGGCAGCCGTCGGTCTTGCCGATATCGTGACAGTCGCTCCGGCGCAGGAGCTGACCGTCCAGACGATTCCGGCATCCGACTTTCCCATGCAAAAGAATACGGCGTATTGTGCGGCCGCTGCTATGGCCGAGCATTATGGTCGCGAAGCCAATGTCTGCATCACGATCGAGAAGCGCATCCCGTTGTGTGCCGGCCTGGGAGGTCCTTCGACGGATGCCGCGGCGGTCATTGTCGCCTTGGCAGAGAGTTGGGGTATCGACCGTGCCGATCCCGCGCTGGACAACATCGCGCGCGGCATTGGCGCCGACGTTCCCTTCTTTTTGCATGCCAGCCCTGCATTTTACGTGGGTGGGGGAGACGTGCTGGCAACCGAGTACCCCGCACTACCCGCGACACCCGTCGTGCTGGTCAAGCCGCGCGAGGCAAGCGTTTCAACAATTGAAGCCTATCGACGTTTTGACGAGACCCCAGCGCCTGCGGACAAGCCCGGAGCGATCGCATCTGCCCTTCACTCGGGAGATGCAGAGGTGGCCTACGCGCTCGTCCACAACAACCTGGGTGTCATTTCCGCGCAGATGGAGCCGCGGATTCAAACGGTGCTTGACTGGCTTCGTTCACAGGACGGTACCATTGCCGTAAACGTGTGCGGTTCGGGTGCCTGCTCGTTTGCTCTCTGCGATACCGCCGCCACGGCAGTCAATCTTGCGGCAGACGCTCAACAAAACGGCTGGTGGGCTTATGCAACGGAGCTCGTTTCCGACACGGTTCGCATTGAAGCGCCAAAGAAGTAAAAATTTCTCTGGCACACGACGGAAATCTTTGTTACTATAGTCGAGCTAACGGGTTGTGGCTCAGTTTGGTAGAGCACTGCGTTCGGGACGCAGGGGTCGCTGGTTCAAATCCAGTCAACCCGACCAGAGCATGAGGAGGGACCGCTTCTTGCGGTCCCTTTTTTTAGCTATTGTTGTGATACCGCGATACCCGCGGTATACTCATTCGAGCTTGTCTCGCTGTATTGTGGAGGTCTACATGTTTGGACTGAGGGCTCCTGAGCTCATCATTATTCTCGTTGTTGTCCTGATTATCTTTGGGCCTAAGAACCTGCCGAAGCTCGGTAAGTCCCTCGGCTCTACCGTCAAGAATATCCGCGAGGGTATGGAGGGCGACGATAAGGGCGAAACCGAGCAGGCCGAGGACGTTGTGGTCGAGGAGTCCAAGGAGGACAAGGAGATCGCAGAGCTCGAGGCCAAGCTCGCTGCTGCCAAGCAAAAGAAGGCAGAGGACAGCGACGCGGACGCAGAGTAGTCCCATCCCTTTGGGGTGAGCACCTGACCGGCTTGCCCGCAGGCTAGCCGGTCTTTTTCGTTTTTGTTGACAGTTGATCGTTACATCATAGTTGGGGAGATATCCGTATGGACGCAAGCCAGATCGTACTGACCGCTGAGGGCCGCCAGAAGCTCGTCGAGGAGCTCGCTTGGCGTGAGGGCGATTACGCCAAGGAGATCGTCGAGGACATCAAGGAAGCTCGCGCGTTCGGCGACCTTTCGGAGAACTCCGAGTACGATGCCGCCAAGGACAAGCAGGCCCAGAATGCTGCTCGCATTGCCGAGATTCAGGCTATTCTCGCCAACGCCCAGGTTGCTGCCACCACGGGTGATCTGACCGTCTCCATTGGCTCGACTGTTACCCTGGTCGACCCCAACGGTGAGCTCATCGAGGTCACGCTTGTCGGTACCACCGAGACCAACTCGCTCGAGCACAAGATTTCCAACGAGTCTCCGGTCGGCCACGCCATCATTGGTCATGGCGAGGGCGACTCCGTCGAGGTCGTTACGCCTTCCGGCAAGACTCGCGTCTACACCATCGCCAAGATCGCACGCTAGACCACGGTCCCGCGTAAAGGTATGTTTTCGCTCCCTGGGACCGAATCCTGGGGAGCGTTTTAGTTTGAGGAGCTAACTATGGCAGAAAACCAGAACGCCGCCGATCAGGCATCGACGCTCAACGACGAGCGCGCCACCCGCCTGGCCAAGCGTGCCTCCCTGTTCGAGGCGGGCCAGAACCCGTATCCCGAGCACTCCGAGATTGAGGACTACGTCGTCGACATCGAGACTAAGTACGCCGAGCTCACCGATGGCGAGGACACCGAGGACGTCGTGAAGATCGGCGGCCGTGTGGTTGCCAAGCGCGGTCAGGGCAAGATTATGTTCATCGTCGTGCGCGACGCGACCGGCGAGATCCAGCTGTTCTGCCGCATCAACGATATGGACGAGGCCGCCTGGAACACGCTCAAGGCACTCGACCTGGGCGATATCCTGGGCGTAACCGGCGTAGTCGTGCGCACCAAGCGTGGCCAGCTTTCCGTTGCCCCCAAGAGCGCGACGCTGCTCTCCAAGGCCGTTCGCCCGCTGCCCGAGAAGTTCCACGGTCTCTCCGACAAGGAGACCCGCTATCGCCAGCGCTATGTCGACCTGATCGCCAACGACGACGTTCGCGAGACCTTCCGCAAGCGTTCGCAGATTCTCTCCACGTTCCGCCGCTTTATGGAGTCCGATGGCTACATGGAGGTCGAGACCCCCATCTTGCAGACCATCCAGGGCGGCGCTACGGCTAAGCCGTTCATCACGCACTTCAATGCGCTCGATCAGGAGTGCTACCTGCGTATCGCCACCGAGCTGCACCTCAAGCGCTGCATTGTCGGCGGCTTTGAGCGCGTGTTCGAGATCGGCCGCATCTTCCGTAACGAGGGCATGGACCTTACCCACAACCCCGAGTTCACTACGATGGAGGCCTACCGTGCCTTCTCCGACCTCGAGGGCATGAAGGCACTCGCCCAGGGTGTCATTAAGGCCGCTAACAAGGCTATCGGCAACCCCGAGGTTATTGAGTACCAGGGTCAGACCATCGATCTGTCCGGTGAGTGGGCAAGCCGTCCCATGACCGACATTGTCTCCGACGTGCTCGGCAAGCCGGTCACCATCGACACGCCGGTTGAGGAGCTTGCTGCCGCCGCACGCGAGAAGGGCCTGGAGATCAAGCCCGAGTGGACCGCCGGCAAGATCATCGCCGAGATCTATGACGAGCTGGGCGAGGACACCATCGTCAACCCCACCTTCGTGTGCGATTACCCCATCGAGGTTAGCCCGCTTGCCAAGCGCTTTGAGGATGACCCGCGCCTGACCCATCGCTTTGAGCTGGTCATCGCCGGCCACGAGTACGCGAACGCGTTCTCCGAGCTCAACGACCCGGTCGACCAGGCCGAGCGCTTCGCTGCCCAGATGGCCGAGAAGGCCGGCGGCGACGACGAGGCCATGGAGTACGACGAGGATTACGTGCGCGCCCTCGAGTACGGTATGCCTCCCGCGGGCGGCATTGGCATCGGTATCGACCGCGTGGTCATGCTGCTCACCAACCAGGCTTCCATCCGCGACGTGCTGCTGTTCCCGCACATGAAGCCCGAGAAGGGTTTCCAGTCCGGTGCCGCTGCTGCCAAGGCTGCCGAGGCCGGCAACACCGCGAGCCCCTTCGTCAAGCCCCTCAAGCCCACGGTCGATTATTCCAAGATTGCCGTCGAGCCGCTGTTTGAGGAGTTCGTCGACTTCGATACCTTCTCTAAGAGCGACTTCCGCGCCGTGAAGGTCAAGGCATGCGAGGCCGTCAAGAAGTCCAAGAAGCTGCTGAACTTTACGCTCGATGACGGTACCGGCACTGACCGTACCATTCTCTCCGGCATCCATGAATACTATGAGCCCGAGGACCTGGTCGGCAAGACCCTGCTCGCCATCACCAACCTGCCTCCGCGCAAGATGATGGGTATCCCCAGCTGCGGCATGCTCATCAGCGCCATCCACGAGGAGGAGGGCGAGGAGCGCCTCAACCTGATCCAGCTCGACGCTTCCATCCCTGCCGGCGCAAAGATGTACTAATTAGTTACGCGGTTCTACGAACCGCGTAACGGCTCGACGCCGCGCGGGCCGCATTTGGACAATCTGACGTTCAACTTCAAGGGCGCGACCAGAAGGTCAGCGCCCTTTCGTTTCACGTCACCTTGTCTCAAATGCGACCCGCTCGCTGGCTTATGCTCAACCTATGGTGGCATCTAGTTCCGAAGGCACCTTGCTCGCTCTGGCGGGCTTTCGCTGGCGTTGCCAAAACATCGGCGTTACCTTGGTCCAGATGTAGTCATTGGGGACGTTCTTAAACGACTAGTCATTCAAGAACGTCCCCAATGACTACCCAATGGCTATTGCGCACATGGCTCGCATGACAGCCGTCTCTTTTATGTTTCCTTTAGCCGTCGCTGTCTAGGATGGGGGTTAGTCGATAGGAAGGGAGCACCGGGATGGACGATGCGAGCGAGCGCGCGATTGAAGAGGACATGCTCGATCAGTTCAACTACTTTGATGATGAGGACGAGGAGCTGATCGACCGTCGCGAGCCAGCGCCGCTTGATTCCTTTGATCTGGTCGATGAAGAGACTGATGAGGTTGAGGACGAATCAACGGAGTCCCCACAGTCTTCGCGCCTTAACTCGCTGCTTTCGAGAGCCTCCATGCACCACGGCGTTCGTGCCGGCGCGCTCCATATGAAAACTGACTGGCACCAGATCGTGACGGCAGGCGATGAACTTGCCGTCGATGCGCCGCTCACCGATAAATCATCCATCATCTGCCGCACCGGTATGCTTATGCTCGCGAGCGGAACGGGTGCCTGGCGTGTACGCGATACCATGAATCGAGTCGCCGCCGTACTCGGTGTCACCATCCACGTCGACTTGAGTCTCCTATCGTTTGAGTGCACCTGCATCGAAGATGGCCACTGCTTTAACGAGGTCGTCAGCTTACCCACAACGGGCGTCAATACCCATCGCATTTGGATGATGGAGAGTTTCCTCAAGGAAATCGAGACCTATGGTCGTCGCTTCACGGTGCACGAGTATCACGAGATGCTCAAGACCGTCGAGAGTTCAAAACCTGATTACGCGCCTTGGCAACAGGGCCTTGCGGCGGCCTGCGCCTGTGGCGCCTTTGTCTTTTTACTTGGTGGCGGTCCCATTGAGATGGCATGCGCGTTCGTGGGCGCGGGTGTCGGCAACTTTGCCCGCTCTCATATTCTCAAGCAAGGCCTTGGTCAGTTTAGCGCGCTGACGACCGGCGTTGCGCTCGCTTGTGTTTCGTATCTGCTGGCATTGCTCGGCCTTGGCCAGGTCATACCGGGGGCAATGTCGCACCAAGAAGGCTATATCGGCGCCATGCTCTTTGTGATTCCCGGCTTTCCACTCATTACGGCAGGCCTCGACATCGCTAAGCTCGACATGCGAAGCGGTATCGAGCGCCTTTCATATGCCGTATCGATTATTGTAATGGCGACGCTCGTAGGCTGGATGGTTGCCGAGTGTGTTGGCCTGGCGCCGGACGACTTTGCCCCACTGGGCCTTTCGCCGCTTGCCCTTACGCTCCTGCGCGTGGTGATGAGCTTCGTTGGCGTATTCGGCTTCTCGGTGATGTTCAACAGCCCGGTAAAGATGGCCGCGACAGCTGGGTTGATCGGCGCCGTGTCCAATACCCTGCGTCTGACCCTTGTCGATGCGCCGACGATGATTCCCTTCCTGGGCCTCAGCACGGGAATGCCTCCCGAGGCAGCAGCGTTTATCGGCGCGCTGGTATCGGGGCTGCTCGCAAGCTTGGCTGAAGTCAAGCTCACCTACCCGCGCATCGCCCTCACGGTGCCTTCGATTGTCATTATGGTGCCGGGCTTGTATCTCTATCGCTCTATGTATTACATGTGCACCTTCGACACGGTCAATATGCTCGGCTGGTTTGTGCGTGCAGTGCTCATCGTGGCGTTTCTGCCCGTTGGCTTGGGCGTGGCGAGAACCCTCACCGACCCCCGCTGGCGCCACACCAGCTAATTGGTGCAAGGGGGACATGTTACTTTGCACCAAATGAGTTGCGGTGAAATAGGGACTGAATTGCTGCTTGAAGGGTCAAAACAGTCCGTATTCCACCGCAACTTAGGGGGTCGGGGGATTATTGGTGCCCTGCATCTTCATAAACTCAACGCTTACGAAGCGCGGGGTTTTCGTGCTAGGCTGGTTCCACCACATAAGTAGTCGCAGACGCACGTATCACGGGCGGGCGAGATGAAGTCCCAACAGCTCCATCTTGCCCGCCCGTTTTTGTTGCGTGATGCCGCGGCGTAACACGGAAAGGACCATGCCCTTTATGCCTATCAACAAACGAGAGAGCCTGTTGTTCACCTTTATCATGTGCTTTTGCATGGTGCTCTGGATGAGCATCTACAACGTTGCCCTGCAGCACAGGGCCATCAACGGCGAGGTCGTTGCCGCCGCGTGGCTCGGCTTCCCCGTTGCCTATGTCTTTGCGATGTGCTGCGACTGGTTCGTCGCCAGCCCGCTCGCCAAGGGTTTCGCCTTTAAGTACTTGGTCACGCCGGGCAAGAGCTCGCCGCTCGCCATGACGCTCGCCGTCAGCTCCTGCATGGTCGTTCCCATGGTCATCATCATGTCGCTCTACGGCGCCTGTGAGGGTCTGACGCACATGCCCGGCGGCATCCTTGCGAACCTGTATTCCGTGCCCGCGATCTGGATGATCAACATCCCGCATTATTTTGTGATGGCGCTGCCGTGGAACCTTTTGGTAGCCGGTCCGATTTCCCGCTTCGTCTTCCGTCGCGCCTTCCCTGTGGGGACGGTTTTCGAGGAGGAGCATGCCGAGCTCTTGGAGCAGGCTATGGCTCCTGAGTGCGAGTAGCTCGCTTAGGGATCTGCTGAGCGCGGGCGACTTGCTTGGTTGGAGCCCAAAGCGTGGATAGCTCTCTCGGCGACATCGCGGGCGTGAGCGGTGCGCATGACCGGAGGGCCCGTGCTGCTCCGTTGCCCGACGTGCTAGCGCGCAGAACAATCTGTTGGTGCATTCGGCGGCTGCTGAAGCGTTTCGGCAGCCGCTTTTTATACGGAGTTTAAATACAACAGTCTGTTGTATTACGTAGAGTGGTATATCTCTAGCGGGAAAAATGCGAGAGACGGAGCATTATGGCGTTGCTAGTAGGACTGGACGTAGGGTCGACGACGACCAAAGTTTACGCGATGCACGAGGATATGACCGAGGCGTGGTGGGGATATCGCCGCCACGGGGCGTGTCAGACAGCGAGCGTGCGCGCCATGCTCGGCGAGCTCGCCGAGCGCTTTCCCCATGAGTCGCTGCGCGTTGCGGTGACCGGCTCGGGTGCGCGCGATATCGCGACCGCGCTGGGCGCCTCGTACGTTCAGGAGGTGGTCGCCAACGCGCTCGCGATCAGCAGGTTCTATCCGCAGACGCGCTGCGCCATCGAGCTGGGCGGCCAAGACGCCAAGATGATCTTCTTCCGCACCAACGATAAGGGAGACATCGAGGTTGCCGACATGCGCATGAACGGCTCGTGCGCAGGCGGTACCGGTGCATTTATCGACGAGATGGCAAAGCTCATGGGGGTCGGCACCGAATCGGGCGAGTTCGAGCAGCTCGCAAGCCGGGGAACGACCGTCCACGAGGTCTCGGGCCGCTGCGGCGTGTACGCAAAGACCGATATCCAGCCGCTGCTCAACGAGGGCATTCCTGCCACCGACCTGGCGCTTTCGGCGCTTCACGCGGTCGCCCGCCAAACGATCGGCGGTCTGGCCCAGGGTATCGACATCGAGCCGCCGGTAATCTTCGAGGGCGGTACGCTCGCCTACAACCCCACACTGGTCCGCGTGTTCCGGGAGCAACTGAATCTATCGGACGATCAGGTTATCGTCCCGCGCGATCCGCAGATCATGGTCGCGCGCGGTGCCGCCCTGTCGCTGACCGACATGTTCGCATCGTCCCAACCGATCGACCTTCCCGACGCTTTTGTCCGGCTGGATAAGCTCGAGACGGTCGCGCCCGCAAGCGGGGAGGGACGTCTTGCCCAGCCCTTTTTTGCCACACCTGCCGAGCAGGCGGATTTTACGGCACGCCATGGCAAAGAGACGCCGGCAAAGGGTCCGGATGCGTATGCGCCCGGAGAGACGGTGCGTGTGGCGCTCGGTATCGATTCGGGGAGCACGACGACCAAGTTCGCCCTGGTCGATGAGGCGGGTGAGCTTGTCGATTCGTTCTACGCGTCTAATAACGGCAGACCGCTCGACGTCGCCCAACAGGGTCTTGTCAGCTTGAAGAACCGCTGGGAGACAGCGGGAGTCACGCTTGCGATCGATGCCGTGGGCACCACGGGATACGGCGAGGAGCTTTTCGCGCGCGCGTTCCACGCCGACTACCATACGGTCGAGACGGTCGCGCACGCCCGCGCCGCGTGCGCATGCGTTCCCGATGCGACCTTCGTGCTCGACATCGGCGGACAGGATATGAAGGCCATCTGGCTCAACCACGGCGTGCTGACCGATATCGTCGTCAACGAGGCGTGCTCTGCGGGCTGCGGCTCGTTCCTCGAGGGTTTTGCCAAAAACCTCGGAATAGCCGTTGAGGATATCGCGACCGAGGCATTTTCGTCCAAAGCCCCCGCCGTTCTCGGCAGCCGCTGCACGGTGTTCATGAACAGCAGCGTCGTTTCCGAGCAGCGGCGCGGTAAGGGTCCGGGCGACATCATGGCCGGTCTCTGCCGTTCGATTATCGAGAACGTGTTCACCAAGGTCATTCGCGTTTCAAATCTCAACCGTCTGGGCGACAAAGTCGTCGTCCAGGGCGGCACGTTCCGAAACGACGCGGTGCTGCGCGCATTCGAGCAGTATCTGGGCAAACCCGTCACGCGTGCGCCCCACCCGGGGCTGATGGGCGCTATCGGTATCGCCCTGCTCGCGCGCGAGGAATGCCGCAAGGGCGACGCCGGCACGTCGTTTATCGGGCTCGATGCCGTGGAGCGCTTCGAGCATCGCGAGTTCGGCGGCGTTACCTGCCGTCGGTGCAACAACCGCTGCCAGCGCGCGGTCGTGGCATTTGGCGACGGCTCGCTTTACGTCACGGGCAATCGCTGCCCGCGCGGCGGCGCCATCTCATGGGATGAGCTCGTGCGCGAGGTTCCCGCGGCGGAGGAGCTGCGTCCGCAGGGTGCTTGCGAGGCACAGGCACCCGGCACGGGGCGCGACCGGACCGCGGCTGCCCCCAATCTCTTTGTCGACCGCGAGAAGCTGCTGTTCGAGTCGTACCCCACGGTTCCCGTCAGCGGGGGGCGCGATGTCACGATCGGCATTCCCCGTGTGCTCGAGTTCTGGGACACCATGCCGTTCTGGTCGACGTTCTTCAGCACGCTCGGCTTTAAGGTGCGCGTCTCGGGACGCAGCACCAAGGCGATGTACGAGCGCGGTCTGGCGCACGTCACATCCGACACCGTGTGCTTCCCGGCCAAGCTCGTCCACGGGCACATCCGCAATCTCGTCGACGCCGGCGTCGACCGCATCTTCATGCCCATCATCACGACGGTGCCCACCGAAAACACCGCCTCTACCAGCGAGTGGATGTGCGCCGTCGTAAAGGGATACCCCTACGTGATGCGCAATTCCGATAACCCGGAGGAGCGTTTCGGCGTTCCGTTCGATACGCCGCTGTTCCACTGGTACGACGAGGGCGACCGAAACCGCCAGCTCAAGGCGTGCTGCAAGGAGACCTTCGATATCGATGCCGACCTGGTTGCCAAGGCGACCGAGCAGGCGGACCGCGCGCAGGAGACGTTTGAGAACCAGCTGCAGCTGCGCGGCAGGCAGGTGCTCGAGAACGTGCACGAGGACGGCGGCTACGCGGTGGTGATCGCTTCGCGCCCGTACCACAACGACCCGCTGGTCAACCACGGGCTGCCCAAGCTCTTCTCTGAGCGCGGCATCCCCGTGCTGACGCCCGATGCGGTGCCGGGGGTCTGCAACGTCGATCTTTCCAACAGCCGCATCGACATCGTGAACAACTATCATGCACGCATGCTGTCGTGCGCGGTCATCGTCGCATCGACGCCCGAGCTCGAGCTCGTGCAGATGGGCAGCTTCGGCTGCGGCCACGATGCGTATCTCACCGACGAGATCGCGCGCATGATGGGCGAGATGGGCTCCAAGGTTCCGATGATGATCAAGCTCGATGAGAGCGACGTCGCCGGTCCCATGGGCATTCGCGTGCGTTCGTTTATCGAGTCGGTCAACCGTCGTCGCGCGGAGGAGCGTGCCGAGGGCGCCCGGGTGCACGCGGTCCATCCGCTCGACGACCCGTATAAGGTCAAGTACACCAAGCGCGACCGGCACGACAAGATCGCGCTGGTCCCCAACACCTCCCATGCGTTCTGCAGGCTCATGACCGCGGCGATGCGCAATCAGGGCGTGCGCGCCGAGGCCCTTGATATCGGGCGCGAGGATGCCATCCGCCTGGGCAAACGCTATGTGCACAACGACATCTGCTTCCCCGCGCAAATCGTGATCGGCGAGGCGCTCGCGGCACTCGAGAGCGGTAAGTACGACCCGCACGACGTCGCCGTGGTGACTGGCAAGTATATCGGCGACTGCCGCCTGACGCACTACATGCCCCTGCTGCGCCGCGCGCTCGACGACGCGGGATACGACTATGTCCCGGTGCTCACCAACGACGACGTCGATGCCCACAATGCGCATCCGGGCTTCAAGCTCGGCCTTGGCCCGAGCATCCAGATCGCCTACGGTCTTCCCATGATCGATGCCCTCGAGGCCATGCTTAGGCGCATCCGTCCCTACGAGCTCGAGAAGGGCGCGGCGGACGCTGCGTTCGACCGCGCGCTCGATGAGGTTATCGAGGGCATGGAGCGCTCCGGGCTGAGAGGCCAGGCGACGGGCTTCAAACGCGCGCTTGCGATCATGGACGCCGTTCCGTACGACCGCTCGAACCCGCATCCGACCGTTCTCATCGTGGGCGAGTACCTGCTCAATTTCCATCTCGGCGCCAACCACGAGATCGAGCGCTACCTCGAGGACAACGGGCTCGAGGTCATCGAGGCGCGCATGACCGACGTGATCCGCAAGACCTATTTCTACAAGCATGCGCAGTCGCGCGAGTTCCACGTCGACCTGTCGCTGCCCGAAAAGGCCTGGTACGCCACGGCGGACAACCTGTTCGAGCTCGCGCACGACCGTTGCGACCGCCTGGGCGCGGCGAGCCCGCTCTACGAGCCGCCGACGCGCATGCCCGAGCTCGTGCGCGCGAGCGATAAGATCCTGCACCATACGTTCGATGCGGGCGAGGGCGTGCTGATTCCGGCGGAGATTCTCGAGCACGCCAAGCGCGGCTGCCGCAACTTCGTGATCCTGCAGCCGTTCGGGTGTCTGCCCAACCATGTCGTGGGGCGCGGGCTCATCCATGCGCTCAAGGAGCAGTATCCCACGGCGCAGTTCCTGCCGCTCGACTACGATCCCGACGTGAGCTTCGCCAACGTGGAGAACCGTCTTCAGATGCTCATCATGAACGCCAAGGCGCAGGGGTGCGGTGAGGCGCATGGCGAGACCGCGTAAGGACGCCGATGCGCCCGATGCACGCACCCGTATCATCGAGGCGTTTTGGGAGCTCATCGAGAACAACAGCATCTTCGAGCTGTCGGTTGGCGAGGTGACCCGCGCCGCCCAGTGCAATCGCGGAACGTTTTACTACTATTTTCACGATTTCGATGAACTCGTCGCCATCGCCATAGCCCAGCTGCTGCAGGATAACGAGCGCATCACCGATGCCCTCTGGCATTTTTCGAGCGAGGGCGACCTTTCGGCGTTCGACCGGCGCGACGTCCGCTGCCTGCTGCAGCGCATCGTCATCACCATGAGGGCGGGTGCCGCCGAGCAGGTCGTGCAGGGCATCCATACGATCATCATCGACCGCGTGAGAGAGATCGTCCACCCCGACGGAGAAGAGCTCAAGGCAGATTCGAGCTTTGCGGTGGGCTTTCTGGTCTCGGGCATCATGGGCTTTGTGATGGCGGTCGGCTTTGCCCGGGAGGGCGGCGAGGAGATAGACCTCGAGCAGCCGGGGGACAGCGCGTGCGCGTACCTGAGGGCGGTCGCCATGCAGACGGTGGAAACGGTCGCGCAAGTCGAGGGCGTCGATACATCCGAGCTGCTCGAACGCGTCTCCAAGGAGGCCGATGCCTATCGCGCATCGCGTGCGACGAGTCCCGACGTGGTGAAAGACGCCTAGGGTTTCTCTTGCGGGGCGCCTGTCGCGCATCGCGCGGTGAGTCCCGCGATGCGGTCATAACCTGCATTCATGTGAGCCGGGTTTATAGATATTCCTCCAGCTGTTAACATAGACAACCTGTGGGTAAAGAGACAAAAGCGCCGCCGACGGGCGGGCGTTTTGATTTCGATGAACTCATGTAAGGAAACGAGCATGTTAGATAGATTTACCGATCGAGCGCGCAAGGTCATGTCGATGGCCAAACAGGAGGCGCTCGATCTGCACTCAAATAAGGTGGGCACCGAGCACTTGCTGCTCGCGCTTGCCAAGGAGGACGAGGGCATTGCCGCCGAGGCGCTGCGCTCGCTCGACATCTCCTACGATGACATCATGGATACTCTCAAAGAGGTCCAGACCACGGTTCCCGAGCCCAGCGAGGAGACCGAGGCGGCCAAGCTTGCCTTTACGCCGCTCGTCATTAGCGTGATGGAGCGCTCCTTCCGCGTGGCGCGTGAGAACAACCAGACCTATGTGTCGACCGAGCACTTGCTGATTGGCATCGTCGAAGAGGGTAACGGCATGGCCATGGACATCCTCATGCGCCTGGGTGTGTCGTCCGCCTCCATCAAAAAGGCTATCGAGAAACTTACCGCCAAGGACCAGGACAAGAAGCGTCCGCTCGCCGGCGCCGGTGCCGGGCGTCCCGGTGCGGGCCTGCCGTTCTTTAGCGGCTCGGACGCGTCGCAGCAAAAGGGGAGCGGCACCGATACGCTTAAGCAGTTCGCCACCAACCTTACGCAGAAGGCGCGCGACGGCGAGCTCGACCCTGTAATTGGTCGCGAAAAGGAAGTCCAGCGTATGATGGAGATCCTTTCGCGTCGCACCAAGAACAATCCGCTTATCTTGGGCGACCCCGGCGTGGGCAAGACGGCCATCGTCGAGGGTCTGGCTCAGCAGATTGCAGCTGGCAACGTGCCCGAGAACCTTATGAACCAGAACATCTGGACGCTCGACCTGCCGGGCCTCGTTGCGGGCGCCAAGTATCGCGGTGAGTTTGAGGAGCGCCTCAAGAACGTGATCCAGGAGGCCACCGAAGCCGACGACGTCATCCTGTTTATTGACGAGATGCACACCATCATCGGTGCCGGCTCTGCCGAGGGCTCCATCGACGCGAGCTCCATGCTCAAGCCCGTGCTCGCGCGCGGTGCCTTCCAGATTATCGGCGCCACCACGGCCGAGGAATTCCGCAAGTACCTCACCAAGGACCCGGCCTTCGAGCGTCGCTTCCAGACCATCGATGTCGAGGAGCCGAGCGTCGAGGACACGGTCAAGATCCTGACCGCGCTCAAGCCGCGCTACGAGGAGCACCACCATGTGCGCTATACGCAGGGTGCTATCGAGGCCGCCGCGAACCTCTCCGACCGCTACATCCAGGATCGCTTCCTGCCCGATAAGGCCATCGACCTCATTGACGAGGCCGGCGCCCGCGCCCGCATCGCCGCCAACCGCGCGCCCGAGCCGGTGCGCGAGGCCGAGCATCGCGTGGAGGAGCTTAAGGCCGCCGCGCAGGAGGCCACCGAGAGCGACGACATGAACAAGGCCGCCGAGATCACCGAGCAGCAAAAGGCTGCCGAGATTGAGCTCGCCGAGGCCAAGGCTGCCTGGACGGCCGAGCTCGACGCCAGCCCGCTCACCATCGATGTCTCCCAGATTGCCGACATCGTGTCCGTGACCTCGGGCGTGCCGGTTTCCTCGCTCACCGAGAGCGAGAGCCGGCGCCTGCTGCAGACCGAAAGCGTGCTCAAGACGCGCATCATCGGCCAGGATGAGGCAGTCGAGGCCGTCGCCAAGGCCGTGCGCCGCAGCCGCTCGCCGCTCAAGGACCCGCGTCGTCCCGGTGGCAGCTTTATCTTCCTTGGTCCCACCGGCACAGGCAAGACCGAGCTCGCCAAGACGCTCGCCGAGTATCTCTTTGGCAGCAAGGACGCGCTCATCAGCTTCGATATGTCGGAGTTTGGCAGTGAGTTCGAGGTCTCCAAGCTCATCGGTAGCCCCCCGGGCTATGTGGGCCACGACGAGGGCGGCCAGCTCACCAAGGCTGTTCGCCGTCACCCGTACTCGGTCGTGCTGTTCGACGAGATCGAGAAGGCGCACCCCGACATCTTCAATATCCTGCTGCAGGTGTTGGAGGAGGGCCGTCTGACCGATAGTCAGGGCAAGACGGTCGACTTCCGCAATACGGTGATCATCATGACGTCAAACGTGGGCGCCCGCGAGATCGCGCAGGATGCGAGCGTTGGCTTTGGCACCACCGGCGAGCAGGGCCTCACCTCGAGTGAGATCCGCGGCCGCGCGATGGGCGAGCTCAAGCGCCTGTTCCGCCCCGAGCTGCTCAACCGTATCGACGACATCGTGGTGTTCCAGAAGCTCTCGGGCGAGAACCTGACCAAGATTGCGCACCTGCTGGTGGACGATCTGCGCCAGCGCCTGATCGCAAACGGCATGAACATCAAGCTTACCGATGCGGCCTACGACAAGATTGTGGCGGAGGGTACCGACCTCACCAACGGCGCGCGTCCGCTGCGTCGTGCCATCCAAAAGCTCATCGAGGATCCGCTGTCCGAGGAACTGCTGGCTGGCGAGTGGGGCGAGGGCGATACCGTCCTGTGCGACGTGGCCGATGGCAAGTTTGTCTTTAGCCGCGGCACGGGCGAGATCCCGGCACCGCGTCCGGCGGGCACGCTTGGTGGCGATACCGCCCCGGCGGCGCCGCACACCGGAAACGCCGCGCCTGTAAGCAGTGGCGTGAGCTCGGGCCCCGGTGGCATGATGCAAGCCGGTTCCGGCGCACTGTAGGGCGTGGCGACAATTTGATACGTGCAATCGAGGCGCTCTGGCAAGGGCGCCTCGATTTGTAGAGCTGTGGTAGCTGTGACCGTTACGCTATGCGGTCCACCGTTAGCCGATGATGCGAGGGCGCTCGGCGTTTTCGACTGGTTTATGCACGCAAAGTCTGGGAATATACAAGTCGCATGTCTTACTGTCAAACCAGTTGCGCCAAGGAGGCACCATGGACTACAAGATTACCGGCTACGAGCCCGCCCAGCTGTTCCATTTCTTTGAGGAGGTCAGTGCGATCCCCCGTGGGTCTGGCAACGAGAAGGGCATCAGCGATTTCTTGGTTGCGTTTGCCAAGGAGCGCGGCCTCGATGTGTACCAGGACGAGGTCTACAACGTCATCATTCGCAAGCCCGCATCTGCCGGTGCCGAGAATGCCCCGACCGTGATGCTGCAGGGCCACATCGATATGGTGTGCGACAAGCTGGGTTCCGTCGAGCACGACTTCACGACCGATGGTATCGACCTGGTCGTCAAGGACGGCGTCCTCACCGCTAACGGCACCACTCTGGGCGCCGACAACGGTATTGCCGTCGCGCTTATGCTTACCGTGCTCAACGACGATTCGATTACCCATCCGGCCCTCGAGTGCGTGTTCACCACCGACGAGGAGACTGGCCTGGTCGGCGCCGAGACGCTCGACAAGTCCCAGATTAGCGCCCGCACCATGATCAACCTCGATTCCGAGGAGGAGGGCGTGGCCACCGTCAGCTGCGCCGGCGGTGTCGTCGTTACCTACACCTGCCCGATCGCGCGCGAGCACAAGACCGGTAGCACCCTCACGCTCGACATCTCCGGCCTGCTGGGCGGCCACTCCGGCAGCGATATCAACCTGGAGCGCGGCAACGGCAACCTCATCATGGCCCGCATCATCGACCGCCTGATGGTTGCCGGCGAGCCCGCCATCGTTAGCTTTAACGGCGGCACCAAGGACAACGCCATCAACCGTGAGTGCAAGGCTGTTCTGGTCTACGCCGACCACGCTGCCGCCGAGGCCGCGGCCCAGATCGCAAAGGGCATCATCGCCGACGTCACTGCCGAGCTCGAGGTCTTCGACCCCGGCTTTACTTGCACCGTCGAGATTGCCGACGACGCCGAGGTTGAGGCCATGGACCAGAAGTCCGCGCTTGCCCTCATCCGCGCCCTGCGCCTTGCCCCTAACGGCGTGATTCGCCGCAACGTCGCCACCGACGGCTCCGTCGAGGTTTCCTCCAACATCGGCGTGGTCGCCACCTCCGATGACGAGGTCAAGATTATGCTGTCCCCGCGCTCTTCGATCACCTCGCTGCAGAACGAGTTCAAGGACCGTCTGCAGACGCTGGCCGATGTCCTGGGCTTCGACGCCAAGTTTGAGTTTGAGTATCCCGGCTGGAGCTATGCCGAGCATTCGCCGGTCCGCGAAGTCTTTGTCGAGAGCTATCGAGAGCTCTTTGGCTCCGAGCTGCGCATCGAGTCCATTCACGCCGGCCTTGAGTGCGGCCTGTTTGCCGAGGCTCTGCACGGCCTGGACGCCATCGCCGTGGGCCCGACGCTCTCCGATGTCCATACCCCGGACGAGAGCATGGAGCTCGCTTCTGCCGAGCGCTTCTACGAGCTGCTCATCGACGTCCTCAAGCGCCTCGCTGCGTAAAGGTTGCGCTAGCAGCAGTCCGAGTCACGTGCTAGCGGATTGCAAATGACATTATGAGAGGGGGCACCCGGTCTTTTGCGACGGGTGCCCCCTCTCTTTTGTTTGATAATTGCGAAATTACGGCCACCTAGTCCATTTCTGCCCTGATGAGGTCGAGGGCGCGCTGGCAGTTTTCGCGGACGGGGCCGAGCATATGCTCGCGCAGGTCCGCCATGCCGGGCAGGTCGGCGTATTCGTCCATGACCTCTTCCATGCAAATGGGTACCTCGTAGGCGAGGTCCATCATGGTCGCAAAGCAAAACTTCTCGGATAGCCCGGCATCGGTGAGCGTCGCCTCCAGCGTGGGGTCGCCCATACCGTGGTATCGGCGGATAGCGCCTGGACCGATGCACCCCACACGATTTTCGCCGCCAACGCTCATGGCAAGGCGCGCCCGGCGGCGCATGCGCTCATACGCCAAACCCGACGCGACATCGTACATTCGAGCCATCATGGCTGCGCCGTCGTTTCCAAGGAGCAGGGAATAGTTTTTCGCGTGCGCATCCGGTGCGCCGATGATGGCGTTAAAGAAAAGTATCTGCGTAAACAGATACAGGTTAAGTTGATGGTGGCTCGTATTTACGAGGAGCTCTTGAATGTCGCGTGTGGTCGGGCCGCCGTCTGCCGTGTACTTTTGGGCGGGCATCACCCCAAGTGCCTGACAGAGGTCTTCTTGATGTAGGCGCCTGATCGTTCCGTCTTTGACTTTCACGCGGTCATAGCGCTCAACAATGAGGGCAGGTTCGTCCTCAAACATACGATATTCGACGTTTGCCGTTGCGATGCCGGCGCGCTGGGCGCTTTTCATGCAGACAAACTCATTGAGAGCCTCGAGTTTAAATCCGATAACGCCATTTTTGAAAATATGCGTCGTGGGCGAGGAGCCCATGCATTCGCACCAGCGGCCGTTTATGAACGCGAGCGCGAACTTGCCCTGGTTGCCTCCAAGTGACCAACTTTCATCTAGACCCATCCACGATGCATCGCGGTCATCTCTGATCGACTTGAGACGAAGAGCAATTTCGTGGTTGTCTATAGGGCGGTATTCGCCAGCGCGATGCAGGACGGCGTCGGTATCTTCTTCGGCACAAAACTGCACGCCGCCCGGACAGTCGAGTCCGATATGGCTGAGCAACGCAACGGGATTGTTGGGCCTAACGTCGAATTCGGCGGCAATCGCTTTTCGTTGGTCCTTGCTGTCGGGTAGAAGGCCAAACAGGTACGGATTCATGACCTGTTGTCCGTATGTGCGATTCGATACGGGTATGTTGGTCGATAGGGCTGGCCCGTCATAGTCATGATCGTAGGTAAAGCTGATAAGACCGTTCTCATCTTGCGTGAGCGTTCCAGCAGGCACGCCGCAAATAATGGTCCGAAGTGATGTTCTGGCCATTGGCTATTTCCCTTCGGGCATGGCTTGGCTAGATGCGTTTGTGGCAATCGAGACTCCGAGATTGGACATGGCGAAATCGGCGAAGACCTCGTCGTAGAGTGCGGATGTAAAGGGGGCATCTGCAAGAGCCGGAATGGTTGTGCTGCGACGGTTGCGATGATGAAGACGTTGGGCGTGATGGCGTCTGGAGGTGCTGCAAGGTTGATCAGCATGCGGGGCGTCGACTGGTTGCTCATTTTTCGTTTCGCCTATATCCCCTTGAGCGGCGAGCGCCAGTCCAAGAGCACCGAAAACTGCCAGCAGCTTGTCGAGCCGAATGCCCGTGGCATCTCCCAGCTCGAGCGATGCGAGCAGGCGTTCCGAAACACCGGCTTTTTTAGCGAGGGCGGCACGGGTGATCCCCTGCGCCTCGCGCGCCTGACGCACGTAGATGCCGGCTTGGCGCGGCGTGGTGATGGGAAGGGTATCCATGGTAATCTCCTAACGTGCAGACTTTTGCATCCTAGTATGACATGCAAAAGTTTGCATGAAAAGGCCCATGCAAAACTCTGCATGAGACCTCATACGGACGTTTAGTTTTGAAGGGTGTTTTACAGTACCAAAAAACCCAAGTGTTCCAGCAGGATCTTGAGGCCGATAAGGATGAGCACGACGCCACCCACGATGGTGGCGGGTTTTTCGTAGCGCGCGCCAAAGGTGTGGCCGATCGCTACGCCGGCGACGGAGAAGATAAACGTTGTGACGCCGATAAGCGATACAGCGGGCACGATGTCAACCGAGAGCGCGGCAAACGAGATGCCCACGGCCAGGGCGTCGATTGAGGTGGCGATGGCGAGGATCAGGTACTCGCCCAGTTCAATCTTCTCGGCATCCTTGCCGTCGTCTTCATCCTCGTCTTCGGTAAAGGCTTCCCACAGCATTTTGCTGCCGATGAAGGCCAAAAGGATAAAGGCGATCCAGTGGTCGATGGGGCCGATGATGCTCATGAATTGACTGCCAAGCGCCCATCCGATCACGGGCATGCCTGCCTGGAAGCCGCCAAAGAACAGGCCGAGCACTACGGCGACCTTAAGGTTGATCTTCTTCATGCCAAGGCCCTTGCAGATGGATACGGCAAAGGCGTCCATCGAAAGGCCAACGGCGAGCAACACGAGCTCTGCGAGTCCCATAGTCTGGCTCCCTCTCTGCGGGCGGGCCCGCGTGTACCTCTTGGGGGAGTAACAAAAAAGACTCGTGGCGTACGCGTTGCGCGCACAGCCACGAGTCTCGTTCATTAAGGCAAGCCAGGCCGCATCGGCCAGTGTGTTGACTTGCCGCGCCACCGGAGGCGAACCCGATCACGCGACTACTCCCTCATTTATGCGAATCCCGATGCTACCACATAAGCAGCTCATTTGGATTGGGGCTCTCAGCTGTGTTCGCTCATTCTGTAAGCATCGGATTTTGCGGGCGTCACAGGGGCAAACCGTGAGAAACTTATTGACGTTTATGGAGCGTATACGATGGGAGCGATGCCTTGGATAAGAACGAGCTGCAAAAGCGTATGGAACAGGCCATCCGCCTGACTGCCCCCGGTCAGCCGATCCGCACCGCCCTCGACATGATCATTGCCGGTCACCTGGGCGCCCTTATCTGCGTCGGCGACACCGAAAACGTGCTCGCCGCCGGTAACGACGGCTTCCCGCTCAACATTTCGTTTACCTCGAACCGCCTGTTCGAGCTCTCCAAGATGGACGGTGCCATCGTTATCGATGGCGACCTCACCCAGATCCTGCGTGCCAACTTCCACCTCAATCCCGATCCCTCGCTCGCCACGAGTGAGACGGGCATGCGTCACCGTACTGCCGCTCGCATGTCGGTGCTCACCGACGCCATCGTGATCTCGGTTTCGGCTCGTCGTGCCGTCGTCAACGTGTACGTCCACGGCAAGAGCTACGAGATCCAGCCCGTCACCACCATCATGAGCTCGGTCAACCAGCTCGTCGCCACGCTCCAGACTACCCGTCAGTCGCTCGATCGCTCCCTGCTGCGCCTGACGGCCCTTGAGCTCGACGACTACGTCACGCTCGCCGACATCACCGGCATCTTCTCGAGTTTCGAGATCATGCAACAGGCAAAGACCGAGCTTAAGGATTGCATCGTCAAGCTGGGTAACCAGGGCAAGCTCGTGCAGATGCAGCTCGAGCAGCTCGCGGGCTCCAGCATGGATACTGAATACGACTTGATGATCCGCGACTACGCAAGCGATTCCTCTGAGGCCAACGCCGAGAAGATTCGCGCTGAGCTTGCCCGTATGACGCCTAAGGACCTGTCCGACCCGCAGCACGTGGCGGCAGTTCTGGGCTATGACGACTTGGACGAGGACTCCGTCATGACGCCGCTGGGCCTGCGCACGCTTTCGCGCGTGTCCGTCGTGCGCGACGGCGTGGCCGAGAAGATCGTCGACGAGTACGGCTCGCTGCAGGAGCTCATGGATGACATCAGCGAGGATCCGGAGCGCTTGGGCGACTTTGGCGTCAACAACCCTGCCATTCTTGCGGACTCGCTGTACCGCATGAAGGGCACCAAACAGGGGAACGCATAATGGCGCCCGTATGCGTCGTGGTCGTTGCCGGCGGCAGCGGCCAGCGCTTTGGAAATCCCGGCGGCAAGCAGCTCGTTAACGTGGCGGGCCGTCCGCTCATGAGCTGGTCCATCCGCGCGTTCGATCGTAGCGACAAGGTCGGCCATATCGTCGTGGTTTGCCCTGCCGAGCGCCGTGCCGAGATGCGCCGCTTGGCTATCGACCCGTTTGACTATGACACGCCCATCAGCTTTGCCGATGCCGGCGATACTCGTCAGGATTCCACCCGCGCCGGCGTGCACGCGGTGCCGGCGGGTTTCGAATATGTCGCTATCCACGACGGCGCCCGTCCGCTCATTACGACCGAGGCCATCGACCACGCTATCGACGTGCTCGTGAGCGACCGCTCGCTCGACGGTGTCGTGTGCGGCCAGCCCGCGATCGACACGCTCAAGATCGTCGATGGCGACAATATCGTCGAGACGCCGCCGCGTGAGCTCTACTGGGCAGCGCAGACGCCGCAGATCTTTAGCGTCGATGCTATGAAGCGCGCCCATGCTGCAGCCATTGCCGAGGGCTTTATCGGCACCGATGATTCGTCGCTGGTCGAGCGCATGGGTGGGCGCGTCCGCTGCGTCCAGAGCCCGCGCGATAACCTTAAGGTGACGGTGCCCGAGGACCTGCGTCCCGTAACCGCGATTCTGCTTGGCCGCATGGCCGAGGGAGAGGACCTTCCCCATGTTCAGTAACCTGCGCATTGGCCATGGCTACGACGTCCACCGTCTGGTGGAGGGGCGTCGATGTATCATCGGCGGTGTCGACATTCCCTACGAGCGCGGCCTGCTGGGCCACTCGGATGCCGATGTGCTCGCGCACGCCTTGGCCGACGCCATTCTGGGCGCCTGCCGCGGGGGAGACATCGGCAAGCTATTCCCCGATACCGACCCCGCCTATGAGGGTGCTGATTCGATGGTGCTGCTCGCTCGCGTGATGGGCTATGCGCGCGAGCTGGGCTTCGAGTTTGTCGATGCCGATTGCACCATTGCCTGTCAACAACCCAAGATCACCCCGCACCGCGATGCCATGCGCGCCAACCTTGCCCATGCCCTGGGCGTTGACGTCGAAAACGTGGGCGTCGCCGCCACTACGACCGAAAAGCTCGGTTGGGAAGGCCAGGGCGAGGGAATCGGCGCCTGGGCCGTCTGCCTGCTACAGAAAACCGTTAAGGAGTAACGAATGCGTATCTATAACAGCGCTACCCATAAAAAGGAAGAGTTCCAGCCCATCGAGTCCGGCAAGGTCCGCATGTACGTGTGCGGCCCCACGGTCTACGACAACATCCACATCGGCAATGCCCGCACGTTCATCAGCTTTGACGTGATTCGTCGCTGGCTCATCGCGAGCGGCTACGAGGTCACGTTTGCCCAGAACCTCACCGATGTCGATGACAAGATCATCAAGCGCGCCAACGAGCAGGGCCGTACCGCCGCCGAGGTTGCGACGGAGTTCTCTGACAAGTTTATCGGCGTTATGCGCGCCGCCAACGTGCTCGATCCCGATGTGCGTCCTCGCGCCACCAAGGAGATCGGCCCCATGATCGCCATGATCAAGACGCTCATCGAGCAGGGCCACGCCTACGCCGCCGATAACGGCGACGTGTACTTTGCCGTGCGCAGCGATCCCAACTATGGTCAGGTCTCGGGCCGCAACATCGACGACCTTATGGTTGGCGCGCGCATCGAGGAGAACGAGGACAAGAACGACCCGCTCGACTTTGCCCTGTGGAAGGCCGCCAAGCCCGGCGAGCCCAGCTGGCCGAGCCCCTGGGGCGAGGGCCGTCCCGGTTGGCACACCGAGTGCGCCGCCATGGTGCATCGCTACCTGGGCACTCCGATCGACATCCACGGCGGCGGCTCCGACCTTGCCTTCCCGCATCACGAGAACGAGTGCGCTCAGGCCACCTGCGCCTGGCACCAGGGCTTCTCCAACACCTGGATGCACACGGGCATGCTGCTGGTAGACGGCGAGAAGATGTCCAAGTCGCTCGGCAACTTCTTTACGCTGGCCGAGGTCCTCGAGCAGCACTCCGCCGCCGCCCTGCGCCTGCTGATGCTGCAGACGAGCTATCGCTCGCCGCTCGACTTTTCTTGGGAGCGCCTGGAGGGTGCCGAGAACTCGCTCACGCGTATCGCCGGTACGGTCGAGAACCTGCGCTGGGCCGCGAACCATGCGACGGCCGATGCCGATGAGGCAGCATCCGAGGCGTTTGCCGCCAAGGCCGCCGAGACCCGTGCCACCTTTAAGGAGTGCATGGACGACGACTTTAACACCGCCGGTGCCATGGGTGCTGTCTTTGGCTTTGTGACCGAGTGCAACCAGTACCTGGAGCAGGCGGGCGATGCTGCCGACAAGGCCGCAGTCCTGGCTGCCGCCGATACGCTGGCCGAGCTGCTCGATACGTTTGGCGTTGAGCTTCCCGAGCCCAAGGTCGAGCTGCCGCTGGGTCTGCTGGGCGTTGCCGCCGGTCTGGTTGCCTATACGGGCGACGACGTGGACGAGGCTGCTGCCAAGATTCTCGAGGCCCGCGCCGAGGCCCGTGCCGCCAAGAACTGGGATCTGGCCGACGCCATCCGCGACCAGCTCAAGGACCTGGGCCTCACCATTGAGGATACCGCCACCGGCACCCGTATCAAATCTCTCTAATCCCCGCGGGTTTCCCAAGCACCCGACCTTGCCGTTCAAACCGTCGCTCGCGTACTCAAGTACGCGTCGCTCCTCTTTCACGGCAATCTCGGGCACTTGGAAAACCCGTACCGACCGCTTGAGCTATTCGTCTTAAGCGGTCGCTTCTTTTGTCCTGTTTGAAAAGTATTTAAAGGAGGCCGCTTTATGGCCGACAATCGCAAGCGTGCACCTCGTGGCGGCAAGCAGGCCGCTTCTGGCTCGCGTCCGATTCGCCGCAACGACCGCGCTGCCGCTCCCAAGGGCCAGCGCGAGCGCTCCCAAGCCCAGGCTGCGCGTCCGCAGCGAGATCGCAACCGTGACAACGTTCAGGTCTCCAAGGGCGAGTTTATCGAAGGCCGCCGTGCTGCCGCCGAGGCGCTGCGTACCGGCTTTCCCGTCAAGTGCGCGCTCATCGCCGAGGGCGGCGAGCGCGATGCCGCCCTGTCTCGTCTGGTCGATGACCTCAACGCCGCGGGCGTCCGCATTAAGTTCGTTCCACGCGCGCAGCTCGATGCGCTGTCGAGCCATGGCGCTCACCAGGGCATTGCGCTCGAGGTTGGCAACTTCCCCTATGCCGATGTCGCCGATATTCTCGACCGCGCGGGCGACGGTCCGGCGCTCGTCATCGTGCTCGACCATGTGACCGACGACGGTAACTTTGGCGCCATTGTGCGTTCCGCCGAGGTCGTGGGCGCCGCGGGCGTCATCATTGCCAACAAGCGCGCCGCCGGCGTGACCGTGGGCAGCTACAAGACTTCAGCCGGCGCCGTCATGCATCTGCCTATCGCGCAGGTGCCCAACATCGCCCGTGCGCTCGACGATCTTAAGGCCGCTGGCTTTTGGGTGGGCGGTGCCTCCGAGCACGCCGAAGGCAGTTGCTGGGATGCTCCCTTCGAGGGCCGCGTGGCGCTCGTCATGGGCTCCGAGGGCGACGGCATCTCGCGCCTGGTGCTCGAGAAATGCGACTTTTTGACCAAGCTTCCCCAGCGCGGCATGACCGAGAGCCTCAATGTTGCCCAGGCGACCACGGCGCTGTGCTTTGAGTGGCTGCGCCGCAACGCCGGCGAGCTCATGGGGGAGGAGTAGCGCATGTCCAAAAAGAACCGCGCCAAGTCCAAGGCCAAGCGCTTTGGCGAGGGCTCGGCCAAGCCGATTGTTTCGGCCGCGACCTATGGCGTGGGCGGCAATGCGTTTGCGCAGGCCATCGCCGATCCGGTCTCGACGGTGCACTCCAACAAGCCCGAGCTGCTGGTGGTCGACGGCTACAACGTGATCCACTGTACGCCGCGCTACGAAAAGCTCGTCTACGACCATTCCGACGATCCGTATTCCAGCGACGTTCACGATATGGCGCGCACCGCTCTCATCAACGACGTTGCCGCGTTTGCCCAGGGCCGCTACGAGGCCGTGATCGTGTTTGACGGCGCGGGCAACATCTCCAGCGAGCGCCCCAACCTGCCGGCCCGCGGCGTGCGCATCGAGTTTTCGCCGACGGGCGTTTCTGCCGATACCGTGGTGCAAAAGCTCTGCATCGAGGCGCGCGAGGAAGGCCGCGCGTGCTCCGTGGTATCGAGCGACGGCACGATCCAGGCCGTCGTCATGGGCAAGGGCGTCACGCGCATCTCGAGCCGTATGCTGGTGGACGAGATCAAACAGATCGACAACGACGTGCACGAGGCCGAGGAGGCCCCGCAGATCAAGATGACCCTGGGCAGCCGTCTAAGCCCCGAGGCCCTGGCCAAGCTCAAAGCTCTGCGCGGGAGGTAGGGGAGTTGGCGGGGCGATGCTGTCTCGCTAACTCCATTCAGCGATGTCGATCATTCTTTCGAGGCGCCATGTTAGCGCCTCTTTTAGATAAGGCAGTCTCGCTGTAAGAGCGTCGTTTTTGGATAGGATTTCGATTGCCTCGTCAACGAAACCCTCGAGTTTGTCGCCGTCAAACCAGCCCATGTCCTCGACGAGCAACATTTGTTTGGCGGGGCTTGAATGAAATTGTGCGCTGGTAAAACTGTGCTCTCCCGCCCTAAGCTCCTCTAGTGATATGTTGCACCAGAGTGATGAGCCCGAATCGAAGATAGGGGCAGGTCTGCAGGCTAGCGTGTTTACGTTTCGCACAAGGCCAAAGTTACGCCAATGACGATCGTAGTTGGCGATGATGTCGTCGCACACGATCATGCGGTCAAGGGCGTCTTTTATATCCGTCGCTCCAAGCTCCTCGCAGTTTGCTACATACCGTTCGTAATCGGTTAGTCGCTTGTCTGCATTTGCATGCCGGTTTACATAGAACGCAGGGACATACTCTTCTTCATCAGTTAAGAAGACATCGCATATGCTCAGGGCGGAAGTGCCCGTGCCCTCGAGCGAGTAAGGCACATAATCGCAAGCGTTTAGGATGCGACGGTGAAGTGCAGTCGCCACCAGCTCGTTATAAGGTTCCTGGTTTAGATGTGCACCTGCCTTGTGGAGGATTCGACGGTCATCCTCGCATGTCCAGTACTTTTGAAGATTGCCGTCCGAGGTGTTATCGGGCTTTGCGGCAGCTGCCTTGCCCTCTGGGGCGAAGGGCGCGATGCTGAGAGAGACGTCGTCAAAAGCATTATTGAAGAAATTGATATCTTCCCACGCGAGACCGGAGTCTTGGGGCCTAATCCAATACTGGTCGGATAAGGAGAGGCCAAGATTTCGCTGGACGAGTTCATCGGGAACATCGACTGCGGCTTCTGCAAGCAGGGAGGCTAGTCCAATGCGTGCGAGCGGGATACCGCGGCCGCGCCACCAGATGCGGAAGGAGTCGAGCGATATGGGGCTATTGGGGCCAAATACTCCAATAGGGGCGTGGGCGTAATCGACGTCGGCGCCGATGTGGGTGAAGTCTTTTCGCGATGTGCTGTAGACCAGTTGGGCTACTTCGTGCGTGCGGTTCATGAGGGTAAATGCGACTTCGCTTTTCCCATGCCCACGACGAGGTCGTCCCCCTCTTTTGGTTGCGGAGCGGAGTCGCGCGTCTACGCTGTCTTTGTCGATGAGCCACACGCCAGAAGCCTTGCGGGCGGTCAGCGCGCCGTTCTTAATGAGCTCCTGCACCCTGCGCGGGCTGATGCCGAGCAGCTCGGCTGCTTCCTTGGTAGTCAACATCGCGAAACCCTTCGCCAGAACGAATAGTTTTATATAGCCAATTGTAATTAAAACTATTCGTTCTGGCGAATGGTTTTAAGATTGAGGGCGCACTGACAGAAATGAACGGGCCTGGTACGCGCTGTTGCTGGATTTTGCATATTTATATAACGCCGTGCGGCCTGTTGCGCCCCGTCCGCAATTCCATTATTCTTAACAGGCTTCGCGCGAAAGCGCCAAGTGTGCCAGTGTGGCGCAACGGTAGCGCAACTGATTTGTAATCAGTGGGTTGCAGGTTCGATTCCTGTCACTGGCTCCATGAGAGTTTCGGGCTCTGTCTCTATATGGGACAGAGCCCGTTTCTATTTAGGTGGCGCGCCATCAGGTTAGCGCCCATCCCGTTTTTGGTTTGTCTCGTCCTCCAGTTTGTCTAAATCTGTAACACCAAGACCGATATTTGGCATCTAACTGTTACAGATTGAGATGAAACTTAGGGTGTTTTAGGAATATCTTGATCTGTAACATGTAGAAGCGGAATAGGCCTCTTGCTGTTACAGATCGAGACAAGGGCGGGTGCGGACCTGGATGTTCTGCTCGAGCGTGGATTTCTGGACACGCGAGCGAAGAAAATCTTCCGACCGGAGAACGAGCGTGGATAATTAACTTGGATAGGGAGCTAAGGTAAACACCGATTGTCTATCGAAGGCTTTAGAAACGACGACCCCGATTTCATTGTGGAATCGGGGTCGTTTGTGCCTGAGGAATCCGAATGGATTAATCGAGCTCCTAAGGGACTTCTTGGGTTCTTGCTAATGGTCTGCCGAGGATGTCCCCAATGCAAGCAGCGGGCATCTACTCAATATAGTTGGGATTCTTCTTGATGATCACGCGTGCAGCGATGAACGAGACGACGATGGCGATGACGGCGACAACGCACGCCAGAACGAAGTTGCCCATGGATCCATCGGGAGCGATAAAGATCAGCGCAGAAAGAAGACCGGGGCATGCTCCCGCAACATACTCCTTCAGGACGAAGATACCTGCAGGGAGTCCCGCGCAGAGGGCGCCGATTGCCGTGCCGACAAGCAGGCGGGGACGCTCGATGAGGCAGCCGTAAAATGCGGGCTCAGTTACGCCACAGAGTGCGGTGACGGCAACCGTGGTGACCATACCTCTCTTCTCCTTGTTGCCTTTCATTGCAGTTGCCAAGGCGAGACTCGTGCCGCCAATGCAGAGGTTTGAGATGAAGCCAAAGATGATGGGCGCCCAGCCGAGCTGCGCCAAGCTCGTAACTTCGATCGCGATGTAGGCCTTATCAAGACCGAGCATGACAAAATAGGGGTTAAGGGCTGCAAGGATTGGAGTAGCGATAAATGCCACGTTATCCATGAGCCACGTGGCGGCATCACTCAGCGCGTAGCCCATCATGCTGCCGGCGGGGCCGAGGATAATCAGCTCAACAGGCACGACGATGAACATGGTGAGCAGCGGCTTCAAGAACAGTTTGGTAATGTCGGGGATGATTTTCTGAAGACCGCGATCAACAAAGTACATGAACACAACGCCCAGTACGATTGGCACCACCGTGCTCGAGTAGTCATTCGTCGGGATGGGGATGCCAAGAAAGTCGAGACCCTCAGCACCGCTAATAGACGAGCTAATCATGATTGCGCCCAGCAGTGCGCCCATGATAGGCTGCATCTTCATGACGGCGGCGAGCTGATAGCCGAGGTAAACGGGCAGGAAGCTAAATGAGGCGCTGAAGATCGCCAGCAGAACCTGGGCGGTTCCGCTATCGGTGCTCAATCCACAATAATTGACCAGGAGATTCTTGATCGAAAGAATGAGTCCGCCAACGATGAGCGCCGGGACGATGGGCATGAATACCTGTGCAGAGACGTTCCCGAATTTCTCAATCAAGCCCATGGCGGTGTTACCGCTTTTAATGCCTTCTGCAAGGTCTTTGGCGGTTTGGGCATCGTCGGCAACCGTGCCACCGCCGACTTCGATTCCCGCGAAGTCGAGGAAGTCGTTGTAAGCCTCGGTGACGTTGGGGGCGATGATCACCTGAAGCTGGCCACCGCTGACTACTGCCCCGAGCGCCTGGTCGGCCGATTTGGCGAGCTGGAGATCGATGATCGAGGTGTCTCGTGCGTCGATGCGAAGGCGCGTCGCACAATGAGTTACCGATGTAATGTTCTCTTTGCCGCCAACAGCCTTTAAGACTGTTTCGGACATTGCCTGATATTTCATCTCTTTCTCCTAACCTTCCTGCTCCTGATACTTCGAGATAAGGTCTCGGTACCAATACCAGCTCTTTTTGGGGGTGCGCTCCAGATTGTTCTCGAAGTCGATATGGACAAGTCCGTATCGTTTTTCGTAGCCGTTGATCCAGCTATACAGATCCATCGTCGACCAGAGGTAGTAGCCCTCAACGCGCGCGCCGTCGCGCTTAGCCCTCATCATGTGCTCGATGAACTGGCCCAGAAGCTCGATGCGGTCATCATCGTGGATCATTCCGTCTGCGTCTGGTTGCTCATAGGCGCCATGTCCGTTTTCCGTAATAAAGATGCGGGGCGCGTCATAGCGCTCGTGGACATCCATGATGGTTGAATACATGCAACTTGGGAGTATTTCGCGGCCCCATTTATTGCGGGGAACATTGCTGTCGCGGGCGCTTTCAAACAAGGGCGCAATGCATTTTCCTTCGACCTTTTTGCTCGAACCGCCCTTATTGTTCGCCGAAACGGCAAGCTCTCCACCGTGCCAGTCGGTTACATACTCTCGGCAATACACGTTGAGTCCAATAAAATCGACTTTACCGTCTCTGAATTCTTCTACGTCATTTGGGGATCGATAGAGCGAGACGCCAAGTTTTTCAAGGATTTCGTCCATTTCTGGCGGCAGTTGACCCTGAAGTGCTGGTGCCAGAATCATGCGATTGGCGAAAAAGTCTGCGTATCGAAATACGTCATCGGGGTGCTCGGTTGCCGGGTCGAGTTCGACAACGCCGCCATCGTGGACGGCGCCGATGATGCCGTCGTAGCCCATTTGACGATATGCTCGGACTGCGAGTGCGCTTGCGCGCATCAGGTTGTACTGAAACTGCATGTACGACTGAACGTCGAGCGATCGATTGGGGGGATAGTTGCCCAACATGTTTACGCAGTAGCTGTAGAAATGCGGCTCGTTAACGGTAGCCCAGATTTTGACGCGGTCTCCAAAGCGCTCAAAGCAAATCTTGGCGTATTTGCAGAACCACTCTGCCATATCGTTGTTCAGCCATCCGCCTTTGCAAGCAAGCGTGAATGGCAGATCGTAATGGAACAGCGTAACGTTGGGCTCTATGCCATTTTCGAGGCAGCAATCAATGACCCGATTATAAAAATCGATACCCTTTTCATTCACTTCGCCGATACCCGTGGGGATGATTCGACTCCATGAAAGAGAGAAGCGATAGGTGTTTTGTCCGCCTTCTTTCATCATGCGGATATCTTCTTCATAGCGATGGTAGAAGTCGCAAGATACATCACCGTCAACATGGTTGATGTTCTTATTGCTTGTGTGGTTAAAGAAATCCCACTCGCCAAGGCCTTTGCCGTCTTCGTTCCAGGCACCCTCGCACTGATAAGACGCCGTGGCGGAACCCCAGAGAAACGGGATGTTGTTCACGTTGCCCATGAATCCCCTTTCCATCATTCAACACGGTGGATACGTGTGGCGGAATTACGATTAAGATGACGTCAACTGATTTGAATCATAGGAGAACGACCAAAGCTGTTTGATTCAATAAATGAACTATGATTTCGAGGAGAGCGGAAAGAGGGATCACGTGAATATCAATGACTTCGATGTGCTCAATCGCATTAGCTCCATCATCAACAGCGAGTTTGGGTCAAACGATGCCGCCATCGCTCGATATCTCATCGCTCACATTAGGCGTTCGAGCGAAATCAATGTTGCCGCAATAACCCGCGATGCATTCGTGACCCGTTCCGCTGTTCGTCGTTTCTGCAATCGATTGGGCTACCAGTCTCTTAGCGATTTGAAAGAATCATTTACTCAGTCAGTCTTTCCAAGCGACTTAAGCCATCGAGAGGAGGAATTTGGCTACGAGGAATACAGGGCAGAGCTCGACGTTCGCATGATCGAGATGTTCGCTGAGGTTGAAAGCGGCGTGTCCGATATCGCTATTAAGCATCTTGTCGACGAAATTGATGGCCATAAAAACGTTGAAATCTGGTGCACCAATAATGTGAGCGCCAATCTCGTACGATTTCAGCAGGAAATGTTTTATGCGGGCAAGATAGTTCGCATAGTTGCTGGGGCTAACGTCGCGGAATTGAAAAACATGGGAGACGCTTCGCAGTCATTGATAATTCTCGTATCGGTCTCCGGGCTATTTGCGTCACAGGCGCGTGAGTATCTTGATTGCCGTTCGGGCAGGAAGATTCTAATTACTGCGTTTAGCAACGATGACAAATCGAGGTCTTTTGACCGTGTATATCGTCTTGGTAATGCGGGAAACGGAATTGACCGACTCGGCGTTTATTCGAAATACGCCATGACTTATTTTTTCGACTTGCTATCGTCGTGTTACTTGAGTCGCTACCCCTGCACCAAGGGGGAGCCGCTCTATGGGTCTACTTTGGCCTGGCCCGAGTAGTTGCGGCTTTACAGTTCTCTCGCCTGGAGAATGAACGTGGATAATCTGCCACTTTGGCCTTAGAGCCGCGCTAAAAGTGGGAGATAATCCACGCTCGATCGTGGCGTGGAAGCCCGATCTCGACCTATATATAGGTGCAAATAAGCCGGTATCGAAGTTCGATACTGAAGGTGTACTCCACTACACCAAAGTGTTACCTCGGGAAACGTCACCTCAGTATCCAAAACCACCGTCCTTCATATCCAAACTCAACAAAACCGCAGGTCACAGCTATATAGATACGCCCGGCACCGTGTATCTAGAGGTTTTCGTTGACAGCCCCCAAGGTTGCATCGTATTATCTTTTTCGTTCGCGGGGGCGGCGGTCCAAAAGACCAAAGGACCTGCGGATACTTGAACGATTGGGAGTTTGCCCGAGTGGTTAATGGGGACGGGCTGTAAACCCGTTGGCTCTGCCTACATAGGTTCGAATCCTATAGCTCCCACCCGTCAAGTGCCTGTATAGCTCAGTCGGTAGAGCACTTCGTTGGTAACGAAGAGGTCACCAGTTCAAGTCTGGTTGCAGGCTCCATCCGGCGGTGTAGCTCAGTTGGTTAGAGCACACGGTTCATACCCGTGGCGTCACTGGTTCGAATCCAGTCACCGCTACCATAGGTAACACGGTGGCTTCTCAATAGTATGTTGAGAGGCCACTATGGTATAAAGGCAAAGTCCCGTCCGGGGACGACCTGTTAAGAGGAGGGCTTTATGGCCAAAGAGAAGTTTGAGCGCACTAAGCCGCATGTTAACATCGGCACCATTGGTCACGTCGACCACGGCAAGACCACGCTGACCGCTGCCATCACCAAGGTTCTCTCCGAGACCGAGGGCTGCAAGGCTGACTTCACTGCGTTCGAGAACATCGACAAGGCTCCCGAGGAGCGCGAGCGCGGCATTACGATTTCCGTCTCCCACGTTGAGTACGAGACCGCTGCCCGTCACTACGCTCACGTTGACTGCCCGGGCCACGCTGACTACGTCAAGAACATGATCTCCGGCGCTGCTCAGATGGACGGCGCTATCCTGGTCATCGCTGCTACCGACGGCCCCATGGCTCAGACCCGCGAGCACATCCTGCTCGCCCGTCAGGTCGGCGTTCCCTACATCGTCGTCTTCCTGAACAAGTGCGACATGGTCGACGATGACGAGCTCATCGACCTCGTCGAGATGGAGACCCGTGAGCTCCTCTCCGAGTACGATTTCCCCGGCGACGACATCCCCGTCATCCGTGGCTCCGCTCTGGGCGCTCTCGAGGGCGACGCCAAGTGGATGGACGCCATTCGCGAGCTCATGAAGGCCGTCGACGAGTACATCCCGACGCCTGCTCGTAACAACGACCTCCCGTTCCTGATGGCCGTTGAGGACGTTATGACCATCTCCGGCCGTGGTACCGTTGCTACTGGCCGTGTCGAGCGCGGTGAGCTCAAGCTCAACGAGCCCGTCGAGATCGTCGGCATCAAGGATACCCAGAACACCGTCGTTACTGGTATCGAGATGTTCCGTAAGTCCATGGACTTCTGCGAGGCTGGCGACAACGTCGGTCTGCTGCTCCGCGGCATCAAGCGTGAGGACATCGAGCGCGGCCAGGTTCTCTGCAAGCCCGGTTCGGTTACCCCGCACACCAAGTTCACCGGTGAGATCTACGTTCTGACCAAGGAGGAGGGCGGCCGTCACACTCCGTTCTTCGATGGTTATCGTCCTCAGTTCTACTTCCGTACCACCGACGTTACCGGTACGGTCAAGCTCCCCGAGGGCACCGAGATGGCTATGCCTGGTGACCACATCACCATCGAGGGCGACCTCATTCACCCGATCGCCATGGAGGAGGGCCTGCGCTTCGCTATCCGCGAGGGTGGCCACACCGTCGGTTCGGGCATCGTCTCCACGATCATTGAGTAAATTAGCTCTCTGATATAGCTGACTTAGAGAACCCGGCACTTATATGGGTGCCGGGTTCTTTTCTGCAATGGATATTGAGCCGTTGCTGGTGTCGAGAGGATCGATAATGGTCCTGGGTGCACCGTCGATTAGCTCACGATGGCTTCATTGATGTGTTCCAAATATGAATGGATCCACCGAGAACCAATTGACTCGAGGTTTTCATTGACAGCACTTACGTGGAGCTGATAAAGTAACAACTCGTGCCCGTACGGGGCGGAAATGAAAGGTTCAGGATACATGCGTACTCTAGTTACTCTTGCGTGCACTGAGTGCAAGCGCCGCAACTATACGACCACCAAGAACAAGTCGACCATGCCTGATCGTATGGAGATCAAGAAGTATTGCCCCTGGTGCCGTCACCACACGCTGCACAAAGAGACTCGCTAGTCTCTAGTCACATACGCCAGTAGTTCAATTGGTAGAGCATCGGTCTCCAAAACCGAGTGTTGAGGGTTCGAGTCCTTCCTGGCGTGCCAGTCATTATTCCGTAAGCTCCCACTTGGGAGCTTACGGTTTACTCATGTATAAGCGCATTGCGCGGAGGTAACCCAAATGGCCAACAAGAAGAACAAGAAGAAGGCTCAGCAGCCGGCACCTGCCAACAGCGCTGCCGCCAACTCCAAGGTTGAGGCCAAGAAGGCCGTTGCCAAGAAGAACGAGAAGGCTGCGAAGTCCAAGAAGAACGAGAAGCCTGGTTTCTTCGCCCGCACCAAGAAGTATTTCGCCTCGGTCAAGTCCGAGATGAAGCGTGTCACGTGGCCCGATAAGAAGGAGCTCGTGAACTACTCGGTCGTCGTTTGCGCTTCTCTGATCGTCGTCGGCGTCGTCATCGCTCTGCTCGATGCTGGCTTTGGCGAGGCTCTTGCTCTGTTCTCTGGATTGAGGGGCTAAACCATGTCTAAGCGTTGGTACGTCGTTCACACTTACTCTGGATACGAGAACCGCGTTAAGTCCGATCTCGAGCATCGCATCGAGACTATGGGCATGCAGGACCGTATCTTTGATATCGAGATTCCTATGGAGCGCGTCACCGAGATTAAAGAGGGTGGCAAGCGCGAGACCAAGGATTCCAAGATCTTCCCGGGTTATGTCCTGGTCCGCATGGAGATGGATGACGATGCTTGGACGTGTGTTCGTAACACGCCTGGCGTCACCGGTTTCCTGGGCGGCAACGGCAAGCCCGCTCCGCTTTCCCGCGACGAGTACAACAAGATGACTCGTCGTCCCGGTAAGGGCGATTCGCCCAAGCGCACCTCGGTTGATATTCAGGTCGGCACGTCCGTCCGCGTCACCGATGGCCCGCTTACCGACTTTGATGGCAAGGTCTCCGAGGTTAACACTGAGGCTGGCAAGCTCAAGGTCACGCTGATGATCTTTGGCCGTGAGACGCCGGTCGAGCTCGACTTTAACCAGGTCGCTGTCATCGCTTAAGTTTTTGTCCGTTCGCGCGAGCGTGCTTCTTCTGTGACTGCTCATCTCAGGAGTGCTTCTAACACGTGCGTGCTTACGATATAGCAAGTACTTCACACTCGTGATTCGAAAGGAATGACCATGGCTGAGAAGAAGGTTGCCAACGTCATTAAGCTCCAGATTCCTGCTGGTGCCGCTAACCCCGCTCCTCCCGTCGGCCCCGCCCTGGGCGCTGCTGGCGTGAACATCATGCAGTTCTGCCAGGCCTTTAACGCCGAGACGCAGGACAAGAAGGGCGACATCATCCCCGTTGAGATCTCTGTCTACGAGGATAAGTCCTTCTCCTTCATCACCAAGACCCCGCCGGCGGCTCACCTCATCAAGAAGGAGCTGAACCTCAAGTCTGGTTCCGCTAAGCCCCAGGCCGAAAAGGTTGGTCAGCTCTCCCAGGAGCAGCTCACCAAGATCGCCGAGATCAAGATGCCGGACCTCAATGCCAACGACATTGACGCCGCCAAGAAGATCATCGCCGGTACCGCCCGTTCCATGGGCGTCACCATCGCTGAGTAGCGATTTCTTTAGGTAATAACGGGTGCTCCGACCGGGGCGCCCGTTATATGTGTGCAATAGGGCACACGATACGATGTGGGAGGGCATAAGCCCGTTTAACCACAGGAGGTAATGCACATGGCTAAGCATGGTAAGAGCTATAACGCCGCTGCCGAGAAGATCGACCGCGCCACGCTCTACACCCCCCTTCAGGCTGCCAAGCTCATCAAGGAGCTCGACACCGCCAAGTTCGACGAGACCGTCGAGGCCCACTTCCGTCTGGGCATCGATACTCGTAAGGCTGACCAGAACATCCGTGGTTCCATCTCTCTGCCCCACGGCACCGGCAAGACCGTTCGTGTTGCCGTCTTCGCCGAGGGCGAGAAGGCTCGCGAGGCCGAGGCTGCCGGCGCCGACATCATCGGTTCCGACGAGCTCGTCGCCCAGATCCAGAAGGGCGAGATCAACTTCGACGCCGCTATCGCTACGCCGAACATGATGGCCAAGGTTGGCCGCATCGGTAAGATCCTTGGTCCCCGTGGCCTCATGCCGAACCCCAAGCTCGGCACCGTTACCATGGACGTCGCCAAGATGGTCTCCGAGCTCAAGGCCGGCCGCGTTGAGTATCGCGCCGACCGCTACGGCATCTGCCACGTGCCCCTGGGCAAGAAGTCCTTCTCTGAGCAGCAGCTCGTCGAGAACTACGCTGCCCTGTACACCGAGATTCTGCGCGTCAAGCCCTCTTCTGCTAAGGGTAAGTACGTCAAGTCCATCTCTGTGTCTTCCACCATGGGCCCTGGCGTCAAGGTCGATCCCGCTGTCCAGCGTGACTTCCTGGCTGAGTAACTAACAGTTACTGCCTGAGCAAAGCAAGCATTGCTAAAGAAACCCGGTTCTGCCTTGTGCAGGGCCGGGTTTCTTGCTATCGCGTCAAAACCACCTCAAAGGGGACAGTGTCCTCTTTGTGGTGGTTACCAGGGTGTTCTGGCCGTTGAGGACTCGATGGCTTCGTGGCGTTTGAGCTCGCGGCGCATGGTTTGTGAGTTGAGCCAGGCTGCTTGCCAGCCGCGGATGGGGTAGTGCGTCTGGTCGAGCTCAAACTGCGTATAGCCGCAGGCGTTGATGATCGTCGTTCCACACACATGCTGACGCTCGCGCTGAAAATCGCAACCGTAGCTTTGGTGCACATGCCCGTGCACCATGTAGTCGGGATTCCAGGATTCGAGTGCTGTGTTAAAGCATTCGAATCCTCGATGCGGCAGATCGTCCAGATCACCCATACCGGCGGCGGGTGCATGGGTAAGCAGAATGTCGCACCCGCCGACCATCCTAACCTTACGCGACAGCTTACGCATGCGCTTGGACATCTCGCGTTCGGTGTACATGTTGGCGCCGTCGCGATAGCGCATGGACCCGCCAAGGCCCGCAATGCGAATCCCTCGGTACGTGTACACGCTGTCTTCTACGCAGATACATCCGCCCGGTGCATGACGTGCGTAGCGGTCATCGTGATTGCCGCGCACGTAGATGAGCGGTTTGTTGATGACCGTAACCAAAAACTCAAGATAGTCCGGGTCCAGATCGCCGGCGGATAAAATCAGGTCGACTCCCTCAAAGCGTTCCTTGCGAAAGCACTCCCAAAGGCATCGTTCTTCGGTATCGGCTATGGCAAGGATTTTCATAGGGCAGGGACTTTCGGCTCATCGTCGAGCTGCGGAATGGTGCCTACCACGTTATCCGCCAGCCAATTCATCTCGACAATCTGCGTGCTCGGCAGCGGAGGGAAACCTTCGATCTGTACCACGCCGTTCTGGCTGTGGAGCTCGCCGCCAAAGGGGTTGATGGATCCCTCAACAATGCCGTTGCGGAGCAACTGCACGAGTTTGCGCGTCTGGTAGGGTAGGCCCGGAGCGTAACGGATGTCGATAACGCCAGAGCTCATGCCGTACCAGTAGTTGACGGCGCGCACTTGGTTGTCATCGCTGGTCTCGTCCCACGTGCCGTGCAGAAGGCTGCGAACGATGAGCTCGTAGTAACGGCCCCAGTTCCATACCGGCATGGCGATGCCGGAAACCTTGCCATCGACCAGGCGGTGGAGTCCGTAGGCCGTAGGGTCTTCGAGCGACTTTGACATGTCAGCGCCGGTCATGACGCTCACGCCTTCGCGGCACATGGCCTCGGCAAGACCGCCGGCGGGTACATCGCCCCAGGTGAGGATAATTTGCGCGCGGGGGTCGAGCAGCGAGGCACCGATGGCAAAGGCATTGATCTCGCTGAGCGCGCCGGATGCGAAGACCGACGCGTGGTAGCCGATGCGATGGTTGTCCGCCATGCTGGCGGCAAGGGCGCCCAGGAGGAACTTGGCCTCGTACATCTTGCCAAAGTACGAACGGACGCTTTGGTGGGGAAGGCCGATAGAGCAGTTAAGGAACCGAACCTGGGGATACTCAACGGCTGCCCTGAGCGTGTATTCCATCAGGCGGTGCGAGGTCGAGAAGATGACGTTGTCTCCATGTTTGACAGCAGTTTCCACGGCGGCGTAGAACACGTCCGGATCGCGACAGTCCTCGAACGCCTCGGTGCGCACGATGCCGTCAAAGTGCTCATCGAGATACTGACGCCCTTGGTCGTGCAGACTGTCCCAGCTCGACGCCGCACAGGGGAACTCATGGATAAAGGCGATACGCAGGGGGTTGGCCGCCGAATAGACAGTCTTGCCCATAAAGAAGTTGAGCACGCCAGAGGTGGACTTGACGGGCGACTCCTCCTCATCGACGCTCGGCGCTTCGACAAGATCGACCTTGTCCTCGTCATTTTTGCCGGCAATGACCAGCTCGCGCCAAATCTTGCACAGGCGGTTTACGACGATACCCGTCGGCGTATCCAGCAGGCGGTCCTGGTTGTACACATTGAGGTAAACGAGCATGGCGTCGGCAGGCGTAATGTCCAGGTGGTCGCCGCCTGCGCGAAGGTAGGCGCGCTTAAAGAGCAGGAAGGTGTGGCGCAGGTAGTCGACCTTTTTCTGCGGCCATTTTTCGATAAGGTTCTGACCGAGCATCTTGGCGAGCGTCTCGTAGCTTCCCTCACGCGAGAACTCGATCTCGTATAGGGGGCAGACGCGCCAAAACGCGCAGAATTCACCGTACAGGCGGCTTTCGACGGAATCCCATGTGCCGGGGTAGAGACGGGTAACCCTGGCCGAAACCGTTGGAGCGTCCAGGAATTTGAGGACACTGACGCGTTTGTTGCCTTCCTGGACATAGAACCGATGCATGAACTCGGTGACGATGATGGGGTCGCGATAGCCCTCGGTTACCTGGATATCGTAGAGGTTGGACCACTTGCGGGCGAACTCGGTGTTAAACGGCAGCAGGGGCATAAAGTTGCATGAAAAGGCGGACTGACGGCCTTTGGTGACCGTGCCGACGACCATTTCGAGCGGAATATCCCGCAGGCCGACATTCTCTCGCTGACCTAAGGGGAGCTGAGCAACCAAGCTATCGAGGTCCGTAAGGTATGGATGCTCGCTTTGGCTAATGGCGCGTCGACGTCCTTGCTCGCCGCGCTTGCGTGCTTGACGATAGGCCTCTTCCATAATGTTGCTCCCTTAGTCGTTTAAACAACTATATGAACCATGGTACCACGAATGAAAACCACTACAAAGATGCCTGTCCCCTTTGCGGTGGTTTAGGCGATGATGGGGGCGATGGCGCGGATGCAGGCGTCGGCTGCCGTGAAAGTAGTGCTGTCGTCGCTGACGATAAAGATGATCTTTCCTTTGATGCCAAAGTCGCCGATTTCGCTAAAGAGTACGTAGGGCTCCTTGTCAAAGCCCGAGATGGGAAGCACGGCGGCCTTGGTGGCGCTGGTCAGCTCGTCTGCCAGTGCGTCGAGCGAGGCCCACTTGGACGTGTCCTTTACGGCAACGGGCACAGCCACACGCCCAAAGGGCATGAGGTGCACGAGCGTGTTCTTGGAGATGTTGGAGTTGGGCACAATGATGGTCTGTCCACAGGCATCCTCAATCGTTGTATGGCGCCAAGTGATGTCTTGGACCACGCCGGATACGCCGCCGACCTCGATATTGTCGCCGGGTTTGATGATGCCCATAAAGGTCACCTGCATGCCGCCAATAAGGTTTGACAGCGTGTCCTGAAAGCCGAGCGAGATGGCGATGCCGCCGACGCCAAGAGCGGCGACGAGCGCGTTTGCGTTAATGCCAAAGCAGTTGTCGAGGATAAAGCTGCCGCCGATCATCCAGATGACGGCGCGTGCGATGTTGATGAAGATACTCGATGCCGGAAGTGGGTTATCGTCTCGGTTAAGCAGATGGTTCAGGGTCTTGGATACGACCTTGGCGGCGACGGCGGTGCCTATCGCCAAGATGACGGCCCAGATGATGTTGTGGACCCACCGTTGCTCAAAGAAATGAAGAATCGGCTCAAACAATTCCATGTAGGGAAAACCTCCTAATGCTCGTCCAACCATGATACCCACCAAGAAGCCCGTCCGATCAAATTCGGACGGGCTTCTGTGCTCGATATAAGGTTTACGCGGCGGGGCTGCAAGGCCCGGCGGTGTAGCTTAGCGTCGACGCTTCCAGATAATGCCGAGGATGATGACGATGATGCCGCCGATAAGGCACGCGCCAACTACTGCCAGCGTGCGGTCTCCCGTTGCAGCGAGCTTACCGGTCGTCTTCTTGGTGATGACCTTCGTGGTCGTCGTGTCCGTCTTAGGTGAGGGCTTAGGCGTCGGGGCCGGTGTGGGCGTGGGGTCCACGGCAGCGGAGCCAAAGCTGATGGTGCCCGCGAGCGAGGCCATCTTGCTCTCCCAGCTGTTCTGCCCGATCAGCGCCCTTAGCGCTGACTCGCAGGTACCCCACTCGGTGTGCTTGGTGGCGTTTGCGAAGGTGGGGAAGTCGGTCGTGTTGGTGATGATGTAGTTGTTGGTGGCGACGGTATAGGTCTTGGCGGGGTCGAGCGTGCTGCCATCTTTGGTGAGTGTGGCACTCACAATGTGCTTGCCTTCGGGCTGCGTCCAATCAATCGTCACGTTGATGCAGCCAAAGGAGAGAACGCTGCCAGAGTCATCGCGCCACTTGTACTTGTCTTGCGCCTCCTGCTCGGTGTGACCGGCCGCCACATAAGCCTGCTGAAGCTCGTAGCTGTCGTTGCAATCGTCGCTGATCTGCAGTGAGTGCTCGAGCGCTGTCAGGAAGTCCGCGCCGGTCATGGTCCAGGTCTCCACGGTGTTGCCGTAGGGCGAGATAGCGATGACGTTGCCGGCAGTCACATCGCCCGCAGCGATGCCGCCGCGGATGCCACCCGCGTTCTCGATGGCAAGGTCTGCGCCCGTCAGGGCAAGATAGGAGCCGCAAATCACGTGGCCGATGGTCTGGGCCTTGGTGGTATCGCCCTCCTTGCTGGGGCGGAAATCGGTGGTGCGCACCATTTCCCAACCATGCGTGCCTGCGGCGTCCTCGCCGTAGAAATAGTTGGTGGTGGATGCGCCGAGTACCTTGTTCGATTCGTTTTCAAAGGCCTCGTCGAGCGGCTTGATCTTGTTGCGGACGGCTTCAAGGCAGCTTTGGTAGTCGGAGCCCTTGTCGGGGTCTGCCAAAAGGTCGTTGACGTTCTTGGCGGTGTAGAGCTTCTCGTCGCTGCCGTCTGCAGGGACCGTGACCGTGTCATCGTCGGTCGTCTCGGTGCCATTGGTGTCGTACTTGTACGGAATGGAAAGCAGCCCCACCTCGGCAAAGGCGCTGCCTGCCTCGACAACGTGGATCGTCTTGCCGTCGGCTCCCGTCACCTTCTCGTTAAGGTTGATGTGCTCGTGGCCTGCGATAAGGGCATCGACGCCACGGAGCCGTGTGGCAAAGGTCTTTGCGTCGAGCGTGTGCGCGATACACACAACAACATCGCAGCCCTCCTTGCGCAGCTGCTCTGCCTCGGCATTGATGGCGTTCGCGGCACTCGAGAAGCTGGTGCCCGCGACCAGGTCCGCGCGCAGCGAGGAACCTAGCGACTCATCCATGGCACCCACGACGCCGACCTTGATTTTGTAGTCGAATGTGGAGTGATCTTCGCTATCCTCCCAGGTGCGATCGAGCGTCTTCGTGATGCTCGAGCTCCATACGCCGCTCGTAGACTTCGCGTTCGCGCAGAGCATGGCGAAGGGCGTGCCGGTGGTGCTGTAGCCGGTCATGGTGCGGAGTTTGTCCGCACCGTAGCTCCAGTCGTGGTTGCCTGGCGTGGTCGCGTCGTAGCCGTCGGCGTAGAAGGTGTCCATGAGCTCGGCGATGCTCTTGCCCTCGCTCATGGTGGCGAAGGACTGTCCGTGGAAGGTGTCGCCCGCATCGAGCAAAAGATCGGGGACGCTGCTTTGGGCGCTATAGAGAACCGCCAGTCCGTCAAAGCCCACAGTGCCGGTGCCCTTGCTTGCGTTGTAGCTGTACTTGTAGCTGCCGTGGATATCGTTGGTGTGCATGACGGCCACGGAGCCGTCAATAGCGGCGGGCAGGTTTCCCGCGAAAGCGAGGCTTGGGATGCCTGCGAGCGCGCCGGCAAACAACGCGGCGGCCAACGCAAAGCGGGGGAGTCTTTTCATGGCAGTTTCCTTAGTCCTTAGCCAGAATGTCTGGTTGAATATCGGATTATCGACATAATATGCGAAAACCGCCGCAAGGGCGTCTGTCCCTTTGCGGCGGTTTTGACGTTTGCGCAGATAAAACCTACCAAAATAAACCTGTCCCTTTTTGGCAGGTTTTAGCTCAGCAGCATGCGGTCGTTGGCGAGCTCGCCTCCCGAGACCTCCTCGAACTTCTGCAGCAGGTCGGCTACGGTGAGCGACTTCTTCTCATCGCCCGCCACGTCGTAGATCACGTGGCCTTCGTGCATCATGATCAGACGGTTGCCCAGACGGATGGCGTCGTTCATGTTGTGCGTGACCATGAGCGTGGTCAGGTGGTTCTCGTCGACGATCTCCTCGGTCAGGTTGAGCACCTTAGAGGCCGTCTTGGGGTCGAGGGCCGCCGTGTGCTCGTCGAGCAGCAGCAGGCGCGGCCTGGTGAGCGTGGCCATCAGCAGGGTGAGTGCCTGGCGCTGGCCGCCCGAGAGCAGGCCGACCTTGGCGTTGAGACGCGTGTCCAGACCAAGGTCCAGGCGCTTGAGCAGCTCAACGTACTCATCTTTCTCGGCCTTGGTGACGCCCCACGAAAGGCCGCGACGCTGGCCGCGACGCTTGGCGAGGGCCAGGTTCTCGGCAATCTGCATGTCGGCAGCGGTACCGCGCATGGGGTCCTGAAACACGCGGCCCAGGTACTTGGCGCGCTGCGACTCGCTCAGGCGCGAGATGTCGGTGCCGTCGAGCTCAATAACGCCCGAATCGAGCGGGTACACGCCGGCGATCATGTTGAGCAGCGTGGACTTGCCGGCGCCGTTGCCGCCGATCACGGTTACAAAGTCGCCGTCATTCAGGGTGAGGTCGACGCCGGTGAGCGCGCGCTTCTCGGTGACGGTGCCCTTGTTAAAGGTCTTCTTGACGTGCGAGAGCTTAAGCATCTGCCTCATCCCCCTTCGTGTAGGAGCTGCGGAGCTTATAGCGCTCCCAAACCACGGGCACGCACAGGGCCACAGCGACAATTACGGCGGAGAGCAGCTTCATGTCGTTGGCGTCCATGCCCAACTGCAGCACGATGGCGCGGATAAGGAAGTACACCACGGAGCCAAAGACGGCGGAGGCAAGACGGACGCTAAACTGCGTGAGGCCGCCGGGCAGCAGACGGCCGAGCACCTCGCCGATAACAATGGCGGCAAGACCGATAACGATGGCACCGGTGCCCATACCAATGTCGGCATACTTTTGGCTCTGGCAGATGAGCGCGCCCGAAAGGCCGATGAGGGCGTTGGAGAGCACGAGGGCGATCATCTTGGTGGAGTTGGTGTTGACGCCCAGAGCGCGGATCATGTACTCGTTGTTGCCGGTGGCTCGCAGCGCCGAGCCGATCTCGGTGCCAAAGAACCAATACAGGATGGCAACGATAGCCACGGCGAGCAGGATGCCCAAGATGATGGCAACGGTGGACTGCGGCAGACCGGTCATATTGCTGACGGCCGAGAACACGGTGCCCTTGGCAAGAATTGGCGTATTGGACTTGCCCATGATGCGCAGGTTGATGGACCACAGGCTGATCTGGGTGAGGATTCCGGCGAGGATCGCAGGAATCTCGAAGACGGTGGTCAAAATGCCCGTGACGGCACCCGCGATGGCGCCGGCGCACATACCGGCCAGCACGGCGAGCAGCGGGTCGACGTTGTTATTGACGATGAGCACAGCGCAGACGCAGCCGCCGAGGGCAAAGCTGCCGTCGCAGGTCATATCGGGAATGTCGAGCAGGCGGAACGTGATAAACACGCCAAGCACCATAATGCCCCAGAGGACGCCCTGCGAAACGGCGCCCTGCAATGCAATGAGCATGCTTCATACCTCCTAGGATAGGGTGGACACGTGAGTCACCATGATAGCGGTAACAATGCATAAAAGAGCTGCGGCCGGATGTTTTGACTCATCCGAAACAAGCAGGGCGGACGCCGGTCTACAGCGCCCGCCCCTGTGGCTCAGATATTGAATAACGCGGCTAAAGCGCGAGCACGGGCTCTAGACGCATGCCGCGTATGGCATTACGCGTCCAGGGCGGAAAGGTCGATGCCCAGGGCCTCGGCCATTTCGTCGTTCTTGACGACGACCAGGTCCTTGCTCGAGAGGTGCTTGATCGGCATATCCTCGGGCTTGGCCTCGCCCTTCAGGATCTTAACGGCCATCTCGCCCGCGGCGTAGCCCAGATCCTCGTAGTTGATGGAGAGGGTGAACAGGCCGCCGGCCTTGCACATGCCCTCCTCGCCAGTCACGAAGGGGAGCTTGTTCTCCTTGCAGATCTGGCCGACCTGCGAGGCACCCGCGGCGATGGTGTTGTCGGTGGGGGAGTACAGCGCGTCGACCTTGCCCACGGCAGACTCGACGACGGACTGAATCTCGTTGGAGCTCGAGACGGTGAAGTCAGTGTACTCGAGGCCCAGCTTGTCGAGCTCCTTCTTGGCGGCCTTGATTTGGACGTCGGAGTTGGACTCGGCGGTGCAGTAGAGCAGGCCGACCTTCTTTACGTCGGGCAGGACCTTCTGCATCATCTCGAGCTGCTCGGCGACCGGGGTGAGGTCGGAAGCGCCCGTGACGTTGGTGCCGGGCTTGTCGTTGTCCTGGACCAGGCCGGAGGCGGCGTAGTCGGTGATGGCGCAGCCCACGATGGGGATATCGGCCGTGGCGCCGGCGGCAGCCTGCGCGGCGGGCGTGGCGATGGCATAAATCAGGTTGACGTTGTCGCCCACAAACTTGTCGGCAATGGACTTACACGTGGACTGGTCGTTCTGGGCGTTCTTCTGGTCGATCTTGACCTTAAGGCCGCTCTTCTTGATGGCCTTGACGAAGCCGTCGTTGGCGGCATCGAGCGCGGAGTGCTCGGTGAGCTGCAGAACGCCGATGGTGTAGTCGGAACCGGCGGCAGCGGAGCCGGAACCAGAGCTGCCGCCGCATCCGGCGAGCGGGGCGAGCGCGAGCAGGCCGGCGGAGACCAGAAGGCTCCTGCGGCTGATGGTGATGTCCTTCATATCATTACCCCCAGTATAAAAATGGCTGGAAACACTGCACTGGGACAAAGTGCAAGTGGAACTATAGTAGCGCTGATGTCCATTTTTACAACAGCCTGGCGGGTTTTTTAATACAGAATCGGATGGGCGGTACGGGTAGTCGAATGGGCGGCGGAGGGTCTTATGCGGCGGAGGAGGCGTCGTCCTCGTCCAGGGCGGCGAAGAGCTTCTTGCCGTCGAGCAGGCGCGTGCTGACGTTTCTCATACGGGCGATCTCGACGGTGCGCAGCGTATCGTCGGTGCCTCGGGCGTCGTAGACCGTTCCCAGCAGATACGAGATGCCATCGCGCTGCCTGATGGCAAAGGGACGGAGTGTCATCCGTGCTGCTTCGGTTTCGCCGCGTGTCGTGACGCTCGAAATATCAAAACTCACCGTGGTTCCGTGGTCGATGGCCTGCTCGACGAGCTCGCACGTGTCGATGCGCTTGATGGGCGTGCGCGTTGCCTTGGTAGCCTTGCTGCCTGCGCTTGGAGCGGGCTCGGGTGTGTCGAGGTAGCCGCGAACGTCGGCACTTGCCATGGCAACTAAGTGCTGCGCCATGCTCTTGCGGATAGCGATAGGCGTGGAGCGGTTGCGCATGACCATACCGTGGAGCCGGATGATCTCTTCGTCGGTGAGCGGGCGGGTAAGAAGTTTGTAGCCCACGCCGCGTTTGTACTCAATTTCGTATCCGGCATGGCGAAGCGCGGAGATGGCGGTGTAGATGCTGCGCCGCGCCGCCGAGATGGGCATGCGGGCGGGGTCGTCGGGATGGGCGAGGCGCCGGATCAACTCATCGGAAAGCATGGCCTTGTCCTCGCCGGTGTTTTCGCTCAAGAGCTGCAGGATGCGAACGGCGCGATAGGCTGCCATCGAGGCGGCGCCCCTCGTCGTGGTGTCGTAGGTTTCAACAGCGGCTTCGGTCATGGTGTCCACGTCCTTTCCGTTTTGGGTGGCGACGGTATGGAGCCTAGGACGTGGGGCTTTCCCAGGGGCGCAGGGCGCTCTGGGCGGTCGGTAGTCGTCGGCAAACGGCGGGTCGAGTTTTCAACAGCCCTGCTCAACTGACCAAAAACTTGCCAAAAGCTTGACGGATGCTGTTGAAAAAAAGCGTCTCTCGACCGATGTCGAGAGACGCTTATGCGATGAGCGTTGGCGTGTGGCGACGCGAGCTAGCGTCCGACGATTAGAAGTCGGCGTTGCCCACGGTGCGCGGGTGCGGCAGGACGTCGCGGATGTTGCCCACGCCGGTCAGATACATGACCAAGCGCTCGAAGCCCAGACCGTAGCCGGCGTGCTTGCAGGAACCGTAGCGGCGCAGGTCAAGGTAGTACTTGTACTGCTCGGGATTCATGCCCAGATCCTTGATGCGGGCCTCGAGCAGATCCAGGCGCTCCTCGCGCTGGGAGCCGCCGATGATCTCGCCGATGCCGGGAACCAGGCAGTCGGCGGCGGCGACGGTCTTGCCGTCCTCGTTCATGCGCATGTAGAACGCCTTGATCTCGGCCGGGTAGTCGGTCACGAAGGTCGGGCGCTTAAAGTGCTCCTCGGTCAGGAAGCGCTCGTGCTCGGTCTGCAAGTCGATGCCCCAGCTGACGGGGTAATCAAACTGGTGGCCAGCAGCGACTGCCTGCTCCAGGATCTCGACGGCCTCGGTGTAGGTAACGCGGGCAAAGTCGGAGTTGGCGACATGGTCCAGGCGCTCGAGCAGACCCTTGTCCACAAACTTGTTGAGCATATTGAGCTCGTCGGGGCAGGTTGCCATGACGTCCTTAAGGACGTACTTGAGCATGGCCTCGGCGTTATCCATGTAGTCGTTAAGGTCGGCAAAGGCCATCTCGGGCTCGATCATCCAAAACTCGGCGGCGTGGCGCGTGGTGTTGGAGTTCTCGGCACGGAAGGTGGGGCCAAAGGTGTACACGTCGCCAAAGGCCATGGCAAAGTTCTCGGCATTGAGCTGGCCGGACACGGTGAGGCTTGCATGCTTGCCAAAGAAGTCCTGGCTCCAGTCGACCTCGCCGGACTCGGTGAGGGGCGGATTTTTGGGGTCGAGCGTGGTCACGCGGAACATCTCGCCGGCGCCCTCGCAGTCACTCGTGGTGATGATGGGGGTGTTGACGTAGACAAAGCCCTGCTCCTGGAAGAAGCGGTGGATGGCGGCAGCCGCGACAGAGCGGATGCGGAACACGGCGCGGAACAGGTTGGTGCGCGGACGCAGGTGCTGCTGGGTGCGCAGGAACTCGACGGTTGCGCGCTTCTTCTGCAGTGGGTAATCCGGGGCGCTGACGCCCTCGACCTCGATGGAGGTGGCAGAAAGCTCGAAAGGCTGGGGCGCATCGGGGGTCAGCTTGACGGTGCCGGTGCAAATGAGTGCGGCCGAGACGTTTTGATGGGCGATCTCGTCGTAGTTGTCGAGTGCCTCGCGGTTCATGACGACCTGCAGGTCGCGGAAGCAGCTGCCGTCGTTGAGCGTAACAAAGCCAAAGTTCTTCATGTCGCGGACGGACTTGACCCAGCCGGCGACGGTGACGGTCTGGCCGCCGAGCGACTCGGCATCGGCATAGAGCTGCGCGATTTTGGTGCGGTTCACGTATCCTCCCATAACGGTTGAATGATAGTTATCCATACAGTTCGATATTCTAGCAGCTCGGCTCATTTGGGCTATACAGATAAGGCATTGGCGGGATGGTTTTTCAAACGAAAAGCGCCCGCGGCCTAATGGTCGTGGGCGCTTGACGAGGTGCCTTTTGGCTGTGTGGCGCGGGGCCTGGCTACTTGGTCTTGGCAACCAGCAGCGGGTCGCCAAGCTTGACGAGCGGGTTGCCGCCGATAAGCGTTCCAGACTCGCCGACATGGTCGATGCTCTTAAGACGATCGAGCTCGGAGACGATGACGGTCACGATGTCCTCGTGACCAGCGGCCTTAATGGCCTCGCGGTCGAAGCTGATGAGCGGCTGGCCTGCCTTGACCACATCGCCCATCTCGACAAAGCGGGCAAAACCCTTGCCGTTCATTTCCACGGTGCCCAGGCCAACATGGATGAACACGCGCAGGCCGTCCTCGGTAATCATGCCGATGGAGTGGTTGGTGACAGTGGTGGCACCGATGCGGCCGTTGGCGGGCGCATAGATGGTGCCGGTAATGGGCTCGATGCCATAGCCCTGGCCAAGCATGCCCGAGGCGATCGTCTCGTCGGGAACCTCGTTCAGGTTGACGAGCACGCCGTTGACGGGGGCATAGATGACGCCTTCGCGGGTAGCGAAGCTTGCTGCGGGCGGAACGGACGCCTCGCCGGTCGAGGTGAAGGTGGACTTAAGCGAATCGAGCAGACCCATAGTTGCCTCCAACTTAAATAGGCGCATATCGCGCGTTTGGTTTGCCGGAAACGTTTCACATGTGTTTCGCGGCTTGGTCAACGCCCCTATTCTACGCTGCTCAACGATACCTCTGAACTGGGATTATGTGATATATCAGTTGAAGGGAAACTTATTGCCGGAGTGTTTCTGCGCCACGGGTTCAAGTGGGGTACGCTTGAAGGCGAAAAACAAGGGCGCATAATTTGCGCGAAGGGAGCACATATGATTGTCGAGAACCATGCGCTGTGGGGCGAGGAGCCGACCGAGGATTATCCGGCGACGTTTACGTATTTGGGTGCCGAGCCGCTGCCCGATAAACCGAATGGCCGCCGCCCCGCGGTGATCATCTGCGGCGGAGGCGGGTTTACGCATATCGCTCCGCACGAGCAGGACCCGGTGGCGTTTGCATTTTTGGATCGCGGCTACCAGGCCTTTGTGCTCAACTATGTCACGAGTTCTACGGGTGACGTGAGCTTTCCGCACCCCCAGGCAGATCTTGCCAAGATGGTCGCCACGGTGCGCGCCAACGCCGACGAGTGGCATGTCGATCCTAAGCGCGTGTGCGTCGTGGGCTTTTCTGCTGGCGGCATGATTTGCGCCTCGCTGGCAACACAGTGGAAGACCGGCCCCTTTGCGGCACTTGCCGGGGCGCGTCCGGACGACATTCGTCCCGATGCCGTGGTGCTGGGCTATCCATTGCTCGACTTTGCCTATGTGCGCGACATGCAGACGCGCGATCCGCGCATTGACTTGCGCGTGCCCAAGACGGGCGGCAAGACGGGACGCGATTTGCTCAACGACTACCTGTCGATGGTGACGGGCGGCGAGGCAACTGACGAGCATCTGGCCGACATCTGCCCCACCACGCATGTTTCGCGTCAGATGCCACCGACCTTTGTGTGGGGCGTGTCCGACGACAAGACGGCGCCGATCGCGCAGGTCTACCCGTTTGCGCAGCGCATGGCCGAGGAGGGCGTTGCATGCGAGATGCACGTCTTCGACCAGGGTGGTCACGGCCTTTCGCTCGGCAACGCCAACACCGCGGTCGACAACGAGGACAAGCAGGTGGCGGTCCGCCCTTGGATTCGCCTAGCCTTCCGCTTCCTGGAGCGCCATCTGTAAGAGGACGGGCATCCCAACCCTTCAATAACTTGCGGTGAAATAGTTCCGATCTGGGGCATCAACCAGCCCATCCAGGAACTATTCCACCGCAACTTTGTTTTTGATGCCCCGCCCGGAAACTGCGTCCCAGTTTTGCCTTTCAAGGTGGGACGCAGTTTCCCATAGGGCCTCGACTGGGAAAGTGCGTCCCGTTTCGAGTGGGGATTCCGGGATGCATTTTCCGTAAGAGGCCTGTTTGGGAAACCATATCCCGTTTCGAGCCAGAATTCTGGGATGTAGTTTCCCCGAGAGGCCTCATCGGGAAACTATGGCCCTGAACTCTCCTGCCTGTCCCCATTGCGCCAATCTGCTGATTGAACGTCGTTGTGTGTTCACGCTATCATGTAAGCTTAAAATTGGTTAGCCATGGCAAACGGTTAGCCATGGTGAACATAAATACAACGCCCTGTGGGCGCCGGGGGAGGAACACGGACGTGAGGCTCGATACACTCGAGATTGGAAAGGACGCCGTTGTCGCATCGGTGGCATCGGACGATCAGGCACTCCGACAGCATATTTTGGACATGGGTCTAACGCCGGGCACCGAAGTCACCATGATGAAGTACGCCCCCATGGGTGACCCGCTCGAGATCCGCCTGCGTGGCTACGAGTTGACACTGCGTAAGGACGATGCCGCTCGCATCGAGCTCGTGGGTATTCACGACACCGATACGGGTCCGCGCGCTAACGCCGCAATCGGCACGACGGAGCATCCGGCCCTGGGCGAGGGGACGTATTCGCCCCGTGCGGCAAAGACGGCCGTGCCAGAGGGCGCGCCGCTGCACTTTGCCCTCGCCGGCAACCAAAACTGCGGCAAGACCACGTTATTCAACCAGCTGACGGGCTCCAACCAGCATGTCGGTAACTTTCCCGGCGTGACGGTCGACCGCAAAGATGGCACCATCCGTAACCATCCCGAGGCGAGCGTTACCGACCTGCCCGGCATTTACTCCCTGTCGCCGTACACAGGCGAGGAGGTCGTGAGCCGTCAGTTCATCCTCGACGAGCGTCCGGACGCCATCATCGACATCATTGACGCCACCAACATCGAGCGCAACCTGTACCTGACACTGCAGCTCATGGAGCTTGACCGTCCTATGGTCATCGCGCTCAACATGATGGACGAGGTGACCGCCAACGGCGGCGCCGTGGACGTCAACTTGCTCGAGAGTCTGTTGGGCGTGCCCGTTGTCCCCATTAGCGCTGCCCGCAACGAGGGCATCGGCGAGCTGGTGGACCACGCCCTGCACGTGGCGCGGTTCCGCGAGCGCCCTGGTCGCCTGGACTTTTGCGCGCCCGACGGTCCGGACGGCGGTGCGCTGCATCGCTGCATCCACGGTATTGCTAACCTGATCGAGGACCATGCCGTGACGGCGCACATCCCGGTGCGCTTTGCGGCGACCAAGCTGGTCGAGGGCGATGAGCTGGTAACCGAGGCGCTTCACCTGGATCGCAATGAGCTCGACGCTATCGAGCACATCATCACCCAGATGGAGGGCGAGGCCGGCACCGACCGCCTATCTGCGCTGGCCGATATGCGTTTTAGCTTTATCGGCGACGTGTGCGGGCGTTGCGTCGTCAAGCCGCACGAGAGCCGCGAGCACGTGCGCTCCGTCAAGATTGACCGCATCCTGACAGGTCGTTACACAGCCATTCCGGCGTTTCTGGTGATCATGGGCCTCGTCTTTTGGCTGACGTTTGGCGTGATCGGCGCGGCGTTGCAGGGGCTTATGGAGGACGGTATCGCTGCCATCATCGCCTCGGCCGATGCGGGCCTCAAGGCGTTCGGTACCAACGACGTGGTGCGCTCGCTGGCTGTCGACGGCGTGCTTACGGGCGTGGGCAGTGTGCTGACCTTCCTGCCGATTATCGTCGTGCTCTTTTTGTTCCTCTCCATTCTGGAAGACTCCGGATACATGGCGCGCGTGGCCTTTGTCATGGATAAGGTGTTGCGTCGCTTTGGCCTGTCGGGCCGCAGTTTCGTGCCCATGCTCGTCGGTTTTGGCTGCACCGTGCCGGCTATCATGTCGACCCGTACGCTCCCATCCGAGCACGACCGCAAGATGACGGTCATGCTCACGCCGTTTATGAGCTGCTCGGCCAAGCTGCCGGTTTACGGTTTGCTGTGCGGGGCGTTTTTCCCACAGGCGACGGTTCCCGCCATGGTCTCGCTCTATCTGATCGGCATCGTGGTCGGCTGCATTGCCGCCTTGGTGCTCAATCGCACGGCATTTAAGGGCGACCCGGTGCCGTTTATCATGGAACTCCCCAACTACCGCCTGCCGAGCGTCAAGACGACGGTGATGCTGGCATGGGATAAGGCCAAGGACTTCATCACCAAGGCCTTTACCATTATCTTTGCCGCTACGGTGGTCATCTGGTTCCTGCAGACGTTCGATATCCGCTTTAACGTGGTCGCCGACCAGTCGCAAAGCCTGCTTGCCGGTCTGGGTAGCATCATCGCGCCGGTGTTGGCCCCGCTCGGCTTTGGCGACTGGCGCGCCTCGACGGCGCTCGTCACGGGGCTCATTGCCAAGGAGAGCGTCATCTCGACGCTCACGGTGCTTTTGGGCGCAACGTCGCCCGCGGCGCTGTCGACCATGTTTTCGCCGTTTACCGCCTACGTGTTCTTGGTCTTTACGTTGCTGTACCCGCCTTGTGTGGCGGCAATCGGCGCCGTCAAGAGCGAGTTGGGCGCGCGCTATGCCGTGGCCGTATTCGCGTTTCAGGTCGCCGTTGCCTGGATCGTGGCGTTTGTCGTGCATTCGGCGGGCATATTGCTGGGGTTGGCTTAGTTATGAATTGACGGCGCAACCTCTGTGTATCGAATTGTTTTCGGCCCCGCATCTGTACTGACGGATGCGGGGCCGTTGCTATATAATCGCCTCCGCTCAAAACGATTGGAGACGTTATATATGACTCAGACAAGGCAAGACGGCATCACGCTCAAGCAGTGGCTCCCGCTCATCGGGCTCACCTGCTGTGCGTTCGTGTTCAACACGTCGGAGTTTATGCCCATCGGCCTTTTGACTGATATCGCCGCGTCGTTCTCGCTCACCGAGGCCCAGGCGGGCATCATGATCTCGGTCTACGCCTGGGGCGTCATGCTGCTGTCGTTGCCGCTCATGGTGTTTGCCTCGCGCTTCGAGTTCAAGCGGATGCTGCTGGGCGTGCTCGCCGTGTTCTCGCTGGGCCAGTTTCTGTCCGCTGTGGCGCCGACTTATCCCATCCTGGTCTGCGCGCGCCTGGTGGTCGCTTGCGCACATGCCGTGTTCTGGTCAGTCGCCTCGATTATGGCCTCGCGCCTGGTCGACACTCGCCACGGCGCGCTCGCCATCAGCATGATCGCTACGGGCTCGTCCATCGCGCAGATCTTTGGCCTGCCTCTCGGTCGCGCCATTGGCTTGGCCGTGGGCTGGCGCATGACGTTTGCCGTGGTCGGGGGCCTCTCAGCCATCGCGGTCGTCTACCAGGCAGCGGTGTTCCCGGCCATGCCGGCGGGTGAGCGCTTTACCGTCAAACAGCTGCCCGAGCTGCTCAAGAACCCGCTCCTCATCGCGCTCTACGCAGTCACGGTCTTCATGGCGACCGGCTATTACGCAAGCTACAGCTATATCGAGCCCTTCCTGGCGCAGGTCGCGCACGTCGATGCGGGCGCCATTACCATGACGCTGACGGCGTTTGGCTGTTCCGGCTTGGTGGGCAGCTGGCTGTTCAGCCGCCTGTTCGACGGGCACCGTTTTCCGTTCCTTGCTATCACGCTCTCCGGCGTGCCGGTGGCCCTGCTGCTCATGGGGCCGGCCGCATCGTCGCTCGTGACAGTGCTTGCCGTCTGCGCACTGTGGGGTTGCTGCGCCACGGCCTTTAACGTGGCGTTTCAGGCCGAGCTCATCAAGCACACGCCGGCAGATTCGTCGGCCGTCGCCATGTCGATCTTCTCGGGCCTGTTTAACCTCGGTATTGGCACGGGCACCGCAATCGGCGGTGCCGTGGTTTCGGGTCCCGGTATCGCTTGGATCGGCTTCGCGGGCGGGGCGATTGCCGTCGTGGGCGTCATCCTCGCCATCACGGTGATGTTCCCAGCCATACGCCGCGCCAAGCCCGTCGCCTAATCACGTTCCCTCATCAGTTGCGGTGGAATACGGAGTGTTTAGCCCAGTAAACCTGGTAAACAGTCCGTATTTCACCGCAACTTATTTTGGGGGAGGGGATGCGCGGCGGGCATACAATGGATGGCGTTGCGTGAAAGTTACCCGGGAGGTTGCTATGTGGGCATACGAGACGACGTTCTATCAGATCTATCCGCTGGGCTTTTGCGGGGCTCCGCGCGAAAACGCCGCGCCCGTTGCCGAGGATGAGCTCGCCCAGGCTGCCAACGCCGCGCCCAACCCCGATGCTCCTATCATGAAGGTTGCCCAATGGGCCGACTACCTGCAAGAACTCGGTATTGGCGCTGTGCTGATCAACCCGCCGCTCGAGTCTGATAGCCACGGCTACGATACGCGCAGCCTACGCCATATCGATCGACGCCTGGGTGGGGATGCCGACTTTGCCGCCGTGTGCGAGACGCTGCATGCCCACGGCATCCGCGTGGTACTCGACGCGGTCTTCAACCATGTGGGCCGTGGCTTTTGGGCCTTCCGCGATGTGCAGGAGCGTAAGTGGGACTCGCCGTACAAGGACTGGTTCCACATTAGCTTTGACGGCGACTCCTGCTATGGTGACGGCTTTTGGTACGAGGGCTGGGAAGGCCATTTTGAGCTTGTGAAGCTCAACCTGCAAAATCCCGCTGTGGTCGATTACCTGCTAGAGTCCGTGCGCTGTTGGGCCGAGGTCTTTGGCGTCGACGGCCTGCGCCTGGACGTTGCCTATATGCTCGACCGCGACTTTATGCGCCGCCTGCACGTCTTTACCCGTGAGCTCAAGCCCGACTTTGTGCTGATCGGCGAGACGCTCCACGGCGACTACAACCAAATCGTCAACGACGAGATGCTCGACTCCTGCACCAACTACGAGTGCTACAAGGGCCTGTACTCCAGCTTTAACTCGGTCAACATGTTCGAGATCGCCCATTCGCTGCACCGCCAGTTTGGCGGCGATCCGTGGTGCATCTACCGCGGCAAACATCTGCTGTCGTTTGTCGACAACCACGATGTGCCGCGCCTGGCAAGTATCCTCACCGACAAGTCGTGTTTGCGTCCCGCCTACGGCATGCTCTTTGGCATGCCGGGCATCCCGTGCGTCTACTATGGCAGCGAGTGGGGAATTGCCGGCGAAAAGGGTGGCCCCGATGGCGACTGGGCGCTGCGACCTGCGCTCAATGAGCCTGCGCCCAACGAGCTGACGGCGTTCATCACGCAGCTTGCGCACCTTCGCTCGGCCGACGACGCGGCTGCCCGTGCTCTCAACTACGGTGCCTATCGCAACGTGGTGATCCAGAACAAGCAGCTGCTGTTCGAGCGCGCCTGTGACGGCGCGACGGTACTCGTGGCGGTGAATGCCGTGGGTGAGCCTTACACCTTTGGCGCCGGCGAGCTCAACGGGTCCTTCGTCGACCTGCTTGCCGACGATGCGCCCACGGTCGAGCTGACGGGTACCCTTGAGCTTGCACCCTACGAGGTGCGCTATCTGTTGAGAGCCTAGCCCATGGCCGTATCTGACGAGGGCTATCAACATATTGAGCATGGGTTTGAGCCCGTGTTTGACGAGCACTCGCGCGTTTTGGTGCTCGGGTCGTTTCCCTCGGTGCTTTCGCGCGCCAATGCCTTTTATTACGGCAACCCTCAGAATCGCTTTTGGCGTGTGATGGCCACGTGCCTCGGTATGCCTGTGCCGCCCAACGAGGGCGATCCTTTGGTAAGCGGTGAGCCCGCGACGCTCGATGCCTCCATTGCCGCCAAGCGGGCCATGCTGCTGAACGGCGGCGTGGCCCTGTGGGATGTGGTCGAAAGCTGCGACATTAAGGGCTCGAGCGACGCGAGCATCCGCAACGTTGTGCCGGCACATATCGAGCGCATTACCGGCGCAGCTCCCATTGAGCAGGTGATATGCAACGGTGGTACAGCTGGCCGGCTCTACAAGCGCTATCTACAGGAGCGGACGGGTCTGTCCGCTGTCGTATTGCCGTCAACTAGTCCCGCTAACGCGGCTTGGCGTCTGGAGCGTCTTGTCGAGCGCTGGTGCGAGGCAGTTGACTGGATCGCACGGTAGCCTAGATCCTTGATTGAGCATGGGTGCCGAGGCGTTTCATGATGGCATGCCAGATCGGTGCGGGCAGCGCGGGCTTGGCGCGCACCATGCCGTCGGCATCGACGCTACCGGCATTGCCACCGCCAAGCAGCTGCGCATGCTCAACGGAGCAGCCCATGCGCACGGCGCCCACGAGCTTATCCATCGCTTCCGAAAATGGTCGGCGCAGGAGGCCCATGCGCGGGGAGTGGCGAAGCGCTGCAATGCCGCTGCCGGCACAGATGACAACGCCGCCGCACCACGACAGGTCACGAAGACGGCAGGCCCGACGCAGTCGCACAGCGGTTTCGTGTGCCCGTTCGGCGTCCTCGGACCCAGCAAGAACGACGACATAGACGCGTGTCTCTGTATTCCCAAGGCGATCGAGTATCTGCTCGACAGCGATCATCGCCTCATCATTAAATGCATCATCAACAGCGAGCACCATGCCATCGACTACGCCAGTGTCATTTGTCTTCAAGTCCACCGGGCGGGGGAGCGTGGTGCCAGAAAGCTGAGCATAGGCGGCGATGGCATCCTGCAAGTCCCAGAGCAAAAACTCAAGATCGGCGCTATTGGGAATGCTGATATACGCAATGGTTTGCAATGTTTTTGGTACATCGCCGCGTGCGGTCGTCTCCATGCCGCCTCCTTTCCGGTTGGTTTCCGTTTAGGTTACACCGTCTGGCGGCGCCTCGCCGCGCTATCCTAGTGCAACCCTTACGAAAGGAACGCCATGCGTCTGCCCATGAATACCTCGCTTGCCACGCTCAAGCCCTCCGGCATCCGTCGGATCAATGCGCTCGCCGCCCAGCACCCGGGGTGCATCGCGCTTGCGCTTGGCGAGCCCGATTTTCCCACGCCCGATGTGATTAGTGCCGAGGTGACTGCATCGCTGGACCGCGGTGACACGCATTATCCGCCCAACAACGGTCGCCCTGCCCTGCGCGAGGCGCTGTCCGCATATATGGGCGACGCGGGCCTTACGTTTTCGGCCGACGAGGTCATTCTGACCGACGGTGCGACCGAGGCCCTGTCGGCAACATTCATGGCTATGCTCAACCCCGGCGACGAGGTCATCATCCCTACGCCGGCTTTTGGCCTGTACGAGAGCATCGTCGTGGCCAATCACGCCAAAGCGGTCTTTTTGGATACGGAGCCTGCGCAATTTCAGATTGACGAGGACGCGCTTCGTGCTTGCGTGACGCCGGCGACCAAGGCCATCGTCATCTGCTCGCCCAACAATCCCACGGGCTGCATTCTCAACGCGGCATCGCTCGACGCCGTGGCGCGCGTAACGGAGCAGGCGGGCATCTACGTAGTCTGCGACGACGTATACAACCGCCTCGTCTATGTGGACGGCTACGAGCGCTTTGCCCAGCGACACCCGGGGCTGCGCGATCAGACGGTCGTCATCGAGAGCTTCTCCAAGCCCTGGGCCATGACCGGCTGGCGCTTGGGTTGGCTCGCAGCCGCAGCCCCCGTCATCGCCGAGATCGCAAAGGCTCACCAATACTTAGTATCGAGCGCCGTCTCCTTTGAGATGGACGCCGCAGCTCGAGCCCTGACCGTCGACCCCACCCCCATGCTCGAAGTCTACCGAGCCCGCCGCGAACGCGTGCTCGCAGCCTTAGACGCCATGAGCCTCGAAGTAGTAGAGCCCGCAGGGGCCTTCTACACTTTCCCGAGCATCAAAAAGTTCGGCCTAACAAGCGAAGACTTCTGCATCAAAGCCATCAAAGAGGCAAACGTAGCCCTAGTCCCCGGAGACTGCTTCGGCACCGAAGGCCACATCCGCCTAAGCTACTGCGTTTCCGACAAAGATCTGGACGAAGGCCTCCGCCGCCTGTCCACCTTCATTTCAACCTTATAGCCCAACGGGACGCAACACATCAGCCCACCGACCCAAGCATTATGAGTGGGGCGCGTCGCTCAACGGACACGAGGATTCGCAGCAAAGTTACCGCAGCTCCGGTCCGAGGGGCCGGGTTGAGATTTTCGTAGATTCCGCACGAGCCGAAGAGCACTTAATGTGCTCTTCGTGCGAGCCAGGACTTGACCGAGCGAAAATCTCAACCCGGCCCCTCGGACCGGAGCGTATGCAGGGTTTGTGTACGAATCCTCGCGCCCGTTGACCGACGCCGGGGTCCCCGCCATAATACTTTCGGTTCACGCACGAATCCGCTGCCAGAGACAGCCGGTGCAAACGGGCATCGCCCGCGAGCTTAATGGGATATCCCGCCAGCCGAGGTGGTCGAGTGGATATGTCTTCTCGCCCCCGTCGCTCATGCAGCGCGGGGGCTTTCTTTTTGGACATGCCCCCGTCACGTCCTTGTGGCGGACCGTGCCCGGAAAGAATTCGAGGAGGTGTAATTCATGCCCCAGCAGTACAAAATCGACAAGGTTGCAGAGATCGAGTCCCGTATCGCCGAGAACGCCGGCCTGTTCGTCGTCAACTACAATGGTCTGACGGTTAAGCAGGCTCAGGAGCTGCGTCATCAGCTTCGCGAGTGCGGCGCCGAGATGAAGGTCTACAAGAACAACCTGGTCAAGATCGCTCTCAAGAACCAGGAGCAGCCCGAGCTCGACGAGATCCTCGCCGGCCCCGTCGCTTATGTGTTCTACGAGTCCGAGCCGGTCGAGGCCGCTAAGGCCCTTAAGGACTTCTCCGCTAAGTCCAAGGGCGTCCTTGAGATCAAGGGCGGTATCTCCGACGGCAAGGCCGTTTCCGCTGATGATGTTAAGGCTATCGCCGAGCTGCCCACCAAGGATCAGCTTCTCGGCCAGATCGCCGGTCTCATCTCCGGTTTCGCTCGCGACATCGCTGTCTGCGTCAACGGCGTTTCCTCCGGTCTCGCTCGTTCGATCCAGCAGGTCTCCGAGCAGAAGGCAGCCTAGTCGCTGTTTTCACCCGCGGCGGCAACGCCGCACCCCTGGCGCATTCGCGCCGTGTTTTAACTGATCTCCGTGCATTCGCACGGAAACCGAAAGGACTTAGAAATGGCTAAGCTTACCACCGATGAGATCATCGATGCTCTTAAGGAAATGACCCTTCTCGAGGCTTCCGAGCTCGTCAAGGCTATCGAGGACACCTTCGGCGTTTCCGCCGCTGCTCCTGCCGCTGTTGTCGCCGCTCCCGCTGCTGGCGCTGCTGAGGCCGAGGAGAAGACCGAGTTTGACGTCGTGCTCGAGGGCTTCGGCGACAACAAGATCCAGGTCATCAAGGCCGTCCGTGAGCTCACCAACCTTGGCCTGAAGGAGGCCAAGGAGGTCGTCGAGGGCGCTCCCAAGGCTGTTCTCGAGGGTGCCAAGAAGGAGGACGCCGAGGCTGCCAAGGAGAAGCTCGAGGCTGCTGGCGCTGCTGTCACCCTCAAGTAATCAGGCTTTCTCGCCAGATTTCTTTGCAGACGGGGTTCGCATTGCGAGCCCCGTCTTTTTTGTTTTTCGGTCCCTCGACATCGGTAGCTCAAACTGCCATGTTCTGTGATTTGCGTCGTATCGGGCACCCTGCCGTTGGGCAATAAAATTGCACCATTCGAGCAATAATTTGCGTTGACCTGCTGAAGAATTGTCTCTGCCTTGTAGCGACATATAGTTCCAGCGGTAAGATGCTTAGGTATCGCAATTTGGTCTGCGGCTGTGTGCCGCACGCATGGGGCGCTTTTGCGCCTGCGAAAGGATCTTTGAATAACATGAAGGCAATCATCCCCGCCGCCGGTCTTGGCACGCGTTTTCTGCCTGGCACCAAGTGCACGCCCAAAGAGATGCTGCCGGTGCTCGACAAGCCCGTCATCCAGTACGTCGTTGAGGAGGCGCTCGACCCCGAGGAAGTCGACGACGCCATCATCGTTACTTCTCCCGGTAAGCCCGAGCTACTGAACTACTTCCAGCCCGATCGCTCGCTCGAGAACCTGCTGCGCGAGCGCGGCAAGAACGCCTATGCCGATGCCGTCGCCCACGCTGGCGGTATGCCGGTCGACTTCCGCTATCAGTACGAGCCCAAGGGCCTCGGCCATGCTATTCGCTCTGCTGCCGACGCCGTGGCAGGGGAGAACTTCCTGGTTCTTCTGGGCGACTACGTTGTGCCCAACCGCGACATCTGCGACAAGATGCTCGCCGTTTCCAAGGAGCACGGTGGCGCTTCGGTTATCGCCGTCGCTGCTTGCTCGCCCGAGGAAGTCAGCCGCTACGGCGTTATCGCCGGCGAGCGCGTCGGTTCGCTCGAGGGCGCCGAGGGCGTTGCCGATGCCGAGCCGGGCGCTGTCTGGCGCATCGGCGGTCTGGTCGAGAAGCCCGCTCCCGAGGCTGCTCCGTCCAACCTGTACATCGTCGGCCGCTATCTGCTGAGCCCGCTGGTCATGGACCTGCTGGCAGATCAGCAGGCCGGCAAGGGCGGCGAGATCCAGCTCACCGACGCCATGGCCCGTTCGCTCGACCGCGAGGCCATGTATGCCGTCGTCATCGACCCGCTGTCGGGCTACGACACCGGCACTCCCTCTGGCTGGATGGCCACCAACGCCCTCATGGCTGCAAGCGATCCCCGCTTTGCCGGCGCCTTCTGGGACGCCATCGACGAGCGCGGCGGATTGATGCGCAAGTAAGCCTTCGGACATCGACATTTACGGGCGCGGACCTCGGTTCGCGCCCGTTTTTTATAAGAGCTGCGATTTCCGGCTCTCTGTTCACAGAAAATATATGAACATATGTTCGATACACATACATCTACCTGCGTGTTTTCTGTCGAAAAACTTTGCTACTCCAAAAACTCAATCGCGTCAAGGCTTTTCTTGCCCAACGGTCGCTACCTGATAAACTATTAGGTTGCGATAACTGGCGAAGCTATGCCTCGCCAACCCACCGAGCATTTCCGTGAAGGAGGAAAAACCTGGTGACCTACGCATACACTGCCACTGAGCGCAAGCGCGTCAGCTTCGGGAAAATCCCGGAGGCCATGGAGCTCCCCAACCTTATCTCTGTTCAAAGGGAATCCTTTGAGCGTTTTAAGGACGAGGGCCTTCGTGAGGCGTTCAAGGAATCCAGCCCCATCCAGAGCCAGAACCATGTTCTCGAGGTTACCTTCGGCGAGCATCAGTTCGGCGACCCCGCGCACACCGTCGAGGAGTGCCGCGAGAAGGATATGACCTATCAGGCCCCGCTTCTGACCGACGTCCGTCTCACCAACAAGGAGACCGGCGAGATCAAGGAGCAGCTCGTCTTTATGGGCGACTTCCCCATGATGACCGATCAGGGCACCTTCATCATCAACGGTACCGAGCGTATCGTCGTCTCGCAGCTCGTCCGCTCCCCGGGCGTGTACTACAGCTCCGAGATGGATTCGGGCAAGCAGATCTACAAGGCTCAGATCATCCCGTCCCGCGGTGCCTGGCTCGAGTTTGAGGTCGACAAGCGCGACCAGCTCATGGTCTCCATCGACCGTAAGCGCAAGCAGAGCGCCACGATGTTCCTGCGCGCCCTTGGCATCGCCGTCACCAACGACGATATCATCGAGCTGCTCGGCAACTCCGATGTGATCAAGCGCACCCTCGAGCGCGACACCGCCCTCACTCGCGAGGACGCCCTCATCGAGATCTACCGTCGCCTGCGCCCGGGCGAGCCTCCCACCGTGGATGCTTCCCGCAGCCTGCTCGAGGGCCTGCTCTTCAACCCGCAGCGCTACGATCTGGCCCGCGTCGGTCGTTACAAGGTCAACAAGAAGCTCAACCTCACCACCGAGGAAGAGGTCACGGTGCTCACCGACGAGGACATCGTCGCTACGCTTCGCTACCTGCTGTCCCTCGCTGCCGGCGAGCAGGGCTTCAAGGTCGACGACATCGACCACTTTGGCAACCGCCGCATTCGCACCGTCGGCGAGCTCGTCGCCAACCAGTTCCGTATCGGCATGAGCCGTATGGAGCGCGTCGTCCGTGAGCGCATGAGCTCCCAGGACATCGACGAGATCACCCCGCAGTCGCTCATCAACATCCGTCCGATCGTGGCCTCTATCAAGGAGTTCTTCGGTTCCTCGCAGCTCTCGCAGTTCATGGACCAGGCGAACCCCCTGACCGGTCTGACTCACAAGCGCCGTCTGTCCGCACTCGGCCCTGGCGGCCTTGCCGGCCACAAGTCGGGCTCCAGCCGCCGCACCAACGTGCCGACGGCCGTCCGCGACGTTCACAACTCGCACTACAGCCGCATGTGCCCGATCGAGACCCCCGAAGGCCCCAACATCGGCCTGATCGGCTCGCTCGCCCTCTACGCCCGCGTCAACGAGTATGGCTTCATCGAGGCCCCGTTCCGTCGTGTCGAGAACGGCGTTGCCACCGACCAGATCGACTGGATGACCGCTGACGAGGAAGAGAAGCACGTCATCGCGCCGGCCAACACGCCGCTCGATCCCAAGACCAACGAGTTCATCACGACCGATGCCGAGGGCAAGATCGTCCGTCCGCATACCGTGATCGCCCGTACCCGCGACTTCGACGGCTCCTTCGGCGCTCCCGCCGACGTGCCTGTCGAGGACGTCGACTACATGGACGTCTCGCCGCGTCAGATGCTCTCCGTCGCAGCCACGCTGATTCCGTTCCTCGAGCACGACGACGCCAAGCGTACGCTCATGGGCGCCAACATGCAGCGTCAGGCCGTGCCGCTGGTTCACCCCGCCGCTCCCTATGTCGGTACCGGCATGGAGCGTCGCGCCGCCCTGGACTCTGGCGAGGTTACCCTGGCCAAGAACGCCGGCGAAGTCATCTATGCCGACGCCTCCAAGATTATCGTCAAGCACGCCGGCGGCATGGACGAGTATCACCTGGCCAAGTACCAGCGCTCCAACCAGTCCACCTGCATCAACCACCGTCCGCTCGTGCGCGTCGGTGACACCGTTGAGCAGGGCGAGCCTCTGGCCGACGGTCCTTCGACCGATCATGGCGAGCTCGCACTGGGCCAGAACCTCACCGTGGCATACATGCCGTGGGAAGGCTTCAACTACGAGGACGGTATCGTCGTGTCCGAGCGCCTGGTGGCCGAGGACCTGCTGACGACCATCAATATCACCCGTCACGAGATCGACGCCCGCGACACCAAGCTCGGCCCCGAGGAGATCACTCGCGAGATCCCGAACCTCTCCGAGGACATGCTTGCCAACCTCGACGAGGACGGCATCATCCGCATCGGCGCCGAGGTCGGCCCTGGCGACATCCTGGTCGGCAAGGTCACGCCTAAGGGCGAGAGCGCTCTGACCGCCGAGGAGCGCCTGCTGCGCGCCATCTTCGGTGCCAAGGCTCACGATGTTCGCGACACCTCCCTTAAGATGCCTCACGGCGCTTATGGCCGCGTCATCGACGTCGTCCGCTTTAGCCGCGAGAACGGCGACGACCTGGCCCCCGGCGTCAACGAGCAGGTGCGCGTCTACGTCGCCCAGCGTCGTAAGATCCAGCAGGGCGATAAGATCGCCGGTCGCCACGGCAACAAGGGCGTTATCTGTAACGTTCTGCCGGTCGAGGACATGCCCTACATGGCTGACGGTACCCCGATCGACGTTATCCTCAACCCGCTGGGCGTTCCTTCGCGTATGAACGTCGGTCAGCTGCTCGAGTGCCACCTTGGCTGGGCTGCTGCCTGCGGTTGGGATACCGAGGATGCCGACTCCGACAAGTATGTCCCCGGTCCGTTCTTCGTCTCGACGCCCGTCTTCGACGGCGCCAAGGAGGACGAGATCGCCGAGGTCATCCGTCGCGCCAACAAGAACATGCTCAACAAGGCCACCGCTGCCTTTGGCGATCACATGCGCCCCGAGTTTGTCACCCAGCTTGACGAGCGCGGCAAGACCCGCCTGTTCGACGGCCGCACCGGCGAGGAGTTCCGCGAGCCCATTACCGTGGGTACGTCCTACATCCTCAAGCTCGGCCACATGGTCGACGACAAGATCCACGCCCGTTCGACCGGCCCTTACAGCCTGGTTACCCAGCAACCGCTGGGCGGCAAGGCTCAGTTCGGCGGCCAGCGCTTCGGCGAGATGGAAGTTTGGGCACTGTACGCATACGGTGCTGCCAACGTCCTGCAGGAGATCCTGACCGTCAAGTCCGACGATACCGTGGGCCGCGTCAAGACCTACGAGTCCATCGTCAAGGGCGAGAACGTCCCGGTTCCGGGTATCCCCGAGTCCTTCAAGGTTCTCGTCAAGGAGATCCGTTCCCTCGCACTGGACATCGAGCCCATGCACGATGCCGACGAGGACGCCTCCGCCCCTGTGACCGCCGAGGAGACCTCTGCTCTCGACGACCTGGCTGCGCTCGCCGGCGTTGACACCGACGTCGAGGCCCAGGATGCCGAGACCGCCGAGGCACCCGAGGCTGTCGCCGCCACGACCACTGATAAGGAGTAGTTGACTGTGGCAGATTTCGAAGCTACTGATTTTGACTCGGTAAAGATCTCCCTTGCCTCCGCCGACCAGATCCGTTCCTGGTCGCACGGTGAGGTCAAGAAGCCGGAGACCATCAATTACCGTACCCTCAAGCCCGAGAAGGACGGCCTGTTCTGCGAGAAGATCTTCGGTCCCGCCAAGGACTGGGAGTGCTCCTGCGGCAAGTACAAGGGCATCCGCTTTAAGGGCATCGTCTGCGAGCGCTGCGGCGTCGAGGTCACCTCGGCCAAGGTTCGTCGCGAGCGCATGGGTCACATCGAGCTCGCCGCTCCCGTGTCCCACATCTGGTACTTCAAGAGCCCCACGAGCTTCCCGATGAGCCGTATGCTCGACATCAAGTCCAAGGACCTCGAGAAGGTTCTGTACTTTGCCAGCTACATCATCACCGAGGTCGACTATGAGGCCCGCGAGGCCGACGCCGACGACCTGCGCGAGGAGCTCGCCGCCGATCTGGAAGAGATCGATGCCGAGTGCGCCCGCCAGATCGAGTCCCTCAAGGAGCAGGGCAACCCCGAGAACTTCGACGAGTTCTCCGACGAGGAGCCGCTGACCCCCGAGGAGATCGCCTCTGGCATCGTCGACATCGAGGAAGAGTGCAAGGACGAGAAGCAGCTCCGCACGGACGCCTTCAACGCCTTCATGAAGCTCAGCGAGCGCGACCTCATTTCCGATGAGCCGCTGTTCCGTGAGATGACCCGTTACTACTCCATGTACTTCAAGGGCGGCATGGGTGCCGAGGCCGTCCGCGACCTGCTCGCTGCCATCGACCTCCCCTCCGAGGCCGAGAAGCTCAAGGCCATCATCGCCGACGAGGACTCCCAGAAGCAGAAGCGCGAGAAGGCCGTTAAGCGCCTCGAGGTCGTTGACGCCTTCCTGAAGGGCGGCAACAGCCCCGCGAACATGATCCTGGACGTCATTCCGGTCATTCCGCCCGATTTGCGCCCGATGGTCCAGCTTGACGGTGGCCGTTTCGCCGCGTCCGACCTCAACGACCTGTACCGTCGCGTGATCAACCGTAACAACCGACTCAAGCGCCTGCTCGACCTGGACGCCCCTGCGATCATCGTGAATAACGAGAAGCGCATGCTCCAGGAGTCCGTGGACGCCCTGTTCGACAACGGCCGTCGTGGTCGCCCGGTCTCTGGCCGTGGCGGTCGCCCGCTCAAGTCGCTCGCCGAGGCCCTCAAGGGCAAGCAGGGTCGTTTCCGTCAGAACCTGCTGGGCAAGCGTGTCGACTACTCCGGCCGTTCGGTAATCGTTACCGACCCCAAGCTGCTGCTGCACCAGTGCGGTCTGCCCAAGACCATGGCGCTGGAGCTCTTCAAGCCCTTCGTCATGAAGCGCCTGGTCGAGCTTGGCAAGGTCGAGAACATCAAGGGCGCCAAGCGCGCTATCGACCGCGGTGCCACCTTTGTGTGGGATATCCTCGAAGAGGTCATCGACGGCCGCGTCGTGCTGCTCAACCGTGCACCGACCCTGCACCGTCTGTCCATCCAGGCCTTTGAGCCGGTGCTGGTCGAGGGCAAGGCTATCCACCTGCACCCGCTGGTCTGCTCGCCCTTCAACGCCGACTTCGACGGCGACCAGATGTCTGTCCACGTGCCGCTGTCCAGCCAGGCTCAGGCCGAGGCCCGCGTGCTCATGCTCTCTGCGAACAACCTGCGCTCGCCGGCATCCGGCAAGCCGGTCAACATCCCTTCGCAGGACATGATCATCGGTGTGTACTACCTCACCCAGGTTCGCGAGGGTCTGTCGGGCGAGAACCACGTGTTCTCGAGCTTCGACGACGCGCTGCACGCCTATGACTGCCGCTCCGAGGTCGACATGCAGGCCAAGATCCAGGTCCGCGTGTCCGCTGCCGATGCCAATGTCATCAACGAGGACGGCACCCGTATCTTCCGCGTCAAGAACGGCAAGAACGAGTTTGTCGACTACGACGTCACCGGCAACAAGACCGCGCGCTTCGAGACCTCTATCGGCCGCATCATCTTCAACCGCCAGTGCCTGCCCGAAGATTACGAGTTCATGAACTACAAGATGGTCAAGGGCGACGTGGCCAAGCTGGTTGCGGACTGCTGCGATCGCTATCCCGAGGCCAAGGTCGGCCCGATCCTCGACGCCATCAAGTACTCCGGCTTCCACTACGCTACCCGCGCCGGCCTCACCATCTCGGTGTGGGACGCTCTCATCCCTGCCGAGAAGCAGGAGCTGCTCGACCGCGCCCAGGCCAACGTCGACCAGATCAACGAGTACTTCGAGGAGGGCTTCATCAACGAGACGGAGCGCCACATCGAAGTCGTTAACGAGTGGACCGCTTGTACCGATAAGGTTGCAGCGCTCATGCTCGACATGTTCGACGAGGAGAACCCGCTGTACATGATGGCCGACTCCGGCGCCCGTGGTTCTAAGACCCAGCTGCGTCAGCTCGGCGGTATGCGTGGCCTGATGGCAGACATGTCCGGCGAGACGATCGACCTTCCCATTAAGGCGAACTTCCGCGAGGGCCTGCTGCCGCTCGAGTACTTCATTTCGACCTACGGCGCCCGTAAGGGCCTGGTCGATACCGCATCCCACACCTCGGACTCTGGTTACCTGACCCGTCGTCTGGTCGACGTGGCCCAGGACGTCATCGTCCGCGAGGAGGACTGCGGTACGCACGAGGGCGTCACCTACAACCTCATCATCCCCGGCACCACCGACCTCAACACCGACCTCGTCGGCCGTTGCTTCATTGAGGACGTCGTGGCTCCCGATGGCACCGTGCTCTTTGAGCAGGACGGCTACATCGAGAAGGTCGCCGACATCCAGAAGATGGTCGATGCGGGCCTTAAGAAGGTCAAGCTTCGCGCGCTGCTCACCTGCCGCTCCAAGTACGGCGTGTGCCAGAAGTGCTACGGCTGGGATCTTTCCACCCGTCGTCCGGTCGCCATCGGTACTGCCGTCGGCATTATTGCCGCCCAGTCCATCGGCGAGCCCGGTACGCAGCTTACGATGCGTACCATTCACTCCGGCGGCGTCGCTGGCGTCGACGATATTACGCAGGGTCTGCCTACGGTCAGCCGTATGTTCGATATCGTCGGCAACGTCAACGAGAAGATCCTGGGTCGCGAGGCCGAGCTGGCTCCGTACTCCGGCCACCTCTCGATTAAGCCCGAGAAGTCCGAGTACGTGCTGACGCTCACCGACTCCGAGGATCACACCCGTGTCCTCGACGAGCGTCGCGTCCCCGCTTCGGTGCGCTTTATGCCCGAGATCGAGGATGGCTGCGAGGTTCGCGCCGGCGATCAGATCACCAAGGGCTTCGTCAACTTCCGCAACCTGCGCAAGCTGACCGACATCGAGTCGACGATGCACACCTTCGTCGAGAGCGTCAAGGACGTCTACACCAGCCAGGGCGTCGACCTGAACGACAAGCACATCGAGGTGCTCGCACGTCAGATGCTGCGTCGCGTTCAGATCACCAACCCCGGCGATTCCAAGTACCTGCTTGGTCAGTACGTCGACCGCTACGAGTTCGCCGACGAGGTCGAGCGCGTTGCCCGTCTGGGCGGTCAGGCCCCCGTGGCCGAGCCCGTCATCCTGGGTACGCTCAAGGTCGCGTCCAACATCGACTCCTGGCTGTCGAGTGCTTCGTTCATCCGTACCGCTGGCGTCCTTACCGAGGCTGCCATCGAGGGCAAGGTCGATCACCTGCTCGACCTTAAGTCCAACGTCATCGTCGGTAAGAAGATCCCGGCCGGTACCGGCCTCAAGCCGTACGCCAACGCCAAGCTGACGTATCGTACGGCCGACGGCTACGTGGACATCGACGGCCCGGCTTCGCCCAACGCCAAGTCGCTGCCCGAGTGGGCTCCGGTTGAGCTCAAGGACCTGGACGAGCAGCTCCCGCAGCAGCTCGACTGGGCCGGCTACGACGAGTTCGGTGGTGCTGACGGTTCGTTCACCCGCAACGGCCACACCATCTCCGCCGAGAAGGCTCGTCTGTACCTGTTCGACGACCTGGGCGTGTCGCAGCGCTGGACCAACAAGTTCAGCGAGGTCGGCATCGAGACGGTCGGCGACCTGGTCGGCAAGTCCGAGGAGGATCTGCTGCGCATCGATGGTATCGGTGCCAAGGCGATCGAGGAGCTCCGTGACGGCCTCGAGGCCCACGATCTGCTCTACATCCTCGAGAACAACGACGACGTTGCCGACGAGGAAGACCTCTCGCAGCTGCTGCAGATGGTCTTTAGCCCCGACGGTCCGGACGATATCCTGCTGGGTACCTCCGCTCCGACGCATCACGCCGACGCCGACGAGGAGCTCCTGGGCGCCCCGATCGACGACAAGAAGGCTCCCGCCAACGGTGCCATCAACGAGGACATGGCTTCTCTCGATGAGCTGCTCAACCAGCTCGTGGACACCGACGACGCCGAAGAGGCCAAGGACAACGACGAGGAGTAATTTCCAAGTACGTTAACCGTCCTTCCAAAGACCCGTTTCCCAACAGGGAAGCGGGTCTTTTTTGTTGAAGAAAACCTGCCAAAAAGGGACAGGTTTATTTTGGTAGGTTATTCATGCTTGAATTTGAAACATTCCGTTCGGTCAAAGCGTATCTATGGTGAGGGCCTCATCAAGAATCATTAACGTCACCGGGAGGTGATTATGGAAGAACAGGCATTTAGACAGGCGGTCGAAGATCACCGGGATGTCGTGTTTCGGATCGCATTGACGTACCTGCGCGATTGTGCCGACGCCGACGATGTTGCCCAGGATGTCTTTCTTAAGCTGCTTAAAAGCGATGGACATTTTGAGAGTTGGGAGCATCTTCGCCGCTGGCTTATCCGGGTCACGATCAATGAATGTAAATCGCTCTTTCGAAAGCCATGGAGGCGCGTGGAGGATATTGAGAACTTGGCCGATTCGCTTTCGGCGGCGCAGGATGAGACCAAGGCGGTCCTGTCAGACGTTATGCGACTTCCGGAGCGATTCCGCGTTCCCATCGTGCTCTATTACTATCTGGGCTTTTCGACCTCAGAGATTGCCGAGTTACTGCATGTGCCAGCCGCGACCGTTCGAACGCGTTTAGCTCGCGGTCGATCGAAGCTCAAATTCATCCTAGAGGAGGACGACCGTGAAATCCAACCAAATCAAGCAGGCCTTCGAGTCCGTCCAAGCCGATAGCGATCTTGCTGACCGTGTTCTTTATGCCGCTGCTGGCGAGCCGCTTCGCCGAAAGGGTCACGCGAAGCCTCTGTATGTTGCCGTGATCGGATGCCTTGCCGGAGTGCTGGCGACCGGAGGGGTCGCCTACGCCGTCGTCAATTCCAGTTATTTTGCCTCTGCCTGGGGAAACCATGGAAACGGAGAGTCCATTACCTGGACTCAAGGTGGCTCGTCGGGGACTAAATATACCTACACCAGAGAGTTTGGTGATGGCATCGCGCCCCAAAGCTTGGAGGGTTCAGTACAGAAGGTCAATCTGTCCGTCGAGGGCAACGGCTATACACTCGACATTCATGATATGGCTATCGATAAAAACGGTTGCGGTGCCGTGACGTTTACGCTATCCAATCCAAATGGCGTTAACTACTACAAGCCAGCAGCAGAGACTGGCGAACTTGTTCTCTATAGTGAAGAAGAGCGAGGCATCGGTACGCCCGGTATGAACTTCGGCGAGGAATGGGCTGACACACGCTGCACAATTGATAAGGACATATCAAGCGACACGGTCATTAATGGCACGATGTACTTTGCCTCGTGGGATCGCGAGCGAGATTTGGGACATGCGGTCACCTGGAATATCTGCTGGACTGAGGGCGAAGGCGAGGATGCGAAGCCGTTCGAGGCATCGACGCCCGAGTTTAGCGTTGGAGCGTACGTCGATACAAAGGAACTCCGCTCCGATGACTCGCCTCTCGAGATCAGCCCGTTTTCTATCCAGACACACATCGATGATCTGGGCATTGACGCAGTCACGAAAAAGTTGACCGTTACCTACAAGGATGGATCGGAGCAGATTATCGAAGATGATGCTGCGGGCGCGTACAATTTATATGTCTCGCTGACGCGCAATAGCGGAGAGAACATCTCGGTGCCGACAAAACTGATCAATGTCGATCAAGTGGTCTCGGTAACCCTTGAGGGCACGAGGTACACATCAACAGGAGAGACCGAAACAGAAGTACCCTTTACCATCGTCTATTCGTAAGATTTGGGGCCGCTTCCTACTAGGGGAAGCGGCCTCTTTTGCGTTAAATGGAAACGCCGCCGATTTCCATGAGACAGATGAGAGCAGATTACCGCTGGAGCGCGACGTTTCCCCAGATAAAACCGATCAAAAAAACCTGTCCCTATTTGGAAGGGAACGTTGCCCCGACAAGCACGTCGGATTCCCGGCCCGGGCGGCCCGCTGTTTAAGTTTGTCGCGAGTTCCGCACGCAAAGGAAAGCACTTAATGTGCTTTCCGTCTTGCGCAGGACTGTAGAGCAGCAAACT
>JAXJIO010000038.1:0-30455 GCA_036298675.1 Collinsella sp. | reverse complement strand
ACGGCCGAAGAGGCGTCAGCAGGTCAGTGGGTCATCGTCCCGGCATTCAGCATCAGGGTAGCGCTGCGACGCGGAAATCGCGCGCCGTTGCCGCGCCCCGCAGTGCCCGCTTCCCCCGAGAACAATTATCAGTGCAGGTCACAGACTTGTGCTTTGTTGGCGTGGTCGGTGATTCCGTAAAAGTCTACTCACTTAGTTTTGCGTGATGCGTATTGCCCGCAACGAGACCCCAGCCCGGGTAATTCCATCGCAAATTCCGGTGACCGGGGCAGCTAATTAGGCGCCGTACGGGTTTCGGTCGCGCTCGATGCGCTGGCGGATGTGGACGTACTCGATTATCAGCAACACCAGCAGCAGGGCCATGATGGCCAGGTAGCTCACGACGGCACCCATCAGGCCCAGTAGGTTGATGAGGATTACCGGGAGCACCACGCTCACGGCAAAGCAGATCAGGTAGATCTTGGTGACGTCTCCAGCGTGGCGCAGCACCGTGATAATGGCGTAGATAAAGTCGATGGCCGCGGTGATGCCTCCGGCGACGACCATCAGCAGCGCCAATGTGCGGTAGCGCTCAAAACTGAGTCCGTACATAAAGCTCATGATGGGAATGCCTGGGCCCGCCATAAACGCAGCGCATGCGGCGGTAATGACCACGATGAGCGCCATGACAGCGACAATAATTAAGTCAAAGCGCCTACGCTGACGCGGGTTCGCCCAAATGCTCGACAAGCGTAAGAGCTGCGGTTTATAGATAAATCCAATGCTCAGCAAAATGGCCTGCGCCGGAAAGAATAGGGCATTAAAGTACAGCTGATATTTGTAGGCCAGCGTGCCTTCCATCACAAACTTGGGCATGCTCTCGATAAGGTTGAACAAAAAGAGTGCACCAAAGAGCGGGGCGCACTGCGCGAAGAGGTGGCCGACCTCGAGCAGGCTCACGCGGCGCGATTTTTCGGTCTCGAGCAGGGCGAGCGGCGCGGTGACCAGCACGAGCGAGGCGATGGCGGTGACACCCATGGCCATGGCCGCGATGGGCATGCTGCGCGTAAGGAACAGCGCCACGCTAAAGACCACGATGACGCCGACGGAGCGTAGCGTTTGGCTCATGCCGGCCAGGTAGAGTTTATCGGCCTGCTGCAGGCGGCCCTCGTACACGTCCCCCACGCCGTCGATCACCTTATACAGGTAGACGCCCAGACCGATTGTCGCCATCTGCGCGTCATAGCCGCGGGCGCTGCTGTACATGAGGCCGCAGCCTAGGGCGAGCGCTCCGCAAAGCCAACGGTTGAGCTGGTAGGAGGCAAAGGACGTCGTTTCGTCGATATCCGAGACCTGAAAATTGCGCACGCCGTAGTTGCACGCGATCATGATGAGCGTGCCGGTGACAAAGGCGATGGAGAACTTACCGGCTTCCTCGGCGCCCACAAGCTGCGTGGACACAATGGTGAGCAGGGGAAACGCGAAGCCCCACACGGCGGTGCCCAGGGTATTCCAGAGATAGTCGCGGCGGGTGGCGTGCTCCTCGTATTCGGCTTCCTGCATGGAGAAGCCGCCGCCGTAGACGGCGCCGAGCAGGCGGTTCCACCAGGCGTTGACCATGCGGTGGATGGGGCCTGGCTCGCGATTGCGCTCGCGGCGACGGCGCGTGGCCTGGCTGCTTTCGGGGCCGCCGGCGTTGCGCTGGCTCAGCTCCTGGATGCGCGCGAGCTCCTCGGCGGTGTGCGAGGCGGGGAACAGGCCGTTCTCGATACGTCCGCCCTGGGCCTTTGCGGTGTCGTTGCTCGCTACGGCGGGGTTGGCGATGCCGTTGCGGCGGGCGATGGCGCGGCGGATGCTATCGAGGGGCGTGAAACTCAAGGCGGTTCCTTTCTCTTACTGCGTTCTAGTATAGATGCGGCGGTGTTCGTTCGTGTTTTTGAACAGGTTGTTCAATAATTTCGGCGGCGCCATTCAGTAGTCGGCACTTAGGGACGTTCCTTATGTGCCGGCATCTGGGGACACTCCTTGGCTGTTGCCTGTCCATGAGTTTCCCCAACGACTAGTCGTTCAAGAACGTTCCCAATGACTAGGCCGCTTGCCTGCGATTTTTGACCGTTGGGCGGGCACTTCGCTGTTGCCGCAAAAACGTTTTGTATATCGGGTACAACGGGCTTTACGTGAGTAAAGTACGCGCTGCGTCCATGTGTCGCGTTTTTAAAGGAGGCTCCATGCCAGGTGTTACCCCTGCAGAAGTTCTGTCCAACTTTGGCATTACGCTGGTCGAAGACCCCGCCGAGAACCAGCCCCGCCTGCTGGTTGACCTGCCGGCAGCCGAGCTTGTCGAGCATGCCATCCGCCGCAACGAAGGTCGCATGGCCTCCAACGGCGCGCTGGTGATCGAGACGGGGGAGCGTACCGGACGTTCGCCCAACGACCGCTTTATCGCCGACACCCCCGATGTTCACGACAAGATCGCCTGGGGCGCCGTCAACCGACCGCTTTCGATCGAGAGCTACGAGGCCATCAAGGCCGGTATCGTCGACTATCTCAACGAGCGCGACGTGTTCGTCACCCGCGGCATGGCCGGCGCCGACCGCAACCACACGCGCCGACTGCTTGTCGCCTGCGAGCGTGCCAGCCAGGCGCTCTTCATTAAGCAGATGCTCGCTCGCCCACTTGCCCGTGAAATCGCTCGTACTGGCGAGCCGGACTTCTGCGTGCTCGCTGCGCCGGGTTACCAGTGCGATCCCGCCATCAAGGGCCTCAACTCCAGTGCCGCGGTGGTCATCAACTTCCAGGAGCGCGTGATTTTGGTTGCGGGCACCGGCTACTCCGGCGAGATCAAAAAGTCCATCTTCAGCGTCATGAATTACCTGCTGCCCGTCGAGGACGACGTACTGCCCATGCATTGCTCGGCCAGCATGGATCCCGTCACGCACGAGACGGCCGTGTTCTTTGGCCTGTCGGGCACCGGCAAGACTACGCTTTCGGCCAACCCCACGCGCTTTCTGATCGGCGATGACGAGCACGGCTGGTCCGACATGGGCATCTTCAACATCGAGGGCGGCTGCTACGCCAAGTGCGAGGGCTTGGATGCGTTCCACGAGCCCGAGATCTTCAACGCCGTTCGCTTTGGCGCCATCTGCGAAAACGTGGTGCTCGACGAGGGCCGCAAGCCTAACTACGACGACGTCTCCATCACGCACAACACACGCGTGGCCTATCCCGTCGAGCATATCCCCAACGCGTGGACCAAGGGCATGGGCACTACCCCGAGCGTCGTGCTGTTTTTGACCTGCGATGCCTTTGGCGTGCTGCCGCCCATCTCGCGCCTGACGGCCGACGCCGCCATGTATCACTTTGTGACGGGCTTTACTGCCAAGATCCCCGGCACCGAGGTCGGCGTCACCGAGCCCACGCCCACGTTCTCCTCGCTGTTCGGGGAGCCATTTATGCCGCTCGACCCTATGGTCTACGCCAAGATGCTCGGCGAGCGTATCGCCGACGGTCGCACCCGCGTCTATCTGGTCAACACCGGCTGGATTGGCGGCGGCTACGGCGTGGGCCATCGTATCGAGCTGGCCTACACGCGCTCGTTGGTCGCGCGCGCCCTCGACGGCACCATCGAGGATAGCGAGTTCGTGCACGACGACATCTTTAACGTTGACATTCCCACTACGTGCCACGGTGTGCCCGACGGCATCTTGGTGCCGCGCCAGTACTGGCAGAGCACCGCGCGCTACGACGAAGCCGCGCACAACCTGGCGGTGATGTTTGAGGAGAACTTCGAGAAGAAGTACTCGCATCTGCCCGAGTCCGTAAAGGCCGCCGGCCCGCACGCCCAAGTGCCCGTCGAGGCCCGTCATCGTGGCCGCGGCCTGCTGGGACTCCGCCACTAGCATCGCCTCGAGTCCATATCCACCACAAAGGGGGCAGGCACCTTTGTGGTGGTTTTGCTCGTGTGGATGACTCGGGTTACAATACGCCTGACATATCGTCCCCTTCTCCGGATGGGGACAGCGTAAGCGCTCTTGTGGCGGCACCGTAGGACTTTGAAGGTGGCCGCCGTAAGGGCGCTTTTTGTTTAGGTGCCCTCGCTCGGGCGCGCACAATGAAGGGAGTATGTATGAAGAGCTTTATTGCCGAGGATTCATTTTGGGAGTTGTTTCCGCAGGCGGCGGTTGGTGTGGTGGTCGTGGAGGGTATGAAGCCCACGGCTCAGATTCCCCAGGAGGACGTGGATGCGATCGCCGCGCTGCTTGACCGCGCCAACATCGATGCAGAGCGCCACCTGACAAGCGATACCATCAGCGAGAACGTGCCGGTCAAGGCGTGGCGCGAGGCCTATCGCCTGTTCAAGACCAAGAAGGGCGCGCGTTGCTCAGTTGAGAACCTTCTCAAGCGCGTGCTCAAAGGCAAGCCGGTCGGTCATATCACACCGGCGGTGGATATTTACAACACGGTGTCGCTGACCTACGCGCTGCCCGTGGGAGGCGAGGATTTGCATGCAATCGAGGGAGACCTTCGCTTGAAGGTGACCGACGGTGGCGATGCGTTCCTGCCCCTTGGCGAGGAAGCGGATGACCCGACGCTGCCCGGCGAGCTCGCCTACATCGATGACGCGGGCGCCGTGTGCCGCTGCTGGAACTGGCGAGATGGCGTTCGAACGGCCCTGTCCGACGATTCGGCCGATGCGTTCCTGGCGATTGAGTGTGTAGAGCCCGAGCGCATGGGGGACTGTCAGGCCGCGATCGATCGCTTAGCCGAGCTGCTCGAGCGCTATCTGGGAGCGACGGTTGTCGTTAAGACGCTTATCACTCGCGACAATCCCCGCGTGGAGCTGTAGTAACTTCTGCAAATCATACTCGCCGGTCAAAACCACCACAAAGGTGCCAGTCCCCTTTGTGGTGGTTTTTATGTTGATGGGTTAACAAATGGGTTGCGTGGAGGCGACAGTAGCTGAGTGCGGCTAAGATGTTTACCCGTTAGCATCATGCAAACGAAAGGCGGTCGTCTCCCATGCAGCAGAACGACGAGACACGTTTTGAGGATTTTGTCGGACTGATTAGCGGGCTCTACAAGGAGATTCAGCGTATCAAGACGTCCGAGGGCGCAAGGCTGGGCCTCAAGGGCTCCGACGTCATGTGCCTGTACTACCTGGAACGCAGTAAGGACGGCATGACCGGCGCCGACCTGGCTCGCGTGGCCGGCGTGACGCGCGCTGCCGTTTCGCGCACGTTGGCGCACCTGGAGGAGGGCGGCTTTGTCGAGGTTGATGACTCGGGCGATGCTGCCGTCAAGTACCGCGCCCCGGTTCGCCTGACCACGCTGGGTGGCGAGAGCATGAACGAGGCCGACCGCATCATCCGCGAAGTGCTCGACACCACCGGTAAGGCCATGGGTGTGGAGCAGCGCGAGCAGATGTATTCGTCGCTGCGTACGATTCTCAACACCCTGCGCGAGATTTAAGGCCGCCAAGGCATTTGCTTCCCATTAACAACTGCATAGTCCCGTTTGAGCGCGTATACCGTGCCGGGGCATTGCTGCCAAAATTCCCTGCGCGGGACCTGCGCAAGAAAGGATTCGCTATGTCCGTCCGCATTATTACCGATTCCGCAAGCGATATGTCGCCGGTGGAGCACCCCGCTCTGCGTGTTCTGCCGCTGTCCGTTACCTTTGGCACCGATGTGTACATGGATGGCGTCGACATCGATCACCAGCGCTTTTACGAGATGCTCGTGGAGCGCGATGAGCTGCCCAAGACCGGCCAGGTCAACCCGTATGCGTTTTCGCAGGCGATTGCCGAGGCGCGTGAGACCGGCGACGAGGCGGTGATTATTACCGTGGGCGCCAAGCTTTCGGGCACCAATCAGAGTGCCCGTACTGCACTTGCCGAGGCGCCGGGCGGCGACGTGTTCGTGGTAGACAGCAATAACGTCACCCTGGGCGAGCGTGTCCTGGTCGAGTATGTGCTGCGCTTGGTAGACGAGGGCCGTAGTGCGGCCCAGATCGCGGCGGCCGTCGAGGCCGTCCGTGACCGCGTGGTGGTTATCGGCCTGCTCGAGACGCTGGAGTACTTGGTGCGCGGCGGTCGCCTGTCTGCCGCTGCGGGCGCTGTGGGCACGCTGCTTAACGTGAAACCCGTTGTGGCCGCCGAGGACGGCCTGATCGTTCAGCTGGGCAAGGCGCGCGGTTCCAAGAACGGCCGTAACCTGCTCAACCAGAAGGTCGAAAAGGCGGGAGGCGTCGACTTTTCCATGCCGCTGGCGCTGGGCTATACGGGCCTTTCGGACGCCGTGCTCAAGAAGTACATCGAGGACAGCGCCGCGCTGTGGGCCGGCCATGTCGAGGGCGATCTGCCCGTTCATACCATTGGCGCTACCATCGGCACCCACGTAGGCCCCGGCGCCGTAGCCGTAGCCTTCTTCCGCCCCGCCAACTAGCCCACCTGCCAAAAAGGGACAGGTTTATTTTGGCAGGTTTTATCTGGGCAAACGCTGCCTGCCATGCCATGTGATCCCTCGGGAACGGCGGGGTTGCGGACCATCGGCCGCACGGAGGCCGCAAATGATCTGCAACCCCGCCGTCCCCGAGGGATCATTTGCTTTATGCTGGTTTCGGTTGAAAGGAGCATGCGATGGCGTCTGAGGGCTTTTTTGAGCGGGTGTACGAGGTGGTCGAGCAGATTCCCGAGGGGATGGTTGCCACCTACGGTCAGGTGGCGCTGCTCGCCGGTCGTCCGCGCAGTGCGCGCTATGTGGGCTATGCGCTGCATAGCAACCCGCGCCCTGGTCGAATTCCCTGTCATCGCGTGGTGTTTGCCGATGGCCGCATCTGTGAGGGCTTTGCCTTTGGCGGCCCCGATGCTCAGCGCGAGCTCTTAATGGGGGAGGGCGTGACGTTTGCCGATCCCATGCACGTCGAATTGGCCGCCTGTCGCTGGCCGGCCGGACTCTAACAGCTCTGCCGTGGCCAAACTACCACAAAGGTGCCTGTCCCCATCGTGGTGGAACGTCGTTATCGTCGACATTTCCCCAGATAAAACCTACCAAAATAAACCTGTCCCTTTTTGGAAGGTTTACCTGGGTTAACTTATGGAGAAGGTGTGGCGACGTACTTTGCCGTCGGAAAGTAAACCACGGTGAACTATATTGTATTCAGCAACGGAGCAGGCAATAGGCGATGAAAAAGCCTGCCCTGTTGAGTTTGATTCGCATTCCTCCCCTCTGTGCGATTCAACGGTGTACTTCGGGAACGGGCCCGCTGGCAACTTTCTGTCAGCGGGCCTGTTCCCGTTTGTCGGGGGAGTGCAATAGGCGGGCCGAGCCGGTCGGGCACCAAAAAAGGCGGACGCCGTAGGGCCCGCCCCATAGCAATCGAAAGCTCAAGTCAGCAGATCGGTCTAGTACACCATGCCCATGGCGTCCTGAACCTCTGCCAGGGTCTGCTCGGCGATCTCGTTGGCGCGACGGTTGCCCTCGTGCAGGACGTCCTTCACATAGTCCAGATCGTTCTCATAGCGCTGGCGACGCTCGCGGATCGGTGCGAAGTACTCGTTGACGGCCTCGGTCACGTACTTCTTGAGCTGGCCGGAGCCGCCCATGCCAATCTCCTCGGCAATCTCGACCTCGGAACGGCCGGTGCAGATGGCGGCGGTCGAAAGCAGGCCGGACACGCCGGGACGGTTCTCGGGGTCGAACGTGATCATGCGCTCGGAGTCGGTCTGGCTCTTCTTGATGCGCTTGGCTGTTTCCTCGGCGGTCATCGAGATGTTAATGGCGTTGCCGTAGCTCTTGCTCATCTTGCGACCGTCCAGGCCGGGCAGCAGCGGGGTCTCGGACAGCAGCGCCTCGACCTCGGGGAACACCTTGCCGTAGCGGTTGTTAAAGCGGCGGGCGATGGTGCGGGTGAGTTCGATGTGCGGCAGCTGGTCGCGACCGACGGGCACCACGTTGCCCTTGCAGAACAGGATGTCGCAGGCCTGGTGCACCGGGTAGGTGAGCAGAAGGCCGGTAAGCTCGTGCCCTGAGGCCTCCATCTCGGCCTTAACCGTGGGGTTGCGCGCCAGCTCGGCCTCGGACACCAGCGACAGGAACGGCAGCATGAGCTGGTTGGCGGCGGGCACGGCGGAGTGTGCGTAGATCATGGTCTTGTCGGGGTCGATACCGCAGGCAAGGTAGTCCATGACCATGTTGTACACATTGTCCTGGATGTGCTCCGTGGTGTCGCGGTCGGTGATGACCTGGTAGTCGGCGATGAGCACGTTGGTCTTGGCGCCCATGTTCTGCAGCTCCACGCGGCCCTTGAGGGTGCCAAAGTAGTGGCCCAGGTGCAGGCGGCCGGTGGGGCGGTCACCGGTAAGCATGGTGAACTTCTCGGGCGTCTTGGCCAGGCCCTCGCGAATGGCGTTGCTCTTTTGCAGCGCGACTTCGTAGCTGTTCTCGTTTGGCATGATTGCTCCTTACGTATGTTCATGGGTCAAGATGATAACGCGTTTATTGGAGGGGTGGGGCGTAAGTAGGCGAGGGGCGGGAGAGGGGTGGCTTGTGCGATGGGCGCGGCGCGGGAGAGGGGTGGCTTGTGCGATGGGCGCGGCGCGGCCGCGCTTGGCCAACGGTGCCTTGGCACATCCTCGGCAGCTTGCCCTAGAGCTTGTGGTGGCGCTCTTCTTTGCGCTCCTCGGCTGCCTGCTCCTCCTGCTTAAAAGCGGGGTCGTCGGGGGTGACCAGCTCATCTTCGTGCGTGCGCTTGTTGTAATGGTGGAGCAGCACGGGCTCAAATAGATGTAGATGCTTGGCGAAGGCCGCCGAGCCAATGGCGAGCACGGTAAAGATGAGCACGCGCATGGGCACCTCGACCTGGTTAATCGCGGCGGCGCCGGCCGAAAGCATGATGCACCAGGCATAGATGAGCAGCACGGCCTGTTTTTGGTTGTAGCCTTCCTGGATCAGGCGGTGGTGGATGTGGCCCTTGTCGGCCTGCCCGATGCTAATGTGGGCGCGCTTGCGGCGCACAATGGCGCTAAACGTGTCGATGATGGGCACGCCGGCAACGATGAGCGGGATGATAAGCGAGGTGAGTGCGGCGGTGCGGCTCACGTTGAGCAGCGAGATGGAGCCCAGCGCAAAGCCCAGAAGCAGCGACCCCGAGTCGCCCAAGAAGATGCTTGCGGGGTTGAAGTTGTAGCGCAAAAAGGCCAGACAGGCGCCAAAGAGCGCAATGGAGAGCGCGGCGGCGTCGATGCGGCCCGAGAGAACGGCCATCGAAAACATGGTGAACGACGCGATGCCGCAGATGCCCGTGGCCAAGCCGTCGAGGCCGTCGATGAGGTTAATGATGTTGGTGAATGCCACCAGATAGATTACGGTGATGGGGTAGGCGAGCCATCCGAGCATGATCTCGCCGGGGGCAAACGGGTTGACGATGACGCCGATCCGCAGGCCGCCCATGCAGGCGATAAGCGCGGCGAGGACCTGTCCGGCCAGCTTTTGCTTGGGCGTGAGCTGGAAGACGTCGTCGATAGCGCCGGTCGCAAAGATAACGGTAAAAGAAAGCGCAAGTATGGGGTAGCTGATGTGCAGACGGGGGTGGGGCACCAAAACGGGCGGCCAACCCAGGTACCAGGTGCCTAGGATTTGCACAGTGCAGGCGACGACCAGGCCCAAAAACACCGCCGTTCCGCCCAAACGCGGGATGGGCTTGGTGTTGATGCGGCGCTTAGAAGGATAGTCGACGGCGTCGAGCTTGATTGCCAGGCGCTTGACCAGGGGTACCGTGAGGAAGGTCGTGATAAAGGCCGCCGCTGCCACGCATAGGTACGGTATGTAGCTCGGGGATGAAGCCATGAATCTAAAAACCGCCAAGCGTCGAAGGAAAAGGTCAGAAGAACGCCATGCGCAAAGGGCATAGCCGAACCATGATACTCGACCAAGGGGGGTGCATGGAATTGCACGCAGCGATAATCACGCGCTTACCAGATATTGGAATGTTGTCGATGGCTTGTCGGGATGCCGGCGGGGATCCATATGGACTGTATGGTGATTTTCGGCAAAAGAAAACCACCCCCCACGTTACGAAAATGAACCCACCTAAAACAGGTGGGTGCCCTCATCGACTGTTCCAGCGTCCTTAACAACGAAGGATACCTGTACTAGGTACGACTGTGTGGGCTCCCTAAATAAACGCGACGGTTCACCCAGTTGCTCCGCGGGGGGCGGAATACCTACATCATAAAGCGGCACTTTATCGATTCCAGTCTTGACATTACAAAAATCGTGTCGGACGATTACGGCGCCTTAGGGACGGAGCCGTCTACGCGGTCTGGCCCTTTACGTTTGAGCTGCTGAATCGTTGTTTTGGAGCATGTTTTTATGCCGACGTCGTTGACCGAACTTTTTTCGCCCGCCTGCCATTTGTGTCCGCGCCGTTGCGGTGCGGCGCGCGATGAGGGCGCGCACGGCGTCTGCGGTGCTAACGACACGCTCAAGGTGGCCCGCGCCGCGCTTCATATGTGGGAGGAGCCGCCTATCTCGGGCGAGGCCGGTTCGGGCACGATCTTCTTTAGCGGTTGCTCGCTTAAATGTATCTACTGCCAGAACCACGAGATCTCGACCGGCAATTTTGGCCTTGAGATTTCGCCTGAGCGCCTGGTCGAGATTATGCTGGAACTGCAGGACCAGGGTGCCAACAACATCAATTTGGTGACGGCGACGCACTATGCGCACCTGTTGCCTGCCGTGATTGCCGCGGCACGGGCGCGCGGACTGGTTATCCCGATCGTCTACAACACGAGTGGTTACGAGCGCGCGAGTGCCGTGGCCGCGCTGGGCGACCTGATCGATGTGTGGCTTACCGACTTTAAATATGCCGATGCGGCGCTTGCGCAGTCGCTCTCCCATATAAAGGATTACCCGCGTGTGGCCGTGTCGGGTCTGGCCCAGATGGCGCGCGAGATCGATCGCCGCGGGGGAGAGCTGGTGGATGACGACGGGCTCATGAAGCGCGGCATCATCGTGCGCCACCTGGTGCTGCCGGGGCATGCGGATGACTCGTGCCGCGTGTTAGACCTGGTGTGGCAGACGGTGGGCGACGTGCCGATCTCGGTCATGAACCAATACACGCCCAATGTGCTCATGCGAGAGCAGGGCGGCGATCTGGCGCGCGCCGTGACGCGCGAGGAGTACGAGCGGGTGCTCGACCATGCCGACGACCTGGGCTTTACGACGATGTTCTGGCAAGAGGGCGGCGCGGTAGACGAGAGCTTCACCCCGGCCTTCGACACCACCGGTGTTCTTACCAGCGCAAAGTAGTGCGTTCGTCGATGATATTTCTGGGACGGGGATAAAAAATCATCGAGAGCATCGCCTGTTCGAAAAGTTGCCAAAATAGCCGCGCCCCAAAAAGACTGGGTATTGGGCGTTGACAGTTGGCGAGCCGTAGGTAAAATATCAACTTGTCCTGGGGACGTAGCTCAGTTGGGAGAGCGCTGCCGTCGCATGGCAGAGGCCGAGGGTTCGACTCCCTTCGTCTCCACCCTTGGATTTGATAAGCCGCTGACATTGTGTCGGCGGCTTTTTTTAAAAGAAAGGGCTATACCATGGCCGAGCTTGAGTCCCAACCACTGTCTGCCGAGGAGCGCGCCGAGTTGGAAGAGCTCCGCGCCGAGAAGGCTCGTCGCGAGGCCCAGGAAGAGGCCCGTCGCGAGCGCGAGGAGCTGGCTGCCCTGCGTGCCGAGCGTACGAAAGCCGAGGAGGCCGCCGCGAACGCCGTATCCGCATCGGTGCCCGCGCCCGCACCCAAGCCCGCTGCTGCGAAGCCTGCACCTGCCGCGCCCAAACCTCAGCCTAAAAAGGCCGCTCGTCCCAAGTCCGTCGAGCCCAAGCCGAGCCGTGACGAGATGACCTTTGCCCAGCGCATGGTTACCTCCAAGGAACCTACGGGCGAGAACGAGATCCCTGGCATGGCGCCGGCTCAAAAAATCATCATTGTCCTTGCCCTCATCGCGTTTGTCATCTTTATGGGCTACACGATCCTGACCAGCATGGGCCTGCTCTAACCGATTTGCATCGGGTGTCATGTCCGCATCCTCTGCTCTCGTCTAACCCTCAAATTCTGTACCACACATCCGAAAGGTCGCCCCATGGCTTTGACCGACATCTCGCATCCCACCGACATTGCAATGCTCACCGATCTGTACGAGCTCACTATGGCCCAGGGCCTGTGGGAGAGCGGCAAGGCCAATGAGCAGGGTTGTTTTACCGCGTTTTACCGCGACCATCCCTTTGGCAGCGCCTATGCCGTCATGTGCGGCACCGCCGAACTGCCCGAGCTGGTCGAGAATCTGCGCTTTACGCCCGAGGACATCGACTACCTCGCATCGCTTGAGGCCCCTGCCGGCGGCGCGATGTTCAAGTCCGCATTCCTCGACTACCTGCGCGATTTTCGTGCGCATGTAAATATCGACGCCGTTCCCGAGGGCGAGCTCGTCTTTCCGCGCGAGCCCATGGTGCGCGTCACCGGTCCTGCGCTCGAGTGCCAGCTGCTTGAGACGGCGCTGCTCAACATCGTCGGGTTCCAGACGCTTGTCGCCACCAAGACGGCGCGCGTGGTGCTCGCCGCCGACGGTCGCCCTGTGGCGGAGTTTGGCCTGCGCCGAGCCCAGGGTCCCGATGGCGGCCTGGCCGTCGCGCGCGCGAGCTACGTCGCCGGCTGCTCCTCTACGTCCAATGTGCTCGCCGGCCGCCGCTACGGTATTCCCGTCTTTGGCACGCATGCGCACAGCTGGGTGATGAGCTTCGATTCCGAGCTCGAGGCCTTCCGTGCCTTTGCCAAATCGAGCCCCAAGAACTGCACGCTGCTCATCGACACCTATGACGTGCGCGAGGGCTGTGAACATGCCATTACGGTTGCCAAGGAGATGGAAGCGGTGGGCGAGCGCTTGTCGGCCATTCGCATTGACTCCGGCGACCTCGCCAAGCTCTCCAAGTATGTTCGCGGCCGTTTTGATGCCGAGGGCCTGCCCTATGTGGGGATCTCGGTTTCTAACGATCTGGATGAGTACACGATTCAGTCGCTGCTCGACCAGGGCGCGCCCATCGACAGTTTTGGCGTGGGTACCAAGCTCGCGACCTGCTATGACCAGCCGGCGCTGGGTGGCGTGTACAAGCTTTCCGCCCGCCGTGCGAGCGAGACAGATCCATGGACGCCGGTGGTCAAGCTCTCCGAGCAGCCCTACAAGCGCACGATCCCGGGTGTGCAACGCGTGCGCCGTTATTACGACGGCTTTGGCGGCCCAGTCTGCGACATGATCTACGACGAGGACCATCTGGCGGGGGAGGGCGCCGCGCGCGGCAATACCCTCGTGGCCGTGAATGATGCCGCCCTGGTGACCGACGTGTCCGAACTTGAGTATCGCGAGCTGCTGGTGCCGATCGTGCGCGATGGCAGTGCGGTGGCTCCGCGTGAGAGCATCCAGGACGCGCGCGAGCGCTGTGCTTGGGCGCTCGATCATCTGGACGCAGCTTTCAAGCGCTTCCTGTACCCGCAGACCTATGTGGTGGGCATGGAGCAGGGCCTGGCTCAGGTGCGCGACGAGCTTGTGCGCAAGAACATGGCCGCGGCTTCGGCCTTCCCCTGGGCAAAATGATCCGAAGGGGACGGAGGAAAACGGATCATTTTCGTCCGTCCCGCACCGGGTGCCCCGGCTGCTCCAGCTCGCCCGCCTGCTCAACACTCGATTGGTTTGACGTATGACGACTTCTTATAAAACGATGGTGGTAAAGATCGGCTCGTCCACGGTGGTGGGCGCCGACGGCAAGGTCAACCGCGCCTTTATCGGCGGGCTTGCCGATCAGGCCGCAGCGCTGCGCAAGCTCGGCTGGCGTCTGGTCGTGGTGAGCTCGGGCGCTATCGCCTGTGGCTATCCCGTGCTGGGCTTCGACCGTAAGCCGGTCGGCGACCTGCCGAGCCTGCAGGCCTGCGCTTCGGCCGGCCAGTGCATCATCTCGTCGGCCTACGACGAGGAGTTTCATGCGCGCGACCTGCTCACCTCGCTCGTGCTGCTCACGCGTCACGACACGGCGCGCCGTACGTCCTACCTGCACGCGCGCGACGCCCTGCTGCGCCTGGTGGAGCTTGGCGTGGTGCCGGTCGTCAACGAGAACGATACCGTTACTGTCGATGAGATCAAGTTTGGCGACAACGACACGCTGGCGGCGCTCGTGAGCTGCCTGGTTTCTGCCGATCTGTGCGTGACGCTTTCGGACATCGACGGCCTCTACACCGCCAATCCGCATGAGGATCCGACGGCCGAGTTTGTCCCGGTCGTGCATAAGATCGATGCCAAGATCATTGCCTCGGCGGGCGATTCTTCCACATCGGTGGGCACGGGCGGCATGATCACCAAGATTCGCGCGAGCCGCATCCTGATGACGGCGGGCATTCAGAGCGTGATTTGCTCGGGCGAGGAGCCCGATGCGCTCGTGCGCCTCGCCCGCGGCGAGAGCGTGGGCACGCTGTTCGATCCGCCGGCGGAGCGTCTGGACATCGCACCCCGCAAGCTGTGGATCGCACTGGGCGACAAGGCGCATGGCTCGGTGACGGTCGATGATGGTGCTGCGAAGGCGCTGGTCAGCCGTGGCTCTTCCCTGCTTGCGGTGGGTATTCGCGAGGTCGATGGCCAGTTTGCCGAGGGCGATGTGCTCGACGTGTGCGACTCGAGCGGTATGGTTGTCGCCCGCGGTATCGCCGAGGCCGATTCGGACGTGCTGGAACTTGCTGCCGGTCGCCGCCAGGACCAGATCGCCAGCAACCGCCTGCTCGCTAACCTGGCCGAGAAGCCGGCGATACACAGGGATAATTTAATCGTCTTCGCATAACCAATTGACGCTGCAAACGCCCCTAAGCGGCAATCTGACGTTCAATCGTCGGGCATGACCAAAAGGTCAATGCCCTCCTCTTTCACGTCACCTTGCTCGCTTAGGGGCGTTTTCGCTTTCCGTTCTCTACCTGCGGCATTGTCGTTGCCGGCACTTGTTCGGCACTTGGGGACGTTCTTTTTGTGCCGGCAGGTGGGGACACTCCTTTGCTAGAAGATCTGGCGCAGGTCTCCTCGGTTGAGGGCTTCGTTGAAGAGGTGCTTGAACACCACGCTGCCGTGCAGGCCATCGTGCTCGAACTCGTTGGTCACCCAGGCATGCGAGTTGCCCACGCGGCTGAGCGTATCAAGCTGCAGGCCCGAATCCACGTACATGTCGTCAAAATACACCGCGGCCTGCAGGGGCACCTCGTTGCACGCCAGTCGCTGCGGGTCGTAGATCTTGTCCCAGCTGGTGTCTTCCATCAGCAGGTCCATGGCGGGCTTGAAGGGCTTGAGCTCGGGCATCTGCTCGAACATCCACGGGAACATGGCCTCGCCGGTAAACATGAGCGGGCGCGCGAGTGTGTCGAACTCGGCACGATGGGCCTTCTCCTCTGCTGCGGCCCAGCGAATGGGCATGGTGTCGCCGTCGGCGTAGATAAACTCCTGCAGTGTCCAGTACAGCGGGTTCGTGCGTGTGTTGGTGCGCTCGAAGGCGCGCATCAAAAAGCTGTCGGATACCGAGGAGCCGCAGCTCAGCGTACCGTCGCCAGTAACAAAAGCGTGATCGATAGTCCAATGCATGCGCTCAAAGCTTGGCTTCATGCCAAAGTCGCTGCCCATGAGCTGTAGGCGCTCGACCGTCATCGGCGAGCCGTCGGGCAGCACGGGCTTCTGAGCCTCGAGCGCATCGGCCAGGGCTGCCACGCGCTCGACGTCAGCGGGATAGCGGTCATAATACTGCTGCGTCTTGGCGGCCATGCGCGGGAAGGTGTGCGCGTAGACCTCGCTTGCGCTCGCCGGCACGTGGGGGATTCCGCCGCAGGTAAAGCTCGCCGCCACGCCCTCGGGGAAGAGCGACAGGTAGCTCAGCGTCAAAAAACCGCCGTAGCTTTGGCCGAGCGTGACCCACGGCTTGCCGCCAAAGCCCACTAGGCGCAGGTACTCAAAATCGCGCACGATGGAGCTGGCGAGGTGGCGCTTGAGGAAGTCCGCCTGCGAGCGTGCTGTATCGGCGCCGGCGGCCGTTGCGCGATCACCCAGTGCCTTGATCGTGCGTCCGTCCACGCAGCTACTGCGTCCGGTGCCGCGCTGGTCGGGAAGGACCACGCGGAAGTGCTTGACGGCCTCCTCGATCCAGCCGTCGCTTGTGGGCGATAGCGGACGTGGGCTCTCGCCGCCGGGGCCGCCCTGCAAAAACAGGAGCAGCGGCAGATCGTCGTTGATGCGGTCGGGCGCGCAAACCACGCGGTAGAAGAGCTTGATGCTCTCGGGCGCGCCGGCGATGGGTGCCGGCATAGCGCCGCGGCGCATGGTACTGCCGACGGCCAGGAGCATCGGCTCCAGGCCGCGCCAGTCAAGGGGGACGTCGATGCTGTGGTCCTCGACGTAAAGGCTGGGGACGTGGTACGAAGTGATGAGGGCCATGTGAGTCTTCCGTTCGTTGCGGTGTTTCGGGTTGACCAATTCTACCGCCGCGGGCGAGGCCATGCGCAAATCGGCTACCATGGTTGCAAACTTCTAGGAGAAAGGGCCGCCCATGTCGGTCGATATAGCCACGTATGTCCACGATCTTGCCGTTGCCGCCAAGGCAGCGTCGGCCTCGCTTGCCACGGCGAGCGATGAGCAGCGTCAGGAGGCCGTGCGCGCCATGGCCGCAGCACTGCGCAACGGTGTCGACTCCATCGTCGCCGCTAACGAGCTCGATATGTCCGCCGCGTGCGATGCGGGCACTTCAGCCGGTCTGCTCGACCGTCTGCTGCTGACGCCTGAGCGCGTCGAGGGCATGGCCGCCGGTTTGGAGAAGCTCGCCGAGCTGCCCGATCCCGTCGGCCGCGTGCTCGACCACCGCGTGCTTGCGAGCGGTGTGGACCTGACCCGCGTGAGCGTGCCGTTGGGCCTGGTCGCCATGGTCTACGAGGCGCGCCCCAACGTGACGGCCGACGCCGCAGGCATCTGCATCCGTACCGGCAACGCCTGCATTCTACGCGGCGGCTCGCTGGCCTATCACTCGTGTGCCATGATCGCCGAGCTGCTGGCCGATGCGCTCGAGGCCAAGGGCTTCCCGCGCGAGGCCGTGTCGATGATCGAGTCCACCGACCGCGAGGCCACCGGCGAGCTCATGAAGCTCCGCGGTATTGTCGACGTACTCATTCCGCGCGGAGGTGCAGGCCTGATCCAGCGCTGCGTGCGCGAGTCGCTTGTGCCGGTGATCGAGACGGGCACGGGCAACTGCCACATCTACGTGCATGAATCCGCCGACTTTGATAAGGCGCTCAACATTATCGTTAATGCCAAGACCCAGCGCGTAGGCGTGTGCAATGCCGCCGAGTCGCTGCTGGTCGACCGTGCTGTGGCCGATGCGTTTTTGCCTGCGGTCGTTGCTGTATTGCACGACCACGGCGTGCTCATTCACGGCGACGAGGCCACGTGCGCCGCATGCGCCGACGCCGGGCTTGCCGAGGGCGACAACTACGTCGCCGCGACTGAGGAGGACTGGGGTCGCGAGTACCTGGCGCTCGAGATGAGCGTGAAGGTCGTGGCAAACGAGGACGAGGCCATCGCACACATCAACCGCTACGGCACGATGCACTCCGAGGCCATCGTTGCCGAGGATACGGATGCTTGCGAGCGCTTCCTGGATGCGGTCGATGCCTCGGCCGTGTACTCCAACGCCAGCACTCGCTTCACTGACGGCGGCGAGTTTGGCCTGGGCGCCGAGATCGGCATCTCGACCCAAAAACTCCACGCTCGTGGCCCCTTTGCCGCCGAGGCCCTCACCACCTACAAATACAAGCTCCGAGGCACCGGCCAGGTCCGCCCCTAAACCTACCAAAAAGGGACAGGTTTATTTTGACAGGTTTTATCTGCGGTTTTGCCGGGCGACGCGTTCGCCCGGCTTTTTCCTCCGCATGCTTTTTCTGCCTTTCGGCTTGAGCCGCGGCGATATACGATAGTGACACCGTGTCTTAGCACCGACTCACCTGGAGGTATTGCCATGTCCCAGACGCTTTCCGCCGGAATCACCCGCGACCGTGCGTTCGAATTGCTCAACGAGCACAACAAGGACCCGTTCCACATCACCCACGGCGAAACGGTCGAGGGCACCATGCGCTACTTTGCGCGCGAGTTCGACCCCGAGAACGAGGAGTTTTGGGGCATCGTCGGTTTGCTGCACGACCTGGATTGGGAGGAGCATGAGGACGATCCCGTGAACCACACCATCTATGCGGCCGAGATCCTTGAGGGCGAGGGTGCCTCTCCCGAACTCATTCGCGCTATTCAGACGCACACGTCCGATTTCAATACCTCGCTGCCCAAGCCCGAGCTGCAGATGGAGAAGATCCTGTTTGCTTGCGACGAGCTCACCGGCCTGATCGGTGCTGCCGTGATCATGCGTCCGAGCAGGAGCGTCATGGACTTTACGGCCAAGTCGCTCAAGAAGAAGTTCAAGGACAAGCGCTTTGCCGCCGGCTGCTCGCGCGACGTGATTTCGCAGGGCGCCGAGATGCTCGGCTGGGAGCTCCCCGAGCTCTTTGACCGCACCATCGCGGCCATGCAGTCCTTCGCGCCCGACCGCGACACCTTCCAGGCCTAACCTGCCAAATTGGGACAGGTTTATTTTGGTAGATTTTATCTGGGAAAACGCTTCCGTTGGACGTTATTCAGCGGAAGCGTTTTCTGTTTGACATGGAGACGCTGGCGAATGCGGTGCCTCGCGGCAGGCAGTTGCGCTTCGCCGTATCCGTAACTCGGTAAACGCGACGTTAGGACGCGTTCTTGATAATCCATGTTCCCAGTCCGGTCAGCAGCTGAACCTGCTTAACCGTTAGCCCTTGTTTTCGAAGCGCGAGAATCGCCTCATTGCGAAGTGGCTTGGAGACGGATTTAAGTTCCGTCGGAGCACATCCTGCGACACTCTGCACGATTGCCGTGCCAAATTCGCATAGATCTTCCTCGCGAACCTTGGCTGTTGCGCTGGGGCGATAGGGAAGCGACGGCGTGCTTTCCATGAGCTTAAGGTATGAGCGAGGTGTTGGGAATAAAACACCGACAACGCTGCCGGTGACATGCGGCCGTGACCTGGCGCTCATTAGATACTCGCGATGGCTGCTCCAGGGATATTCGTCATATGCCGCCAGTCCTGCTTTTTGTGGATTCAGATGGATGTATCGAATTGCTTCGAGTAAATATACTTCCGACTTAATGGGCGAATCCCAAAACCGTTCCTGAAACACGTGGCCGATATGCCCTGTCCGCGCATTGTACCTGCCCGCATACGATACGGCTACCGCGTGCATCGCGTCGCTCTTACGGTCGTCCGGATCGTCGATGAGTAGATGAATGTGGCTCCCCATAAGACACCAAGCGATAAGCTCGATATTGTGTTTGGGGAGGATCGCATCGAGGATCTGAAGCATGGCGATTCGGTCCTCGGCATCGTCAAACAGCAATTGCCCTCCGTTTCCACGCAACGTGACGTGGAAATAACCGGTTGGTGACTTTGAACGAGGTTTTCTCGGCATGGCCCCTCCTTTAGCTTGGATGGGCTGAAGATACCTCATTCGGGGGCTTCGGTTGTCGAGATTCAGTTCACCGACTATAGCTGCTACCTGCCGAAATATAATTGCGTTTTCAAATTGATGCTTTTTAATGGTAATTGAGTAAGACGGGCGCGCTTGTTGTGGATGCGGGCGTTGGTTACGTCGATCTGGACGGCCCTTGCGTGATGTCATCGCAAATGGGCTTCACGCATTTTTACGGCGATAGAAAAATGGTCGGGCGCTCTTAAACAAAACGGAGCACCCGACCATTTACTGATTGTTTGTTGATGTTTGGCCAGATAAAACCTGCCAAAATAAACCTGTCCCTTTTTGGCAGGTTAATTGAGGGCGGCTTGGGCTAGGCGGGCTTCGGCGGCCTCCTCGGTGACGCCCAAGGCCACGGCGAACTCCTCGATGGAGCGGCGTTTGGCCTCCTTGAGTACGCGCATGTAGTAGGAGCTGGGTTTTTTATCAGCTTCCTCGGCCTGGCGAATGCGGTGCATCATGGTCTTTGCCACGCGGACCGTCTCGGGCGCGCCCAGCTTGAGCTGCTGCTTAAAGTGCGTCTCCTCAAGTGAACTGTTGCGCTCGGTAAAAGTGTCGCACTCCAGCTCGTCATAGTGGCTCAGCAGGTGCTCGGCATCTTGCTGCGAGATGGCGGCGTGCAAACGGTCGGCCTGCGCCACGGGGTACATGAGGATCGTCTGCGCATGTCCCTGCTTGGTCTCGAGCAGTAGCATGGGCTGCGGTGTGTCGTCCCTAAAACCGACGACGGTGCAGACTCCCTGACCCGGATGAATGACGTGTTGACCGATTGAGAACATGCTACCTCCAACTTATACGAATTTACGTATGTCTAGAATAACACGCTGACGTGCGCAAACCCTTACTTTATGCAGGAAAAGCACACAACTCCGATAGGTAAGAGTATTCGATAACAGGCGCAGCTCATTCACACCTTTATGCATTTTCAACGCCTGCATAATCTGCAGGCAGACTGGCATCTTTGAGTGACTCCATACAAGCTGTAGTCAATTTTGTGCATATGCAATATCGATTGGCTTTACCCTGCGACAGTGCCCGTCGCTTGTGATAGAGTGCTACAAACTCTGGCTTTTGCCCTACGAGTGACCAAGAGCTCGGGGGCTTTAACACAAGGAGGATCTATGCCCGAGAAGATTGAAGAGCTGGTACGCGCTGCGCTTGCTGCGGCCCAGGAGGCCGGCGACCTTTCCGCATTTGAACTTGACGATTGCGCTATCGAGCGACCGGCTGACACTTCTCATGGCGAGTGGACCTCTACCATGGCCCTGAAGTCCGCCAAGCTGGCCCATTGCGCCCCGCGCAAGATCGCCGAGGCCATCGTTGCCCATATGCCCGAGGATCCCGCGATCGAGAAGGTCGAGATCGCAGGCCCCGGCTTCATCAACTTCTACCTCTCCGTTGCCGTCAAGAATGCCATCTTTGGCGAGGCTCGCGAGAAGGGTATGGACTTCGCTAAGTCCAACGTCGGTGGCGGCCTGAAGACCCAGGTCGAGTTCGTTTCCGCCAACCCCGTCGGCCCCATGCACATCGGCCACGGCCGCTGGGCCGCGCTGGGCGATTCGCTCTGCCGTGTTATGGACCACGCCGGTTACGACATCCAGCGTGAGTTCTACATCAACGACCACGGCTCTCAGATGAACACCTTCGGCAACTCCATCAGCACGCGCTATATGCAGCTTGCCGACATCATCGCCAAGCAGGGCGTGGATATCGACGAGGCTCACAAGCTGCTGATCGCCGACCGCGACGCCTTTGTTGCCGACGAGAACGACGAGCATCCCGAGACCCATCCGTACCAGGACAACTTTGCCGAGACCCTGGGCAAGGACTCCTATGGCGGCGACTACATCATCGACGAGGCCGCCGAGTTCTGGCGCACCGATGGCGATAAGTGGGTCGAGGCCGATCCGCAGGAGCGTATGGAGAGCTTCCGCGAGCGCGGCTACGTAAAGATGGTCGACAACATGCGCGACCTCTGCCACGCCGTCAATTGCGACTTCGATCGTTGGTACTCCGAGCGTTCGCTGTATGTGAAGGACACCGAGGGTGAGACCGCCGGCACCTCCGCCGTCGACCGCGCTTTTGAGAAGCTCGACAAGATGGGCTACCTCTACACCAAGGACGGCGCCCTGTGGTTCCGCTCCACCGACCTGGGCGATGACAAGGACCGCGTCCTGATCAAGTCCGACGGCGAGTACACCTACTTCGCCTCCGACGTTGCCTATCACTGGGATAAGTTCCAGCGCGTCGACCACGTCATCGACATCTGGGGTGCCGACCACCACGGCTACATCGAGCGCGTCCGCTGCGTCTGCGACGCCCTTGGCTATCCCGGCAAGTTTGAGGTTCTGCTGGGCCAGCTCGTCAACCTGCTGCGTAACGGCAAGCCCGTCCGAATGTCCAAGCGCAAGGGCACCATGGTGACCCTGCAGGAGCTCGTCGACGAGGTCGGCTCCGATGCCGCTCGCTACACGCTCATCTCCAAGAGCTCCAACCAGATGGTCGACTTCGATATTGAGGCCGTTAAGAAGCGCGACAACTCCAACCCGGTCTATTACGTGCAGTATGCTCACGCCCGCGTGTGCTCCATCCTGCGCCGTGCCGCCGACGTTACGCCCGAGCAGGCTGACGAGATGGGCATGAAGGCCGTCGCCGAGAAGGCCATCGGCGAGAACGTCGATTACTCGCTGCTGACCGACCCGACCGAGCTTGCCCTTTCGCGTAAGCTCAACGAGCTCATCGACCTCATCGCCAGCTGCGCTCGCGACCGCGCCCCGTTCCGTCTGACGCACTTTGCCGAGGAGCTTGCCGGCGACTTCCACAGCTTCTACGCTGCCTGCCAGGTGCTGCCGAGCGAGGGCCGTCCCGTCGACCCCGAGCTTTCGCGTGCCCGTCTGGCCGCTTGCGATGCCGTCCGCGTGACGCTCGCCCTGGTGCTCACCCTTGTTGGTGTCTCCGCTCCCGAGCAGATGTAAGCTGCGGGTCATTTAACCGTGTAGGTTCGGCTTTGCTGAGCCCTATAAGCCCGATCTCCATGCGGAGGTCGGGCTTTTTGCAAACGCCGACGTATTGACGAATTTGGAACTGCTGGAAATACGAAACTATGCCGGTTTACTACGATGAATATGAGAAATTCCAACCACGCCAGCTTTTCGCAAAAAAGTGCAGGGCATCTACCTGCGGTTTTAGTTCAACAAGTTTCGGAGTGGTCGCGGTTGAGCGATTCATCGTAGTAAACCGCCATAGTTTTGGCGGAGGCAGTTAGATTTGTGGGTGTTAAACCAAAGAGTGCCCCTTTTGACTAGTCGTTTAAGAGCGTTCCCAATGACTAAGTTGCAGGTGGCGGCGGTTGTGTTACACTAACGCTGCGTATATGACGCAATCATCTCGATACAGATCAATGATGTCCGTCGTTTTGAACGGAACTAGACTGTTTAGCCGCCCTGAAGGTTTATGCAGGGAGCATGTGATCACAGGGCTTGAAAAGAAAGTTGAGCAAACACTGTGTCTGATCAACAGCAAGAAAACGAAATAACGACGACGCAGACCGCTCCCGCTGCACCGGTTGCGTCGGACCAGGTCGCGGCGCCCGCGCAAGCCTCGGCTCCTGAGACGCCTAAGGCTGCTTCGACGCCTACGCCTGCAGCGGCTGAGAAGGCCGTGCCTGCAACTGGTGAGGAGGCTGCTCCGGCAAAGCCCAAGCGTACGCGCCGCACGACCAAGCCTGCTGCTGACGGCGAGGAGGTCACCAAGCCCAAGCGCCGTACCACGCGCACGACGCGCGCCAAGCGCACCGTTGCAGCTGACTCCTCGGCGCCGATTTCCGATGAGGTCGCGCAGGCACGTGCGTTGGCGCAGATTAGCGAGGCTCAGGTGGTGCGCGCCCGCCGTCGTGCTGCCGAGCGCGAGGCCGCGGCTCTGACCGAGTTTGCAGCCCCGTCTGTGCCCGAGACCCCTGCCGCCGACCAACCGACCGAGAAGCCGGCACCGCGCACACGCCGTCGCACGGCTGCTAAGGCCGAGCAGGTTGCCGATCAGGTAACCCCCGAGCTCGCTGAGGCTTCGGTCCGTTCCGCGGCAGGGGAGGGCACATCGCCTGTTGAGCCCGCTGCGCCTGCCGAGGCCAGCGAAGTTCCCGTTGTCGATCCGGCTTTGCGCCCGCACCGTCGCGGTCGCAAGCCCAAGGCTTTCGTCGAGGCCGAGAAGGCCGCAGCCGCAGCCGCCGCCGCTCGGGATGCTGCGGCGACCGCCGAGCCTGCAACCGCTGCCGACGCGCCCGTCCAGGATGCTACGACTTCCGAGGCCGTTTCTGCTGATGTCGAGCCCGCCGACGTCCGCCCTGGTCGCAGCCATCGTACTGCTGCTAAGCGCACGTCCAAGGCCAAGGCTGCCAAGAAGGGTGCGTCCGAGGATTCCGCCGAGACGACCGCCGATGCATCGATTGATGCCGCTGAGTCCCAGGACGTCGAACAGCCTGCGCCCGAGAAGCCCAAGCGCGGTCGTAAGAAGTCCGCTAAGTCCAAGGCGTCCGAGCGGCAGGCTGATGTCGAAGCGCAGGTCGATTCCGGCGCCGAGGCCAATGACGCCGCTGCGGCCAATGCCGACGCCGCCGCAACCGATGGCGCCGCGCCCGCCGAGGCCGAAGACGGCGCTCGCCCCAACCGTCGCCAGCACAAGCGCAATGACGACCGCAGCGACCGCAAGGACGAGCGCAACAACGACCGTCGTAACCGCCAGCGCGATCGCAAACAGCGCAACAAGGAGCGCAACGCCGCCCCCACCGAGCCCACGCTTTCGCGCGAGGAGCTCGCGGCCATGAAGGTCGCCGAGCTGCGCGAGAAGGCCAAGGAGTTCGAGATTGAGACGACCGGCAAGAAGAAGGCCGAACTCGTCGAAGAGATCTACACCACCGCCGCGAAGGCCGAGGGCTTCCGCGACATCAAGGGTATTCTGCAGATTCGCCCGGATAGCTCAGGCATCATCCATGCCCACGGCTACATGAAGTCCAACGACGACGCCTTCGTGCCCGCCTACCTCATCCGCTCCGCGCGCCTGCGCACGGGCGACGTCATCGAGGGCTCGCTTCGTCCTTCGCGCGGCGGCGACAAGCGCGCCGGCCTCGCCAAAATCACGACCGTCAACGGTCTGGACCCCGAGCAGATTCGCAGCCGTCCCAAGTTCGGCGACCTTACCCCGGTCTATCCCAACGAGCCGCTGCGCATGGAGCACGGCAAGGACTCCATTACTGGTCGCGCCATCGACATCGTGTCGCCGATCGGCAAGGGTCAGCGTGGCCTGATCGTGTCCCCGCCCAAGGCCGGCAAGACCACGATCCTCAAGAAGATCTGCCAGTCCATCTCGATTAACAACCCCGAGGTGCACCTCATCTGCCTGCTCGTCGACGAGCGCCCCGAAGAGGTCACCGATATGCAGCGTTCCATCAAGGGCGAGGTTGTGGCGTCGACCTTCGATATGCCCGCCGACAACCACACTCGTGTGGCAGAGCTCGTCATCGAGCGCGCCAAGCGCATCGTGGAGCTGGGCGGCGATGTTGTGGTGGTGCTCGACTCCATCACGCGTCTTGCCCGCGCCTACAACTTGGCGGCGCCCGCCTCGGGCCGCATCCTTTCGGGTGGCGTCGATTCGGCGGCCCTGTATCCGCCCAAGCGCTTCCTGGGCGCAGCCCGTAATATCGAGAACGGTGGCTCGCTCACCATCCTGGCCTCTGCCCTCATCGACACCGGTTCCAAGATGGACGAAGTCATCTTTGAGGAGTTCAAGGGCACCGGCAACATGGAGCTTAAGCTCGACCGCGACCTGGCTGACCGCCGCATCTTCCCGGCTATCGACCCCGTTGCCTCCGGTACGCGTAACGAGGACCTGTTGGTCGACGAGCAGATGCGTCCGTTTGTCTTTGGCCTGCGTCGCATTCTTGCCAGCATGAACAACACCGAGCGCGCAGCCGCGTCGTTTATCAAGGGTCTTAAGGGCACCAACACCAACCAGGAGTTCCTGGTGCGTTCGGCCAAAAAACACAGCGACTACGAGCAGACGTTCTAGGTTGTCATCCACACGCAGCGATAGTCATCAATGCAATAAAGGGTCGGGGCTTTGAGCCTCGGCCCTTTTCCATATCGCCGTTCGTCACCATTTTTTGACCATAAGACCGACGAGCAGCAGGTTTCCCGTTTCAATCCGACATCGTCGCTTGCAATCGACTGGGCGGTTTCGCATAATAGCTTTTAAGCTTCGCGACGGAAAACGCAGATGAAACGAACCATATACCGTTGCTTTGGGGCATAGCCCCGCTTCATCTTCTCTCGCGCAGCCAACTAAATGATGCGATTTGGGTGCTGGAAGATGGGGAGAGCTCATGGCTTCTTCTGATGCAACACAACGAGCAGTCCTTGCCGGACTTTCGTGCGGGATCGGCCTTGCCGCTCCCGTGGTTATGTATGCCGCGACGCTGCCGTTTTCGTCTGTGAACGAGACGGTCGTGGCGGGTGCGGTTCCCTTCGCCGTGGGCGCGGTGGCGGGCGTGGGTATCTATGCCGCCTCGCTGGGTATCTCCGAGTATCGTGCGCAGCGTGAAGAGCGTCTGTTCCAGCCCGATGCCATGGGCGGTGCCGCCAATCTCAATCAGCATCAAAGCGAGTTCAAGACCGCCTCGATTCCAGCTCAGCAGCAGGATGCGACTCCTTACGCTGCGGCTTCTGCTTCTCAGGCTCAGGCGGAGCAGTCTACCTCGGCATTCCTTTCCGGCCTGACTGGTGCGTTCCAGCGCCGTCATGCCGATGATGGTGTCCCTACCATCGCTCGAGCCGCAGATGCTATGGACGAGGACGAGGCTTGGTCCATGATCGACAGTATGCTCGACGACGATTCGCCGGTGAGCTGCGACCCTGCACACTCGCGCGACGTCTATCAAGTCGCCATCGACGAGCTCACCAACGGCGGGCAGACCGACTCCTTCAATCGCGACGACATCGCCGCCGCGGCACGCGCCGTGTCTGGCTCCCAGGCCGCCCCTGCGGGCAGCACGGCGGCTTTCGTGGCGCTCGTCGCCAACGCGGCAGCCAATAACGCCTACAGCGCTACCTCGGCGGACGCGAACGCTTCTGCCGACAATTCGTACGTTGATGAAGCCATGGCCGCGGACGAGGAGGCCGTTGCCGCCCGCCGTGCCGCCGAAAGCTCGCTTTGGGGCGCTCCTGCCCAGCAGCAGGCGGCTGAGGCTGCGCCGTACAACGCAAACCTCGCCAGCATGCCTATCATCTCCGGTGCCGCGGACATCGATCTCGATGACCTCGATGAGCCTGCAGCCATCACCGCATCGATTGATGCCCAAGATCGCATCGACACCGGCGACCTTCCGGACGCCTCGCTCGAGGTTGATGTCCCCATGGCCGATTACTCGGGCCACGAGGACATGTGGGCCGCCGCCACCGCGATTCTGGATGAGATTGACGAGCCCGCTCCTGTTGTAGCGCCCGCTCCCGTTGCTGCCCCTCAGCCTGCTGCCCCCGCCTATGTCGGCCGTCACAGCGCTGTGTTCCCCGAGGATACCGCCCGCATCTCGCGCGAGAGCATCGAGCGGGCCGAGGCTATTGCCGCCGGCATTATGGAAAATCGTCGTCACGAGCGCGTCAATCAGATCCTCGAGGAAGAGATCGAGCGCCTACAGTCCTCTACCGCCAAGCGTACGGGCCGTGCTTATCTGAGCGTTATCGAGGGCGGTACCGCCAGCTTCGCGCCGCTCCGCGCGGAGGCATAACTTCTGCATGGTTAAGATCAATCGAAAATGGGCGGTTGTAACCTGCCTGACGGCGCTCTTGATCTGGGGCAATTCGCTGGTTCCCGGCTCGGGGTCGGGCTCGCTGAGCCTGACGGTCATGGAAGCTATCCGCGGTTTCCTGCACGGCGTGGGACTTCCATATGAATGGGTGACCAACTTTGTTGTTCGCAAGTGCGCGCATTTTACCGAGTATATGGTGCTCGGCATCTTGGCAACGCACGCCTTTGATTTTGAGGGCCGGCGCACCTTTGACGTGCTGCTGCCCACGGCGGTGTTCCTGCTGCTGATTCCTTCGATCGACGAGACGATTCAGCTCTTTGTGCCGGGACGCGCCGGCATGATCACCGATGTGATGATCGACTACTGTGGAGCGGCAACGGGCGTTGTGCTCCGATATCTACTACAATCCCTCATATGTGCCAAAAAGGCCGCCTAGGACGTATGTTTGGTCCTAGGCGGCCTTTTTTATTAGAGGGCTTATATGGGGCGTGGTGGCGTCGTTCCGTAGATCGGATTTGCCGGGCGCGCCACGCCCTGTGGGTGCGTCTGCTACTGAAGCGCCTGTGCGCCCAAGGCCAGGCAGCCCATAATGCCCTGCTTGCCCTCAAGGCTGTTGTTGACAATATAGGTATCGATGTCGTTGACCTCGGGCGTGACGATATAGCCGTTGAGCATTTCGGCACACTTTTTGCGTGCGAGCGGCACGATGGGGGTGTGGTCGGCCACGCCGCCGCCGATGATGATCTTTTGCGGCGCGTAGCACAGCGTATAGGTCATGAGCGCCTGTGCCAGATAGCCGGCGAGCAGGTCCATGGCCTCCGGGTCATCGGCAATGTCTCCGGCGCTCTTGCCATCCCAGCGCTTTTTAACGCCGGGGCCGGCGATGAGGCCCTCGAGACAGTTGTCGTGGAAGGGGCAGGCGCTGTGCTCGCCAATGGTGTCGCGCGGGTCACGCATGACCAGGATGTGGCCAGCCTCGGGATGCATCATGCCGTGCACGAGCTTACCGCCCGAGAGCACGCCGGCGCCCACGCCGGTACCGATGGTCAGGTAGACCACATCGGTGAGGCCCTTGGCGCAACCAAAGGTGACCTCGCCCAGGCAGGTGACGTTGACGTCGGTGTCGTAGCCGCAGGGGATATTGAGCTCGTTTTGGATAGTACCCAGCAGGTCAAAGTAGCGCCATGCCGTTTTGGGCGTCTCCAGGATCTTGCCGTATTGGGGCGAGGCAGGGTTGACTGCGGTGGGGCCAAAGGCGCCGATGCCCAGCGCGGCGATGCCCTTGTCGGCAAACCATGCGTTGACGGCCTCGACGGTCTCCTGCGGAGTCGTGGTCACGATCTGCTCACGCTCCAGGACCGTGCCGTCTGCATAGCCCGTGGCGCAGACCATCTTGGTGCCGCCGGCCTCGAGCGCTCCGATAAGTTGCTGCTCTTCCATAATATTCCTCTCACTGGGACGAGTTGCTCCATGACTAAAGTATAGAGCTCTAAACCATTTAAGAAAGCGCCATAAAAAGAAGCCTCGCAACGCGGCAGGCGGTGCGGGGCTTCTTTAGTTACTTTAGTTGCCGGGCCGTCCTTACCCGCGCGGTTTGATTTTATCACGCAGGGACTTGAGGTTCTCCAGTGCCGCGTTAAGCGTCTCGTCTCGCTTGGCAAAGTGGAAACGAATCAGGTGGTTGACGGGCTCGCGGAAGAAGCTCGAGCCGGGCACGGCGCCCACGCCCACCTTAGACGCGAGGTCCTCGCAGAATTCGAGGTCGCTGTCATAGCCAAACTCAGAGATGTCCATCATGACGTAGTAGGCGCCCTGCGGCACGTTATGCTCAAGACCGATGCTGTCGAGTCCCTGGCAGAACAGGTCGCGTTTGGCGGCATAGAGGTCAAGGACCTCATCGTAATAGCTGTCGTCGAAGTTGAGGGCGGTGACGACGGCTTCCTGCAGGGGAGCGGCGGCGCCCACGGTGAGGAAGTCGTGGACCTTTTTGATGCGCTCGGTGATTTCGGCAGGGGCGATAGTGTAGCCCAGACGCCAGCCGGTGATGGAGTAGGTCTTGGACAGCGAGCTGCAGCTGATGGTGCGCTCGAACATGCCAGGCAGCGTGGCCATGTAGACGTGCTCATGGGGTGCGTAGACGATGTGCTCGTATACCTCGTCGGTGATGCAATAGGCGTCGTACTTTTTGCAGAGGTCGGCGATAAAGGTGAGCTCCTCGCGCGTAAAGACCTTGCCGCAGGGGTTGGAAGGGTTGCACAGGACGATGGCCTTTGGGTCGTTGTCGCGGAAGGCCGCCTCGAGGACCTCGCGGTCGAAGTCAAAGGTGGGCGGGTTGAGCGGCACATAGATGGGCTCGGCTCCCGAGAGAATGGTGTCAGCGCCGTAGTTCTCGTAGAACGGCGAGAAGATGACGACCTTGTCGCCGGGGTTCGTGACCGTCATCATGGCGGCCATCATGGCCTCGGTGGAGCCGCAAGTGACTACGATATTCTCGTTGGGGTTCACCGGCATGCCCATAAAGTGCTCCTGTTTGGCGGCGAGCGCCTCGCGCATGGCCTGGGAGCCCCAGGTGATGGAGTACTGGTGGTAAAGCGGCTTGGGGTCGGTGGCGATGGTGCCCAGACTATTGAGCAGCTGCGCCGGGGGATCGAAGTCGGGGAAGCCCTGCGACAGGTTGACGGCGCCATACTTGTTGGAGATGCGCGTCATACGGCGGATGATCGAATCGGTAAACGTTGCCGTGCGGTTGGAGAGTTCTTTCATGCCGGTCCTTTCGAGCATTTGCAGTGGGGCAAGTTTACTCCTATGAAACCGGTGGGATTTGCTCGAAATGGATCCGAAAAACTCTATTCAAAATTCTTGAAAATTGGGGCTTGCATCGCGTGGCGTTCCTTGCAATAATAGTCGAGCGCGAAGCGCACAGGACACGGTGGGTGTAGCTCAGTTGGCTAGAGCGACGGGTTGTGGTCCCGTAGGTCGAGGGTTCGAGTCCCTTTACCCACCCCAGTTCTTGCTT
>JAXJIO010000037.1:0-33830 GCA_036298675.1 Collinsella sp. | reverse complement strand
GGACAAGGCGCCACACATGGTCGAGGACGTTCTGAAAACTAAGCCCGGCCCCAGCCGGACAGGTCCACCGCTACTCGCAGAGCAGCTTGGCGATTTGGACGGCGTTGGTTGCCGCGCCCTTACGGATTTGATCGCCGCAGCACCAGAAGGTAATGCCACGCGCGGCCTCCGGGTTCGAGATGTCGCGGCGCACGCGACCGACCCAAATCAGGTCCTGATCGGACGCATCCATCGGCATGGGGAAGCGGTCGTGCGCATCCTCGGCGCTCATGTCGTCAACCAGCTTCACGCCCGGAGCGGCAGCCAGCGCAACACGGGCCTCGTCAACCGTAATGTCACGCTCGAACTCGAGCGTAATGCTCTCGGAGTGCGAGCGCAGCACAGGCACGCGCACGCAGGTGCAGTTCACGCGCAGCTCGGGCAGGTGCATGATCTTACGGCCCTCGTTTTGTAGCTTCATCTCCTCAGAGGTAAAGCCCTCCTCCTTGACGCCGCCAATCTGCGGAATCAGGTTGCTCGCCAGCTGGGCGGCAAATGCGCGCGGCTCGGGAATCTCCTCGCCACGGCCCAGGGCAGCAAGCTGCGCTTCGAGCTCGGCCATACCGGGAGCACCGGCACCAGAAGCCGCCTGATACGTCGAGACGATCATGCGCTTCACGCCGGCAAGCTGATGCAGTGGCCACGTGGGAACCAGGCCGATGATGGTCGCGCAGTTGGGGTTGGCGATCAGGCCGTGATGCCACTTGATGTCATCGGCATTGATCTCGGGCACGACCAGCGGCACCTCGGGATCCATGCGGAAGGCGTGGCTGTTGTCAACCACGACGGCGCCGCGCTTGACGGCCTCGGGCAGCAGCTCCTTTGCGATATCGTCGCCGGCGGCGCCAAGCACAATGTCGCAGCCCTCAAAGGCCTCGGGGCAAGCCTCCTCAATCACGATCTGCTCGCCGCGGAACTCGACGGTCTTGCCCGCAGAGCGTGCGCTCGCTAGCAGCTTGAGCTTGCCGACCGGGAACTCCTGCTCATTGAGGCACTCGAGCATCTGGGTGCCCACGGCTCCCGTCGCGCCCAAAATAGCAACCGTGTACTGTTTCATGCTTCCCCCTTTAAAGGTTGTGGCTTTTGCCCGCACGCCGAGCAGGCCGATAATTGTTGCCAGTGTATACAAGAACGGGGCGGGCACGAAACCCGCCCCGCCGAAACGAAACCGAAACGAAACGCCCCGCAGTTGATTTTTGGCACTTATCCCAAAAATCCACCGAGATAGCAGCTACTTATGGAGCGCGGCCAGGGTGGGATCGGCCGGCGCGGGAGCCTCCAGATCGGAGACCTTCACAATGCCGTTCTCATCGGAGAAGGCACGGTAAATGGTCCGAATCGCAAGGTCGAAGTCCTTCTCCTCGACACCGATAATGATATTGATCTCGTCACAGCTCTGCGAAATCATGCGCACGCTCACGCCGGCCTGGCCAAGCATGCCAAACAGGTGGCCCGAGATGCCTGCACGACCGCGCAGGTTACGGCCGACGGTCGCGATGAGCGCCAGACCCTCGACAACCTCGATCTCGAGCGGCTCGACCTCCTGCTGAATGTCACCAACGAGCGAGTACAGCGAATCGTGCACGTCCTGCTCCTGCACCACGGCGCCAAAACGGTCGACACCGGTGGGCATGTGCTCGACGGAAACGTCATAGCGTTCGAACACCGAAAGCGCACGGCGCATAAAGCCAACGCGGGGCTTGGTGCGGTCGCGGGCAACGTTGATGGCGACAAAGCCGCGCTTGCCGGTCACGCCGGTAATGATGGGCTCCGCCTCGCCCTCATCAGCCGTCTCGCTAATGATGGTACCGGGGTCCTGCGGCGCATTGGTGTTCTTGATGACCAGCGGAATACCCGCCTCGCGCACGGGGAACACGGCCTCCTCGTGCAGGACGCTTGCGCCCATGTACGAAAGCTCGCGCAGCTCCTCGTAGGTAACGCGCGCAATGGGCTGAGCCTCGGGAACAATACGCGGATCGGCAGAATAGAAGCCCGAGACGTCGGTCCAGTTCTCGTACAGGTCGGCGCCCAGGCACTTGGCCAAGATCGAGCCCGAGATATCGCCACCGCCTCGATCGAGCAGCTTGATCTGGCCCTCGCGCGTCGCGCCGTAGAAGCCAGGCATAACGAAGCCGCCCTGCTGGCCATACTCCTGCACCAGCTCGGAGGTGCGATTCATGCTGAGCGTACCGTCGTGATGGAACGCCACAACCGTCGCGGCGTCCAGGAACGGTAGGCCCAGGTACTCAGCCATCAGGCGAGCGGTAAAGTACTCGCCACGGCTCACAAGCTCCTCGGTGGAGTAGCCGCCCGAGCGGGCGCGCTCGGCAAAGGCCGCGAACTCCTCACGGATGGGATAGGTGAGCTCCAACTCATCAGCGATATCAAAATAGCGCTGGCCGATGTCCTCGAGCAGCTCCTCACACGACACGTGGTACTTAACGTGCGCATTGACCAGATAGAGCAGGTCGGTCACCTTGGTGTCGCCCTTAAAGCGGCGGCCGCAGGCGGAAACCACCACAAAACGGCGGGCAGGGTCGGCGTCGACGATGGCCTTGATCTTTTTGAAGTGTTCGGCGTCGGCGACCGACGAGCCGCCAAACTTGGCAATCTTAATCATGGGCTGGAGGTTACCTTTCTAAAAAGCCTCTGCGAACCTATTTTGCGCGCTCTGATACCATGGTTTCACCGATTGGGACCAAGGCATCCGAGGAGCAGTGTTATATGGGAACTTATCATAGTACACGAGGACGCACTTTATCGTGCTCAAGTAAGGTGGCAATCCGTACCGGCATCGCTCCCGACGGGGGTTTGTTTGTCTCGGACGAGCTCGGCACCCAGCAGGTCGATATCAGCTCGCTTGCAGATAAATCGTACTTTGAAATCGCTCAAGATGTGTTGGGAATGTTACTGAATGATTACACGGCCGAAGAAATTTCGGCGTGTGTCGACGAGGCATACCGCGGCACGTTCGCGAGTGAAGAGGTTACGCCGCTCGTCAAACTCGACGCTGCGCCGGGCGCTGACGCCCCTCAGACCTATGTGATGGAGCTCTTTGGCGGTCCCACGAGCGCCTTCAAGGACGTCGCCCTGCAGATGCTCCCCCGCTTGATGGCCCGCACTTCCGCCAAGGACGGCGGCGCCGAGCGCATCATGATCGTCACCGCCACGTCGGGCGACACAGGCAAGGCAGCACTCGCCGGCTTTGCCGACGCCCCGGGCACGGGCATCACCGTCTTTTATCCCGAGGGCAAGGTCAGCCGCGTGCAGAATCTGCAGATGTCCACGCAGGAGGGCGGCAACGTCGCCGTCTGCGGCATCCGCGGCAACTTCGACGACGCCCAGAGTGCCGTCAAGCGCATCTTTGCCGATAAGGAGCTGGCCGAGCGCCTGGAGGCCGCCGGCACCGTGCTTTCGAGCGCCAACTCCATCAACGTCGGCCGCCTGGTGCCGCAGGTCGTCTACTACTTTGCCGCCTATGCGCAGCTGCTGCGCGCCGGCGCCATCGAGGCCGGCGATGCCGTGGAGTTCTGCGTACCGACCGGCAACTTTGGCGATATCCTGGCCGGCTACTACGCCAAGCGCATGGGTCTGCCCGTCGCCAAACTCGTCGTGGCCAGCGACAAGAACAACGTGCTCGCTGACTTCCTGACCACCGGCGTCTACGACCGCAACCGTCCGTTCTTCACGACCATTTCGCCGTCGATGGACATCCTTATTAGCTCTAATCTGGAGCGCATGCTCTACTTCCTGTCCGACGGCGACTGCGAGCTCGTTGCCGGCCTTATGGAGCAGCTTGCCCAGACCGGTCGCTACGAGGTGCCTGCCGAGCTGCTGGCCAAGATCCAGAGCGTATTTGGCTGCGGCTGGGCCAGCGAGGACGAGGTTCGCGCCGCCATCAAGAGCTGCTGGGATGCCAACGGCTACGTGATCGACCCGCACACCGCTTGCGGCTATCACGTCTTTGAGCAGGTCGCCCCCACCGAGGGCGCCAAGGCCCGCGTGCTGCTTTCGACCGCCAGCCCCTACAAGTTCCCGCGCGCCTGCTGCGACGCCCTGGGGCTCGACGTTCCCGAGGACGACTTTGAGGCCATGCGCGTGCTCGAGCAGACAACCAATACGGTCGCCCCGGCCCAACTCGCCGAGCTCGAGTCCAAACCCGTCCGCTTCGAAGACGTCTGCGACGTCGATGAGATGGCCAGCTACGTAGAGCAGGCTGCAAAAAAGATAGCAACCAACTAAACCCCTTATAAGGCGCCGGCGAAAGCCGGCGCACCTTCTTTTATCAGATACCTACCGGGATGATGACGAACGTGCATAGCGTGCCTGGCTGTTTAGTTCGTCGCGAGTTCCGCACGCAAAGGAAAGCACTTAATGTGCTTTCCGTCTTGCGCAGGACTGCCCGAGCAGCGAACTAAACAGCCAGGCACGCCAGGAGGACTCACATGATCAAGATCACCGTCCCAGCAACAAGCGCCAACTTGGGCATTGGCTACGATACCCTCGGCATGGCCGTCAGCCTCTACTCGCACTTCACCTTCGAGCGCGCCGACAAACTTACCATCACGGGCTGCCCCGAGGAATTCCAAAACGAGAACAACCTGGTCTACGTGAGCTTTGTCGATGCACTGGCTGCATGGGGCGAGCCGGCTTTTCCCGTTGCCATCGACATTCAAACCGATGTGCCCGTCGCTCGCGGCCTGGGTTCCAGCTCCACCTGCGTTGTCGCCGGCATTATGGCCGCCGCCGCACTGACAGGCCACACCGTCGACCGCGCCGAGCTGGTTCGCATTGCCACCGAAGTCGAGGGCCATCCTGATAACGTCGCCCCCGCCATCCTGGGCGGCGCCGTCTGCTCCTTTACGCCGACCGATTCGCTCCCCCAGTGCCTGCGCTACGAGGTGAGCGATCGCCTGCGTTTTATTACCGTGATCCCGCCCTACGAGGTACACACGAGCGAGGCGCGCAAGGTCGTGCCGCAGGAGATTCCGCTCTCCACCGCCGTGTGGCAGATGGGCCGCATCGCCGGTATGACGCGCGGCCTGGAGACCGGCGATCTGGACCTGATTGCCGCCGCTAATGACGACCGCATTCAGGAGCCCTATCGTCGCCGCCTCATCCCCGACTACAACGCTGTGCGCGACACCTGCCTTAACGGCGGCGCTAAGACCATCTGGATTAGTGGCTCGGGCTCGACCCTCATGGCCGTGACTGACGACACCATCGTGGCAAAGTTCCTACAGGTCAAGCTGCGCGAGCAGTTCCCCAAGTGTGACACGCACATTCTGACGTGCGACACGGAAGGCGCTCAAATCGAGTACCTGTAGACATCCTCCTCATATACCTGTCCGGGACGGTCGGGATATTCCCTCAAAATCGTCCTCGCGCATGAAGGCCCCTTGTCCTGCTCCTACGGAGCGACGGACAAGGGGCCTTCGCGCTGCGGAATGATTTTGAGGGAATATCCCGACCGTCCCTGCGCCTACCTTGCTGAGGATGTCTAAAGGGACCCACGCTTTGAAGGGGCGCTGGGCTGAAATTATGGCCCTTTATTGATAGGGGCTCTTGCTAGGCTGGAGCACTTCCTAGAGGCGGGCATCGGCTGTGTGCTTGGCTTACGCGGCGCTGGTTTCTTTGTATTCGAAGACTGGCTCTAGGAGATCTTCGATGTTGCAGTGAAGGGCTTTTGCTATGGCTCTTACGCTTGTTACCGAAGCTTCATTGATGTTTCTCTGGCGCTGCTCGTACATTTGGATTGAGCGGAGTGACACACCCGATTCGTATGCTAGGTCTTGTTGGGTTTTCTTAAGCTTCTTTCTTGCTAACGCAAGTTTGGTTTGCCTGGACGCTTTTTTCGCCATATCGCAGACGAGGCGAGCCACGCGTTCCTCCGAGGCTTCGTGCCAGGGATAGTACAGACTGCGCAGTGCGTCAAACGGAACGACATGCAGCAGGTCTTCGAAAGACTCTCCTAGGCGCCACTGAAGGTATGCCAATATCCAGCCTGTCCAATATTCCGGTGTCTTTTCGAATCGGTAGGTTCGATTTGGCATCGGCCTTGATTGGTAGCCCGACCTTTCGGCGATAAGCGCGAATAGCTCAACGCCCGATTTTCCCGATACGACCCATGCGTTGCCACGCTCAAACTCACGGGCTACGCCGCTCAGGCAAAAGAGTTCAGCGACCTCGGACCCTTCCGCTCCATAGTCGTTCACGGCATAGTCGAAGCAGTCGCCGAGATTGTTCATTGCATCCTCGAGGTAGTAGACGGGGTATGTCCTACTCGGCCCACAATCCGTTAACTCTTGGATCATTTAAATCAACCCTCCCTGCCATCAAATCCCTAATGTCGACACCATCAGAGTCAAATCCGTTTACCGTATCCAGGTACTTTCGTCGAGCGTTCTGTTCTCGCTCAAATCGTTTGGGATAAAACTCGGCTCCTGAGGCCTGCTTCCAATCGCGGAACCTGATCGCCGAGAACGCGCGCTCACTCATAAGCGCATATTGAATGCCCAAATCCCCCAAAAACATAATGCGCTGCAGTTGCCTAAGCGAGATCATGCCGTTAACGAACTGCCTTGCAAACGAAAAGTAGGAATCGTCGGCGCGATAACCTCGAATTACGTCATAGGGAGAAATATCAATCAGGCAGTTATCCAGCAGATAGCGAAGTCCTTCGCGCGCCAGCGGTGTCGAAACATTGAACTCCCTATTGTTAGCCAAAATCGCAAGCCAATTGAGAATTGAAAACTCCCCGGACTCCAAGTCCAAGACCGCAAGACCATCCATATCGAGCTCGTATCGATTCGCGATACCATCGGACTCAGTCCGGCATGCCCACTCCATTGCCATTTCCTCATGTGGCGTGCAATAAAACCCACACCCATAGTCATTGAATTGTCTGCATTTACCCAACGACGGATGCTCGACAACAACCTCCGACCCGTGCCAAAGCTCCATATCGACCTCCAAACAAAAATATCACCCCAGTGATAGTGTACCAATAGCTATCACTGGGGTGATATAGATAGATGCAAACTATTGCCTGCCAAGAACCCTTACTAGAGGCAAGCCTCGGCGATGCGCTTTTTGAGTTCGTCGATGCCGGTGCCGGTTTGGGAGCTTGTGATGATTACGTTCTCGGCCGGGACGTTGAGCTGCTTTTTGATGGCTGCTGCCTGGCGGGCCTGCTGGGTGCGGCTGAGCTTGTCGGCTTTGGTGAGGCAGACGATAAAGTTGAATTCGTTGCCCTGCAGGTAGTCGATCATGTCATGGTCGAGTTTGCTCGGGTCGTGACGAATATCCACCAGCGACACGACCAGGTTAAAGCTGCGCTCCGAGTCGAAGAAGTCGCCGATAAGTTCTGCCCAGCGGTCACGCTCGGCCTTGGAACGACGGGCGAAACCATAACCCGGCAGGTCGACGAAGTGCACGTCGTCAGCCTCAAAGAAGTTGATGTTGCTCGTCTTGCCCGGTGTGCTCGAGACCTTGACGAGGTTCTTGCGGCCAAAAAGCTTGTTCATGATCGACGACTTGCCCACGTTGGAGCGGCCGACGAAGCTCACCTCGGGGCAGGTGGACTCGGGAATCTGCGAAACCTTGCCATAGCTGGCAACGAACTTGGCAAGCTGGTAGTTAATGGAATCGGCCATGGACACTCCTTGGTCGTAGGTTCTTACAAAAGAGCGCGCTAATAGATAGCAGCGATACGGCGAACGATATCGAGCGTAATGCCACTCGCGGTGCGAGCATACTCGAACAGGTCGAACTCGCGGTCGCAAATCGCATCGTACGCCTCATCACAATTATCGCTGATAGCGCGCAACACCAGGCAATCGACACCATTTTTAGTTGCGACATGGGCAATCGCCGCGCCCTCCATGCCGACACAATCGGCATGCGTCGCCTCGATAGCGTCATTGCGCATGGTGGCGCCCGTCACAAAGCGGTTACCCGTGGCAATCGTGCCGACCAGGAACTGCTTGGTGCCCTCGTTCGAAGCGACTGCATTTTTCGAAGCGTCAACAAACCCACGCTCAGCAAGCACGTCGGCGGCAATATCGACCAGCGCGGGCGTCGAGCCAAACTCCTCGAGCCCCGGTGCGGACTCGGCGATAAGCGCGGTATCGGTATCCAGATAGCGTAGGCGTTTGCCAATGACCACGTCGTCGATATGGAGCTTGGGGTTCAAACCGCCCGCAATGCCCGAAAACACAACAGCCTGCGGAGCATACTTGCTAATGAGGTGCTGTGTTGCAGCGGCGGCGTTCACCGTGCCCATGCCCGCCGTTGTGGCGACAACTGTCAGGCCGTCGAGCTCACCGCTCACAACGGTCAAGCCTGCCTCCCGTGCCTCGCAAACGTCGCTCAGCTCTTCCTTAATCTGCATGATCTCTTTTTCGAGCGCACCGATAATCGCGATGGTAGCCATACCATTCCCCAAACCTATACGAAATTCTCAACCAAGGTATGGTACCAACATTTTGTTTGACCTCGCCAAACGAACACGCTAAGCCAGTGCAGCTCGCGTATCAAACAGAGCCTTTGCAATCGCAGCCGTAACCTCGCTCGAACGGTCGCTCGATGGCATCGATGTCATGACGCTCATGACATAGGTACGGCCATCGATGTCGATGAGGCCTGCATCGCATGTCGAATAGTAGCCGTCCTCGCTGATCCAACCCGCTTTGTTGCGCACCAAGACCTGATCGTCCGCAATGCCATCGCGAATAAACGAGCGCGATGTTGATGCCAAAAGGCCTGACAACCACTGTGAAGTCTCGGTATCCATGCTCAGATACTCGCTCATCTCGCGCCATAACCTCGCAGAAGTGCGCGGGCAGTAGGTCGGAAAATCACTCATCGGATTCAGTGCCGTTTCGTCATCAACACCCAGATTGGCAATCCAATCCTCATAGCCATCATGGTCAAACGCCGCGCGTAACGCGATAAACGAATCGTTGTCTGAGTTGGCGACGGCATTCTCGATAAGGTCGCGCACCGTCTGCCAGCCCATGCTGCAACCACCATACGTGGCTAAAGGCCCATCGAGCGACACCCGCCCCGATTCGACCAACGTCTCGCAAATATAGAGCGCATACAGCGCTTTGTAGCTGCTCGCTCCATACACCTCGACATCGGCGTTATACGTCACGCCCCTACCGCTCGATAGGTCGTAGAACACTACACCCACGTCGCCCAGCTCCTGCGCCCGACACAGGGCATCCTGGAGCGAGGCAAGGCTCTCATCCTCCAAGGCAGGAGTCTTGTTATCCACCAACGAGAAGGTCCGAACGGTATCACCCGAAGGGATATCGTTGAAGTCCGCCTTCGAAAGTCTCGTCTTGAGATCTGCCGTCGACAGAGCTTGATCTGCCGACGCTTTGGACTTTGAAACCTTCTCGTTTTGCAGCTGTACCGTTGACGCATCTGGGCGCACCGTTCGCTCCGAGGCGTAGGTTTTAACGGTAATTCCGAGGATAATAACCGCCGACGTTAGCATCCCAATGGCGGCAATCTTCCTCACGCGGATGCGAGCGCCGGCAAGGCCACGCGAAGACGTGCCCTTCGTCTTATATCTGCTGCCATGCTGCGGCACATACTCGTCCCGCGATGCGATGTTTCGCACGTGGTCTCCTGACTGCTACCGTTTATATACGAGCAGCATGATACCGAGCAGGCATTTCTTTCCAAAGATATTCAGCAGCGTTTAAGGTGTCTTTAAAGAAACCACAAGCGTATTTATCCAAATGGCACGATTCTGTTGCGCATCTCACCGCAACCCAGAGAGCAGTCTTTTTAGGACGGGGCTCTTTAGCAATCAACTAGGTGCCCAGGGGCACTCATTTAAGTCTGTCCCCAATGAGTGCCCTTGGGGAACGAAAATGGCATGCTATCCGATAGCGTTTTTGAGCTCCGCACGGCGCTTTTTCATGCCGGTCATAACGGCATTGCGCAACTCGGGCATGCGCGCGGTATCCATCTGGGGCACGCCCTCGAGCTTATAGGGAATGCCCAGTTGCTCGTACTTGACGACACCCATCGTGTGATACGGCAGCATTTCCAGGCCCACAACGTTGTGCCATGGAGCGATGAGGCAACCGAGCTTCTCGCATTCCTCCACCGTGTCGGTAATGCCCGGCACCACCACGTGGCGGATAACGACCTTGATCTTGCGACGTGCAAGCTCATCGCCAAACGCCAGGATGCGTGCGGGATCACAACCGGTCAGCTTTTTATGCTCAGCCGGATCGGCATGCTTGATGTCGAGCAGCACCATGTCGGTCTCGTTGAGAACGGCATCGAACTTCTCGGGGTGGTTGGGATCGAACGCATAGCCGCAGCTGTCCAAGCAGGTATGCACGCGGCCATCGGAGTTGTTGTGCATTGCACGGAACAGGTCGGCCAAAAACTCAGGCTGTAGGAGCGGCTCGCCACCCGAAACCGTAATGCCGCCGCTGCGATAGAACTCATGGTTGCTCTGGAACTCGTCCATCAGGTGCTCGACGGTCACCATGGTGCCGCCGTTAACAGACCAGGTATCGGGATTGTGGCAATACGCGCAGCGCATGGGACAGCCTTGGACAAACACTACGAAGCGGATGCCGGGTCCGTCGACCGTACCCATCGTTTCAATCGAATGTACGCGGCCCAGGGCAAACGCGGAGTCCTCGGGACGAGCGTCCACACCCTCGAGCGTCATCTCAGCCATTCCCGCTACCTTGCCTCTCATTGGTTTTAGTTACATAAATGCCAGAGCCATTCTAGCCCATACGCATGATGGTGAAACGGTTTAGTGGTCAATTGGGTTGTTCTATTTGGCCCCACACAAAAGCGGCGGGAAGGTTGTCACAACCCACCCGCCGCCGAGGCAATAGATATCGATAGACGCCAGGCCTTACGCCTTAAGCGTAAGCACCGCGCCGAAGGCGGTCGGGCCGCAATGGCTCGAGATGACACCGCCGACCTGAGTCCAGGTAATGTCCTTAAAGCCCAGGTCGTGCGCATAGACTTCCATGTCGTCGCGCAGCTCCTCGGAAAGACCTACCGAATACGCCAGGCCAATGTGCGAGTAGTCAATCTCGCCCTTGGCAACCATGTGGTCAATAAAGGCACGGGCGCACTTGAGCATAGAGCCGCGGAACTTCTTGGTCGCCACAAACTTACCGCCCGTTACCTCAATGCAGGGCTTAATCTTGAGCAGGTGGGCGCCAAGGAACGCGACGTTGGACAGACGACCGCCCGCCTTAAGAAAGGCTAGGTCGGTAGGAACAAAGCCCAGCAGCACACGGTCCATGACGGAGTTCGTAAATGCAAAGATCTCGTCGACGGTGGCATCGGGGTGAGCCTCGATGTATTTGGCGGTCTCGACGACAACAAGCGACTGGCCTACCGAGACAAAGCGCGTGTCCATGGAGAACACGTAGTCGCGCCCCTGGGCCGCAATCTTTGAGGACTGATGCGAACAGGTCGTGGCCTCGGAATATGCAAGATGCAAAATAGTCGCGTCGGGCTGCTCAGCGTGAATGCGGTCGTACACGTGAGCAAAATCCGCCGGCGCGCAGCCACTGGTCTTGGGCATCACGCCAAACTCGTTGCAGCGCGAATAAATCTCGAGCGGATCGATCGAGCCGTCCTCGACGGTCTCGTCACCAATCGTGACATGCATAGGCACGCGCACGATGCCGTAGCGCTCGCAGAGCTCCGGCGTCACATCCGACCCAGACTCAACCACGATTACGTACTTGCCCATTATCATCACGACCCATCTCGACGTTGGCTTTTTAATATGTGACGCACGTCCACCGTCCTGCTGCAGAACGGCGTCCAAGCGCCAAAGAGACGCCGTCCCTTGCACACAACAAAGGACAGCGTCTCCCTGGAAAACTCCGTGCTTATCTGAGATTCTACACGGTTTATTAAGGAGTGTTACTTATTCCGCAAACGGTCGCTATACGCGATAAGCGGTAGCTGGCCGCGGCAACTGCGACACATTCCGCCCAACAAGTCCAATCGTGCTCCATGCACGGTTAATGAGCGAGGCGGTAGAAATCCATCGACGCCGCACCCTCGGTGTGCAGCTCCATCGCCGGAACCGCCGGCGAATAGGTACGGCTCGTAAGTGCCGCCTCGCCACCGTTGGCAAAAATCTCGACCATCGTAGTGTCCGAAAGCACGCGCAGGTCGCGAAGTTCGCCGAGCTCGATCGACCTCTGGTCGCGTCCATAGCCTTCGTCGCCCATATCGAGGGTAAGCATCCCGTCCGTATAACGCACAAAGACACCCTTGCGGATTTCGAGCTCGATCATCTTGGCTCCCTCGCAGGAAACCACGACATCAAACAGGCGTCCCGGCTCCTCAACGGTCTCACCGCCTACAGCACGAACGCAATCGCCGCGCATCCTCTCAATCTCGTGCGCCGGCCACTGGCAGAGCTTGCCGCCGCGCATGCTCAGCTCTCTCGGCACCGTCAGCGCGCACTGCCACCCGCGCGCCACCGTCGGGCTTTCTGTCGTCGCATCGGGGCAACCCGACCATCCGATCATCAAACGCCGGCCTGCAGCATCCTCAAAGGACTGCGGAGCATAGAAATCAAAACCGGCATCGACCATCGGGGGCATGCCCTGCCCGACGATTTTAAAGCTCGGCGCCTCCCAATCGGCCTCGATGGGGAACCACACGCACTGATGCGGATTGCGGTAACGCCAACCATCGGCAGGCACACCCTGCGGACAGCAAACGAGAATAAGCTCGCCATCGAGCTCAAACAGATCGGGGCACTCCCACATAAAGCCAAACTTCTCGCCCAACTCAATGCGCGTCGCATAGCTCCAGTCCTCAAGATTGCGCGAGGTATAGACAAGCACGCAGCCACGGTCGTCTTTCGTACGAGCGCCCAGAACCATGTAGTAGATACCATCGTGCTCAAGGATCTTGGGGTCGCGCACGTGCGTACCGATATCGTCGGGGTAATTGACCGGTCCAACAGCTATGCACTTCTCGCCCAATTCGTCGGGATTCTCGGCAACCATATGAATCTGGTTTTGCTCACGGCCCGTCAACACGTAGTCGTAATCATCGCGGTCAAAATGCTTGACGTTGCCGGTATAGAAGTAGTGAATCTTGCCATCGCGTACAAAGGCAGAACCAGAATACGCTCCGTTCGAATCCAAATCGGAATCGGGGAACAGTGCGGGGCCGTGATTCTCGTACGTCACAAAATCCTTTGTCGTCAGATGGTTCCAAAGCACTGGACCGCCATGCGCAGCATCGAACGGATCGTATTGATGATAGATGTGATACGTATCACCAATCTGAACCAAACCGTTGGGGTCGTTGAGCCAGCCAAGCTCAGGCTCCACATGGAACAGGAGCCTATCGGGGTCGGACGCGATGCGACCCGCCGTCTCATCCTGTCCGGCACGCCACTGCTCATAGTCCGCGCGTGTCACCTTATTTTTTTGATTAAACATCGCCGTTGACTTTCTCGTCTATGGGGAAGGACGCTCGACTCACACGAGTCGAACGCCCTTCCTCAAATGGACTTATCCTCAGATTACACTGAACGGCTCAACTAGAAGCTAACGTCGAAGCCAGCGCCAGCGCCCTCTTCATCGGTGGTCGGCACGCCCTTTGCCTTGTTGTAGGCAAAGATCAAGACGATCGGCACGATAAAGGCGATGAGATTGCCAGCCACATACCACACGAGGGTCTCGGGCGTGACGATGAGCAGGCCAAGCACGCCGGTCAGACCCTGACCGATAGCGCGCACCTCAATGAGCTTGACGAAGGCACCGCCGCAGCCTGCACCGATGCATGCGCAGATGAACGGAATGATCGAATAGCGCATGTTTGCAGCAAAGATAGCGGGCTCGGAGATTCCGACCAGCGTCGGGATAAAGGACGACATGCAGATGTTGCGCTCTTTGGAGTGCTTCTTGTGAATGAGGTACATACCGATGGCGCCGCCGCCCTGGGCGATGATGGAAACCGACCAGATGGCCTGGATGTAGTTGAAGCCAGTCGTGGCAACAAGGTTTGCCTCGATACCCTGGATGAACTGATGCGTACCGGTAACGACGAGCGGCTGCAGGAACGCGGCGAAGACAAAGGCACCAAAGACGCCCATCCTGTTGTACAGGATATCGATTACGCCGGCGAGGACGTCGCCGATCAGGTTGCCGAGCGGGCCGAACACGGTGAACAGGGCGACGTTAGCAAGAATCAGGGTAACGGTCGGGACAAAGACGAATGAAACGACCTCGGGGATGTACTTCTGGGCAATCTTCTCGACCTTGGCCATAAACCAGGCAGTCAGGATTGCGGGGAACACACCGCCCTGGAAAGCAACCATGGGAATGGATAGCGGACCGAAGTTCCAGTACTCAGCACCCGTCGGGTCCATAACGAACGTGTTGCGGTTCATAAGGCTCGGATGAACCATGACGATACCGACGAGGATGCCCAGGATCGGGTTACCGCCAAAACGCTTGACTGCGCTGTACATAACCAGGACAGGCAGGTAGTCGAACGTGGTGGCGATAATGGCAAAGAAGCTTGCGAGGTTCTTGAGGAACTCGCTGTGATCGGCGAGGCTGCCCTCCATGCCAAAGAGGCCGTTGGCAACGATCAGCGACTTAAGGCCGATGATGATTGCAGCGCCGACGAAGGCGGGAATGATGGGGATAAAGATGTCCGAGAATACCTTGAGGACCGAGAAGAACTTGCCCTTCTTGTCCGCCTCGGCGCCCTTGACCTCGGAAGCGCTGATCTCCTTAACGCCCGTCAGAGCCATAAACTCATCGTAAACCTTGTTGACGGTACCGGTACCGAAGATGATCATGAGCTGGCCGCTGTTGTACAGCACGCCCTTGACGCCATCGATGTTCTCGAGCTCGGCCTTGTTGTATTTGCTCGTATCCTTGAGCACCAGACGCAGACGCGTAACGCAATGCGTGGCGCCCTCGATGTTCTCCAGTCCGCCGACGTTGTCGACGACTTGCTGGGACACTGCCTTGTAGTCCATGTTCCTCTCCATTCCTTTTCTAAATCATAAAACGGTTCGTTGCCGCTACAGAGACGCGATCGTTGCGTTTGCGCACTTGAGCGCACCGTCGGTGACGGTAAGCGCCACACCCTGGCCCTGCTTGTTGCAGAAGCGAGCGTTGAGCGCAACGTCATCGACAAAGATGGTCGCGATGTCGTCGTCGACGACCAGACGCACATGGTGAGTGCCCTCGCCCTTAAAGAACAACGGACGCTCGAGGCCCATGTTGTTGACCTGGAACCACGGGTACTGGGGAGCCGGCGTGAACTCGAGCTTGCCCTCGCGCAGGTTGGCGCGGAACTCATAGGCAAGACCGGTCTCGGCGTCCTCGGCGAACTTGACCGAGAAGCCGGCAGCGTTACCGCCGAGCTCAATGTCGGCATCGAGCAAGTAGGTGGAGCCGGCATCTGCGGCGAGCACCTGCTCGACCTTGCCCGACTCGCAGGAAAGCTCAAAGGTCTCGACAGCCTTGCCCTCGCCAAAGGCGCCAAGCATGCTGTCGGGGAGCTTGGTGCCGAGCGTTCCGTCGGCACGCTGAACGATCTCGAGGGGCATAAAGGTGCCACCCCATAGGTAAGAGCTGGGGTCGCCGCCCTCGTCACGCGTAGGAACCCAACCAAAGAGAACGCGACGCTCGCCATCGAATGCGGTGCGAGCGGCGTAGTACGCGCGGCCGTCGAAGGAGTCGTCAGCGGGGGTAATCCAAGGACCGTTGATGGACTTGGACATGCGGTAACGGGTCTTGTTGCCGTCGCTGTACTCGGAAAAGACGAGGTACCACCAGTCGCCCATCTTAAAGAGATCAGGCATCTCAAACATGGTGTACAGGCCCGGGTTCCACCAGTCGCCCTGGAACTCCCAGTTGGTCAGATCCTTGGAGGTGAACTTGACCAGGCGGCCGGTCATCAGACGCTTGTCCTCGCCCACACGCGTGCCGAGGATGAGCATGTACTCCTCGTTCTCCTCATCCCAAAGCACAAAGGGATCGCGCCAGTTGCGGTCATCGTAACCCTCCTGGGGCGGAAGCAGCGTCTCGGCGATGTTCTTCTCCCACTTGACGGCGTCGTCGCTCGTTGCGTGAAGAAGAACCTGCTTCATCAAACGTGCGCGGACCTTATCGCGATTGCAACCAGTGTAGAGCGCATGGTACTTGTCGCCCACCTTAAACACCGTGCCGGCATAAATGTACTGGTCGACTTCCTCGTCGCCGCCGCGCTCAAGGCTCTCGCCAAAGTCCTTGTAGTTGACGAAATCCTTGGTCGTAGCGAGTGCCCAGCCAAACGGCTCTCCGAAAGGTTCGGGGTTACGCGTGTCACGCTGATGATAGAGATAGAACGTGCCGTCCTCGCCGTACGGCATGATGTCGCCTACCCAAATTCCCTCAGGCTGGTAATACACCTTGTGCATCCGAGACTTCCTTTCCACGACATACTAACTCGGTACAATGGCAAGATATGTCAATCGTTTTCATATGTCAAACGTTTTCACACCAATACGTCTTTTCGCAGTTCCAGTCGTCGGCAACCGGTTGACATATGCCGGTGAACGGTCATCAGAGGCGTTTGAGGAATTCTTTTGGCACGGGATGAACTATGCGGTTTTGCCCTCAATGAGTTCAACGGGGAGCTTGATATTCGATTCGGGATTATCGCCGTTAATAAGAGCGATGATGGATTGCGCCGCGAGCTCTCCGATGCGATCGATATCTTGACGTACGGTTGTTAAGTCAGGCATAAACGTCATAGTTCGGCGGGCACCATCCGCGCCCACGACCTTAATATCGTCTGGAGCGCTCAAGCCGCGCTGCTTCATCACGTTGAGACAGATGGCCGCCATCGTATCGTCTCCCGCAAAGATGCCGTCAATATCGGGGTTCTCATCGAGGATCTTCGCAACGACCGCGCCCTTTTCGTCGTCGGGCTTAACGAACTCAACCTCACGGACAAGCGCGGACAAACCGGCCTGCTCAACAACATCGAGGTAGGCATCGGTACGCTTATTGGCAGGCATGCGCATGCGGCTATTGCTGCGCAGGCACAGGATACGCCTGCAGCCGTCATCAATCAGACGGCGCGTGGCGAGCTCGCCAATGCCATAGCTGTCACTTGCAATCTGGACAGAGCCCTCGCCAAGATCGCAGTCGATGCCAACCAGGCTCAAGCCCATCTCGGCATATGCCTCGGCACCGATATTGAGGGAGTTGACGATGACGCCGTCGACCATATTGCGGCGGAGCATGTCAATATAGGAACACTCAAGATCGGGTCGATTGGCGCTGTTGCACAGCAACATCTTAAAGCCGTTTTCCGCTAACGTGCGCTCGACCGCCTGCACAACCTGAGCATGGAACGGGCTGCTCACAAAGGGAACGATCATACCGATAAGATTCAGGCGACCGTTGAGCATGGCACGGGCGATATCGTTGGGCGTATAGTTGATGCGCTCCATCGCGGCATGGACCTTATCGCGGGTCTCTTGGCTAATATAGCCGCGATTATTAAGCACGCGAGATACCGTAGTAGGCGAAACCCCCGCCACCGCTGCAACTTCCTTGATGCCAGGCTTAGCAGAATCCTTAGAACGAGCGCCCTCGCGAGCCATAGCACCCTCCCCCATCAACATGTCAAACGTTTACATACGAACAAAGCATACCCCAACAACAGCGGGAAGACGGTAACAGCACAAGTAAGTAAACGACTCATCCAAATAATTAGGAGAGTTCCGCCTAAAGGGTGACTACACAGGACCCCCGCCGGGCCGCTTTGGGTTACTTTCCAAAACATTCCCGCAGGATGCAAAGGGCTCCGCCGCGCGAAGCGCGCAGCGGAGCCCTTTGCATGTCCGAGGACGTTTTGGAAAGTAACCCAAAGCGGCCCGGCGATCCTGCGGGAGTTAAACCCCTTTAGAACTTGTCGTGGAAGGTACGCGAAATGACCTCGTCCTGCTGCTCCTTGGTGAGCGTATGGAAGTTCACGGCATAGCCGGAAACGCGGATGGTCAGCTGCGGGTACTTCTCGGGGTGAGCCTGAGCATCGAGCAACGTCTCACGGTTGAAGACGTTGATGTTCAGGTGATGGCCACCCTTCTCGGCGTAAGCGTCGAGCATGTGGACCAGGTTATCGGCCTGAGTCTCGGAAACTTCAGAAACCTTCATAATGTGTCTCCTTCGATCGATAGGCGCCGGCCGAAACCGGCGCGCTAATCAGTAATCGTTATTGTTAGTATAGCACTAACAATAGTTACTCGCCCAGCTGATCAAGGTCGATATCGCCAAAGAACACCTGGTCCTCCTTGCCGAGCGCACCCGGGATGATGGAGAAGGTGTTGGAGATGCCGTCCTGAGCATCGCGGAACGGGAGCTTGGAAACCGAAGACAGCGAAGCGATGGCGCCGTGGCTATCACGCTTGTGCATGGGGTTAGCACCCGGGGCGAACGGCTGGCCAGCCTTGCGGCCGTCGGGCGTGGAGCCGGTCTTCTTACCGTACACGACGTTGGAGGTAATGGTCAGAACCGAGGTCGTGGGCACGGAGTTGCGGTAGGTGTCGTTCATGCGGATGTACTCCATGAACTGGTGCACAACGTCGTGAGCGATCTGGTCGACGCGGTCGTCGTCGTTACCGTACTTGGGGAACTCGCCCTCGGTCTCGAAGTCGACGATGATGCCGTTCTCATCACGGACGGGGTGGACCTTAGCGTACTTGATGGCGGACAGGGAGTCAGCCACGACGGAAAGGCCAGCGATGCCCGTAGCGAACCAGCGGTGCACGTGCTTGTCGTGCAGAGCCATCTGGATGCGCTCGTAGCAATACTTGTCGTGCATGTAGTGAATGATGTTCAGCGAGTTGACGTACACGCCAGCGAGCCACTTCATCATGTCGTTGTACTTGGCCACAACGTCGTCGTAATCGAGCGTATCGCCCTCGACGGCGCGATACTTGGGGCCGACCTGCTTCTTGGAGACCTCGTCAACACCGCCGTTGAGCGCGTAGAGCAGGCACTTGGCCAGGTTGGCGCGGGCGCCGAAGAACTGCATCTCCTTGCCGATGCGCATGGAGGACACGCAGCAGGCGATGCCGTAGTCGTCGCCGTGGTAAACGCGCATGAGGTCGTCGTTCTCGTACTGGATCGAGGAGCTGGCGACAGAAGTCTTGGCGCAGAACTTCTTGAAGTTCTCGGGCAGACGGGTCGACCACAGAACGGTCATGTTGGGCTCGGGGCTGGTGCCCATGTTCTCGAGCGTGTGCAGGTAGCGGTAGCTCATCTTGGTAACGAGCGTACGGCCGTCAACACCCATGCCGCCGATGGACTCGGTGACCCACTGCGGGTCGCCGGTGAACAGGGCCTGGTACTCGGGGGTACGGGCAAACTTGACCATGCGGAGCTTCATGATGAAGTGATCCACGAACTCCTGAATCTGCTCCTCGGTGAAGGTGCCGTTGGCAAGGTCGCGCTCAGCGTAGATGTCAATGAACGTGGAGGTACGGCCGATGGACATAGCGGCGCCGTTCTGCTCCTTGACGGCAGCGAGGTAGGCGAAGTACATCCACTGGATGGCCTCCTGCGTGTTGGTAGCAGGGTTGGAAATATCGAAACCATAGGTCTCGGCCATCATCTTGAGCTCGCCGAGGGCGCGGATCTGCTCCTGCAGCTCCTCACGGTCGCGGATGTTGTCGGCGGTCATGACCGTCGGGGTGGAAGCCTTCTGGGCCTCCTTGTCCTTGATCAGGTAGTCGACGCCGTACAGGGCAACACGACGGTAGTCGCCGATGATGCGGCCGCGGCCATAGCCATCGGGCAGACCGGTGATGATGTGGGCCGAACGGCAAGCACGCATCTCGGGGGTGTAGACATCGAAGACGCCGGCGTTGTGGGTCTTGCGCTCGAAGGTGTAGCGCTCGACAACGTTCTCGTCGACCTTGTAGCCGTGCTGGCTGGCGGCCTGGCAAGCGATGCGGATACCACCGTTGACGTGCAGAGCGCGCTTGAGCGGCTTGTCGGTCTGGAGGCCGACGATGGTCTCCTTCTCGCGGTGGGCGTTATCGATGTAGCCAGCGGGGTGGCTCACGATACCCGTGACGGTCTTGGTGTCCATATCGAGGACACCGCCCTGCTCGCGCTCCTTAAGCAGCAGGTCGAGAACCTCGCCCCACAGCTCCTTGGTACGCTCGGTCGGGCCGGCGAGGAACGACTCGTCGCCCTCGTAGGGGGTGTAGTTCTTCTGGATGAAGTCTCGGACGTCAACCTCTCCCGTCCAGATGCCTTCCTTGAAGCCTTCCCATGCCTCCTGCATTGTGTAACCACGCTCCTAGTTACGTGTAATGCGGCGCTCTCTCACACCGCTGCTTATTGAATTCTTGAATTATCGGCTTGCACTACCGGCTTCTTCCGTTCTTCACCACACGTTGGTACAGGGAAAAACGTTTGTCCACCTTGGAACTGCAACCCAAAACCCAAGATTTCACCCGTTTGAGAAGGATAACATAGCTACCCCCTTCATCAGGGCTGTTATATGTTTCTTTTTTTATACCATTAGGGCGTTTTTAACAAATCCGCAGGAAATGCGAGCGCGAACAACTACCGTTCACCGATTTGTTTGGTATTTTTCCTTGCCTTTGTACGACGTTCACTCTAGCTGTTATGCCAGTTTTAGCAGGGTAAAGTGCCCCAGAGACCCCACAGGAACTGCAGGGCGGCCACGGGATTTCCCCCGGGGCCGCCCTGTGGCATGGCTAGTTATTTAGCTTTGATTGCCGCTTGGCATTAGGCGGCTGAGGCGGCCTTGTCGGTCGTTGCCTTGCTGTGACCCTGGCCCTCAAAATGCTTGTAGCACCAGCTGGTGACCAGCGGGGTCAAAATAGCCGTTACGATTGCGCAGGCAGCAACCTGTGCCGTGGCCGTCGCGAGCACCGCACCGCCGTACATGGCCTCGTTGACGCTTGCCATGGCAGCAGGCGTGGCCACATTGGCTCCGGCGCAGCTCGAAATGGCCGCACCTGCGACACCCGTACCGCCCGTGAGCTTATCGACCGCGATGACGGGAATTGCAAAGATCACCGAGCAGATCACGCCGAGCAGGATGCCGGGAAGACCACCGTTGATAAGCTGACCAAAAGTCATGGTCGAACCCATGGCAAAGAAGACGAGCACGATGATGGCGGAAAGTGCCGGTGCCATCATCTTCTTAAAGCTCGGGAAGAGGTTGCCCAGGATAATGCCGACGATGATCGGCAGGATGGCGCCCACGAGCGACCAGCCGATCGGAGCCTGGCCGGCGGCGCCAAGGACAATCATCGTGACCGGAGGGCCGACAACCAGCGTGGTGATGGCGACGGCGCCACGCTCGGCCTCGTTGCCCATGGTGCCCATCAGTCCAGCGTACATAGCGTTGTTAGCACCCGTGCAAGCGGCCAGCATTACCATGGCCGAGATGCCAAACAGGTTGTCGTTGAACACATAAAGGATGAGCAGCGACACGGCAACGACCACGATCTGCTTGACGGCGATGATGATGGCACCGCGGGCAGCGGCGGCAGGAGCACTCTTAAACGAAATCGTCGTACCGACGATGAGCAAAAAAGCGCCAACAAGCGGGCCTGCGCCCTGCTGGGTCATGCCAAGCGTAAAGCTGCCGAGTGTTTTAAACAGGTCGGGGAACAGCGTGTTGAGCAGGCAGCCCAACAGAAGCGGCACCAAAATATTGGCACCCGGGATGGAGGACATCTTAAAGAACGGCTCCTTTGCCGCCGGCGCCTCCACCGCAGTCGATTCACTCATATATATCTCCTTTGGATGCATGCGAATCGCAGCCGCACGCGCCTATGTCAGAAAGAAGGCGACAACCCCGAGTCGCCAGGGTCGCCGCCAAACGATCACCGCGGGGTATTACCCGTCCAAGACGATGCCGCCGTCGCAGTCACCGATCTCGCCGTTCACGAAGCTGGCGAGGTCGGAAGCGAAGAACAGCACCATCTGCGCAGGCTCGCTGGCCTGGGCGGCGCGGCCCAGAGGAATACCGTTGATGATGCGCTGAGAGTTCTCGTCAGAGAGAATCGAGGTCATATCGGTAAGGGTGAGCGACGGGCACACGGCGTTGCAGCGAACGCCAAACTTGCCGCCCTCCTTGGCGACTGCCTTGGTTAGACCGTTAACACCGGCCTTGGAGCTCGCGTAAGCCGCGGTGCCGAGCAGGCCGCCGCCGATCTTGCCAGCAACGGAACTCACGTTGACGATAGTGCCGGCGTGGGCCGCCTTAAAGTGCGGGTACACGGCATTCATCATAGTGAAGGTACCGTTGAGGTTGATGTCGATGGTACGGCGCCACTCGGTGTCATCGATCTCGTCGAACTTCTTGGTGCTGATGACGCCAGCGCAGTTGATCAGGATGTTGGTTTGCGGCAGGTCCGTAAAAATCTGCTCGACGGTCTCGCGCGCCTTGGGCGCATCGGCAACATCGAGCTGGTAGAACTTGTTGCCCTCGCCAAGCTCGGCCACAGCGGCCTCGCCCTTAGCAGCGTTCCTTGCGATGAGCGCGACGTGTCCGCCGCCCGCAACGATGCCCTTGGCGATCTCGAGGCCAATGCCCTGAGTGCCGCCCGTGACAATCGCGGTCTTGCCCGTGAAGTCAAATGCCATGACTCCATCCCCCTTTATTTAGGTGTCTCCTTGCGGGAAGTTGGAGCATCGCACGTGGCGATTATATGAGTCCCAGTCGTCATGGTGGTGACAACCCCTCGCCTATCCGTGTGCATGATAATTCTTTGAAACGCTACAATTTTTGAATGATTTTAAGTTTTTATACGCTCTTTATATTGCCTAGCAACCAAGTAGATTTTTGGGACATACCTAGAAATCTACCGAATGGGATAGTTGAGCGGGGGTATCATCTTTCACCGAAAATAGTTTCTAGTGTTAGGGGTTTTCGGTGGAAGATACCGATTTCCATGAGCTTGGGCGTCAGCTCTTTACCGAGTTTGGCAGCATGCATCAGCGAATTTCGCGCTTTGCGGACAAAGCTCTCGGCGGCGAAATGGCTGTCATGCGCGCCCTTATGCTCGCTGGCGGTTCGCTCACGCCGAGCGAACTCGCTGATCGCGCCTGGGTCTCGAACGCCCGCATTGCCAATATCCTACGCGCTCTCGAAGCCAAGGGCTGGGTTGAGCGTGAGCACTCAAAGACCGACCGTCGTCGCGTACACGTCATAGTGACCGACAAGGGATTCCAGGATCTCGAAATCAAACGCCGGGAATTCGAGGACCGCACCGCGGCTTTCCTCGAACAGCTCGGCGAAACAGATACCCAAGAGATGGTGCGTCTTCTAAGGCGTGCCAACGAAATTATCGACCACAATCAAGAAAGGAGAGATGCCGAGTGAGGATTCTCAAGCTCTTTAAAAAGCATGTCCTGGCACTGCTCGCAGCTATCGTACTTATCGTAATCAGCTGCAACGCCGATCTGGCGCTGCCTACCTATATGAGCGACATCGTCGACGTGGGTGTACAGCAAGGCGGCATCGCGTCGCCCGTGCCCGACACCATCCGCGCCGAATCGCTCGACGACCTCGAACTCTTTATGAGCACCAAGGACGCCAAAGCTGTGGAGGCCGTGTTTGGCAAGGCGGACAATAACGGCATTCGAACGTACAAGGGCACCGAGGAGAAGCGCGCCGACGGCGGCAAGATTGCCGACATCATGAGCCTCCCCGAGACTGTCGTCCTTTCGTTCAACCAGGGCATTGACGCCAACTCCATGGGCGACATGATGGGCACGTCCGGTGAAAAAGACAACAGCGGCGCCCAGGCCATGCCCACGCCCGAGCAGATGGCGGCGATGACGCCCGAGCAACTCGCCGAGATGCAGCAGAAGGCCGCTGCGGCGCAGAACATGCAAAAACAGATTGATGCCGACGGTGGCAAGATCACCATGAAGAGCCTGCGTCTAGGCGTTGAAGGCGGCCTAATCGACCAGGGCAAGCTCGTCGAGGGCGCCAACGATATGGCAGACAAAATGGGCTCCATGTCGGGCTCCATCGTGACCCAACGCGCCGTGAGCTATGTACAGGACGAGTACAAGGCGCAAGGCATCGACCCCGCCGACGTACAGAACGCCTACCTGAGCCGCATGGCGACCACGATGTTTGGTCTGTGCCTGGTGTCGCTCGTCGCCACCATCCTGACCGGTGCCGTGGCTTCGCGCACCGCCTGCTCCATCGCCCGCGACCTGCGCCGCGAGACCTTCAACAAGGTTATGCACTTCTCGCCGGCCGAGGTGGGCAAGTTTAGCCAGGCCTCGCTCATCACCCGCTGCACCAACGACATTCAGCAGATCCAGATGGCCGCAACCCTGTTTATCCGCATGTGCCTGATGGCCCCCGTCATGGGCATCGTCGCCGTCATGCGCGTCCTGGCCAACCACACCGGCCTGGAGTGGACCATCGCCGTGGCCATCATCGCGGTTTCGGCCGTTGTCGGCGTGCTCATGGGCCTCACCATGCCCAAGTTCAAAAAGATGCAGAGCTTTGTGGACCGCGTGAACCTTACCGCCCGCGAGCTGCTCGACGGCCTTATGCCCATCCGCTCGTTCAACCGTGAGGAGCATGAGCTCGAGCGTTTTGACAAGGCTTCGCTCGACCTGATGACCACGCAGCTCTACACCAACCGCGCCATGAGCTTCATGATGCCGCTCATGATGCTCGTCATGAACTGCATCACCGTGCTTATCGTCTGGTTTGGCGCGCAGGGCGTGTCCGACGGCGTGATGCAGGTCGGCAACATGATGGCGTTTATCTCCTACACCATGCAGATCGTCATGGCGTTTATGATCCTCACCATGGTTTCGGTCATCCTGCCCCGCGCCGAGGTCGCCGCCGAACGCGTGGAAGAGGTCATCACCTGCCCCACGAGCATCAACGACCCCGCCTCGCCCAAACTGCCCGCGGCCAGCGCGCCACGCGGTGAGCTCACCTTCCGCGACGTGAGCTTCCAGTATCCCGATGCCCGCGCCGATGTCATCAGCGGCGTGAACTTCACCACGCATGCCGGTCAGATGCTCGGCATCATTGGTTCCACGGGCTCGGGCAAGTCCACGCTTGTGCAGTTGATTCCGCGCCTGTACGACGTCACGGGCGGCAGCATTTCGCTCGACGGCATCGACGTGCGCGACATGACCCTTTCCGAGCTGCGCCGCCGCATTGGTTACATCCCGCAGCAAGGTCGCCTGTTCTCGGGCACTGTCGAGAGCAACCTCAAGTTTGCCGGCGACATGGTGAGCGACGAGGACATGCACGAGGCAGCGCGAATCGCACAGGCTGAGGACTTTATCGCCGAGCGCGAGGGCGGTTACGACTCCCCCATCAGCCAGGGCGGCTCCAATGTTTCGGGCGGTCAGCGTCAGCGCCTGGCCATCGCCCGCGCGTTGGCCAAAAAGCCCGAGGTCGTGGTGTTCGATGACTCGTTTAGCGCCCTCGACTACAAGACTGACGCTCGCCTGCGCGAGGAGCTGGCCAAAAACGTCACCGACGCCGCGCTCGTGGTCGTGGCCCAGCGCATCGCGACCATCATGCACGCCGACCAGATCATCGTGCTCGACGACGGCCACGTGGTGGGCACCGGTACGCACGAGGAGCTGCTGCACAGCTGCCCGGCGTACCTGGAGATCGCACAGTCGCAGCTTTCCGCCGAGGAGCTGGGGCTCACCCAAGAAGAAATTGCAGCCGTTATGGAAGGAGGCGAGCACTAATGGCAGACGAGACCAAGACTCAGATTCCCAAGCCCACCCGCCAGCGTGGTCCCATGGGCCGCATGGGTGGCATGCGCCGTGGCGAAAAGGCCAAGGACTTTAAGGGCACCATGAGGCAGCTGCTCGGCTATATCGGTCGACACAAGGTTGCCGTGCTTGCCGCCGTCGCCTTTGCCGTGTGCTCGGTCGTCTTTAACATTGTGGGACCCAAGGTGCTCGGCCAGGTTACGACCAAGCTATTCGAAGGCCTGGTCGCCAAGGTCAACGGTACGGGCGACGTTGACTTTGCCTGGATCGCCAAGACGCTCGGCTTTTTGCTCTGCCTGTATCTGGCAAGCTCTGTTTGCAGCCTCATCCAGGGCTGGCTCATGACCGGCGTCACGCAAAAGATCTGCTACCGCATGCGCAAGGAGATCGCCGCCAAGATCGCCGTCGTGCCGATGAGCTACTTCAACGGCCACAGCAAGGGCGACGTGCTCAGCCGCATCACCAACGACGTCGATACGCTCGGCCAGTCGCTCAACCAGAGCGTGACACAGCTCATCACGTCGGTGACGCAGATTATCGGCGTGCTCGTCATGATGCTGTCGATCAGCCTGCCACTCACCGGCGTCACCGTGCTCACGCTGCCGGCTGCCGCAATTATCCTGACCGTGATGATTCACTTCTCGCAGCCGTACTTCCGCGAGCAACAGCAGGTCCTGGGCGCCGTCAACGGCATTATCGAAGAGGATTTTGCCGGCCAGAACGTTATTCAGGTGTTCGACCGCGCCGAGGCCTCGATCGAAGAGTTCGACCATCAAAACGACCGCCTCTTTATTAGTGGCTGGCGTTCGCAGTTCCTGTCGGGCCTGATGATGCCGCTTATGAGCCTGGTGGGCAACATGGGCTACGTGGGCGTCGTCGTGGTGGGCGCGCAGCTCGCGCTGACCGGTAATGCCACGCCCGGCGACATCCAGAGCTTTATCCAGTACGTTCGCAACTTTACGCAACCCGTGCAGCAGCTGGGCAACGTAAGCAACACGATGCAGTCGATGGCCGCTGCCACCGAGCGCGTCTTTGAGTTCCTGGCCGCGCCCGAGGAGGAGCAGAAGGCCGACGCGCAGATTCCCGAAAAGCGCCCCGGCCACGTGGAGTTTGACCATGTCAAGTTTGGCTACACGCCCGACAAGACCATCATCCACGACTTTAGCTGCGAGGCGCAGCCCGGCCAGACCATCGCCATCGTCGGCCCCACCGGCGCCGGCAAGACCACGCTCATCAAGCTGCTGCAGCGCTTCTACGACGTGGACGGCGGTTCGCTGCGCGTCGAGGGCGTCGACGTGCGCGACTGGGACCGCGCGGCGCTGCGCGGCGAGTTTGCCATGGTGCTGCAGGATACGTGGCTGTTTAACGGCACCATCCGCGAGAACATCCGCTACGGACGCCCCGATGCAAGCGATGCCGAGGTCGAAGCCGCCGCACGCGCCGCACGCTGCGACCACTTTATCCATACGCTCGCCGGCGGCTACGACTTTATGATTAACGAGGAGGGCACTAACCTCTCACAGGGCCAGCGCCAGCTCGTGACCATCGCCCGTGCCATTTTGGCCGACCGTCCGGCGCTGATTTTGGACGAGGCGACCTCCAACGTTGACACTCGTACCGAGGAGCTTATTCAGCGTGCCATGGATGCGCTAATGCAGGGCCGCACGAGCTTTGTCATCGCGCACCGCCTGTCCACGATCCGCAACGCCGACGTGATCTTGGTGATCCGCGACGGCGACATCGTCGAGAAGGGCACGCACGACGAGTTGCTCGCCCAGGGCGGCTTCTACGCCGACCTGTACAACTCGCAGTTCGACGAGGCGGCGTAGATACGGCCGCAGAGAAATGATGACGCCCGAGAACGGGGGCGCAGGACAACCTGCGCCCCCGTTTTGTGTCCTTCGAGCCTCGAAACGCTTTTCCTGAGACCTCATTGACGGCGCTTTCCAGACCCCGTGGGCAAAAAAGGGCAAATATGAGTACTGTTACCTTTTTAGTAACAGCCAAAACCGCCTCAAACGACCTCTTTGCGGCCCCTCTATACGCCTTCAAATTAATCAAAACGCCCGTTAGCAGGCTTCTGCGTGCCAACGTTAATGAACATATTTATTACTTTGTCTATTATCTCGCTAGACGGATATGTTAGTAGGTTAGCAACAGTACTCATATTTGGCATTTTTTGCCCACGGGGTGTTTCCTGGGGAACCGACAATAGCCTTAGTGTCCCGCGCGACGCCACTCCCTCCCGGTATCCGCCGACGTTCCCCCATATAAAACCTGCCAAAATAAACCTGTCCCTTTTGGCAGGTTTCGGGGTGGCAAGGGCTTGCACTTTAGCGTGCGACAGCGGATAATGCCGAGCATTCGAGAATACGCTTATTGCTCTTTCTATAGATTGAGGAGGCCCCTATGGCCATGGAATTCAAACGCAGGCTGCCGATCCCCATGGAGATCCGCGAGGAAATGCCGCTTTCTGCCGAGCTTACCGCCAAAAAGCAGGCATTTGACGCCGAGGTCGCCAAAGTCTTTACCGGCGAGGACGCACGTAAGGTGCTCATCATCGGCCCGTGCTCTGCCGACCGCGAGGATTCGGTGCTCGAGTACATGAACCGACTGGCCAAGACCGCCGAGGAGGTCAAGGACAAGCTCATCGTCATTCCGCGCGTCTACACCAATAAGCCGCGCACCAAGGGCACCGGCTACAAGGGTCTTCTGCACAACCCCAACCCCGAGGCTCCCGACGACCTGCTCGAGGGCGTCAAGGCCATCCGCCACATGCACCTGCGCGTCATCGAGGAGACCGGCTTCTTTACCGCCGATGAGATGCTCTATCCGTCCAACTACCAATACCTCGTTGACCTGCTGAGCTATGTTGCCGTGGGCGCACGCTCGGTCGAAAACCAGGAGCATCGCCTGGTGTCGAGCGGCATTTCGGTACCCGTCGGCATGAAGAATCCCACTGCCGGCTCTACCACCGTTATGCTCAACTCCATTTACGCCGCCCAGGCGCACCAGAGCTTCATCTTCCGCAACTGGGAGGTCGAGTGCGACGGCAATCCGCTCGCGCACGCCGTTATGCGTGGCTACATCGGTCTCGATGGGCGCACCTACCCCAACTACCACTACGAACACCTGGAACGTCTGGCTGAGCGCTATACCGAGCACGCCGGCTATGCCAATCCGGCGGCGGTCATCGACTGCAACCACGACAACTCGGGCAAGCGTCCGCTGGAGCAGTATCGCATTTGCAAGGAGGTACTCGACAGCTGCCGCCGCAACGAGTCCATCTCCAAGCTGGTCAAGGGCTTTATGATCGAGTCCTACCTGGAGGACGGCAAGCAGCCGGTCGACGGCGGTGTCTTTGGCAAGTCGATCACCGACCCGTGCCTGGGCTGGGAAAAGACCGACTACCTCATCCACGAAATCGCGGAGCGGGTTTAGTTACGCGGGCCGCATTTGGACAATCTGACGTTCAACTTCAAGGGCGCGACCAGAAGGTCAGCGCCCTTTCGTTTCACGTCACCTTGTCTCAAATGCGGCCCGCTCGCTGTCCGTCCTCTACCTGCGGCGTTGTCTTACTCCGGATGCGGCAGTTAGGGACGTTCCTTTTCTGCCGGCAGTTTGGGATGTTCCTTGGGGTAGTCATTGGGGACGTTCTTTAATGACTGGTCGTTTAAGAACGTCCCCAACGACTACCCAGAATGAGAGTGGATAATCTCCCGTTTTTGGCCTATACCAGCGCTAAAAGTGGGAGATTATCCACTCTCATCGAGCAAGTGTCCGAAAATCCGCCCTCATTCCTTCTTAGGACCCTCCGTCCCCGAGGATTCGAGGCTCGCCTGCCGAATGGTCGATGCGGCCGTCCTGCGTCCATGTCACACTCAGGGGTGGCCTGACCCAACTTGGAAGGAGCCCCCATGAGCCTTGACAACGTAACTCTGCGTGCCGCCACGCTCGATGACCTGGCCGGCATCGCCGCCATCTACAACCAGCTGTGGTGCAACACGCTGCGCAACCGAGGCGACGTCGAAGCCGCCGATTTCTGTGCGCGCTTTAACATCGCCATGCAGCTGCAGCGCTCCCCCATCGCGCTCGTTGCCGAAGCTGAAGGCCGCATCATCGCCGCTTGCTGCATCGGTATCTTCGAAGACGGAAAACCACGCACCAATCCCACGTGGGAGCCCTGCTACAACGAGATGTTCGTCCAGGCAACCGAGATGGCAAAGACCGCCGATGCCAAGCTCGAAGGCTCGCTCTTTGGCGATAGCCGCGAGAAGGCAACAGCCGACCGCTTTGCCGCCACGGGCAACGAATATGCCCAAGGCCAGCTCAACCTGATCATCATCGTGCCCGAATGGCAGGGCAAGGGGCTCGGCCGTGCGCTCATCGACCTTGCGCGCGCCGAACTCGCCAAAGCCGGGTGCACCAAATTCTTCCTGATGAGCGACTGCAACTCCGACTGGCAGTTCTACGAGCACCTCAACATGAAGCGCATCTTGGAGGATCACAGCCAGGACACCGGCGACGGATTTATCGTCTATATGTACGGAGGCGACACGCAGGATTAACTTGCATGTCGCCTCACGGGCTTTCTACAAGACGGCCCAAACCATCAACCAAGACGAGTCAACAAGGCGCGCTCTCCTCGGCAGCAAAGGCATTCGTGCTGTAACGAGTGGTGGAGATGGCCACGCTTGCACACAACTGTCTCGGATAGATAGCGGTCGAGCAGGCGCGCCCATGTGCGTGCGTCAAGACGCTCCTCCGCCCTGCCATACAGCGATCGACGGAGTGCCTCGCCCATAGTGCCGCTAAAATCATCGAGCTCAAGAGCGTACTTTGGGACAACGTATCCGACCAACGTCCCCACAAACGGGCTGTGCCCATTACACACGCAGCTGTTTATCAATGGTGCAGGCGGAATGTCATCGTCGTCCAGGTCAAATATGTCCAAGTCCAGCTCACCAGAAGCGTATGGGTGTATTCCGCGGTTAAGCATCTTAAAGATATGGACCGCGAGTCCAAAGTCATCCGTCTGTGGCGTAAACACGGGGGCATTCGTGGACGCTGCCAAGCTCTCGAAATCGCTGATGCCGGCTATCTCCATGAGTTGAAGCACCTCGGGGGCAATATAGCCGGGAGCGGCGCACGCAGTCCTATGTGTCACATCCGAAAGCGTAAAGCTATACGAGCGCCTTGATGGTATCCATGCCCGCATGCGCCGAAGCCTCGCAACCCTTCTGCCCGTTGAGCACGCACTCGAGCAGCGTATCGTATGCGCGCTGGGCTTCGGGGGCCAGGTACGCCCTGTTAAACATGCCCTCGGGTCGCACGTTTCCCTTCGAGTCGATCATATAAGGCCCCAATCTGTTTGGTTTCCCCAGATTGTGTGCCCGCACACCCAAGCCGCACGGCCCGCCGTTCAGCTGAAACCACCACACAAAAAGTCCGCCGACCATTGAAGTCGGCGGACTTTCGCGTGCGGACAATCAAGCACTGTTCACCATGGAACTGCTATTTACAGCGCGCCTTGGGCTGCTGCTGGGTGATGCAGTGGATGTTGCCGCCGCCGTAGATAACCTCGCGAGTCATGATACCGATGACTTCACGGTCCGGATAAGCAGCCTGGATATCCTTGAGCGCCTGGGCGTCATTGGGATCGCCGAACTGCGGTACAAGCACTGCGCCGTTGATGGGCAGGAAGTTGAGGTAGCTCGGCTCGAAAGCATCCTCGGGGGTACGCGGCAGCACGCCCTCGACGGGGTCAATCGTGCTGGCCTCCTCCTCGGTCATATATACCGAGGTCGCAGGCATAATCACCTTGTGGATCTTGAGCTTGCGGCCACGGGCATCCGTCGTCTCGGAAAGCGTCTTATACGCCTCTTGGCACTCCTTGTAGAACTTATGGTTGGGATCATCGGTCCACATGCAGCAGACCTCGCCGGGCGCACTAAAGCATGCGACGTCGTCCACGTGCCCGTTGGTCTCAAACGGGTCGATGCCATCCTTGATCCAAATGACCTTCTCGATGCCCAGGTACTCGGCAAGCTTCTCCTCGATCTGCTCCTTGGTGTACTGGGGGTTGCGGTCCTCATTGAGCAGGCACATCTCGGTGGTCACCACGGTGCCCTGGCCGTCGCAGTTAAACGAGCCACCCTCGAGGATATAATCCTCGGGACGATAGCGGTTAACCTGCTCGAGCTGTGCCACCTGCAGGCCAATGGAAGCGTCCTTGTCCCACGGGAAATACAGGCCGTCAATGAAACCGCCGTAAGCATTAAAGTGGAAGTGCGAGAGTGCCACGTCCCCCTTGTCGTTGACAAGAAACGCCGGGCCGGGGTCGCGAATCCAGCTGTCGTTGTACTCCATGTGGATAACGCGCACGTTCTCAACGCCGTCGAAGATCTCACACACCGCGGGGAAGTCTTCAGTGTTGACGCCCACAGTGATGGGCTGAAAACGTGCAACGGTCTTAATAATCTCGGTAAAGACCTTTTGCGCCGGCTTGGCACCACAGCGCCACACATCCGAGCGATGCGGCCACAAAATCCAGGTGCGCTCCTGCTCTTCGTACTCGCCGGGCATGTAGAATCCGTCCTTCTTTGGCGTAGACTCGCTCTCGTAAATGGTCTTCATTTCAAGCTCCTAAATCTCGGTGCTTTTGCTTGACGAGACCATGATGCGGCCGCACCGAGATGTTCTCAATGGTCCCTCGAGCCCCTTTCAGCGACCGACGGTATACCATTCGCTGACCTAAAGTTCTATTCAGGCCGAGAACATGACATACTGGGTTCCACAATGGAAAGGATGCCCTATGCCCCCATGCAATAATCAGCAGACTATTGAGTTGGACAGTACGACCTGGACTGCTCTCAACGAGCTCGCGCTTGCAATCCACGCATCACACGGTGTCGATAAGCTGCAAAAGGAGACCCTCGAGGGAACGACAGGGCTCGTGCCCCATCGGATCGCCATGTTCGACCTGATCGAGGCAGCGGGCAGTGATGCCCCACGCTACGTCCACCCCGCAAGCAGCGGAATGGACGACCGCGCACTGAGCGACTACTACAACCGCTACGCCGCGATGGACTATACAACATGGAGCTTTGACTTACATAAGGTCGGCGTCTACCGCGACCTCGACCTCGTCGACGTCGAGCGACGCGATGCCACGCCCATCTATCGCAAATGGATGGAACCGCAGGGCGTCTACTTTGGCTGTACGGCCACGCTCGCGCACAACGACAGCCCGCTAGGAAGCATCACCCTGTTTCGTGAACGCACGGCCGGAGACTTCACCGACACCGAGCTCGCAATCCTGCTCGAAGTCGCTCGGCACGCGAGCCTCGCGCTCGCCAACCTCTATCCTCGGGGCATTAAACTCACCCAGACAGAAGACACAAACCAGCTAAATGCTTTCATTACAGAACACAATATCCAACCGCGCGAAGCCGAAGTCATGCGGCTCATGCTCGACGGCAAAACGAACAAACAGATGGCAAACGAGCTATTCATAAGCGAGTCAACCGTCAAGAAGCATGTCAACGCCATCTATCGCAAGCTCGGCGTCAGCAACCGCCTGGGCCTCATGACTGCCACGCAAAACATCCCGCGATAAAAAAGGGCGCCCTCCATGCAGAGAACGCCCTTTGATTTCGCCATTTGAATTAGTGTCGGCTCTGGCTCAAAGAGTAGACAGGTTTATTTTGGCAGGTTTTATCTGGGCAAATGTCAGCCGCCGCGAGGGAGCTGCCTTCCCTCGCGGCGGTCTTCTAGCAGAAAAACCAAGTGAGTAGGCTTTTTGCAGGAGGTCAAGCACGCCCCAAAACGCCACAGCTCTGACCTGCACTGATAATTGTTCTCGGGGGAAGCGGGCACTGCGGGGCGCGGCAACGGCGCGCGATTTCCGCGTCGCAGCGCTACCCTGATGCTGAATGCCGGGACGATGACCCACTGACCTGCTGACGCCTCTTCGGCCGT
>JAXJIO010000036.1:0-69469 GCA_036298675.1 Collinsella sp. | reverse complement strand
CCTTCGACTCGAATTCTTGACGGCCTGAACAATCGTCAATATCGGTCGGAGGGGTGGCTTTGTAAAGCCGTTTGTCTCCACCCGCATAGCGGGTGGGTTGAAGCTGGCCGCTGCGCGCCCAGCAGACTAAAGTCTTGAACTGCAAAGGGCCCCAATGGGGCCCTTTTCTTTTAGGTAGCGGAGGTATCGACGACGCCGGTCGCATTGGCAACCGCGACTATGACGATCATGCATAGGAGCAGCACACCCAATGCCTTGAGCCAGAGTTTCGCGAGCTTCTTGCCGCGATAGCTGTCGAGCAATGCGAATCGCCGACGAAGACGGCGCTTATCGAGCAGCGCAAAATGCATAAGCACCATAAGGCTATCGACAAAGAAAAAATACTCGATGATGAGAAGCCACGTCGGGTAGCTTTGGTTTGCTCCGGTGGGGTGAAAGACGGCAAAGTGACTTCCGACAAAGAACACAAGCAGCGAGAAGCAGACGAGCGTATTCCAAATGCGCCCCAGAGACTCCGGAACGCGAGAGAGCAGACCACATGCAGCGGAGGCGGCGGGCCTAGGAAGCCCTGCGGGGTTTCGGGGCCCTTGGGGCGTCAACACCGTCTCCGAGGCCGGAGTACGGACAGGCGCAGGAGGCCGCACGGGGCGACTCAGATCGTATGCCGCGCGCGTCGCCCGTCCCAACGCTTCCGCACTCGCAAAACGCTTGACCGGGTCGAGCGCCATCGACATGCAGACGACATCGGCAAGTGGAGTGGGAATGCCGCGCGCCTCGCATTGCTCGCGCATGTCGAGCCCTGGTTTAGGGTCGACTCCCGTCAAGCAGAAGAACAACAGGGCGCCAAGCGCGTAGACGTCGCTGCGCACACTCGTCTGCCCAAACCCATACTGCTCGGGCGGCGCATAGGGTCGCGTCCCAAACTTGACGGTATCGGCATCGGCGCCGTCGCGCCATACGCGAGCGATCCCCAAGTCGATAATCACCAGCGATGAAAATGTCAGGCCGGCATCAGGCGTATAGTTGGCACCTGTCACGATGATATTCGACGGCTTGAGGTCACGATGGATCACCGGCGCCGACGTCTCCCCCGCTATTGCAAAACCGGCGTGGAGCTCGCCCACGGCATCGCATAGGGCAGGATACAATTCACGCGCATAATCGGGGGTGGCTCCCAGACGGTCCACCAGCGCCCCGAGCGTCTCCCCTTCGATGTATTCCATAACCACGTTGAGCTCGTCGCCCACACGACGACAATCGACGATTCTGGGCAGGTGCTCAAAACGCCTGCCTGCCCGCTGAGCGGCAAACAGACGCTCGTATGCCCCGCCGATTTGAGCCGAAGCATCGATGCGTTTACGGACAAAGGGGCCGAGCGAACCACCGCCGGTTCCTTCAAAGTACACGAGCTCGGTTGCTTCAACGGACGAGCGCTTAAGTACACGCTCCACGCGATAGCTGTCGTCGCGATCGAGCGACGCCAGGTGCTCGGCAAGCGCTGCGGTCAGCTCGTCATCGGAATATGTTGGGCTCTGAGTATCCATAGCCTCCATCATAGCGCAGGGCGCAGACACCCCATGGCATCCGCGCCCCGTTCGTTTGCATCGTTGTTCGACAGCTCTACCGGCTCAGATATCAGCCGCTAACTCACCGTCTCCTCGCCAAAGCGATACAGTTCCTCGTTGACCTTTTGGAGACTGCACCCGCGATCGATGCAAAAGATGATAATCGCATCGCGGCGGTCCTTGCAGTTAAGGACGCTTACCCCGGCAGCCGTCAGCGCACGGTTGGTCTCTTTGAGCGTCAGCGCCATCGCAAAGGCAATCTGCAGCACCTTATTGCGACTCGGATGACGCGCACCGGTAAAGATCTGATAGCCAAAGGTCTCATTGAGATCAGCCATACGGACCACGCGCGAGCGCTCCAAGCCCTTTTCCTGCAGTAGCTGCTTCAGGTAGTTCGAAAGCGACGGGGCGGCAAAGTCGTGCTCCCTGATATAGCCATCGATGTTCGGCGCATCGAGAAGCTCATTGAGCAACTCCTCGGTCAGCTTTTTATCGGACATACGACTTCACCTCCCCCAGTGCATGCAACATGCTAGAAACCGCTTACGTCCGAACGCTCCCAGCTAGCAACCTGGTCGGGAGACACCGTACCCAGCGCCTCGAACTTCCAGGAGCCGCCCGCCTTCAGATGATTGGTGTTTGCAAGAGCCGTTCCAACCTGGTTGCCATCGGCATCATACAGAACATATTCAATCTGAATGTAGCTCTTTTCCTTGTCCGTGTTATTGGTCAGGGTGCCCGTGATCTTATAGGTAAACTGATTGGAAGTGTCTTCAGCCTCGTCAGCAATGGTATACGGTTCTTGCGGTTCTTTTTGCTCCTCAGCCTGCCGTGTCGTCTCGGCAGGTTTTGCCGAATCGCTCGCAGACGAATCGGTTGAGTTGCCGCCCATAGAGCCCACGGCACCGACAATAACCAGCACCACGATGATGCCTAGGACAATCTTGCCGATTGGCTTCTTTCCCTCTTTTGCCATTATTCATCCTTCCTACGATCCGGCTACCGTGCCGGTACACAGCACATCGTAGGAAGGATTGAACTTGAATTCATTAGCTGAGAGCTAAGGCTGCGGTAAACGACCAATGCAGTTATCCAAACGCCGAGCAAACGCACTGCGCGCGACCGTCTGCTGGCAGTGCATCAACCCACCGTGACGGATTCCCCGGTAAAGGCACTGATCATCAACAGGACAAAGAAAACAAGGTAGCTGGCACTCAGCAGGTACGCAATGATCAGAAAGACGACCCAGCCGACATTGGTTTTACCGTCGACACGGCGTTGCTCGCGATTGCGGCAGAGCCAAATCGTCACGCCGATGGCAGTGATAAACAGCACGAGCGCCGCCGCGGCAAGCCCGGCAAGCGCAAACATCACGCCAATGCTCACGGCAATAACCGGAAGCAGCAGCAAACCGCACCCGCATCCACCCGGACTATATACGGCAGACTGTCGGCGTCGCCTCATCGCCGCGCCACCCCCATCATCTTTGAGCACTACAGTGCGATAGCCTGCTGAACAGGAACGATCTTGTCGAGTTCCGGTTCGATCCGCCTTTTCTCGGCCTCAAGGTCAAACGCCACCTGAGCGCGCAGCCAATAACCATCCGTCAGGCCAAAATAACGGCAAAGACGGAGGTCGGTGTCGGCCGTCACGCGACGTTTTCCCAAGACAATCTGCCCGATACGCTGAGCCGGAATCCCAGTCTCTTTCGCAAGGCGATATTGAGAAATGCCCATGGGAACAAGAAACTCCTCTTTGAGAAGCTCACCAGGAGTCACCGGCGACAGCAAATCGGCCGAAGTCTCATCACTTGTGATAATCGACGATTTCGACATTCCAAGCCATCTCCTGTCTCCACTCAAAACAGACCCGATAGCGCTCGTTAACACGGATGCTATATTGACCGGCACGATCGCCCTTCAAAGCTTCCAGGCGGTTGCCCGGTGGAACGCGAAGATCATCAAGCGAAGCACAAACCTGCAGTTGGCGAATCTTCCTCAACGCAACATGCTCAAAGGGCACGAACCTCCTGACCCGCACACCCATGGCAAAGCGTTCGGTATCCTCATCTTTATACGATGCAATCATAGTATCGCCTTACGTTAGTAACGTCAAACGTTTCTATAGACTTACATCTCTATTATATCGTACGTTTGTTCGTGTTTTCTAGAACAAATAGTCCTTTGCGCCTTAGTCAAGCAAAAGCAATCGTTTGTAGACATCGAGGCCTTTGAGAAGGATTTCCTCGTCGAAGAGCATGCTATCGGTATGCAGAGCGCTTGTGGCATAGGCGGGACAGCCATCCGAATCACTCGGGTTGTCTTGGTCCTCTGGCATACCCGTGCCCAGCAGGAAAAACACGCCCGGCAGATGGCGTTGATAGAACGCGAAATCCTCGGCGATCAGCAGCGGTTCCTCCACAAGCTGCAGCCCGGGCAAGGCAGGCGCGACGCTGGCAAACAACTCGGGGTCGTTGTCGACCGGCGGATAGCCCTCGGCAAAGTTGAGATCATACGTGCAGCCCGTTGCGGCACAGGCATCGTCCAGCACGCGGCGCACGCCTTCGCGCGCCCGGTCGAACATGTCGTCCGTAAACACACGCAGGCTTCCGGCCACATGGGCCTCCCCCGCCACCGCGTTGCAAACCGTACCGGCCTGCAGCAGACCAAACTTACCGATACAGGGCTCGTCGGTGCCCAGCTCGTCCATCAGTTCGCGCTCGGCAACCAAGAACTTGGCAGCCGCCAGCGCCGCATCGTGCGACTCCTCGACCGGAACGCCATAGGTCTTAGCGATATGGATGCTCGTCCCGTGAATATGAATGTGTGTCTCACTCGAACGCGCCAGCAGCGGACCGGAACAACTCGCCAACGTGCCGGCAGGCAGATCGGGCCACACATGGAAGCCAAAAATGCGGTCAGCCCCATAGCGCTCGAACACACCGCTCTCGCATACCGTCTTGGCACCACCGGTCGTTTCCTCGGCCGGCTGGAACACAAAGAGAACGTTGCGCCTAATGGCGCCCGGCTGCTCGCGAATCGTACGGTCGACATACGTCGCGGCGGCAAGTGCCATGGCCATGTGTCCGTCATGTCCGCAAGCGTGCATCTTGCCGGGATGGATCGAGGCAAAGGCCGCTCCCGTCGCCTCCGCGATGGGCAGCGCATCCATATCGGCGCGAATCGCCGTGGCACGCGCGGCACCAACGCCAGCGTCGAAGAAAGCGCAGACGCAGCTGGGACACGGATAGGTCACCTCGCAAGCGAGCGGCGCCAACACGCCCTCGATATAGGCGATAGTCTGCGGAAGATCGAAATCGAGCTCCGGAATGCGATGGAGATCGCGGCGATAGCGACGGAGTTCTTGGAGCTCGGTCATAGAGAATCCCTTCGTGAGGCACATCTGTTGCAACTTATTGTGATACAGGATTGTGGCACACATGTTTCCAGCATATTGCTGCATTTTTTAAACGTTATATACGAATACTCTTGTTTGGTAAAGTGCAACGTGATAGGGTCTTTACCACTTGATAGAGGCGCGGGCACGAAGAGCCGCGGGCGAGCCGGCAGGCTTTGACCCCGTGGGGAGGCGAAACCCGCCGAACTGGGTTTTTCGGGCACGAACAACCTGGTGGGCCTGTGGGAAACACCCACAGGACTGTCTGCAGCAATGCGGGAGCGCTATCCGGACATTGGGTCCACGCTATGCGGATTCGATGCGCAGATGGCGCCGTCTGGATAGCGAGGTTTACGGGACATGGCATTGACCCCCAACGAGGCATATGCGGCCAAGCAGCCGTTTGTGGACAAGGAGACACTCGAGCATATCGTCGAGCAGTTCCCCACGCCGTTTCATCTATACGACGAGGCGGGCATCCGCCGCAACATGCAAGAAGTGCGCGACGCCTTTGCATGGAACCCGGGCTTTAAGGAATACTTTGCCGTCAAGGCCAACCCCAACCCGGCGCTCATCTCCATTCTCAACGAATACGGCTGCGGCTGCGATTGCTCGAGCTATACCGAGCTCATGATCGCCCGCTCGCTGGGCATCACGGGACACGACATCATGTTCTCTTCCAACGACACGCCGGCTGCCGACTTTGAGCTCGCCAACAAGCTGGGTGCCATCGTCAACTTTGACGACATCAGCCACATCGAGTTCTTTGAGCGTGTTGCGGGGCCCATCCCCAAGACGGTCAGCTGCCGCTTTAATCCAGGCGGTCTGTTCCAGCTCTCCAACGGCATCATGGACAACCCGGGCGACTCCAAATATGGCATGACCACCGAGCAGCTCTTTGAGACCTTCCGCATGCTCAAGGCCAAGGGCGCCGAGAATTTTGGCATCCATGCCTTCCTTGCCAGTAACACCGTCACTAACGACTACTATCCCAAGCTCGCACGCATCCTCTTTAAACTTGCCGTGCGCCTGGAGCGCGAGACCGGCGCACATGTCGCCTTTATCAATCTGTCCGGCGGCGTCGGTATCCCCTATCTGCCCGAGCAGCAGGCCAACGATATTCACGCCATCGGCGAGGGAGTGCACGCGGCATACGACGAGATTCTGGTTCCCGCCGGCATGGGCGATGTGGCGATCTGCACCGAGATGGGCCGCTTTATGATGGGTCCCTATGGGTGCCTGGTCACCAAGGCCATCCACGAGAAGCAGATCTACAAGGACTATATCGGCGTGGACGCCAGTGCCGTCGACCTCATTCGTCCCGCCATGTATGGCGCTTACCACCACATCACGGTGATGGGTCAGCCGGACGGTCCCGATAAAACCGCAGCCACCGTCACGAACACGTACGACATCACGGGCAATCTGTGCGAGAACAATGACAAGTTCGCCATCGACCGCGAGCTTCCGCATATCGACATGGGCGACCTGCTCGTGATTCACGACACCGGCGCGCATGGCCACTCTATGGGCTACAACTACAACGGCCGTCTTCGCTCCGCCGAGGTCCTGCTGCGCCCCGATGGCTCGGCAGACCTCATTCGCCGCGCCGAGCGCCCGGGCGATTACTTTGCCACGCTCGACGTGCTGCCGTGCGGCCGCGAGCTGCTGGCCAAATCGCGCGCCGAAAGCGCCCGCCGTCGCGCTCAGGACGAGCGCCTAGCAGTCGCCGCCCAATGGAACAAACGCGTCCAGATCGCGGAAGCGAAGGAGAAGAACACGGATATCCGCAATCTCGAGGGCTCAATCGTCGCCCTTGTCACGCCGTTTAAAAAGGACGGCAGTGTCGACTTTGACGCGCTTGAGCGCCTTATCGATTTCCACCTGCAAAATGGCACTGACGCCATCCTCACCCTGGGCACCACCGGTGAGAGTGCCACGATGACCGATGACGAGGACAACTCCGTCGTCGCCGCTGTGGTCAAGCATGTTGCAGGACGCGTCCCCGTTATTGCCGGCTCGGGCTCCAACTCCACGCAGACCATGCTCACCAAGTCGCTCACCTATCAGGGCCTGGGCGCCGACGGTCTGCTGCTCATTACCCCCTACTACAACAAGTCCAATGAAGAGGGTATCTATCAGCACTTTAAGACCGTCGCCGATGCCGTGGACATCCCCTGCATCCTGTACAACATCCCCGGCCGCTGTGGCTGCGGCATCAGCGAGCGCAACGTAGAACGCCTGGCCGCGCACCCCAACATCATGGGTATTAAGGAGGCCTCGGGCAACGTCGCCTACGCGGCCAAGATCGCCCACCTGCTGTCAGACGACTTCCGCATGTACTCGGGCGAGGACGCGCTTACCGTACCGCTCATGAGCCTGGGCGCCTCGGGCACCATCAGCGTGTGGGCCGATGTTCAGCCGCAGCTCGTGCACGACATGTGCCGCGCCTATCTGGACGGTGACGTGGCACGCGCCCGCGATATCCAGATTGCCGGCCAGCCGCTCATCAATGCCCTCTTTAGTGAGGTCAACCCCATCCCCGTCAAAGAGGCGCTCGCCCAGATGGGTATGATCGAGGCAAACTACCGTATGCCGCTGTGCCCCATGGCAGACGACACGCGCGCTGCACTTACCGATGCTCTGAAGGGAGCTGGTCTGCTTGATTAAGACCGTCATTATGGGAACGGGCCGCATGGGCTCGCTCATCCGCACTACCGCCGAAGGCATTGTCGACGCCGGCGGGCAGCCCGTTTTTGATATCGTCGCCCAGATCGGTTTTGATCTGTCCGAGCTCGAGAGCGCCCCGGCGGCCGACGTTATCATCGACTTCTCGAACGTCGTGACCTTCGAAGCCGTCGTCGCCTATGTCGAGCGCACGGGCGCGGCGTTGGTCTCGGGCACCACAGGCTACACCCCCGAGCAGATGGACCGCCTGCGTGAGCTGGGCCAGAACACCCGCGTTATGCACTCGGGCAATTACTCCATCGGCATCGCAGCCCTGCGTCATCTAGTGGCCCAGGCCACGCGTGAGCTGCCCGGCTTTGACTGCGAGATTGTCGAGACTCACCACAACCAAAAGGTCGACGCCCCCAGCGGCACCGCCAAGCTGCTGCTCGACGCCGTCGTCGAAGCCGAGCCCGAAGCAGGCTACCACCCCGTCTACGGTCGCGAGGGCATGTGCGGCGCGCGCGACTCCAAGGAGATCGGTATGCACTCGCTGCGCGGCGGCACCGTCGCCGGCGTGCACGAGGTGGGTTTCTTTGGCCAGGACGAGGAGGTCACGCTCACGCACCGCGCCACGAGCCGTCAGATCTTTGTCAACGGCGCCCTGGCAGCCGCGCAGAAGCTCGTCGCCCGCGAACCCGGCTTCTATACGTTCGACCAGGTCATGTTTGCCTAACCAGGTATCAACCGAACCCGCCCAAAGGAGAGATAGCAAATGAGCAACGCAGCCGAGATGGATGCACAGGAGATTATCAACTACATCGCCACCGCGCCCAAAAAGACGCCCGTCAAGCTGTACGTGCGCGAGAAGCCCGGCATGAAGGTTGCCTGGGGCGACGCACATGTCTACGGCGGTCGTCGCGGCAAGACCGTCTTTGGCGACTGGGATGAGCTTAAGGCCATCCTGGACGCCAACGCCGATTCCATCGATTACTACGACGTGGAGAACGATTGCCGCAACTCCGCCGTGCCCATGCTCGACCTTAAGGGCATCAACGCCCGCATCGAGCCGGGCGCGATCATCCGCGACCGCGTCGAGATTGGCGACCGTGCCGTCATCATGATGGGCGCCATCATCAACATCGGCTCCGTTATCGGCGAGGGTTCCATGATCGATATGGGCGCCGTGCTAGGCGGCCGCGCCACCGTGGGCAAGAACTGCCACATCGGCGCTGGAACCGTGTTGGCAGGCGTCGTTGAGCCCGCAAGCGCCACGCCCGTCATCATCGAAGACGACGTCATGATCGGCGCCAACGCCGTGGTCCTGGAGGGCGTACGCGTGGGCAAGGACGCTGTTGTTGCCGCCGGCGCCGTGTGCGTCGAGGATGTCCCCGCCGGTGCCGTCGTGGCCGGTGTCCCCGCCCGCGTCATCAAGATGCGCGACGAGAAGACCGACAGCAAGACCGGCCTGGAAGAGGGCCTGCGCCAGCTGTAGAAGTTACGCGGTTTTGCCAAACCGCGTAACGGCTCGACGCTGCAAACGCCCCTAAGCGGCAATCTGACGTTCAATCGTCGGTCGCGTACCGAAGTACGCTTCCCTCCTCTTTCACGTCACCTTGCTCGCTTAGGGGCGTTTTCGCTGACGTGAGCTCAACCTGCGGCGCAATGTCAGCAACCAAGCCGAAAACAAAAAAGGCCGAAGTCCCAAAAGGCTTCGGCCTTTGTTTTTTGCAACGTCCAAGAGCAGTTTATCGATTCTCAATACTTCCGATGTTCTTGAGCTCGATGGAGATGAGGCCGTTGGGCTCGTTGACAAACTCGATGTACTCAGAGTTCGAACCCATCTCGGCCGGGAAGCTGATCTCGATGCCCGTGTCGGTACGGATCTTGTGGTTGCGCACCGCCGCGCGTTCGACCTGCTTGCGCTCCACGGGCACACGCTCAGGCACCTTCTCCTCAGTCAGTGCCGCGCGCACGCTCTCCTTGATAACCGGCTCGTCCTCAAAGACCTCATCGACGATATCCCAAGGGGGCAGTTCCTCGTCATCCTCAACTTTCTCGGCAACAGCAGCCTTAACCTTGGCGAGTGCTACAGCCGTGTTGGCACCGTGCTCCTCGGCGACTTCCTCGACCACACGCGTCACGGTGTCGATGACCTCCTTGCCCGATACCCCCGTGTCGCACTGCAGCAGGCCATCGGGAATGAGCATGCGATCCTCGCCGGCAATCTTGCGCTTCTTATCCACATAGCCGATCTCCATGGTGCTTGCACGCACGATTGCATAGCTCGGCACCTTTTGCGAGGGATTCGGCAGAATGGCGTAGTGGCGCGCAATGTCGTTGCGCACCTCGCCCTCTTCGCGACCCACCTCGTGCATAAAAGCCTGCTTGGAGCCCAGCAGCATCACGGCAAACCAGCGGGCATCCTCATCGTCATCAAAGTCCGCCACAAGCACGTCAGTGGACTCGGCTTTCTCGGCCTTGGTAAGTTCGGAAGAGATGAACTCCGCAATCTGCTGAGACAGATCCACAAACTCACGCTCACCAAAGAAATAGCCCTTGAGCTCGCCGCCGAATGCGGAGTTCTCGGCAAACGTGGCACGCTTGTTATCAGCCGAGGTACGAGCGCGCCGCAGGTGCGTGGTTACGAAATTACGCACGGTGCGGCTCTCGATATCGAGCTCGCGCTGGCTCATAACGTTGACGGCAGAGTCAAAGTCCAGGATATGCAGAATCGCGTGATTGATTTTCATATACGGCATTCCGTTCTAGATCGATTTCGGCACGAACCAGTATAGCGGTCGATCCCGCCCCAGGCGCATCGAAGATTGGTGCATCGGGGACAGGTTGCTTTGCACCAATGGTTAGCGCAGGAGCTCGGACTGCCAAGCCTCGAGCTGTTCTGCCAAGCTCTTGCCGGCAGCGGGCATGTCGATCTGGGGACGTTTGGGCAGAAGCGCACACTTAAGAATCGCAACGATAGTCTGCGAGACAAAGCGTCGCGTATCCTTGTCAAAGCCTTGCGCAGCCTGGAGCATCACGGGCAGGCTCTCGCGCAGATTCCCAGCGATATCCGCAAACCGCTCAGCACCCGTAGCCTCAAGCACGGAGAACAACGCATCTACAAAACGCTCGCGCTCGTTAGGCGACACCGCAAGCAGCATCTCGCGAATGGAGCCATCAACGTATCGAGCACCGGCGGACAGGCGCTCACAGTACACGAAGTCGCGACCATCAACCACCCAGCTAAAGGGATTATGCTGAAGCAGGCTGAACTCGGTGCTCTCAACGATGGCATAGTCCTCCTGTGTCTCGAACATCATGCCAAAGATCGACGACCGAGGTAGCGTCTTGTCGATTCGACCGGATAGATCGGCGAAGGCGTTGCCGCTCAGAAACTCCTCGACGAAGCCCGGACCATCATGGGAATACGCCCGTTCGATTCGCTCACGGGCGACATCGGGGCACATCGCCGCACCGTACACCGCAAGGTTTCCACCCTTGGAATGACCTCCGCACAAAAGCGGCCCGTCAATCGCATCCGCCGCCTCGTCTACATAACGCGCCGCGGATTCCTGGGCCGGCACAGGACACCGGAACGCCATGTTAAAGTCCTCTTTCCAGCCCACAATCGTGCTGTCGGTCCCCCGGAAGGCAAGATAGCTAAACCCCGCCGGAAATCGGAACGTCATGGCCGCAAACTGCTCCGTTGTCTCGGCATCACTCACGCTACGATAGCCGCAAACACGAACGCCACGGTAGCGAGGGCTTGCTGCCACAGCCTCCAACAGGGCACGACTCCCCTCCGGATCCCACAGGTCGCCAATCATGTCTTGGTAGCACTCGGCGCGCAGCAGCTCGCGTACGTCTAGGCCCTGCCAGTTCGTCAGCTCCGCCATATCACCCGGCAAACGCAAATAGGACAACCACGCAAAGACCAGGCTATCCACCGCGCAGAACGGCCGTTCCTCAAACGGATCAAACGCCGTCTGGGCATAGGTCAAAAAATTAGGCGAATCCGACATGGCCCTCCCATCAACTATGGTGCATTGGGGTGGTGCAAAGTAACCTGACCCCCCCCTCGCACTAAAAAGGCGCCCGGACCGTGTGGCCCGGACGCCTTTCATTGTAGCCTGTTGCCCAAACGAGCCGAATTTAGCAGGAGAAGTCGACGCTGTCGATGATGTCCTTGAGGGCCTTGGCGGAGGCGGTGAGCTCATGCTGCTCGTCATCGTTCAGCGGCACGGGGACGCGGCAGACGACGCCGTCGCGGCCAACGACCGTCGGCATGGAGATGGCCAGATCGGACAGGCCATACTCGCCCACCATGAGCGAGGAAACGGGCAGAACGGTCTGCTCATCACGCATAACAGCGGTGCAGATGCGCTTAACGGCCATGGCGACGCCGTAGTAGGTGGCGTGCTTCTTCTCGATGATGGTGTAGGCGGAGTTCTTAACGTCCTCGGCGATGCGCTTCTCGGCAGCCTCATGCTCCAGGTGGCCGTGAAGCTCGCAGAAGGTGTTCAGCGGCACGCCGGCAACCTGGGCGCTGGACCAAGCGACAAACTCGGAGTCGCCGTGCTCACCCATGACATAGGCCTGAACGTCGCGCGGGTCAACCTCGACGTGGGCACCAAGCATCTGCTGCAGACGGCCAGTGTCGAGCACGGTGCCGGAGCCGATGACATGGCCCTCGGGCAGGCCGGACATCTTGATGGCGGCATAGGTCAGAACATCAACCGGGTTGGAGACGATTAGCAGAATGCCGTCGAAGCCGGACTTCTTAATCTCGGGGATAATGGACTTAAAGATGTTGACGTTCTTGTTGACCAGGTCCAGGCGGGTCTCACCGGGCTTCTGGGCAGCGCCAGCGGTGACGACGATCATGGCGGCGTCGGCGACATCGGAATAATCGCCGGCGTAGATCTTCATCGGCTCGGCAAACGTCATGCCGTGCGCGATATCCAGAGCCTCACCCTCGGCGCGGTTCTTGTCCACGTCGATGAGGACCATCTCGGAGAACAGACCGCTCTGCATCAGAGCGAACGCCGAAGACGAACCGACGAAACCGCAACCGACAATAGCGACCTTCTTCTCGTTAACCATTAGAAACTCCCATCTCTCTCCACAAACAAGCCGCCCGGGAACGACCCGAGCGGCTTGCCGTAATCCCAATACATCCAATCGGGACTTTGATTATGCTCCTATTCGCAGCCAAAAATCGACCGTTTACCGAAATTGTTTGCAGAATTCGTAAAATAACTGCACGAAATCGGTTTCGAGCTATTGACGAGTCGAAATAGGTTTCTAATACAGGCCCGCCTCGCGAATGGCCTCGACAGCCAAAGCGATCTGATCGGGCGGCAGGACCAGCGCCATGCGCACGTGCCCCTCGCCCGAAGGACCAAAGCTCGCGCCCGGCGTCACCACAACGCCGGCCTTCTCCATGAGCTCCTCGCAAAACGCCATGGAATCGGTGCGACCACCGGGAAGCTTGGCCCACACAAACATAGAACCATGCGCGTTGGGACGCTCCCAGCCCAGGCCCTCAAGACCGTCGCACAGGGCATCGCGGCGCTCCTGATACTTCAGACGCTGCGCCTCAACCTCATCGCGCGGACCGTTCAGGCAGGCGATAGCAGCCTTCTGGATCGGGAAGAACATACCGAAGTCGATCTGACCACGCAGCTTGGTAAAGGCCGAGACAACATCCTCGCGACCGACCAAAAAGCCGATGCGGGCACCGGTGACGTTAAACGACTTGGAAAGCGAGAAGAACTCCACGCCCACCTCAAGCGCACCGGGATACTGCAAGAAGCTGCCGCCGGGCTCGCCGTCAAACACGATGTCGGAGTACGCGTTATCATGGACGATCAACAGATCATGCTCGCGGGCAAAGGCGATAATCTCCTCGTAGACCTCGGGCGTGCCCACCGAGCCGACCGGGTTCGCGGGCAGCGACACGATCATGTACTTGGCACGATCGGCAACCTCGGGATCGATACCCGCCACATAGGGCAGGTAATTGTGCTCGGCAACCAGCGGATAGTATTCGAGCTTGGCATCGGCGATCTTGGCACCCGCCTCAAAGACCGGGTAGCACGGATCGGGAACCAAAATGGTGTCACCCGGATCGAGCAGGGCAAGGCCCAAATGGCCCACCCCCTCCTGCGTGCCGTTGCACGACTGCACCATAGACGGCGTAATGCCCGAAACGCCAAAGCGACGCTCATAGTAATCGCACACGGCCTGCTTGAGTTCGGGCAGGTCGCGCAGGGCATACTTCCACATCTCGGGATCTTGGGCTGCCTGCGTGAGCGCCTCGACCACATGGTCGTACGGCTTAAAGTCGGGCGTGCCCACGCTCATGTTGTAAATGGTCTTGCCCTGAGCCTTCAGCGCGAGAAGCTTGTTGTTGAGCGAGGCGAAGACCTCCGCGCCAAAGCGGTCGAGACGCTGCGATGCCTGCATGGTGCCACCTTTCGATATAAAAAACGCGGCGCTCCGACAAGAGCGCCGCGCGATACGGGCCATCAGATTGCAAAAGTGTAACGCTTGCAACCCCCGTATTGGTTCAATTTAGCCAACCTTAGTCAACTGGATTGAGCGCGTCGATCTGCGCAAGCCACAGACGCGAGCTAGCGTCACTCGGCATACGCCAATCGCCGCGCGGGCTGAGCGTCACCGAACCCACCTTGGGACCATCGGGCAGGCAGCTGCGCTTAAACTGCTGGGCAAAGAAGCGACGGTAGAACGTACGTAGCCACGTGTGGACGGTCTTGGCGTCGTAGACGCCCTCGAAGCTCTTGAGCGCCATGCGGTAGATCTTGCCCGGCTCAAAGCCAAAACGCAGCAGGTAGTAGAGGAAGTAGTCGTGCAGCTCATACGGGCCCACCAAATCCTCGGTCTTCTGCGCAATCTCGCCGTCGCCCGTGGGCGGCAGAAGCTCGGGGGACACCGGCGTATCGAGGATGTCGAGCAGCGTCTCGGCAATACGCCCGCCAAACACATCGGCCGCATAGCGCACCAGATGGCGCACAAGCGTCTTAGGCACGCTCGCGTTGACGGCGTACATGCTCATGTGGTCACCGTTATAGGTAGCCCAGCCGAGCGCCAGCTCCGACAGGTCGCCCGTGCCGATGACAAAACCGCCAGCCTGGTTGGCCAGATCCATCAGAATCTGCGTACGCTCGCGCGCCTGGCTGTTCTCGTAGGTCACGTCCTGCACGGCCGGATCATGCTCGATATCCTTAAAGTGCTGTTCCACGGCAGCATGGATTGAGACCTCGCGGAAGCTCACACCCAAGTCACGAGCGAGCGACTCGGCATTGGACTTAGTGCGGTGCGTCGTGCCAAAGCCGGGCATGGAAACCGCCGTGATACCCGTGCGCGACAGCCCCAGTGCATCGAAGGCACGCACGGTCACAAGCAGTGCCAGCGTGGAGTCCAAGCCGCCCGAAAGGCCGATGACCGCAGCCTTAGTACCCGTATGGGCGAGGCGGGTCTTGAGGCCCGCAGTCTGCAGGTCGAGGATGGTCTCGCAGCGCTCGGCCAGGTCGCCGTGGTCGGCCGGCACAAAGGGCGCGCGCGGGAAAACGCGGTCGATATCGCAGGCATCGCGCAAGACAGGTTCTTCGGCCAGCACGCCCTCAAACGAAAACTCAATGGTCGTGGCCTCCGGCGCATCGTCCGCGCGCGTCCACGTCGTCGAGCGACGGCGCTCGGCAACCAGGTGGTCAAGGTCAACGTCGGCGATGGCCATATCGCAGGTAAGCAGTTTGGTCGCGGCGAGCTTGGAGCCGTTTTCGTAGACGAGGTTCTCGCCCGCAAAGACCATGTCGGTCGTGGACTCGCCCTCGCTCGCGTCCGCGTAGGCATAGGCGCAGTACAGGCGCGCGCTCTGGTTGGAAATGAGGCTGCGGCGGTAATCCGCCTTACCGATAATCTCGTCCGAAGCCGACGGATTGAGGATCACCGTCGCACCGGCAAGCGCCATCTCGGTCGAAGGGGGCGCCGGCACCCACAGGTCCTCGCAGACCTCAACGCCCAGCACCATATCCTCGGCACCCTCATCACAGCAGCGGTAGACAAGTCCCGAACCCAGCGGAACCGGACCCTGACCGGCAAACTCGACCCACACGGGATCTGCGGGCGCCGGAGCAAACCAGCGGCGCTCGTAGAACTCGCCATAGTTGGGCAGATACTTCTTGGCCGTGAGGCCCAAAAGCTCGCCCGCACAGCACACGGCGGCACAGTTGTAAATATTCTCGGCAACTGCAACGGGAAGACCGATGGTAAAGACAATCGGCAGATCGCGGGTTTCATCGAGAATGTGCACAAGTGCCGCCTCGCAGGCATGCAGCAGCGTGCGGTTATGGAACAGGTCGGCCGCGGTATAGCCGGTCAGGTTAAACTCGGGCAGCACCAGAGCACGAACGCCGCGCTCGGCAGCCTCGCGAACAGCTGCCAACGCAACCTCGGCATTGCCCTCGACATCGGCAACGCGAATCTGCGGCGATGCCGCCGCCACACGCAAAAAGCCATCAGACTGAGAAAGGTGAAGATTCATAAGAATGCTCCCGTGCGTAGACGCCATTCACAACAATTAGCAAGCCCTATTGTAGTTCAACCGCCGGGTGTAACCGCATCCCACCAACTTGGTGAGCTATTGATGAGTTGATGGTATCTGTTAAATGTCACGTACGATTCACATCTGGTGGGTACCCTGATGGCTACATGAAACGAAGCAGATTTACACCGGGAGGACCCCGTATGACAACCAAGTACACCGACGCGCCGCGCACGCGCGTCATGACACCGGCCGCGCTCAACAACGGCGTGCACGAAAACCATTCCATCGGACAGACCATGGCCATCGCGCCCAAAAAGGGCCTGTTCGATGACATTTCCATTCCTCAGATCATCGCTGGCGCCGCAGCCGCCGCCACAAGTGTCGCGCTTGCTTCCAAGATTGGCATCGCTGGTTCAGTAATTGGCGCCGCCGTGAGCTCGGTCATCACCGTTGTGTCCTCGCAGGTCTACCGCCACTTTATCTCTGCCAGCGCCAAAGCCCTCAAAGGTACGCACGCCGACGTCGACTACCCCGCCGGCGCCTATGAGCCCGTTGAGCTTAATGCCGAGGAGCACCTGGGCGGCGCCGCGACTACGCAGGAGATGCGCCAGGTTGCGGGGCGTGCGACCACGGCGCGCGTCGCCCCTAACAGCCTGCGCGCCAAGGCCGCGGCAGAGCGCAGCCAGACGCAAAAGAAGGTCATCGTCTTCTCGATCGCCATCGCCATCGTCGCGGTCATCGCCTGCACCGGCGCCATCCTTATAACCACCGCCGGTGAGGGTCTGGGCGAGCGCCCCGAGCCAATCCTTTCGTCGCGCACGACCGAGAGCGATGCAAATGGCAACACCCAGTCGCAAGATCAGCAGGCGCAGACGGACGATACGCAAGACAGTTCTACCTCTGCCAATTCGTCCTCGAACACCCAAAACCAATCGCAGGGCACCGATTCCTCTACGGCCAGCAGTAGCACGCCGTCCGGCACGACCGACTCAAGCCAAACGACTGGCGGTTCGCAGCCGAGCACGGGCGGCCAGACGAGCGACACCACTTCGGGAACGGGCACAGCAGACAGCAACAACACCAACGGCTCGAACAGCTCGAGTGGAACCGCGTCCGGCACGGCATCTGACAACTCGAGCCAAGGCACGGCATCGGGCAACTAAGTACATTTGCCTCTCATAGATAACCGACCTGTACAACGGGCGCGAATCGAAAGCGGTTCGCGCCCGTTTGCCTTGGGCGCCGCCATGGCGAACGCTATGCGATGGTAAGATGCTTTACATGTGTAAAGAGGAGATTTGCCATGAGCAAGACAATAGTTAGGCCCACGCTTTCGCTGGGCAACCACATCTATCTGTATCGCCTGCTGCGCGACGCGATTGGGTGCGGCAAGCAAACGTTTATGACACAGGTCGAGGAGGCGCTCGCCGCCGGCGACATGACCGCTTATGACCTGGGCTTTGAGTCCACGCGTGAGCTGCTCGAGGAGCTCGACGACTGCATTAAGCTGACCGTCTTTAAGGGCGGTCGCCTGTATGCCACCGTCATCGCCAACGAGGCTTGGGATGCCACCCTTGCCAAGGGCGAGGACAAGCCCAAGGCAGCCAAGGGAGCCAAGCAGTCCTACAAAAAGAAAAAGCGCGGCGAGAAGGACCTCAAGGCCGTGCGTCCCAAGCACGTTAAACGTCCCAAGCCAGAAACCATGGTTGAAGCCGTGCCGGAGCCCGAGCCCGAGGCAGAGATCGAAGTCGCTATTGAGGTAACAGCAGAAACCGAAATCACCGCCACGACCGATCCCGAAGTCATATCTGAGCAGGAAACCACTGCGGAGCTCAACGAAGCTCCCAAGTCGACAACCGAAGAAGCCGCTGACCAGCCCGAGACGTCTGCATTCCAAAACAGCGATGTCTTTGGTGACAAGGCCGAGGACGATCAGTCCGACGAGCCCGCAGATCAAGACGCTACCGAGTCGACGCCGGAGCCCGAGGCACCGCAGCCCGCCATCTCGCTCACGGTCGTCTATGACCCCGAGAACGCAAACGCCGGCATCACCACCATGGCATCCACGCCCATCGAGGCAAAGTCGAGCGTCGAGAATCAGAGCGCTCCGCAAGTCGAGTTCGACACCGCGACCGCAGACGCACCTGCCATCGTCGAGCCCGCAGATTCCGCGGCGATGCCGAAAGCGGACACCGAATCAGTACTCGGCGCCGAACCCGCGCCCGTCATCGAGGTGACGCCCGTCAATGAGCAGGCCTTCGCACCGACGATGGTACCGGCCCCCGCACCCGTAGCGCCCGCCATCCCCGAGGACTTCCCCGTCGATTTCGCAACCGAGGTCTTCTGCCCCGGCCCGCTTCTGCACCAGTTGTCGACCTATCTCCCCTACGGCGCCGATACCCTCGGCATCGTCGGCGAGTACTACTGGATCGCCCGCGAGCGCGGTACCATCGAGGCCGCGCGAAACCGCGCAAGCTTCCCTCTGCGCTACACGCAAGCCGGCGAGCGCCACGAAGTCACCGTGCGCATCCGCCGCAACACCACCGGCGGTCTCGGAGCCGCCTGGACCATCGATAAAGTCGAAGAACCCGAGCAGTAACGACAAACGGCTCAAATCCAAATCAGGATTTGAGCCGTTTTTATTTGTTGATGTTGCGTAACCAACAGCGAGCGGGCCGCAAGTGCCCCAGGTTGCCGTGAAAGAGGAGCGACGCGTACTTCGGTACGCGAGCGACGGCCTGAACGGCAAGATGGGGTGCTTGCGACCCGCGCAGCGTCGAGCAGTTACGCGGTTTGGAAAACCGCGTAACGATCTAGTCGCGCGTCAGCTTGCGGTGGATACGATGCGGCTGGGCCGCGTCCTCGCCCAGGCGCTCGATGCGGTTGGCCTGATAGGCCTCGAAGTTGCCCTCGAACCAATACCAGTTGCCCGGGTTCTCGTCGGTGCCTTCCCACGCCAGAATGTGCGTGGCGACGCGGTCCAGGAACATACGGTCATGGCTAATGACCACCGAGCAGCCCGGGAACTCGAGCAGCGCCGCTTCGAGCGAGGACAGCGTCTCGACGTCGAGGTCGTTCGTAGGCTCGTCGAGGAGCAGCAGGTTGCCGCCCTGCTTGAGCGTGAGCGCCAGGTTCAGACGGTTGCGCTCGCCACCGGAAAGTACGCCAGCGCGCTTCTGCTGGTCCTGGCCCTTAAAGCCAAAGCTCGCCACATAAGCGCGGCTCGGAACCTCGGTCTCGCCGACCATCATGTGGTCCAGGCCGTCCGAGACGACCTCCCATAGGTTCTTATCGGGGTCGATGCCGGAACGGTTCTGGTCGACATAGGAGATCTTGACGGTCTCGCCCACCTCAAGCTCGCCCGAAGTCAGCGGCTCCAGACCCACAATCGTCTTGAAGAGCGTAGTCTTACCGACACCGTTGGGGCCGATGACGCCCACGATGCCGTTGCGCGGCAGGGTGAACGAAAGGTCATCGATGAGCACGCGGCCATCGAACTCCTTGTGCAGATGATGGGCCTCGAGCACCTTGTTGCCCAAACGCGGGCCCACAGGGATGCGGATGTCGGTCCAGTCGAGCTTCTGGCTTGCGCGGGCCTCGGCCTCCATCTCCTCGTAGCGAGCCAGACGGGCCTTGTTCTTTGCCTGGCGAGCCTTGGGCGAGCTGCGCACCCACTCGAGCTCGGCCTCCATGCGCTTGGCGAGCTTGGCGTCACGATTGCCCTGTGCCTCGATACGGGCGGCCTTGGTCTCCAGATACGTGGAGTAGTTGCCCTTGTAGGGATAAAGGTGACCGCGGTCGACCTCGCAGATCCACTCGGCGACGTTGTCCAGGAAGTAACGGTCGTGCGTGACGGCCAGAACAGCGCCCTGGTAGTTGTGCAGGAAGTGCTCGAGCCACAGGATGGACTCGGCGTCCAGGTGGTTCGTGGGCTCGTCGAGCAGCAGCAGATCGGGAGCCTCGAGCAGCAGCTTGCACAGGGCCACGCGACGGCGCTCGCCACCGGAGAGCACGTTGACCGGCATGTCGGAATCGGGCAGCTGCAGGGCGTCCATGGCCTGGCCGAGCTTGGAATCGATATCCCAGCCGTCGGCGGCGTCAATCTCGTCCTGGAGCTTGCCCATCTCGGCCATGAGGGCGTCCATGTCGCAGTCCGGGTCGCACATCTCCTCGCCGATCTTGTTGAAGCGATCGACCTTGGCAATCATGTCGCCAAACGCCATGCGCACGTTCTCGATAACGGTCTTGTCGTCGTCGAGCGGCGGCTCCTGCTGCAGGATGCCCACGGTGTAGCCGGGGGTGAGCCTGGCATCGCCGTTGGAGACCTCCTCGATGCCGGCCATGATCTTGAGCAGGGTCGACTTGCCCATGCCGTTGGGACCCACGACGCCGATCTTGGCACCGGGGTAGAAGCTCAGGGTCACGTCGTCAAGGATTACCTTGTCGCCATGGGCCTTGCGAGCCTGATACATCTGGTAGATAAACTCCGCCATATGTCTGTTCTATCCTTTCTACCTGCTGTTTCCCTATTCTTGATTCGCTTTAGTGGAAACGAAATGAGGGAACCAGCTCTGAAACGTAACGAAAAAGGGGCATGGTTGCCCACACCCCCTAATACTACCTGGGAAAAGTCCCCCGGAACATACTATGAACTGCGTACGCTAGTTTTCCGCAACCTTAACGAGCGGCTCGCTGCGATTTGCGCCACAGCAGATACGAGTAGACGTAGATGGCTCCGACCGAACCAAACGCCAGAACCGCAATCACCGCGGCGACGACTTCACTCGAAAGTACGCTGCCTGCCACGCCCATCACAATCAGGCCAATGCCCAACACCATAAAGCAGGCACCGCCAAAGCGCTGCGTACGGCGCCAGTTCTCGGGATCGGCAAGCGCCCAGGGCGTCTTGATACCGAGCGTATAGTTCTGCTTCACACGCGGCAAGTAGTTGCCTACGCCGATGAACAGCAAACCGATAGCACCGGAAATCAGCACGTTGACCGAACCGACCGCCGGCACCACGCCCCAGACCGTAAGCTCACCCAACCAGCTTATGGCACACATGAACAAGGTGAAGGCGATTACGAAGCCCTGATAGAACTTGCCGGAGGTTCGATATGCCTCACCTTTGGGATCGATGCGCGGCACCACGCAGAACATTGCGAGAAGCGCCAGAGGCAGCACGCCGAGCGCGGAGGCCATCCAGCTAGGGCCCCAACCGTCGACGGCGCCGTTCGCGCCCCAGTGCGTGGGAATCTGCGCAGGCAAGCTCGGCATCACTATCAGATGCGCTGCGACATTGGCGACGCATAGAGCGACCAGCGCAATCCACACGCGCGACGATACCCCCGTGGCGTGAATGCCCTTGTTTTCGTTATTCATCCTCATCACCTTCAGTGTTTGTAAAGCCCATAAACCAACCGATCAAGTCCTGCATGACGGTGGTGTTTAAGCTGTATACGATGTTTTGACCATGGCGCTCATCGGTCACCAACCCGGCGTTTTTGAGCGTTGCCAAATGATGGCTGAGGGACGGCTTGCTGATGTCAAAATGCTCGGCAAGCTCCCCTGCCGTGCGGTTGCCCTCGCGCAGCAGCTCCAAAATGCGCCGCCGCGTAGGATCGGCCAGCGCCTTAAAACCCTCTCCCGGCATAAGACCTCCTCTCATCATCTCTCATGACGCGCACACTATACTCGATATTTAGATGTTTGTCTAACTATCTAATCTTGTACTCAAAAAAATAGCCGCCTCCGCGTAATGCGAAGACGGCCACTTCTCACGCTACAAACGTGTTTTAGAGTTGGCCAACCCGCTGCAACGGGTGCCATCTGCTTCAATCTTATGCGAACCCCGATCCCATTTCAACAAGCCCAAGGGCTCAAATGGAATCGCGATAACACCTATAATGGCGATAGCTAAAACACGATTCGCTTCCCCATCGGAGGATGTCTATGACCGAAACCGCTGCCGCTCTCGTCGAGACACGCGACACCAAGCTCGAGATCATCATGGGCCGCGAGGCACTCGATAAGCTCGCCGATGCTACGGTGTTGGTGCTCGGCTGCGGAGGCGTGGGCTCCAACTGCTGCGAGGCACTCGCCCGCGGCGGCATTGGTCATTTCGTCATTCTGGACAAGGACATCGTCGCGCCCAGCAATATCAATCGCCAGGCTATCGCCTTTCACAGCACCATCGGCAAGCGCAAGGTCGATGTTATGGAAGCCATGATCCACGACATCAATCCCACCGCCACCGTTATCAAACGCACCGAATACCTGCTGAGCGACAACATCGACGAGTTCTTCGCGAGCGTTTTGGAGCAGACGGACGGCAAGCTCGACTACGTCGTCGACGCCATCGACACCATCTCGGCCAAGCTCACCATTGCCAAATATGCTCAGGACCACGACATTCGTTTGGTTAGCTCCATGGGCGGGGCCAACAAGCTCCATCCCGAGTGCCTCCGCTTTGCCGACATTTTCGATACGGTACGCGACCCCATGAGCCGCATCATGCGCAAAGAATGTAAGAAGCGCGGAATCAAGAGTCTGCACGTGCTGTTTAGCTGCGAGGAATCGGTTAAGACCCAACCCCGCGACCCGTCCAACATCCACGAGCGTACCGAGTTGGGTACCGCTAGTTTTATGCCGCCCATCATGGGTCAGATGATTGCCGGCGAGGTTATCCGCCAGATCAGTGGACGCGGCACCGAGCGTGTGCGCGCCGACGGCCAACGCCTGGACTAGCGGAGTGCGCCGAGATGGAGCCCCGGTTATTTGATGCACACTGCCATCTTGATTTGATGGCTCACCCGGACGCCGTTGCCGATGAGGCGACGGCACTGGGCTTGGGCCTATTTGATTGCGGCGTCGATCCACGTGACTTTTCGGCCGCAAACGAGCGCGCCCATCGCCAACCAAGCATCATCGCCGGCATTGGGCTTCACCCCTGGTGGCTTGCCGACGGTCGCTGCGGTCCTGCCGAAATCAATCTGCTTTGCGAAGTTGCAGCCCAAGAGCGCTACATCGGCGAGGTGGGACTCGACTTTTCTGCGCGCTTTGCCGGAAGCGAGCCGCTGCAAACACAGGCACTTGACCGGCTCTGCGAGGCTCTCGCGCAACATCCTCTTACCGGGCGTGTGATATCAATTCACGACGTTCGTTCAGCAGGAGCCGTACTGGACGTCCTCGAATCGCATGGACTACTCATCCCAAACCCCGACTCCCCCGTTATCATCTTCCACTGGTTTAGCGGTACTTCGGACGAACTCGTCCGCGCGCGTAATGCGGGCTGTTATTTTTCCGTGAACGAGCGGATGCTCGCCACCAAGCGCGGTCGCGAATACGCCCGACAGATCCCACTCGATCGTTTACTGCTCGAGACCGATGCGCCGGCGGAGGCAAACACCGAAACAAGCGCACAGTCGCTTATCAGATCGCTCACATGGACCTCAGAACGCATCGCCTCACTCAAAAACCGCGACGCAGAGTGCATCGAGTCGGCAGTTTTAGCAAATGCGCACTCTGTTTTTGACCTTCGCTAGCCCCGGTGGGCAAAAAATGCCAAATATGAGTACTGTTGCAAATCCAGTCACATTATTTTACGGCAAAATAGTGCCTTGATAATGTACAGCTATCCATTATCAAGGCACTTTAAGGTGGTTAAAGTCATTTTTAGCAGGTTTTAATCACTCGCAGACACCCAACTAGGCCCTCAATAGCTTAATTTCGCTGTTACTAAATTAGTGACAGTACTCATATTTAGCATTTTTTGTCCATGGAGTCCCGGGGGGCGACAATTCGACTCCCCGGGACTGCTCACCTATTCGGAAATCGGCACTCCATGGCCCCAGGAGCCTTCCATGCCGCATACGGTCGAAGCAAACCCCGCCGCAAAGTCGAGTGCACGCTCGATGGCCTCGGCACCATCCTCGCCACGCTTGACGGAATCGAGATAACACATCAGGAACGAAGTCAGGAATGAGTCGCCCGCACCCATGGTGTCCTTCATATCCGTTACCGGCTTAGCCAGTTGGCGGTAATAACGATCGCCATCATAGGCAATGCAGCCCTCAGCGCCAGCCGTTGCCGATACGAAACGCGGACCTAGGCTCCTCACCCATGCCAGACGCTCGCGAATCTCATCCTCACTCGCGGCGTCTGCCGCGCTAAAGAACGCGAAGTCAACGTAGGGAGCAATCTGCTCGTAGTACTCGTCGGTCGAATCGTCCGAGAAGTCAAACGAAACCGTGATGCCCGCGGCCTTCAACTTGGGAAGTTCACGCTCGGTAAAGCAATAGTTGCCCGAGTGGACTACGTCGAACTGCTTCACGTACGCAAGGTCAAAGCGATCGAGCACATAGCGCGCATCACCACGGATGCCGCCCTCATTGGAGCCAAGGAAAACACGGTCGCCGTTAACGACGGTCACGCGTGCCGCACCGTTCTCGCCGATGAGCTGCTTGCACTTGGCAAGCTCAACGTCCTCATCCTCAAGACTCGCAATCACATGCTCAGCAGCAGCGTCATTACCAAAGATGCCCATATACGCGGAGCGCGCGGCGCCGCACTTCTTGGCATACACGGCAAAGTTCACCGCATTGCCACCCGGATACATTGTGTGGATATGCTCGTAGCAGTCGACGACGTTGTCGCCAAACCCCAGTGCGCTCACGTTAAATGCCATGACGCCGCCCCTCTCTCTTATGCCAACGGAACCACTGTTGTGACAGCAGTACCGCCCAGAATCTACGCGAGTTCCAGCAGCTCCGGCAGCTGGTCGATAATCTTGTCCGCGGCATCCTGGCTAAAGCCAAAGCGCTCCTCGCGCTTGGCAATGACTGTCAGGCCGGCTCGCTTGCCGGCAGTGATGCCAGGCACCGAATCCTCGACGCAGCAGCAGCGATTCGCGGGCAGCCCCAGCAGGTCCAGCGCATGCAGGTAGATGTCGGGCTCGGGCTTGCTCTCCTTAAACTGCTCGCCGCTCACCACATACTCAAAGGCATCCGACAGCCCGCATGCGTTGAGCACTTCCTCGATGCTATCCATGGGAGACGAGCTGGCAAGCGCCACGCGAACGCCACGGCGCGGCAGCTCGCGAATCGTATCCACGGCGCCTGGGTTAATCAAAGCCTGATAGTCGCGCGGACGCTTATGCGCCCACTCGTTCCAACGGGCCAACGCTTCCTCGCCAGTGAAATGCCCCTTACCGGCGCGCTCAAACCAATCGACCAGCATATGCAGGAAGAACTGGTGCGAAGTACCGACCTGCCCATTCAACTCCTCTTGAGTCAGGTTAAGCCCAAGCTCCTTGGCAAACGCGGCAGTCTCGCCCAGGTAGTAATACTCGGTATCGACAATCACGCCGTCCATGTCAAAGATAACGGCGTCGAACGGAAATGCGGACACGGCACCCTCCCTAACAAAAGGGCGCCCGCAAGCGGACGCCCGAGCCATGCACTATCGGCGATTCTAACCCAGCAGCTTATCCAGCGCCACCGCAATGCCGTCTTCGTTATTATTGGCGGTCACCATCTGGGCTACAGCCTTGACCTCATCGACGGCGTTGCCCATGGCAATACCGGTGCCGGCCCACTCAATCATGGACTTGTCGTTCTGGCCGTCGCCAAACGAGACGACCTCGCTGGCATCGATGCCGAGCTTGGGCAGGGCACCCTCGAGCGCGCGGGCCTTGTCGATACCAGGCGCCGTGTACTCAAAGTACCAGTCGGCCGTAAACATGCCCGAAAGCGTCTGGGTAAAGGGCGCATACATCTCCTCGTAATGCGCCTGCAGGTAGGCCGGATCGCCTGCCGTCAGCAGCTTGTCTACGGGATAAGTGTCCACGACCTCATGCAAGCTCTCGACCTCGCGGATCTTAAGGTCGCAGGCATCGCGCTCGTATTTGACGATATTCTTCTGCGAGCCGTCCGGCAGTGTAATCATGCAGCGATACGAGTCCTCTACATGCAGGTCGCGCCCGAGCGAGATCATGGGGATCACATCATAGTTTTGCAGGTGATCAATCAGACGGTGCAGTTCGTCAGCTGGCATGGCCTGGTCAAAAAGGACCTCATCGGTCTGAGCGTCGACAACATGCGCGCCATTGAAAGCGACTAGCAGACCGTCATGGTTTTGGAGGTCGAGCTCCTGTGCCAGAACATGTAGCCCCCATGCGGGACGACCCGAAGCCAAGATGAGCTTAATGCCCGACTCCTGCGCCGCGAGCAGCTTTTCGCGCGTACGCGGGCTGATCACCTTCTGATCGTTGGTGAGCGTACCGTCGATATCCATCGCGATGGCTTTGATTGCCATATATGCCTCCCTGTCATTGAACAACCTTGTCTGAGCCATCATACAGAACACCCATCGCGACTCCGTTTACAACGGGCAAAAAGTCATATTGTCTCGAACATGAACAGCGTGTGGTCGTGAAGCTTTATCGCTCAGGTCAAATACGTCTGCTAGCGACGCTCATCCGTCGGTGCGCCCTCGACGATCGCGATGCCCGCCGATGCACCTAACGCGCTGGCGCCGGCCTCGATGAATGCGCAGGCCTCTTCGTAATTATGGATACCGCCCGCCGCCTTGATTGCCACGGCATCGCCGAGCACCTCGTGCATCAGCCGCACGTCCTCGAGCTTAGCACCGCCAAAGCTTCTGCCGGTCGATGTCTTAAGGAATCCCGGCTTGGCCTCCAGCGCGATCTCGCATACACGGCGCTTGGCGGCGTCGTCGCCGTCCAGCTTGCACATCTCGACGATTACCTTGTCAGTGATGCCATGCGCGCGACAAAAATCAGCAATGGTAGTCATCTCGCGCTCGATGGCATCAAAATCGCGGTTCTCGATCGACCTCTGATTCAAAACGTAGTCAATCTCGGTAAAGCCACACGCAGCGTATTCCTCAAACCTCGCAAGCTTCTCCTCGAGCGCCATAGTGCCCTGGGGAAAGTCGATAGCGCCGGCAAGGATGATGTCAGAGTCCTCGAGCATGGCGCGGCCCGTCTCGTACTCCTGCAGGTTCGCAAATACGCAGCGAAAGTTGTACTTTAACGCCTTCTCGACATATTGCTCAAACGTGTCCTCGGGGGCATCGATATAGTCGATGTATTTGTTGATGGGTTTGGCAAGCGTCATGCTGGGCCTCCTTGTTCAGGACTGACAACCGATTCGTGGTTTCACGCGAAAAACCACGTTCAATGTACGCCCGGCATGCAAGGACAGCGTCCGCATTCCGACAAGTGGTATGAAATTAGCTTTAAACGTATATTTACAGACAGCGAATGGCACCGCACGCGGATGCCGACAGCAAGACATCCCCCTCCTCAATACACCCTCATGCCCCTTTACTGTTTGCGACCAGAAATGATGAGCTGCACAACGTCGTTAGCGGTCGAATTCGACCTCTGACGACGTCACGCGACCCATCGTATCTGGCCGACAACAGAAAAGGGGCCCGTATCCCAACGGATACGGGCCCCTTTCGGCCATGACCTATCTCAGCAGCAAAGACCACTTGCGGTGAGCACGGTAGAACTCGATCGCACCATCTTATCCGAGCCGGGGCACGTTCGCATAGCGTGGCGCGTGACGGTTGCAAAACCACCCCATTTGAAACAAAGGCAAAAAAGTACTTGCAAAGACGCGTTCCGACATATAAGTTGATAAAAGACCGCCGTTGCGGTTTTAAGTAGATCGAGCATATGAAGTTTCAGTTTTTAGCGTGTAAGAGAAAGAAGATCGGCAAAGTACAGCCCCAAACGCAATGACAACTTAATGAGGTAACTGCCACATGTGAGGCACCCGGGGCATTGCTGTCTCGATTTTGAGCACGATGCCTTCCGCCTTGCATGGGCCGTTCCATCCCGCCCCTGCAGCAACTGCCTCACGGGCTCATTGAAAACCGCATAGCACCCCAACGTCAGCACATCACCCACGGCAAGCACATCACTCACGACAACCAACACATCAACAAACAGCACGAACATCAACCGATTGGAGAAGCTATGACAAACCACCACGCTGAAGACGGCGATAAGAAAAGCATTCTGGATGCCCGCATTGAGCGAGCATATGCAAACGAATATGACGCCGCCTTTGCCGCCGCGACCATCAAGAACTACGCGTCGCTACCGCTCGCGACGATCTTGGCCGACCACCCTCAACTGCTGAAGCGCTGCACAAAGATCATGGGCGACCCCGACATTCGCAAGCTGACAGACCCCTATGCCCCAAAACGCGACAACGATTCGTACGTTCTTACCGTAGGCTGCCTAGCCCATATGCTTACGGCGCTTGACACGAAACTCAAGCTCGAATGGGAACCCGACGAGCGTCATGAACTCGAAAGCAAGCGGAACACCCTGCGCACCGCACTGTTCCTTCCGTTGGACGGCCTCAAGCGCTGCAACGTCGAGCTCAATACACAGGCGCGGCAAAAGCCCGGGACCACGGGGCAGAAAACTCCAAGACCCCATGCGGCCATCGTCGACCGCAACCGATATAACCGCATGACCGCGCATTTTTCTGCCGAGGGAACAGCCATAAGGACGCTAATCGACCTGCTGTGCCTCCTGAGCATCAACGAGCTATTTGAGGGCTATCTCGCCCTTGTTCCCGCGACGGCACCCAAGTCGGTAGCAAAGATCATCGAGACCTGCAGACGCCAGTTTGAGCGCCATCGCAATGGCAGCGAGATGAACGCCAGCATCGCGCAGTACTACGCGGCTCATTACAAAAATGACGGATGTGCCCCTGTCGAGCATCAGCTGCGGCTCGCCTACACCACGCCCGCCGCAACGCTCTATCGCTTTGGAGCCCTTGGCGCTTGCGAGCCGCACGAACAGGCAGTCTGCCCCACAACCGAGCTCGATCTCAGGCTCGGACGAACCCTGTAGCCCGCCAGCCCCTCCGCGGGCAACAATCCTATTCCACAACACAACCAACAGAAAGGAGTCCTCATGGACACCAATCATTCCCCCATCATCAGCCCCCTCACCATGCGTGAATCCGCCCGAGGCATCACGCTCACCAGCATTTACGATGAGATGCTCGCCCGTCGCGAGCTCTCCGTCATGGGAAACATCGAAACCCCGATGGCCCACGACCTATGCCAGCAGATCCGCCTGCTCGATGCCACCGACCCCAGCCGCCCCATCACCATATTTGTCGCCAGCGCCGGCGGAAGCGTGCGATCGGGCCTTGCGATCTATGACGCCATGCGCCTCGCATCGTGCCCCATCCGCACCGTCTGTCTGGAATTCGCCGCGTCCATGGGCGCCGTGATCTTTATGGGCGGCGACGATCGCCGTATGGCGCCCCATGCAGAGCTCATGATTCACGACCCGCTGATCCCCCAGGGGGCAGGCGGCTCGGCACTTGCGCTGCAAGAAACCAGCCGGCGTCTCATGCAGACCCGCAAGACCCTCACGCAAATCCTCTCGGACCGCAGCGGCCTCACGCCCAAGCGCATCCAGTCCCTCACTGCAAAAGACACCTACCTTTCGGCCGAGCGCGCCGTCGAGCTCGGCTTTGCCCACGAAATCCTCTCGACCACCAAGGAGGTCGCCCATGTCTAACCTCGCCAGCCGCCTCGCCGCATCTAAGTCCGCATCGTCCACCATCCTCGCCAAGGATCGAACGCTTTCCTGCGACACCCGCCAAACGGGACTCAACAACAACGCACTTGTGATCGGCCCCTCGGGAGCCGGCAAGACCCGAAACGTCCTCAAGCCCAACCTGCTGCAAATGAACGCAAGCTACATCGTGCTCGACACCAAAGGCACGCTCTGTCGCGAAGTGGGACCCGTGCTGGCAGCCCACGGTTACCGCGTGCAATGTCTCAACTTCGCCGACCTCAACACCGTCCCGGCCCTTGCGCCCGGCATCGAGCGCTGCGGCTACAACCCCCTGAGGCACATTCGCCGCAAGGCGGACGGCAGGCCCAACCAGCAGGACATCCTCTCGGTGGCAAAGGCCATCTGCCCCATCGAGGACAACAACCAGCCTTTTTGGGATCATGCGGCGGCAAACCTGCTGTCGTGTCTTATCGCCTACGTCACCGAACAGCTACCCGCCGACGAGCAGACGATCAGCTCGGTCATCAAGCTGATCGAGCACCTGCAGGACGGTGCCACGGGTCGATTGTTTGACGACCTGATCACGACCGACCCCCAAAGCTATGCCCTCTCGCTATGGCGGCGCTACGCCATTACGCAAAATGCCGAGCGCATGCACGCGAGCATCGTCGGCATCCTTGCCGAAAAGGTCATGTGTCTGGGATTCGACGGTGCGGCACAGCTCTATCGTGAGTGCCATCAGGTGGACTTCGCTTCCATGGGACACACCCCCTGCGCCCTGTTTGTAACCGTAAGCGATATTGACCGCAATCTCGATCCGCTGACCGGCCTCTTTATTACGCAAGCGTTTATGGGCCTCATTCGTGAGGCCGATAGGCAGCCCGACGGCAGCCTGCCCGTGCCCGTGCGCTTTATGCTCGATGACTTCGCAAATCTGCAGATCCCCCAGATCGACAACGTGCTCTCGATTATCCGAAGCCGCAACATCTGGGCAACGCTGCTGCTGCAGTCGACCAACCAGCTCGATGCGCTCTATGGCGAGGCACGCGCACGCTCCATCATGGGCAACTGCGACACGCATCTGGTGCTGGCGTTCCAGGATCCCGAGAGTGCCCGGGTGTTTTCCGACCGCGCCGACGCGCTGCCCAGCACGCTCATGGCGACGCCGATCGATCGCTCGTGGCTCTTTGTACGCGGTCGCACTCCCGAACAGGTCGAGCGCTTTAGGCTCGAAGACCATCCGCTCTACGGGGAGCTGCCCGAGGCGCAGCGAGGCCATGCGGAGGCCGAGATCTAGGCGCAGGGTTCTCGCAGCGCGCGACGCCCCGGCGATGCTCCACAAAGGCCGTGCGCCCCGGGACCACGGCAAAGCAAAGGGGCCCGCATCCGATAGGATACGGGCCCCTGACTATAAGGCGCGATGCGTTAACAGCAGCGACTACTTGCGATGCGCGCGATAGAACTCGATGAGCGCCTGGGTCGAAGCGTCCTGCTCGGCCTTGGCGGCATCGTCGTGGAAGGCAGGGGTGATCTGCTTGGCAAGCTGCTTGCCCAGCTCAACACCCCACTGGTCATAGGAGTCGATGCCCCAGACCGTACCCTCGACAAACGTGATGTGCTCGTACAGGGCGATGAGCTCACCGAGTGCGAACGGGGTCAGCGTGTCGCCAAAGATCGAGGTCGTCGGGCGGTTACCCTCAAAGCAACGGGCCGGGACGATCTGCTCGGGCGTGCCCTCGGCACGAACTTCGTCGGCCGTCTTGCCAAAGGCGAGCGCCTTGGTCTGGGCCAGGAAGTTGCCCAGGAACAGCTCGTGGACATCCTGACCGCTGTCGGTTGCGGGGTTGGCGGTATTGGCAAAGGCGATGAAATCGGCCGGGACCACCACGGTGCCCTGGTGCAGCAGCTGGTAGAAGGCATGCTGGCCGTTGGTGCCGGGCTCGCCCCAGAAGATCTCACCGGTGTCGGAGGTCACGGCGCTGCCGTCCCAACGGACATGCTTGCCGTTGGACTCCATGGTGAGCTGCTGCAGGTAGGCCGGGAAACGGTGCAGGTACTGGCAGTACGGCAGCACGGCATGGCTCTTGGAACCGAAGAAGTTGACGTACCAGACGTTGAACAGGCCCATCAGCGCGACGGCGTTGTTCTCGAGCGGGGTATTGCAGAAGTACTCGTCGATGGCGTGGAAGCCCTCGAGGAACTGCTGGAAGCGCTCGGGGCCGAGCACGACGATCAGCGACAGGCCCACGGCGGAGTCAACAGAATAGCGGCCGCCGACCCAGTTCCAGAAACCGAAGGCGTTGGCGGGGTCGATGCCGAAGGCCTCGACCTTCTCGAGCGCGGTGGAGACGGCGACGAAGTGCTTTGCCACGGCCTCGGCGTTCTGCTCATCGGAGCCGTCGATGGCGCCCTGAGCCTTGAGCTGCTCGAGCATCCAGGTCTTGACCTCGCGAGCGTTGGTGAGGGTCTCGAGCGTGGTGAAGGTCTTGGAGACGATGATCACGAGCGTGGTCTCGGGGTCCAAACCCTTAAGCTTCTCGGCCTGGTCGTTGGGGTCGATGTTGGAGATGTAGCGGCAGTCGATACCGGCGTCAGCATAGGGACGCAGAGCCTCGTAAGCCATGACCGGGCCCAGATCGGAGCCGCCGATGCCGATGGACACCAGGTGCTCGATCTTCTTGCCGGTAACGCCCTTCCACTCACCGGAGCGCACGCGCTCGGCGAAGGCATACATGCGGTCGAGGACCTCGTGCACGTCGGCGACGACGTCCTGGCCGTCGACAATGAGCTGGCCCTTCTCGCTTGCCGGGCGACGAAGCGCGGTGTGCAGGACGGCGCGGTCCTCGGTGGTGTTGATGTGCTCGCCGGAGAACATGGCGTCGCGGCGCTCCTCGAGCTTCACCTCGCGGGCAAGATCGCACAGCAGCTTGACGGTCTCATCGGTCACCAGGTTCTTGGACAGGTCGAAGTGCAGGTCACCGGCGTCAAAGCTCAGCTTGTTCACGCGCTCCGCATCGGCAGCGAACCAGGCCTTGAGGTCGATACCCTCGGCCTCGAGCTTCTCCTGATGAGCCTCGAGTGCCTTCCAAGCGGCAGTCGACGTAGCATCGATAGGTGCGGCAACAGTTGCCATAGAGTCCTCCTCAGCATACGGGCGCACGCCTCCATGCGCCCGGACATTCAGATGCCACTATTCTAGCGCAGGTCAAGACTGCAATCAGCGAGCGTTGCCAATCGGCCCCCAAACGGCAACCGATCAAAAAGGGACAGGCTTATTTTGGCAGGTCAAACGCTTTACCAACCAAAAATAACCCGTCCTTTTATGGCAAATATTAGGCCGCGGCGCAGACGCTACCGAGTAACTCACGCAGAGGAGACCCGATGCCCTCCAGCAGTTCGGGCGCGATAATGGCAAAAACGGGAACCTCGCCGGTGCCCACGACAGCAGGCACCTTGCCCTCCGAGACAATGCATCCATAAGGCACAAAGCCGTCTTCGCCGGCATCGAGCGCCGCCATGCGACGCGCGAGCTCGCGCGCAAAGCCAGCAGTATCGGCATCGCCAATCGCCAGGACAAAGTCCACGCCTTCGTCGGTCGCCAGGGCCACGGCTTCGTCGATCAGCTCGTCTCCCCCGTCGCCCTCAAACGAGCCGCAGCGGAAAAGCACACGCTCGAGTAGGGCTCGATCAAGCGAGCCAAGTGCCGCCGAGACAAGCTCATCGCGCGTATGCTTGTCACCGCCCAGCACAACCAGCGCCTTGGTGCCACCGTAGTGAGCGACCAATCGTCCGCACCAGCGAGCCACGTCTCCATCCGCAACAAGGCGCGTCGGCATACCAAACCCATAATTGACCATCTTTTCCACAACCCTTCCGTGCGTATAGGCGGTATCAATCGTTAGGCTCATGCTACGAAGCGAGGTTTTCCGAGCTGTTTCGCACTCTTTAGAGCTGCGTTAAAACCCGATCCAACCGCACGACCATACCTACCAAAACAAACCAGTCCCTTTTTGACAGGTTTTGACGATGTCCGGATGAGCGGGTATTATCGAACAGGTATTCGATAAGAACATGTGTTTGATGGGAGGCTCGGATGGCGCACGAGCAGCACACCTATATCTGCATCGACCTCAAGACGTTTTATGCCAGCGTCGAGTGCGTCGACCGTGGGCTCGATCCGCTCACCACCAACCTGGTCGTTGCCGACGAATCGCGCGGACGCACGACCATCTGCCTTGCCATCACGCAGGCCATGAAGGACCTCGGGATACACAATCGCTGCCGTCTGTTCGAAATTCCCGATGGCATCGACTACATCACGGCCGTACCACGCATGCAGCATTACATGGAGGTGTCGGCGAAAATCTACGGTATCTATCTTGAATACGTCAGCCCCCAGGACGTGCACGTCTACTCCATCGATGAGTGCTTTATCGACGTGACGCCCTATCTGGACCTCTATCACACCGATGCTGAAGGGTTCGCCTGCACGCTGCGCGACGAGGTCCTCGCGCGCACCGGCATCACGGCGACGGTCGGCATCGGCCCCAACCTATTCCAGGCCAAGGTAGCGCTCGACATTACCGCCAAGCACGTACCCAGCCGCATCGGCATACTCGACGACGAGACCTTTCGCAAGGAGATCTGGCCCCATCGTCCCATCACCGATATCTGGGGCATCGGTCCCGGCGTGGCAGCCCGCCTCGAGAAATACGGCGTCTACGATCTGATGGGCGTCGCGGCGCTCGACGAAAACCTGCTTTACGACGAGCTCGGCGTCAATGCCGAATATCTCATCGACCATGCCTTCGGGCGCGAGCCGACAACCATCGCCGATATCCAAGCCTATCGCCCGCAAGCAACTTCGACCACCACAGGACAGGTGCTCTCGAAGGGTTATGCCTACGAACAGGCCTATACCGTCGTGCGCGAGATGGTCGACAACGCCGTTTTAGACTTGGTCGATAAGCACGTGGTCTGTGACAGCATCTCGCTCTTTGTGGGCTACGCGAGCGAACGCGCCGACATACGCCGCCTCGACGCCAGCGGTACAGCGCAGTATGTGGACGGATGCGGGCACCTGCGCTCGAGCACATCGAGTATCGAACCCACCGCAACCGCCGGCCCCGAGCTCGCGCCCCGTGCGCCCAAGCCCGTCCAGCGCGATGACGAACGGCGTCGCCTGGTGCGCGAAGCGCAGGCAATCGATGGCATCTTTGTGGGAGAGCATGGCGGCAAACCGCGCGGTGGCTATGCCGCACTCTTTGCGCACTCTAACGCCTCGCGAAAGCTGCCCGAGCGTACCAATTCGTTTAAGAAGATCATGGGGTATTTCGATGACCTTTGGGCACAGACGGTCGACCCCAAACGACCGGTCAAGCGCATCAACCTGGGATTTGGCAACCTCATGCCCGAGGAATTTGCCACCATCGATCTGTTCAGCGATATCGAGGCCGATGAGCGCGAGCGCAACCTGGCGCGCGCCGTCCTGGCCGTGAAAGGCAAGTACGGCAAGAACGCGCTCGTCAAGGGATTAAGCTTTACCGCCGGCGCCACCGCGCGCGAACGCAACGAACAAGTTGGAGGACACCGTGCCTAAACCCAAACAACAGTCCGTGCGCCCGCCGACCGCCTTCGAGCGCCTGGCGGACCCCGAGGGCAGACGCCGCGCCGCCGACCCCAACCTCACTGCCAACGGTGCCGTGCGCGCCAACCGCGCCGCACAGTTTATGCCCTTTGCCGCCCTCACGGGATACTACGAACTCGTGCGCAAGCAGGAAATCACCGTCGAGCCAAAACGTGAGCTCACGGAAGAAAAAGCCCTCGTGCTTTCTAAAAAACTCGAGGGTCTCAAACGTGGCGACTTGGTTCGTGTCACCTATTACGATACATACGGCTATCGCAGCCGCACCGGCATCCTCGACGAGGCGCTCCCCGCCTTCAAGCTCCTCAAGCTCCGAGACATCGCCATCGACTTCGACGACATCCAAGACATCGAACTGCGCGGACGAGCCTAGCCAAGGAAGCGCATCCAGAGCGACGCTTACAGCGTCATGACGTAGTAGCCCGCGTCTTTCACGGCCGTCTCGAGGACATCACGATCAACCGGCTGCTTAGAGCACACGCGTGCCGTGTGGTCCGCATACGTTACCGTTGCCCACACACCATTCAGCGCATTGAGGGCATTGGCCACATTCCGAGCACAGCCATCGCAGCTCATACCGCCGATGAGCAACTCATCGCTATAGGGGTAGTGGGACGGATCGGTATCCGCAACCACTACCTTCTTGGCCTTCTTACCGCTCGCACCATCGCTGCAGCAGCTCTTTCCGTGTGTCGAAGCGACAATGCGACGCAGGCCAAAGAACATGCCAACGACAATCACGGCAAGCACGATGAGATTCGCAGGGTTGAGCAAGTCACTCATGCGTTCCCCTTTCAAGTAGCTCTATCTAGATACCCCCATGGGGTGTCCCCATCTTAACCCAAAATCATGTCTGTTCGGTCAATTAGTTTCCCTCTTCAAACTTTTTTGTTGACCGTGGCTTACTTTCGTGTATAAGTTTTCCTTGGCTAACAACTGAGGACCCGAAAGGGGCATCGTGACTCGAACCATTGACATCCCAACATACCAAACGGCTGTCGTGCGCAACTGCTCCCCTACGCTCGCAGGTATCAAGCCGGCTTCGCTCTTTACCTATCCCGGCGTTTACGCCAACCAAAACGGAAAACCCAGCGCCGCCCATATCGAAGAGCGACGCTCTCGCCTGCTCGCCGTCATAGCCCAATGCAACTGCGAGCTCCAGCCACTCGGGATCCATATGAGCGTTTTGGTCTGGCGCCCCTGCGGAGCGCTCATCTATGTGTACCGCCCTGCAGACCTCATGCGATACCTCTCCGACCCCCGCGCCACGACGGCGCTTGCCGCCGAAGGTTACGATGTCCACAACCTGCCCGCGTCCCTGGTGCATCTCGCCGCGCGCATCACACTGGCAAGCAGCAATGCCGCAGAGAGTGCCTATGACGGCAGCGTCTGCGCGCTCGCGCGAAATAGGCACTGCGATACGGGGTGCATGTGCGAGTTCCCCCACGAAATTGGCTATTTTTTGGGCTATCCCTACGAAGATGTCCATCAGTTTATCGTCCAGCACGGCGAGAACTACAAGGTCTTTGGGGCCTGGAAGGTCTACGAAAATGTCGAGCAGGCGCTTGCGACGTTTGATGCCTACCGTGCCTGCACCCAATACTTCACCTTTGTCTATCAGCAGGGCTGCAGCCTGGCGCAACTTGCCCAGGCAACCCGATAGAACGTACAAGCCGCGGCCGCACGCCGCACAACCGAAAGGAAAACATATGAGCAAGATCGCAGTCGTCTACTGGAGCGGCACAGGCAACACCGAGGCCATGGCAAACTTCGTTGCCGAGGGCGCAACCGATGCCGGCGCCGAGGCAGAGGTCATCTCCTGCGCCGATTTCTCCGCAGACAAGGCCGCCAGCTATGACGCCATTGCCTTCGGCTGCCCCGCCATGGGTTCCGAGGAGCTTGAGTATGACGAGTTCCAGCCTATGTGGGACGAGGTCAAGGAAACCCTCAGCGACAAGAAGGTCGTCCTCTTTGGCTCCTACTCGTGGGCCGAGGGCGAGTGGATGGATAACTGGAAGGCCGATGCCGACGAGGCGGGCATCAACGTCGTCGATTCCGTCATTTGCTATGATGCGCCCGATGATGAGGGCGAGGCGGCCTGCAAGGCCCTGGGAGCGGAGCTGGCATAAACCAACCATTGACACGACAGATGCAACGCAAACGGGCTCCGGATCGTCTTAACCCGGAGCCCGTTCATCTATAAAGCCACGACACGAACGGCACAACTCACCCGCGTATCAAACGACGGACGTTACAGGCATCGAGTCGCTATGCGTTCTTACGGGAGCGCACAAACCACGCACCAATAGCCGCAAGGCACACGATACCGACAACAACACCGGTAACAGCAACCGGATTAACGCCGCCTCGCCCATCCAAAGCACCCTTGCGTGATGCAGCAGCAGACGTCGTTTTCGAACCGGAAGACTCGTCGGAGCCGGACTTCTTATCGGACTCGCCCTTGTTGGCATCCACATTCTGCGAAGCACCAACTTCCTGCATTCCAGAACCGCCCTGCTTATCGCCGGAGCCATCGCCCCTCTGCGAACCGGTCGGCATGACCGCGGGCGTCGGATTCTTCGTCGGGACCGTAGGAACGGGTACCTCGGGCGTCACGGGTTTTTTCGAGCCGCTCGGTTCGACGACACCGGCTTTTACGCCACCGATCTTGGACCAGCTCACACCGGACCCTGCGGACTTATAGGCCGAAAGGGCCCGTAAGGCCTGTACAGTCGCAAGCACATTGGCATTGCCGGGTTTACCGTCGGATCCCATGGTATGGGCGTAGCCCTTGCCGTCGGCAACCTCGTAGGCGCAGATTGCAGAAATCAGGCTATTCGCACCCGTTGCAAAACCGTTCTTGGTATTTACGGGATCCTTGCCAAGAGCCACAAGAGCAAGCAGCACCTGGGCATTAGACTCGACAGACCCAAAATCGCAAAGGCCGTTCATCTGGCCCCTAAGGAAGCCGAGCGCATTGTCGACAGCAGATGCAACAGAAGGTTGGCCATTCGAGGCCAGGGCGACGGCGCATGCGTCATAATCGACATAGGGCGCAAGCGCCTGAAGTGCCATAGCGGTCATATCGACGTTGCTCGCACCGCCCGCATCGATGGTGAAACCGCCGTCGGAATTCTGGAACGAAAGCAGCGCGCAAACAAGCTGAGCACGTGTCCAAGAAGAGCCGGACGCACGCAACGCCTCATTCGAAATACCCGCCTCGTCAAGGGCAATCAGCGCATAGACCACGTTGTTCGCCGAAGCCACAAGATCTTCGTGAGAGCAAATGTCGGCAATGAGATTCACGCCATCGAAAGAGGTGATATCCTCGCCAAGCGCGGTTAACGCAAGCGCAACTCGCTCGCAATCAGTCACCTTGGCGGTGTTGCCCGACCACTCGGCCTTATGAACGGTAAGGGACTTCTTGTAATTCGCGACAAGTGCGTCGTCAATCTTGCGCCCCGACGTTGCGAAGGCGTAAATCTCCCATTCTTGACCATAGGCGTACGCATCAATCGTACGGTTGACGTCAAAGTACTTGGCAGCGGAAAGGGCGCCTTCGTCGGCCTTTGCCTCGTTATCCGGCGAGGCAACGATTCCGTCAACCGTAATCTCAAAGGAGATGGCCTGGGCACCGGCAGTCTGATCGATCGGCGTACCGGTCACCGTATAGGTACCGGCCTTGTTCGCCGTCAAGACATAGGCGCCGCTCGCCACAAACAAGCCGTCGTCAGGAGCACCGTCGACGTGCTTCCAATCACCAAGAGCGCGTCGGTCGATACTCACGGCATCCGAGGCATCCCGACCTTCCTCGGTCGTCACACTCCATTTCATACCGGGCTCGGAAACACTCCAGCCCTCGGCATCGTTCTCACCCGTATAACCCAGGTTGAGTTCGACGGTCTTGCCGGCCTTAACGGACGCGGGGACATTCGTGATTGTCACTGACTTCAGTGGGTTCCGGTAAGCGTAGGTAACCTCTCGCTTACCGGAGGAAATGACGCTGCCGTCCTGGTTTTCGACCGTCGCCTCAAATGTCGTCTTACCGGCCTTATACGGCGTAAAGCCAATCTCGCCACTCGTAGTGTACTCGGCAACCGCAGAATCACTCGAGGTGACCGTATAGCAAGCGCGATCACTCGCGTTTTCGGGCCCCACAACCGGCGCAGCCTTATCGGTCAGGAAGGCGCCTTTAGCAAGCGGATTGCGACCGTGCAGATAGACAGTCTCGCCGTCCTCGTTATAGCCAAGCGAGACGCTCGTCGCTGGCACATAGCTCGACGTGACCGTCACGCTCTTGGAGGCGATATCGAGATTTGCGCGTGAAGATACCCGAATCGTGGCCTCGCCCGGCTTCTTAAAATAAAAGCAGGCGGATCCGGGATTGGAGTAAAGTACGTTCGCAGGCGTGCCGACAAAGCGAAAACGCGCATAGGAAACAGGAGTGTACTCGCCCTCGGCGGCATCGGTGTAATGAACACGGACTTCAAGATTCTTGACCTCGGAACCCGCAACCGCAATAGTGCCGCCCGTCACGTTTGCGCCGTTATACCAAATCTGAAAATCATCGATCGGTTTGGACACCGCCTTGACCACAACGGTCGCGACGTTCTCGGTAGTGCCGTCGTCCTTGTGGAGTGTGGCGGTTACCGTACCTACGGCGTCGTTATACACGTGCAACAGGCCCGTTTCCTCGTTAACGGCGATATCACCCCTGTTGGCATCTGGGGTACCCCAGGTCACCTTGGCATCCTTGGGCAGGCCATCGAGCTCAAGTGTGCCCGAAACGCAGGCGGCACCGTTCTCGCCCACCACAACGTCGTCGGGAGACGGGCAGAGCACACCATCGGCAGCAGTTACGGTCTTGCCGGTACGGGCAGACGTGAACTTCACCTCGTACTTATTGCTTGCAGCAGGGCTCTCGGAAAACTCGTAGTCTAGATTCTCACCGAAGTGCGGAAAGCCATCAGACCCCATACCCCACACGCTACCGTTTTCACCACGATTGACGTTGAGATTTTCGACAAAGGTCGCCGTCTTCATGTCATCGGTATCGACAGCATAGGAGTTAACGAGCGCGTCCGCGGGAAAGACGACCTTGTTGGTAAGGCCCTCCTGCCAGTACGTATTGATGAGCTGTCCGGAGTCGTAGCTCGCAAAAAGCACGCCGCCGGTCGAAGCGGCGGTGGACATGCAATTGGAGATCACGCCGCCCTTGAGCGTACGGCCAAAGCCAGCAACGCCCTTACCCGTAACGGACGTGGAGCAATTGATGACAGAGCCCTTTACCTGATTGCCAAGCGGACCAAACGACTTGCCGTCCATGGCCTGTTTGAGCTCACCGGCAAAAGAGACATTCTGGATAACGCCGGTGGAGCCAACGCTCTCAAACAGAGACTTAACGCCTCCCTTGTTGTCGAAGGTAATAGTGTGGCCCTGTCCGTCAAACGTGCAATTGAGCTCGCCTGTGGGTCCGAAGAAGTATTCGTCATCAATCACAATGTCGCTATCGAGCACATAGTAGTTGCTCGCATCCTTGACGTTCATATACATGAAGTCATCCTGCGACGAGATGTGCTTGACGCTCTCCGGCTGGGCGACGGGAGCCGCCGGCTTCTTTTTCTCAAGCGCATCCGAGGCATCCTTGAGCGTCTTGACCGCCGCATTTACATCGGACTGAGATGCATCGTCGTTATCGTTGACGATTTTGGCTTTCGCAAGAGCAGCGGCAAAGGCGGACCAGGAATCCGTTGTGTAGTCTGACTCATTGAGCGCCTCGGCGGCCGTGATAGCCGCGACGAGCGCGTCCTTATTGACAACGACGGGGGCAGAGCCGCTCACAAGCAAGGGCAGGCCACCGTTGGACACCCAGGAAAAGCCAGTCGACGGCACATCGGTATTGAGCACGTCGAGTGAGTCGTCAGAAGAGAGGTCGGCAGCTTTAGCCGCGTTTCCCTTGTTAAAGCCGCCATAGTTCATCTCGGCAGGCGAAAAACCTACGGTATATAGGCAGTTCAACAGCGATCCGGCCTGAGCCTCACCGACCAGGCCACCGTTCATCTCAACGCCTGAGCCGGCAAAATAGGAATTGACGATCTTTCCGGACGTCATACCGCCGACCAGGCCACCGGCACAGCCCATCCAGCCGCTAAGGTTCACACTCGCCGTGGACCAGCACATCTGGATGGTGCCAGAAAGTTTCATGGCAATGGAGCCCACATTGTCGGTGCTCGAGACCGAGCCTGTCACGCCCAGGTTCTGAATCGAGCCGGTCACATTATTCGCAACGGCCTTGCCGTTAATGGTGACCGTATGGCCCTGGCCATCCAGGGTGCCGTCAACGGTCTCGATCTGCTGGTCAGTGCCCATCGAAATATTCGCGCCGAGCTTGACGGTCGCACCCGCCTCAATGGTCTCAGGCATATCGGCCGCATCGTTGACGACCACCGTCTCGCCCGAGTGCACTACCTTGGCGAAAGAACCTGCTTCTTCGACCTGCGCAGCCGGTACCGTTTCCTCGGACGCAATAGACCGCACGTCAACACCGGAGCTTTCCTGCTCCTGTGTGCTGCCGCCATCTGCCATGCCGGTTTCAGCGTCGACAGAAGGCTCATCTTCATCAGGCCTGCCCTGCCCAGCATCGCCCGCCTCTGTGACCTGATCGGCCGCCGCGGCTACGCCCGTGCTCACCTCCTCGGCAAACGCGGTCATTCCCGTGCTCGAACTGGCAAAGATAAACGCCATGAGCACGACGAGAAATTTCCTCATACCTGTTCGGATGTTGTTGAGCATCCTTTCCCCCTTGGTCTGGAAGATCACTACCCCTATAAGAATCGAGGCCGACCATGTAAAGGGAAACGGGACACAGCGAAACGCCCGCACCTGACAGCATGCGGCAATGCCCCCGCATCGCATACGGGATGCTTGGGGCAAATATGATGTCATCTTCTGCTCACCGGAATCCAGCGGCTCCCAAAAGACCCTCGACACGAGAAGACCATGGGCAAGTAATCTGACTCGCGGGACAGCCCCGCACACAGTAACCGCCTTGCCTGGGATTCCCACCCAGTTCCCTTTTATGCGCCAAGCGCACCCATGGTCCGGCTTCTTTTCAAACAGCATGTAATTGTATGGAAGACCAGGCAACGAGCGTCCGCCGATATCACGCACACATAATTCACCGAAAATGTGGTCGAAAGTCCGCCAGGGCAGCGACGAGACCTTTATCCGAAATGCAAAACGGGGCCGCAGCATCATTGCCACGACCCCGCCTGCTCAAGCAACCTCTCATTCCGAGATGCTGCAGGTCACCTATGAGATATTGCCCAAGAACGCCTTGGTGCGCTCGCTCTTGGGATGGTCGAAGACCTCGCTCGGCGTGCCCTCTTCCACGATAACGCCGCCGTCCATAAAGACGACGCGGTCGGCGACGTCGCGGGCAAAGCCCATCTCGTGCGTCACGACGATCATGGTCATACCGTCACGTGCCAGGTCGCGCATAACGCCCAGAACATCGCGAACGAGCTCGGGGTCGAGCGCCGAGGTAGCCTCGTCAAAGAGCATGACGTGCGGATTCATCGACAGGGCGCGAGCGATAGCCACGCGCTGCTGCTGGCCACCCGAGAGCTGGCTCGGCATAAAATCGATGCGCTCAGACAGGCCGACCTTGGTCAGCTCCTCGATGGCGATCTTCTCGGCCTCTTCCTTGCTGCGCTTGAGCACCTTTTGCTGCGCAAGCATGACGTTCTTTTTGACCGACAGGTGCGGGAACAGGTTGAACTGTTGAAAGACCATGCCCAGGTGCGTGCGCACCTTATTGAGGTCGACGCCCTTGGCGCACACATCCACGCCCTCAACGACAATCGAGCCGCTCGTAGGATGCTCTAGACGATTGATGCAGCGAAGCATCGTCGACTTGCCCGAGCCCGAAGGACCCAAAACGACAACAACCTCACCCTTGTGCACGTCCAGATCGATATCACGCAGAACCACGTTATCGCCAAAAGCCTTTTGGAGGTTCTTGATGCTGACAACGACCTCGTTGGAATTCGTTTCACTCATGACAGGACCTCCTTACAGACCGGCGATGTGATCGGCGGGCGTCGCGACAACCTGTCCGGCGCTCTTGGCGGGACGCTTCTTCTTGGTCTCGGCCGTACCCAGTAGCTTCGCCTCAAGACCGCTCACCAAGCGTGCAAGCGGCAGGGTAATAACCAGATAGAACAGGGCGGCAACCACATACGGCGTAATGGAGCCCGTCGTTGCCACGATGGTGCGGGCATTCATGACGATCTCGACCACGCCAACGGCGGCGAGCAGCGACGTATCCTTGTAGAGCAGGATAAACTCGCTGGTCAGCGTAGGCAGGACATTGCGGAACGTCTGCGGAATCATAACGTAGAGCAGCGTCTGGAAGGCATTCATGCCCAGCGAGCGAGCAGCCTCGTTTTGGCCCTTGGGGATCGACTGAATACCGGCACGGAAGATCTCGCACAGGTACGCAGACGAGTTCATGGCCATGACGATAACGCCCAAGACGTAGTCGTCCACCTTGACGCCGGCAAGCGGTAGGCCAAAGAACGCAATGTAGATCTGCAGGAACGCCGGCGTGCCGCGGATGATATTCACGTAGATGCCGGCAAGGCAGCGCAGGATGCGCGACTTGGAGATGCGCATGAGCGACAGCGCAAAGCCAAAGGGAATAGCCAACGGAAATGCCACGAGCACGATCGAGAGCGACATAAGGAAGCCCTTAAAGACGATCGGCAGGCTCTGGACCAAAATGACCGGGTTCAAGAACAGGCGGAGGAACATATTGGAGTTCCACGCCTCGACCCACGGCTGCTCTTTAAGGTCGGCCAAGAAGTTATCGAAGGCCGTCACGCCCTTGATCTCGACGGAAGGAATCTTGGAGATCTTCTTGGCCGAACCGTCGGCGAGCGTATAGGTGCCGCTAAAGGCCTCGTCGCCACCCTCGACGGGGAAGGTCACGCCGTAGACCTCGACGCGAAAATAGCCGCCAGCCGGCGCCGTCTCGCCAAAGTCGATTTTGAGTGTCTGACCGTCCACCTTGCACGCGGGCTTCATGGGCGTACGGTCCATGAGGTCCTCGCCCGAGAGCATCGTCAGGCGTGTGTCATCGGCACCAAACGTCGTGCCGTCGGCAAACGTCAGCGAAAGCCCACTCAGTTCCTCATCGGCATCGGCCTGGACCTCCCAGGTAATGCGCGTCTCGGTACCGCCGACCACGGCGCTGCCCGAACCGGTATTGGGACGCGCGGTGATCTTTGCGGTCTCGAGCGCCTGGGCGGTCGAAGGCACGGCTGTCCCCGCGCACGCCAAAGCGAGCGCCACAGCCAGGGCGCAGGCTAGCTTTTGGAGCATCGAGGGCAGCGGGGGACGCCGACCCATGGCCCCTTCGTTCAATCGAGACAAGGTAGCTCCTAACGTATCAGTTGCCGACATTACGGGACGGGACGACGCCCGTTCAAGAAACGCAAAAGCCCTCTCCGCCAAAACGGAAAGGGCCCGCGTGCAATCAAGTGACTATTTTACTTGATGTTGTACTTAGCCATGAGGGCGTCAACGGTACCGTCGTCGGTCAGGTCCTTGATGGCCTGGTTGATGTCGTCCTTGAGCTTGGTGTTGCCCTGGTTGATGGCGATAGCGTACTCCTCGCCGGTGCTGACCTGCTTAACCGTATGGCAGGTGTTGAACTGCTCGGCGGTCAGCTGGCTCGCAACGGAGCGGTTGGTGACCACGGCGTCACCCTTGTCGGACTGCAGTGCGCTGAAGCACTCGGTGGCGTCCTTGTAGGGAACGATCTTGGCCTTGGGGAAATTCTCCTGGGCAAAGGCCTCGGCGGTCGAACCGGACTGGACGATGATCGTAGCGTCGGCATTGTTGAGCTTCTCGCTGTAGTTATCGGCCGTAATGTCGGCGTTATCGACCTTGGTCACGATAGCCTGATCGTCCATGTAGTAAGAGTCGGAGAAAGCAACTTCCTTCTCACGCTCGGGCGTGTCAGTGATAGCCGCGATGGCGACGTCGTACTTGGCGCCCGAAGCAACGCCGGGGACGAGCGTGTCGAAGTCGTTGTTGACGTACTCGACATCCAGACCCAGCTTGTCACCGATAACCTTGATAAGCTCAAGGTCAAAGCCCTGGTAATCGCCGTTGTCATCCTTGTACTCAAACGGCGCGTACTCGGCAGAGGTGCCGACGGTGAGCGTACCGTCCTTGACGAGTGCATACTCCTTGGAGCCGTCGACCTTCTCGACCTTCACGTCGTCAGAGCTGCTGGAACCGGCATCGGAACCAGAGGTGGCGTTGGACGAGCCGCAGCCCGTCAGTGCGAGGGCGAGCGCCATGGCGCCTGTGGCGGCAAATGTGCCAAGCTTCTTGAGCTTCATAATCAGTCTCCTTCCGGTGACCCCGTTTGATTCAGAGGTCTGCAAAAACTGTTGGCTATTATGCACCCGCTTGGGAGAATCTGCAATTAGAAAACTGATTGAAACAAACCCATAACGTGAATGGAACACTCCACTTTGTGACAGTCATTACTGCTGCAACGACCTTAACAGTTTGATTTCAGCCGCATAACCTGCAAGTTCGTTCGGTGTCTCCAAAATAAATGGAAGTTCACAGAAGCGGCTATTCGATACAATATTCTGCATAACCTGCATACCGCCGCCAAACTCTTCACTACCCAGATAGCCCTTACCGATGCATTCGTGGCGGTCCTTATGGGCGCCACAGGGGTTCTTGGAGTCATTGATATGCACGGCGCGCAGGCGCTCGATACCCACCACACGATCGAACTCGTCGAGTACGCCGTCCAGATCATGGATGATGTCGTAGCCGGCGTCATTCACATGGCAGGTGTCCAGGCAAACGCCCAACTTGGCCGACAGCTCTGGACGTCTGGCAGCAACACCCTCGATAATGCGCGCCAGTTCCTCAAAGCTGCGGCCCACCTCGGTACCCTTGCCGGCCATGGTCTCAAGCAGCACCGTCGTCTGCTGGCCCTCAAACATCACCTGGCACAGGGTGTCGACGATCATCTGAATGCCGGCGTCGGAGCCCTGCCCCACATGCGCACCGGGATGGAAGTTGTAGTAGTTGCCGGGCAGCGCTTCCATGCGCCGTAGGTCCTCTGCCATGGCCTCCAGGGCAAACTCACGCGCCCGCTCTTTGGCCGAGCAGGGGTTATAGGTATACGGGGCATGAGCCACGAGCGGGCCAAAGTCGTTTTGCTCCATAAGCTCGCGCAGGGCCGCCACGTCATCCATGTCAAGGTCTTTCGCCTTGCCGCCGCGCGGGTTGCGCGTAAAGAATGCAAAGGTATTGGCGCCAATGGACAGCGCCGTCTCCCCCATCGCCCGATAGCCCTTCGTCGTCGAAAGATGGCACCCAATCGTCAGCATCTCCAGCTCCCCCTCATCAGTTGCGGTGAAATAGTTCCTGTTTGGCCCCTATTCTGCCGCAAACAGGAACTATTCCACCGCAACTTATAAAAGGGGCATCAGAGATGCGGGCCACCAAGCACTATGGCTACGGGCGCCAGCGTCATGATCCCCTACGTGTCAGCGCCAAGTCCTAGAGGGCTAGACGGATTGCATCGATAATGCGCGCACAGCGCTGTGTGGCGGCAAGGGGCATGACGGGACTCTCGAGTTTCCCCGCCCGGATGAGCTGGGTCGCATGCTGGATTTCGCCGTAGAAATCATCGACCTCAAACGGGGCATTTATTTCGAGCATTCGTCCATCGGAGTACTTCACATGGGCGAGCTCGGGGCGATGGAGACGCTCGATTTCCAACGAGCCCCGCTCACAGGCAATCGTTAAGCGGCTTTCATATGCTGCTTTGCCGTCGCACGCCATATGAATGGGTATACCGCCGACACTCATATGGATCTCATCGGCCCAATCCACGCGGCCGCCCGATACGTCACGCCAGCGAACTTCACGAGACGAAACCTCGCACGCGCCCGCGAGTAAATCCTCAAACCAACCGACCGCATAGCAGCCCATGTCATATAGACAGCCGCCCTGCAACGGATCAAGCAGATAGCCCGAAGGAGACTCGCCGTAATCGAGCTTTTGCACGCTTTCAATCGAGACAATACGGCCAAGCTCACCCGACGCAAACAAGTCCTTCACGCGAGTGCGCATCGGGCAAAACCGATTCTTCATCGCCTCCATAAACAGCACGCCGCACTCGCGAGAGGTGGAGGCAATCGAGAGAGCCTCTTCTTCATTCAAAACGGCCGGCTTTTCGCACAGCACGGCCTTTCCCGCGCGCAGTGCCCGACAGACCCAATGCGCATGCATGCCATGTGGAAGAGCCAAGTAGATTACGTCGACATCGGGGTCGGCAATCAACGCATCATAAGCCGCATCGCCGTTATCGTCAGCTGTGGCATAACTGTGCGCGGCATCAATCGAAAACGCCCTGCAAAACTCCTCAACATGCGAAGGAGTGCGACCGGCGGCAGCCACAAGCCGTGCCCCGTCCACCTCCTTGAGCGACGATGCAAATCGATGCGAAATGTTCCCAGCGCCCAAAACGCCCCAACGAACCTCACGCAAATCATCACATGAATCCCGATGGCCCACGACAGCCCCCTTCAGTTGCGGCGAAATAGTTCCTGCTATCGCCCTATTCTGCCGCAAACAGGAACTATTCCATCACAAGATATAAAAGGGTCATGAGGAGCGTGTTTTGCCGAAGACTTTAAGCATGGCCGTTACGGGGCCCGGCTGGAAGCGTCGGCGCACGTCATCGAGACGCTCGGGGATATCGATATGCTGCGGGCAGTGGCGCGCGCATTTGCCGCACTTGACGCAATTGCTCACCAGCTTGGGCTCGCTCGTGCGCACCGCACTCGCCGTAAAGTATTGCGACAGCCCCGTAAACCAGCTGTGCGCATAGCTCGCGTTGTAGGCGGCAAAGCAGCCGGGAATGTTGATACCCTTGGGACATGGCATGCAGTAGCTGCATCCCGTGCAGGGCACGCGATTCGATTTTTCAAACTCATCCAGCACGTGCGCGATCGTGTCGAGCTGGTTGGCAGTCATCGAATTCGGCAATGCGAGGTCTGCCAGTGACGAATTCTCATCCACCTGCGCGGTATCGGTCATACCAGAAAGCAACATCGTCACCTGAGGATGATTCCACACCCACGAAAGACCCCAGGCGGCAGGAGTGCGCAAATGCGGGTCACGGGCACTATCGAGCACAGCGCGGGCCCGTGGCGGCAGCTTGCCCGCTAAACGCCCGCCCAGCAGCGGCTCCATCACAAACACCGCGAGCCCGCGCTCGGCGGCTGCCATGAGTCCCGCCGTTCCCGCTTGGTAGCGCTCTCCAGCGTAGTTGTACTGGATCTGGCAAAAGTCCCAGTCATACGCGTCAAGCATCGTGAGGAAGTCCGCCGCACTGCCGTGGTACGAAAAACCTATCTGGCGAATACGCCCCGCCGCCTTTTGGTGCGCAATCCAGTCCTCGATACCCAACGCTACCACGCGCTCCCACTGCGCGGGCGAGGTGATGTTGTGCATAAGGTAATAGTCGATATGGTCAGTCCGCAAACGGCGCAGCTGCTCGTCGAAGAACCGATCGAAATCCTCCGCACATTTGCACGAAGCGTGCGGCAACTTGGTCGCGAGCAAAATCCGGTCGCGCAGACCCAGGCGCTCAAGCGAGGCTCCCACACAAGCTTCGTTACCGGGGTAGAGATAGGCCGTGTCCAGATAGGTTATCCCTTGCTCCACCGCACGGGAGATGATGGCATCGGCCGTCTTCGCATCGGGGTGTCCCGGCGCACCGGGAAACCTCATGCAGCCCAGACCCAGAGCGGATATTCGGTTACCACTTTTGGGGTCAACACGGTATTGCACGGCCCCTCCCTTCGCCATCAGCGCCCCGGCAAGGCGAAACACAATGGTCACGCAGCCGAAACATCGTGGAATCGCAATCGAGAATGTATCGTAACGTAGCAGAAATCGAGCCGTCACGACACCGCTTTAACATCAGCAAAAAGCCCGATGAAAGGAGACGACCGTGACCACACGCGAGAACGCCTACCCCTACCCCGGCGAACAATACATCCTCTCGGTCGACCGTTACCAAATCGAGGTCATGGACCATCTAGACGAGCTTCCCGCCACGGGTGCTGTCATCTTCTGCACCTTCCCCAAGGTGCGCGATGGCGTTGGATATCCCGCACGCGTTTTCGCGGTCTGCCCTGCAGTGTAGCGTCCAGGCAAACATTTCTTTTTATAACTGCCGCCCCACGCACCCACAAATCACCCTGGCGGCATACAATCCATCAGGCGCCCCTTACGCGGGCGCCTTTTATATGGGGAGATGATTCGCATGCAGATCAACAAGGTCGCCTTTATCGGCAAGGGCGGCGTCGGCCTGCTCTACGGCAGCATGATCGCCAGGGCGCTCGGCAGCGACGCCGTCGAATACGTTATGGATGACGCACGTTTTGAGCGTCACGCGGGCGATGCGCTCACCGTCAACGGCGAGCCCTGTGTGCTCAAGTCCGTCCGCGCCAGCGAGGTAACGCCCGCCGATCTGGCCATCCTTACAGTCAAGACGACTGGACTCGATGTGGCACTCAAGACTATGGAGCGCGTCGTGGGACCCAACACGCTCATCGCCTCGCTGTGTAACGGCATTACAAGCGAGCAGAAGATTGCCGAGCGCTTTGGCTGGAAGCACACCGTCCTGGGTATCTGCCAGGGCATGGACGCCGTATTCCTCGACGGCGCGCTCACCTTTACCAACACTGGCGAAATCCGCTTTGGTGCGGCAGCCGGCACCAACCCCGCGACCGTCGCCGCCATCGACGAGCTCTACACACGCTGCGGCATCGACCATACCGTCGAGAGCGACATTGCGCACCGCATGTGGGCCAAACTCATGCTCAACGACGGCATCAACCAGACCTGTATGGCCTACGGCGGGACCTACGGAAGCGCCACGGAGCCGGGCTCCGAGCAGCGTCGCTGCTTTGTTTCCGCCATGCGCGAGACGCTTGCGGTCGCCAACGCCGAGGGCGTTGAGCTGACCGAGGCAGACCTGACGCAGATGGTGCACCTCATCGAGGGAATCGACCCCGCCGGTATGCCCTCGATGGCGCAGGACCGCATCGCACAACGAAAAACCGAAGTTGAGGAGTTCGCGGGCACCATCTGCCGTCTGGCGGCCAAGCACGATATCCAGGCACCGCAAAACGAGTGGCTCTATCGGCGCATCCGCGATATCGAGGCAAGCTGGTAGCGCCCGGCTCACCACGTCAACAGACTCAACAGCAAAGCCGCCGCAAGGGAACCTTTCCCCTGCGGCGGCTTTCATCTTCGTCTATGACCGGCGGCAACCTCACAACAGTTAGCGTTGCGACTCAGGCACCTCGTCCTCGCCATCGCGGCAAAGAACTACACCCGCACTTCCCAGCAGCGCAGCCGCGATCAACGCACCGACCACGATAGAGGCAGCCCCACAAGACCCCTGCATACCCGCGACGAGCGCGGCCGTAGGACCAAGGCAACCAAGCGTCAATGCAACGGCGGCAACGGCGATATCTCGAGCGTTCACAAGACCACTTCCTCCACGAGAAAGACTTTGTTTCTCGTGACTTAGTGTGCCCCGCGCCCATATGCGCGGCGTACTGCCACGGTAAGCGCTCTGTTAACTCAAACGCATACATAGAACGGGCGTCCTTACGTTGCCCTAAAGCTCGGTAAAGACGCCCGTCCGCCAAATATCCGTGATGCAGAAAAATTACCAGCCAGTGTAGTAATCGGTGGTTCCGGCAGCGCAGCCGGAGTCATAGACCTTGCACTCGCCCTTGGACCCGGTAAACGTGGAGCCCTGGGCCTTATCGCCCGCGGCAACGACGTAGTAGCCATCGGAATCGCGCCAAAAGCCCTCGGCGTCCTGCGTCCATTCGCCCGTGCGGTGGTGATACAACACGTTGCTGCTGTAATAAGTCTCGCGGCGGCCGTTATAGTTATTGACGCCGCTCGAGCGCGTCAGGCCCGAGCCGTTCGCGTAATACGCAGCAGACGCGTAAGACGAGCCGGAGCCGGCGTTGTAATACGAAGCCTGAACGGCCTCAGCGGCCTCGGCTTCGGCTGCGGCAGCCTCGAGCGCCTCGCGCTTGGCATCCTCTAGCGTAGAGCGAAGCTCGTCGAGCTCGGTCGACTTGGCGTCGACCTCCCCCATCGTCAACAGGCTACTCGCGCCGTCGATGCAGCCCTGCAACACAGCGCGCTCGTCATCGGTAGCATAGTCGCCATACATATTCATAATGATCTGAGCGCGCATCTCCAGGGAATCGCGCTTCGCCCCCATCGAGGCGTTCCACTCCTGCATGGAGCCATAACCGTCACCGCGGTAGTCGACGGGCTGCACCAGCGTCGCCTCGGACGGCGTAGATCCAACCGTATCGGATAGTGTTGCCGCGTGGGCATCAGTTGCGCCGGCGCCCGCCAAAAGTGCCACGGTCAGAGCGGCGGAAAGGGCGGCGGCTTTCGGTTTTCGTGAATCGATCCTCATGTAGCTGGAAACCTCCGTAGTGCGTTTTTGCTGCGTTTGAGCTGCGTGTGATTCGATCGCGCTGCATAGTACCCCGAGCAAATCGCGACCTGCGGTTTTACTCAAAAGGCGCACGTCAATTGCGTAAAACTCACATCCTCTCAACAGGAGTTTTCCACAACTCAAATGCATAAATCGTGTCAAAAACCCTGTTTCTGCACCCTCTCTATGCAAAAAAGGCGCCTGTGCAACCATTGTTCGCACAGGCGCCTTGAGCAGGCATTTTATGCAGTTATACCTATCGAGCCGCAAGGGGTCCTTGCACAAGTCGCCTTACTCGTCCAGCGCGGCGAAGGCCTGCTTCAGATCCCAAATGATGTCCTCGGCGTTCTCGGTACCGATGGAAAGACGAATCGTGGAGGGCGTGATGTTCTGCTCAGCGAGCTCCTCGGCAGAGAGCTGGGAGTGCGTGGTGGTAGCCGGGTGCACGACGAGCGACTTGACGTCGGCCACGTTGGCGAGCAGCGAGAACACCTGCAGATGATCGATGAACTTCCAAGCCGCCTCCTGGCCACCCTTAATCTCAAAGGTAAAGATCGAGGCACCGCCGTTGGGGAAATACTGCTTGTAAAGCTCATGGTCGGGGTGCTCAGGCAGGCTCGGGTGGTTCACCTTGGCGACGTGGCTGTCACCAGCCAGGAACTCAACGACCTTCTTGGTGTTCTCGACATGACGGTCAACGCGCAGCGACAGGGTCTCGGTGCCCTGGAGCAGGACCCAGGCGTTGAACGGGCTGATGCAGGCGCCCTCGTCACGCAGCAGGATAGCGCGGACATAGGTCGCGAAGGCGGCGGGACCGGCAGCCTCGGCAAACGAGACGCCGTGGTAGGAGGGGTTGGGCTCAGCGATCTGGGCGTACTTTCCGCTCGCCTTCCAATCAAAGTTACCGCCGTCGACGATCACACCGCCCAGCGAGGTGCCGTGACCGCCGATGAACTTGGTTGCGGAGTGGACGACGATGTTGGCACCATGCTCCAGCGGACGGAACAGATACGGGGTGCCGAAGGTGTTGTCGACGACAACCGGCAGGTCGTGCTTCTTGGCGATCTCGGAGATGGCGTCGATGTTGGGGATGTCGGAGTTGGGGTTGCCGAGCGTCTCGAGATAGATGACCGTGGTGTTGTCCTTGATGGTGCCCTCAACCTCTTCCAGGTTATGGGCATCGACAAAGGTGGTCTCGACGCCAAACTGGGAGAGCGTATGCTCCAGCAGGTTGTAGGAGCCACCGTAGATGGTCTTCTGAGCCACCACGTGGTCACCGGCCTGGGCAAGAGCCTGCAGGGTATAGGTGATGGCAGCAGCACCGGAGGCGACGGCGAGACCTGCCACGCCACCCTCGAGTGCGGCGATACGGTCCTCGAAGACGCCCTGGGTGGAGTTGGTCAGACGGCCGTAGATGTTACCGGCGTCGGCAAGACCAAAGCGGTCGGCGGCGTGCTGAGAGCTGCGGAACACATAGCTCGTGGTCTGGTAGATAGGCACGGCGCGGGAGTCGGATGCGGGATCGGCGCTCTCCTGGCCAACATGCAGCTGCAGGGTATCGAAACCAAAGGTGTGCTCGGGGTTGTTAATGAACTGGCTCATGATGATCTCCTTGATCGAACAAAAGTAAATAAAAAGAGAGAAGTAAGTCGCTGTCTCCTGATCACGCCGACGGGCGCAAACAGGAGCCCGGCATTCGTCTTGGCAAGCAATTCATATGCGGGCCTCCTTTCGCACCCCGGTTCCGTGGTTGGCTTAATTACCTACCGCCTTTGTGTGTTTTGAATAGTACGGGCATTGCTTCGCTCGGTCAATCACTTAAAAGCGCTAACCTGTTATCGGTTTTTTAGATAGCTATCGAAAGAAAGGGCACCGATGACCCTCCAACAGCTTCGCTTTTTGATCGCCGTGGCAGAGTCCGGCTCAATCAACGCCGCAGCCCAGCGCCTCTATACCGCTCAGTCCAACATCTCAAACGTCGTCAAAAGCCTGGAACAGGAGCTCCATCTGGAGATCTTTACGCGCTCCAGCCGCGGCGTCACGCTCACCAACGACGGCACCGAGCTTTTGGGCTATGCGCGCCAGGTCGTAGAGCAGGCCGACATGCTCGAGGCACGCTACGAGGACGGCGGCACCCCGCAAGCCCGCCTCGCCATTTCCGCCCAGCACTACGCCTTTTCGGTCGAGGCCTTTGTCAACGTGGTCGAGCGCTGCCGCGACAGCAAGTTCGAGTTCATCATGCGCGAGACCACCACATCGCAGATCATCGATGACGTCCGTGCGTTTCGCAGCGATATCGGCATTCTGTATCTGGATGACTTTAACGCCCGCGTTCTGCAGAAGGCCTTCGCCGATGCCCGTGCAAGCTTCCATCCCCTATTCGACGCGACGGTCCACGTCTTCGTTAGCGAGCGCCACCCGCTCGCACGCCGCCCCCAGCTGTCCCTTGCCGACCTCACGCCCTATACGCGCTACAGCTTTGAGCAGGGAACCTCAAACTCCTTCTATTACGCCGAGGAACCTTTTAGCTATATCCCTTGCGACCGCAACATACGAATCTCGGACCGCGGAACACTTACTAACTTACTTATCACGTCGAACGGTTACACCCTGTCGACCGGCGTCCTCTCCAATGAAATGCAATGGGGTATGGCATCGATCCCGTTAGCAGACGCCCCAACGATGCGCGTAGGCTATATCATGCACGACGAGCGCAAGCCCTCTCCCCTCTTGCAGCAATACCTCGACGAGCTCAACCGCATCATCCATGCCAACTAACTGTCGGAAGACGGGGTAGAAATCGTAGATTGCTAGCCCCCGGCGGGCATGGCGCTACAATGGTCACTCACACGAAACGTACCCAACGAAAGGAACCATGTGAAGGTCATCATCTATACCGACGGCTCGGCCCGATCAAATCCGGGACGCGGTGGCTACGGTGCCGTGCTCACATACACCAACCCCGCCGGCAAGGCCTTCACCTCCGAGCTTTCGCGCGGCTACGCCAAGACCACCAACAACCGCATGGAGCTCATGGCGGTCATCGTGGCGCTCGAGGCGCTCAACCGCCCCTGCGATGTCGAAGTCCATTCCGATTCGCAGTACGTTGTCAACGCCTTCAACAAGCACTGGATTGACGGATGGAAAAAACGCGGGTGGAAAACTGCCAACAAGCAGCCCGTCAAGAACCGCGACCTGTGGGAGCGCCTGCTTGCCGCAAAGGGCAAGCATAAGGTGGAGTTCATCTGGGTTAAGGGGCATGCCGGCCACGAGCTCAATGAGCGCTGCGACGAGCTCGCCACCACCGCGGCCGACGGCAGCAACCTCGATATCGACACCGGCTTTAACGAGAGCGACCTGTAACGGCGTTTTCGCACGCTATTTCCTGCCCCCTCGCGCTACACTCATCCTGTAAACCGAACGGCACGAGGGGGATATATGCTGCGTATAGCGACCATCGGCACATCCATGATTACCGACGACTTTATCCAGGTCGTCAACGCCAACGACCAAGCCGCGTTTGTGGGCACGCTCTCGCGCGATGCAGATCGCGGCGCCGCCTTCACCACTAAGCACGGCGGCGAGCGTTACTTCACCGCGCTTGACGAGCTTGCGTCCGCTGCCGACGTCGACGCTGTCTACATCGGCAGCCCCAATGCGCTCCACTACGAGCAGGCGCTCGCCTGTATCGCCGGCGGCAAGCACGTTATCGTCGAAAAGCCCTTTTGTGCCACCGAGGCGCAGGCGCTCGAGGTCTTTCGCACAGCCGAGGCGGCGGGCGTCGTAGCCCTCGAGGCCATGCGCCCGCTCCATGACCCCGCTTTCCACGCCGTCGAGGACGCCCTGGGCGAGATTGCGCCCATTCGTCGTGCATCGTTGCGCTTTGGCAAGTATTCTTCGCGCTACAACGAGGTTCTCGCGGGGCGCGCCACCAATATCTTTGACTGCAATATGGCATCGGGTTCCCTCATGGACATCGGCGTCTACACCGTCGAGCCCATGGTCGAGATTTTCGGCATGCCCTCCGGCCTTACGAGCATGGCTACTCTGCTCGACCCCGCCACGCGACAGCTCACGCACGGCCCCATCGACGGTTGCGGTTCCATCCTCGCCAGCTACGGCGGTGGCCGTATCTCCGTCGAGCTTGCGCACTCCAAAATTACGAATGACCTGCTGCCCTCGCAGATTGAAGGCGAGCGTGGCACTATCCAGATCGACCATCTGTCCACGCCCCGCAACGTCCGCATCGACTATCGCGGCGACGTCGTACGCGGCTCGGCGACCGAGGTACCGCGCGAACAGGGCGACAACGGCCGCGTGCTCGACCTTCCCAAATCGAGCAACACCATGGAATACGAACTCACAGACTTTATCACCGCCATCGGCGGTATCGATAACGTTAAGGAAGAGATTTGGGAGACCCCGGCGGGACGCCACGAGCTCGGACACTACCGCGATGTCACGCTCGTCTCACTGCGCATCATGGATGCCGTACGCCAGCAGGCCGGCATTACCTTCCCGGCCGACGCAGACAAGCAGGCCTAGCGATGAGCTTCTTCGATACGTTCTTCTCCAGCGTCGCCGGCGGCAGCCGCGAACCCCAAAAGCTCTCTGGCGTCGAGCTCGAGCTGCGCCGCAGGCTCACCGTGCTCGCAAGCGACGAGGCCACTCAAGACGCCCCGCAGCGCTATTTCCTGCGGTGGGAGGGGCAAGTCCAGGGCGTCGGTTTCCGCTTCACCAACACCAACCTCGCACAGGCGCGCTCCCTCACCGGCTGGGTGCGCAATATGGAAGACGGCTCGGTTGAGATGGAGCTACAGGGCACGCCGGCAAACATCGTGTCTCTGCTCGAGGCGCTTCATGCCTCCTATGAGCGCATGGGGACACGTTTTCGCCTTGTAGACGCTCAAGCTCGCACCCCGCTTGCCAACGAGGATGGTTTTAGCCCTCGCTATTAGTATTGTGTTCTAAATAAGGTATCATTTGCTTCATGCCGTTTACAGAAAAGAGGCGAGGCGCATGGCGGTGCAAAGAAGGAATACCAGGCAGCGAAAGCTGGTTCTTGACGCTGTGCGCCAAAGCTATAACCATCCCACCGCCGACGAAATCTACAATGTCGTACGCGAACAGGATGACAAGATCAGCCGCGGCACGGTCTACCGCAACCTCAATCTCTTAGCCGACGCCGGCGAGATTCTCTCTATTAAGACGCCGGGCGGCAGCCGCTTCGATCGCACCATCGAGCCGCACGCACATATCATCTGCACCTCGTGCAGCCGCGTCATCGACGTGCCGCTCCCCTTCGATGCCCAGCTCGACGCCAGGGCATCCGAACAAATCGGATGGAGCGTCAGCTCGCACTACACCATCTTTGAGGGACTCTGTCCCGACTGCCGGTAGCCTTTGGGGCATGCCTGCAAATCTACTTTCCCATCCGTTACAGCAAACAGTACATTTCTAGGCATGTCCCGAAAACCTACTCGGCGAGCAGGCGGCGCAGTTCTTCTTCGACCGTGTGCACGTAACGGACGCGATCGTTGATACCGCGCATGGTGGGGTTGCAGCTCTCCATCAGATAGGGATGGCCCACGACGTTGAGCATGTCGCGATCGTTCTCATTGTCGCCAAATGCCATCATCTCATCGGGCGAAATCCCCAGGACACGACCGTAATCGGCAAGCGCGGAGCCCTTGCCCGAACCGAAACCGATAAGGTCCGTCCATGCGGTTCCTGACGTCATCACATTGACACGGCCGCCAAAGAGGCGCTCGAAATACTCCCGGGCCGCCGGATAATCCACCTCGGGCGTCTGGAAGCCAATCTTAATGACATCCTCGTCGATGTCCTCGGGACGGTCGACCACCGCCACATCGCAGTGGACCACATAGCGCAAATGGTCGACGAACGCATCGTTGCCGCTCATGGTGTAGATGTGCCCCTCACACGAAAGGGTCATGTCGGTATGGGGATACGCAACCACGGTATTCGCGATAACCATAGCAAGGCTACGCTCCATGGAACGCTTGACGACGGCACGCCCCTCGCTCATCACCAGGGTTCCGTTTTCGCATACATAGGCGAGCTCATCGGCCACCGGGGCAAACAGGTAGCGCAAGCTCGCATATTGACGGCCACTCGCCGGCATAAACACGATACCACGACGATGCAGCTCATCGATAAGCTCAAAGGCCTCGGAACGCAGCTCGCGCTCCCCCGGATGCAGCAACGTGCCGTCCAAATCGCATGCAATCAGTTTGATTCCCTCAAGACCCATATGCTTCCCCCAAAGCCTCATATCAACAGCAAGACGGACCTTGATCGGTCGCCCTTCAAAGCCCGTCTTGCGCATACGCGCGCTTAGCCGCGCGCCTTTTTTACGATGGTAAAGTCGGGAGCCATGCTCACGACGACCTCCGCCGCACTCGACGCAAAGCGCCGGTCCGCATCGAGTTCACGGGTAACCAGCGAGAGCCGAACACCCTCGACACCCCGGAGCATGCGGCCCAAAACAGGCTGCACCGGAGTATACATGCGCACAGTATGCTCGTCCGAGTCGCCCCGGAAGAGCGGCGCATGCATGTTGCCGATCTCCCAGCACGAATGCGCGAGCGCAATCGGGTCCATGCGGTCAACTTCGACCAAATAAACCTCGGCGCTGCGCAAGCGCACGACAACCGCCACGGGCACCATGCCCGAACGGTCAATGGCGAGCACGTCGCCGTCGGCAAGACGACCGCCGTCGGCAGTATCCAGCCGAACATCGACCGTGCGCCCCAGCTCCGTCACGCCCACAAACGCGTATACATCAGCCTGGTCCCAATCGAGCAGTACCTCGTCAACTTCAAAGACGCCGCCCAACTTCCGGCGAAGCAGGAGTTCATAGGACGGATCGTTGAGATTTCCCAAGCATGTCGTCGAAACCAAGCGTTCAGGCATACTCTAACCCTCGACCTCGACGAGCTCGATATCAAAGTTGAGGTCCTTACCGGCCAGCTCGTGGTTGGCGTCGAGCGTCACGGCCCCGGGCGTTACATCGATGACCACGGCGGGGACAGGCATACCGCTCGGCGTGGACAGGAAGAGCTTCATGCCCTTCTCAATCTGCTCGATGTTGGGAACCTGTTCGGCCGGGAAGGTCAGAACCATCTCGGGATTGTGCTCGCCGTAGGCATCGGCAGCAGGAATGTGCACGGTCTTCTTCTCACCCACCTGCATGTCGACAACAGCGGCGTCGAAGCCCTTGATCATCTGGCCGGCGCCGCAGGTGAACTCCAGCGGCTCGCCGCGATCGTAGGAGCTATCGAACTGCGTGCCGTCGTCGAGCGTGCCGCGATAATGAGTCTTGACCTTCTTGCCCTGGTTGGACATGGAAACCTCCGTGATAAGGGCGGCGCACAACACGGGCCGCCATGAACATATGGCGCTAACTATACCCTAGTCATACAATTTGAAGACAGTTTGCAAAGAAACGCTGCAACCGGAGGAACCATGGCATATCCCGTATTTGACCTACACTGCGACACCGCCGACCGAATCGGCTGGGCCACGCTCGATCTCGACCTGCGCTTTACCGCCGGCACCGACGGTTATTTCCCCGGCGACGAAACGCATCCGCAAGATTTCGACCTCATCGAGGGTAACGCCTGCGCCATCTCGCTCGCAAAGATCGGCAACACGCCGTGGGCACAGTGCTTCGCTACGTTTGTCCCCGACGAGATCCCCACCGCCCACGCCGCGCGCTTCCAGGCGCAAATCATGGCGCATATGAGCGGCCAGGCAATGCTCAACCACGACCGCATGGTCAACGTGCGCAGCACCGCAGACATTCGCCCCGCGCTCAAGGACGGCAAGATCGCCTGTATCCACACCATCGAAAACGCCACGTTCTTTGCCGAGGACCCCGCGCTGATCGAGGTGCTCAAGAGCCTGGGCGTGCTTATGTCGTCACTCAGCTGGAACGCGCAGGGACCGCTCGCGAGCGGCCACGACACCCACGCCGGCCTTACCGCCGCCGGCGTCGAGGCACTTACGCAAATGGAGCACGCCGGCATGGTACTCGACGTCTCCCACCTCAACGATGAGTGCTTTGACGAGGTTGTCGCCCACGCCACGCGCCCCTTCGTCGCCAGCCACTCCAACTCCCGTGCGGTTTGCGGCGTCAAACGCAACCTTACCGACGACCAGTTCCGCACCATTCGCGACATGGGCGGCATCGTCGGCCTCAACTACTGCAGCGAGTTCCTATCCAACGACGTAACCGACAAGACCGCCGCAGACGTCACCTTCGACCAGCTAGCGGCACATATCGAGCACTGGCTCGACCTGGGCGGCGAGGACGTCATCGCGCTCGGCGGCGACTGGGACGGCGCCACGGTGCCTGCTTTCCTCTCCGATGCCAGCAAGATGCCCGAGTTCCAGAACATGCTTTCCAAGCATTTTGGCAAGACCGTGATGCAGAAGCTCTGCAGCGACAACGCGCTTGCCTTCTTTGAGCGTTATTAATTTCACATCCCTTGAGCGGGCCGGCATGCCGAACGGTCGACATGCCGGCCCGTCCCCAATCTGAAGGACCGCTTTTGACGCAGCAGTTTACGATTTCTGTATCCCGGCCGGATGGGACGCCCATCTCCGTCGTCGTTACCAAAAAGCGCGTCAAAAACTTCAACCTACGCGTCACATCAAGCGGTGAGGTCCACGCCAGCGCACCGATCGGCGCCAGCCGTGAGCGTATCGAAGCATTTGTGAAGCGCAACAGCGCCTGGATTATCAGCCGACTTGCCCAGCGCGAGCAACGTCAGGCGACGGCGAGAGAGCCGCTCAGCCCCTCGTCCATCATTGCGCTTTGGGGCAAACCCATCACGGTACAGGATGCGCTCGATCACAACTTTGCATCACCCGCACCGCGGCCCAAACAGGCCACCTTCGCAAGTTTTATGGGTACCGATGAGCCAAGTGGGCGCGCGCAGGCAAAGCAGTGCACGGCCCTCGACGGCCTAACGTCCGATGAGTTCCAAGCCCACATCGACCAGCTTTATACGTCCGAGGTCACATCGGCGCTGCGCGATATGGTGCACGCATACGAAATCGCAATGGGTGTCGCCGTTTCCCGCGTTTCCGTGCGCAGCATGAAGACGCGCTGGGGCTCCTGCACACCCAAAACCGGCGCCATTCGCATCGCGCGCGAGCTCGCCGCCTACCCCGTCGAATGCCTCGACATGGTTGTCGCCCACGAGCTTGTCCACTTGCTCGAGCCAAGCCACAATCGGCGGTTTCACACCCTGCTCGACACGTACTGCCCCAACAATAGAGCACTGTCTCAGCGACTCAAGCAGCCGCCCATAGAGACGTATTAGAACCGACTAGCGCACGCGCTCGATCTCGACACCGCAGCTTGCCAGGGGAAGACCGACGGGCGCCCAAGGCTTATCGAGCTTAACACGCACGCCAAGCAGCAGGGGGTAACGACGCAGCAGCATCTGGGCCACACCCTCGGCTGCCGCCTCGATGAGCTTAAACGTATGCTCGCGCAGATAGCCATCGACATCGTGGCACACCGAGCCGTAGTCAATCGAGGCATCCAGGTTATCGTGCTCCCCCGCCGCGCGCAAGTCGGCATAGAGCACCAGAGAAACGATGAACTTCTGACCCAGCGCATTCTCCTCGGGATACACGCCATGGTTGGCAAAAACCTCAAGGCCGTCAATGACAATGCGATCGGCATGGCGCAGATCGTCATAGCTCACGTGAGGCACCGCCGTTGCGGTGGATATTTCGCCCCTTCCACGGCGGGCGAGCTCGGCGCCTTCAGTCTTGGTTGCATTCTCGGGCAGTTTCTTGTTACTCATCGCGATCGTCTCCTTCGTTTAGAACCCCGACCGCGCAAACTAGCTACACGCGAATCGACAGGTTCTTTTTATCATCGCTCCAGTTGCAAGCATTGCGCGCGGGGCATGCAAAGCATGCGCGCGACGCTTTGTCGGCTGCATAGAGCAGACGCTCAAGCGGTTGGCTGTTCACGCGCAGCTTTCGATGGCCCAGAATGGCCGTCTTAATGGCTGCGGCATCGGCCGGCTCAAACGCCACGTCATCGGGCATGCCGGCGAGTATTGCATCAGCGACGCGCTCGCTTGCAACATCATGGGATATACCCGATTCATACTGTTCATCTTTGCCGATATCGTGAAGAAGTGCCGTGGCATAGATGACCTCGCGGTCAAATTCGAGCTGTTCCTCGAGATTCTTAATCCACATAATGCGCGCGACATCCAGCAGATGGTCAATACCGTGGCGGCAGAAGATACGCCCCGATTCCAACTGTGCAATGTTGCCCAGGTGCCGCCGGAACAGCCCGTTGGCACAAATGTAATCAATGCGAGGCATGGCACCAAAGGGAGTCAGGCCCGAAGCCATAAAGCCGCGACGCGGCGTCCCTTCATCGGTCTTCGATGTAAAGTCGTTGACGACTCTCATGGTTAGCGGCCCAGCATCCTAAAGAACCGCTCCTCGAGCGCGGGATCGGTCTCAAAGACGCCGCGGCGAGCGAGCGTCACGGTCTTGGTGCCGGGCTTTTGCACGCCGCGCATCGTCATGCACATGTGCTCGGCTTCCATCAGTACAATCGCCCCTTGGGGAGCAAGATACTCCATGAGGGCATCGGCAACCTGTGCACACAGCTGCTCCTGCAGCTGCAGACGACGGGCATAGACCTCAACCGTGCGAGCAAGCTTAGACAGGCCCGCCACGCGACCGTTAGGGATATAGCAGATCGCAGCCTTGCCATAAAACGGCAGCAGATGGTGCTCGCACAGCGAGTAAAACGTAATGTCGCGCTCGATAACCAAATCGTTCGAAGCGACGGCAAAAGTTTTGGACAGGTGCTCCTCGGCACTCTGGTCCATACCGCCGGCAATCTCGCCGTACATACGGGCGACGCGTCCCGGAGTCTCCAGCAGGCCCTCACGAGTTGGGTCCTCGCCTATACCTTCAAGCAGCAGCTTAATGGCAGTCTCGACTTTTTCCTGATCGACCATCTGGGCCTCACTTTTTTCGATTTCGCGTTCGCGCTATGGTACCACGCCCTCCGGCATCGGCCACAAGCTACATTGTATGGGTCGAATAGACCGGATCATCCCGCCAAAGCTCCACGGCGTCGCAAAGCGCAACATTCTCACGCTCGGCACGGGCACGCGTGGCGTTCATATCTATCACGCGCTGGTTGCTCGAGCCCCTAAAGCGCAACGAGATATCGTACAGATCCTGAACGAACGGACCGTCCACCAACATATCGAGGCAGGCGAGAATGCGGTCCGTCACCTCGGTATGGTGACGACCGCCCGGCATAAGTTCCTCGAGCACGTCGCCGGTAAAGCACCAAATGGTCTTCCCCGACTCCACGGGATAAGCCTCACGAACACGCTCGACAAACTCAACGAGTCCCGCCTGATTCTCAGGTTCCATAGGCTCGCCGCCCAAAATCGTCAGACCATCGATAAAGGGATGGTCGAGGCTCTCAATAATCTTATCCTCGACGGCACGATCAAAGGGCTCGCCCGCAGCAAAGTCCCACGCAACAGAGTTAAAGCAATTCTTGCACCCACGACGGCACCCACTCACAAACAGAGAAGTACGAACGCCTTCCCCATCAGCAATGTCGAAATACTTAATGTTCGCGTAGTTCATAGGTAACTCTCCCGGGAGGCCGGGACATATCATCCCGTCCTCAAACATTCTCGGCCTTCGGCCTGCGAAACTGCGGGCGGGACGATATGTCCCGGCCTCATGCAAAGGGTAACTCAATGAACGAAGCGAACATCGAGTATAGGGTTCGAGGTCCAATAAAAACTTTGTTGCAGCTCAACCGCCATCGCAAGTAAATCGCAGCTGCAGCTCAAATTATTTCCGCTAAGAACTTCGAGGAGTGAGCAGGCCTCATGCTGCATCTCAGCTACGTCAACTTGGCCGCCCCGTAGCGAGGCCCCGGACCTTTGCTCGATATGAGTTCCGCACGAACAGGAGGCGCCAGTGGCGCCTCCGTCGTGAGCCAGGACTGTCCGAAATAGCGAGTAAAGGTCCGGGGCCTCGCTACGGGGCGGCCTGGGATGGTTATTAGAGATGCAGCACGCGGTCGCGGATCTCCTCGGTTCGACCCTGGTTCCAGAACTGGGTACCGATGTAACCGCACGTGCGACGGGCGACGTTCATCTTCTCCTGGTCACGATTGCCGCAATTGGGGCACTCCCACACCAGCTTGCCGTCATCCTCGACAATCTTGATCTCGCCGTCGTAACCGCACACCTGGCAATAATCGCTCTTGGTGTTGAGCTCGGCGTACATGATGTTGTCGTAGATGTACTGCATCACGCGAATGACAGCCTTGAGGTTGTCCTGCATGTTGGGAACCTCGACGTAGGAGATGGCACCGCCCGGCGAAAGCTGCTGGAACATACCCTCGAACTTGAGCTTGTCGAATGCGTCGATCTCCTCGGACACGTGGACGTGGTAGCTGTTGGTGATGTAGCCCTTGTCCGTCACGCCCGGGATAATGCCAAAACGGCGCTGCAGGCACTTGGCGAACTTATACGTCGTCGACTCCAGCGGCGTGCCGTACAGCGAGAAATCGATGTCGCTCGCGGCTTTCCACTCAGCACATTTGTCGTTCATGCGCTGCATGACGGCCATGGCAAAGGGCGTGCCCTCCTTCTCGGTGTGGCTGTGGCCCGTCATGTACTTGACGCACTCATACAGGCCGGCATAACCCAGACTAATGGTGGAGTAACCGCCCACGAGCAGCTTGTCGATCGTCTCGCCCTTCTTCAGGCGGGCGAGGGCACCGTACTGCCAAAGAATCGGTGCGGCATCCGAAAGCGTACCCATCAGACGCTCATGACGGCACAGCAGGGCGCGGTGGCACAGCTCAAGGCGCTCGTCGAAGATCTTCCAGAACTTGTCCATGTCCTGATGCGAGCTCAGTGCGACATCGGGCAGGTTGATGGTCACAACGCCCTGGTTAAAGCGACCGTAGTACTTAGGCTTGGCCGGGTCGTAGTTCAGCGCGTTGGCGACATTGTTAAAGCCGTTGCCCGAACGGTCAGGCGTCAGGAAACTGCGGCAACCCATGCAGGTGTAGCAATCGCCGTTGCCGGCGGTCTCGCCCTTAGACAGCTTGAGCTCGCGCATCTTCTTCTCGGAGATGTAATCGGGCACCATACGCTTGGCAGTGCACTTGGCAGCCAGCTGGGTCAGGTAGAAGTACGGGGAATCCTCGTGAACGTTATCGTCCTCGAGTACATAGATAAGTTTGGGGAATGCCGGGGTGATCCATACGCCGGCCTCGTTCTTAACGCCCTCGTAGCGCTGGCGAAGCGTCTCCTCCACGATCATGGCAAGGTCGTGCTTCTCCTGAGGCGTACGGGCCTCGTTAAGATACATAAAGACCGTCACGAACGGCGCCTGGCCATTGGTGGTCATAAGGGTCACGACCTGATACTGAATCGTCTGGACGCCGCGACGGATCTCGTCACGCAGACGGTCCTCAACGACCTCACGGACCTTCTCGGCAGACGCAGAGACGCCGAGCTCCTCGAGCTCGCGGGCGACCTCGCCGCGAATCTTTTGACGGCTCACCTCGACGAACGGGGCAAGATGGGTCAACGAAATCGACTGGCCACCGTACTGGGAGGAAGCAACCTGAGCGATGATCTGCGTCGCGATGTTGCAGGCAGTCGAGAAGCTGTGCGGCTTCTCGATCAGCGTGCCCGAGATAACGGTGCCGTTCTGGAGCATGTCCTCCAGGTTCACCAGATCGCAGTTGTGCATGTGCTGGGCAAAGTAATCCGAATCGTGGAAATGGATCAAGCCCTCATTATGGGCATCCACGATCTCTTGGGGCAGCAGCACACGCTGAGTCAGGTCCTTGGAAATCTCGCCGGCCATGTAGTCACGCTGAACGGAATTGACGGTCGGGTTCTTGTTGGAGTTCTCCTGCTTAACCTCTTCGTTGTTGCACTCAATCAGCGACAAAATCTTGTCGTCGGTCGTGTTCTTCTGGCGCTTCAGGCTCTGAACATAGCGATAGATGATGTAATGGCGAGCGACCTCGTAGCAGTCGAGGCGCATGATCTCGTCCTCGACCAAATCCTGGATCTCCTCGACCGACACGGTGTGGCCCGCGTTCTCGCATGCCTCGGCGACGTTTTGTGCCGCGTAAACCACCTGGCGGTCGGTAAGACGAGAGCTCTCCTCGACCTCCAAGTTTGCGGCGCGGATGGCATTGACGATCTTATCGATGTCAAAGACAACCTCGGTGCCGCTGCGCTTGATGATCTTCATCCTCTTGCCTCTTTCGCATCGTAGCCTCATCGCGCTTCAGAGCCAAACGATACCCGGCAGGGCTTGCCCCTGTCTTGCGGCGCCGTCGCGCAATCTGTGTTCTCGATAACCATAGGCCCTCATGCGGACAATCCTCGCAGCCAATCAAGGGGCTCGAAGATCTATCCAAATGGGGCGAATAAGGTTCTCATTCTCTGTCCGCCATCTATCATACGACAAAGAGGCATCTATATCCTGTATTCTTTTTTTAGGTCAAACACAACATATAGTGTTTCAGCAGGTCAAAGCTATTAGTCATTTTGCAGACGCATTAAAAATGAGGGGTTCTTGGGAAGTCGGTAAAACGTTACCAACACGGCTACCTGCATGGCAGTTATAAAACCCCCTTAGTCAAGCCGCTGACAAATCCTACCAAAACCAAGCCGCTCACGCCAAAAGAATCCAAAAGATTATGCTTGACCAACATGTTGCGGTCACGGTCGGCCAGGACGTATGCAATCTGCCGGCACCTCTACGGGGACCTTGGATCAATATTTGGTGGCATATTTGACGGCGTGCTTGGTAGCAAAACAAAACAGCCCAGAGGACATAGCCTCTGAGCTGCGAACATTTGGTGGGCGTTAGAAGATTTGAACTTCTGACCTCTTCCGTGTCAGGGAAGCGCTCTCCCCCTGAGCTAAACGCCCAAATGGAGCGGACAACGGGGCTCGAACCCGCGACCCCAACCTTGGCAAGGTTGTGCTCTACCAACTGAGCCATGTCCGCTTACGAGGATTAATCTTACGTGATGCCCGCATCCTATGCAAGAACTTTTTTTAAAAAGTTTTGCGACGCTCTCGCGAGGGCATCAGTCGTCACGAAAGGCGCGAACAAACGCAGGCTCGCAGCGAGATGCCCCTACATCTCACCGAGCATGATCCAGGCAGAGCTGTCCTGCGCGAGCCTGCCGTCTGCAAGCGGTGATGAGGTGAGCAGGACCCTGCCCGCCGGCAGCTCCACGGGTGCTGCGCCGAAGTTCGTCACACACGCCCAGCCGTTGTCGCGGCGATAGGCGATGACGCCGCCCTCGGCGCCCTCGGCGCCATCCGCAAGACCGGTGCGCCCGTCAAGATCGAGCCACGCAAGATCGTTGGCGCAACCGCGCAGCTTGCGCCGCAGCCAGAGGGCGTCACGATAGAGCGCAAGCATCGATGTCGGGTCCACTTCTTCCCTATCGGCAGCATAATCGGAAAACCATGCAGGCTGCGGCAGATGGGGCGCCGCATCGGCGTCTGCCGGCGAAAACCCAAACGATCCGCCATGCGCGGGATCGTCCGCCGCCACCCACGGCAGGGGCACACGACAGCCGTCGCGCCCCTTCTCACGCTTCGGTCCGTGCGTATTGGTCGCAGTAGGGTCTTCGAGTGCAGCCCACGGGATATCAGCCACCTCAAAAAGGCCGAGCTCCTCACCCTGATACACGTATGCCGAGCCCGGAAGCGCCAGCTCAAGCAAAAGGGCCGCCCGCGCGCGGCGCTCGCCGAGTTCACGGTCCTCATCATAAGACGACCCGTCGCGCAAGAGCCAGTCGAGCGCAATCTGGTGGTAGCGCGTCGCCTTGATTTGCGGCAGGGCATAGCGTGTCGCCACGCGCGGCACGTCGTGGTTGGAGAGTACCCAGGTCGAGGCGGAATCGGATTCGACGGCTGCCTTCAAGCCCTTCTCGATTGCAGTGTGCATGTCATCATAGGTCCAAGTGGCCTTGGCAAACTCAAAGTTGAATGTCTGGCCAAGCTCGCTGGGACGCGCGTAGAGATACTGGCGCTCGGGCAGCACCCACGCCTCGGCAACGGCGCTGCGTGGCGGATTATAGCGGTCGAACACGCGGCGCCACTCTCGATAGATCTCGTGGACCTCGTTGCGGTCCCACAGCGGATGGGTGCCGTCGTCAACCATGTCATCGCCCTCGGCGAGATGCCACCGGTCGAGGTCATCGCGGTCGAGATCCTTGGCGAGACCCTGCGCCACATCAATGCGAAAGCCGTCGACGCCTCGATCGCTCCAAAACGCCAGGACGTCGCAAAAGAGCGCGTGAACCTCAGGGCATGACCAGTCAAAGTCCGGCTGCTCGGGCGTAAACATGTGCAGATACCACTGACCGTCCGCAACACGCGTCCATGCGGGGCCGCCAAAGTTGGCATTCCAATTGGTGGGAGGCAGCTCGCCATGCTCGCCGCGACCATCGCGGAAGATATAACGGGCGCGCTCGGGCGATCCGGGGCCGGCGGCAAGAGCGGCTTTGAACCAGGGGTGCTGGCTGGATGAATGGTTGGGCACGATGTCGACGATGACCTTGATGCCGCGCGCGTGAGCCGCAGCGATCATATCATCGAAGTCGTCAAGCGAGCCGAGACGTGGATCGACATCGCAGTAGTCCGCCACATCATAGCCACCATCGACAAGAGGCGATGGGTAAAACGGGCTCAGCCAGATGGCCTCGATACCCAGCCGCTCAAGATAGTCCATCTGCTGGGTAATGCCCGCGATATCGCCCAGACCCGAACCAGTCGAATCCTTAAACGAGCGCGGGTAGATCTGATAGATCGCGGCATCGGACATCCATGAGCGCGAAGAAGACTTTTCTGTAGCCACGGGGCGTATCTCCCTTGCAACGAGGTTATGCGAGATGCTCACGATGATACGCCCAAAGCGCACATTCGCAGCAAACAACGCCACAGCCACGCCCCAAAACGCTCGCTCCCTCTCGGGTTCGAGCCCAGGCGATGGGTACAAAAAAGCCCGGCTACCGTGGTAGTCGGGCTGCTGCGTTTGGAGCGGACAACGGGGCTCGAACCCGCGACCCCAACCTTGGCAAGGTTGTGCTCTACCAACTGAGCCATGTCCGCATATGTAAAACAAAACGGGCGCCGGAGCGCCCGGATGTTGCCTGGAGGCGAAGCCCGGATTCGAACCGGGGGTAAAGGCTTTGCAGGCCTCTGCCTTACCACTTGGCCACTTCGCCGAAAAAGGACCGCCTAAACGGTCCGGAAATGCAATGGAGCGGACAACGGGGCTCGAACCCGCGACCCCAACCTTGGCAAGGTTGTGCTCTACCAACTGAGCCATGTCCGCTTGCGGGTTATTAATT
>JAXJIO010000035.1:0-2105 GCA_036298675.1 Collinsella sp. | reverse complement strand
GAACAGGAGTCGCTCGAGCTCGTCGGGCGGCAGGTTGAGGAGCTCGTCGCCGGGACGGTGCAGGCAGACCTTCCTGAGCTTGCCGATCTCGGAAGGCACGTGCAGACCTTTCGTCATGGCCTCCTACCTTTCTTTCGGGCCCCTGTCAGGGCCGATTCGTTAGCGCCCCTCCGTGTGAGGCGTTATTGCTGACGACATATTTATATCCAAAATCAGCTCATACTTCCACCTTGCCCCCGAACGGTTTTTTATAGGGGGTGAACGACATACACATATACTTCACGCATGGCACACTTCATCTTAATAAAGCGTATTTACGTGCTTAAACGCGTTTTAATCCTAAAATCAAATGGAACTAAACTTTGTTAAACCATCCTCAAATTGCATATTTCCAATAAAGCTATGAATAGAATTAGCGGTTCACACCGCATCTCAACCATTTTCATTTTTATTCAGAAAAAAGTTTGTCCTATTCATTTCTGGTAAATAAATTACCGTTTACCAGACGCTTGATACCGTTCACCGGAAACTCAGTATAAGGCCCAGCGGATACCGGCTCGCTTTACGGCCCCATTTGTAACAACTTGACTTCTCGGTATAGAAAAACGGACCCGCTTCCCCTATGAAACGGGTCCGTTTTCGATTATCTTCGGCTAATTTGGATAAGGCCCCCGAAGACCATCGGAATCCTAGCGATCGAACTCCGCCAGCGCCTCGCCCAAAAGCCTCAGGCCCACGCGCAGAACGTCCTCGCTCGCGCAGTAGCCCAGGCGTGCGCCGCAGGGAAGCTCAAAACGGCTACCGGGGACCAGCAGCACTCCCCTCTCGGACAGCAGGCGCCTGCAGAACTCCTCGTCATCCTCGGGAATATCCAGCTGGATAAACGAGGTGGACACGCCCTGCGGGGCCGTCCAGGAAACGCGATGCTGCGTATCGATCCAAGCCTGCGCGATATCGCGGTTGCCAAACACGATCTTGCGATTGCGCTCGAGAATCTTATCCTTGTGCTCAAGCACATAGGTCGCCAGGGCATCGTTGAACACGCCGCCGCAGATCATGGTGTAATCGCGATAGGTACGGATGCGATTGGACACCTCTTCGTCGGCCAAGACCCAGCCCACGCGGGCCGCAGGCGTCGAATAGGTCTTCGACAACGAGTTGGTGACAATAGCCCTCTCGTACACGTCGGCCATCGACATAAAGGCCTCGGTGTTCTCAAGCGGCAGGTACACCTCGTCGCACAGCACATAGGCGCCCACCGAGCGGGCAATCTCGGCAATCTGGCCGAGCATATCGGCATCGAGCACCGTACCGATGGGGTTCGATGCGTTGTTGATGCAGATGAGCTTGGTGGTGGGGCGCACCAAGCGCTTGAGCTCCTCGATATCGGGCTTCCAGCCGAGTTCCTCGCGAAGCTCCCAATACTCGACCTCGGCGCCCAGCGTGCGCGGAATCTCGTAGAGCGGCGCGTAGGTGGGCCACTCGGCGATAACGTGGTCGCCGGGCTCGACCACAGCCATGATGGCGTTGAGGTTAGCGCCCGTGCAGCCATTGGTCTGCAGAATGTGATCGGAATTGACCTCGCGACGATACAGCTTGGCAACCTCGGCCTTAAACTCCGGCGAGCCCTCGATCCAGCCGTAGTTCATCTTCTCGCGGTCCAGGCGCTCGTAGAACGTGGCGCCGTCCTGCTCATCGAGCGCGCGCAGCTCGCCCATGGTGAGCGACGAGATCGTCGACTGGGCGATGTCCCACGTGGCGCTCTTCTCCCAAACGTTGAGCCATTCCTCAACGCCAATCGTCTTGATGTCCATGGCCAAGCTACTTACAAAAGCAGTCATCCAATCGTGTTGACGTTCCTCATACAAGATTGGGGCGGTGCGAAAACCCGCACCGCCCCAATGGGAGACATCTAATGGCAGCTAGATGTATGTATCAAGACCTGTACGGGTCCTTGAAGACCCTAGAGGTCCTCGCGCCAGAAGGGCATGCTCATGCAGCGCGGGCCGCCGCGGCCGCGGGAGAGCTCGGCGGAGGGCACGACGAGAAGGTCCAGGCCCTCCTTGTACAGCACGTCGTTGGTGACGGTGTTGCGGGCGTAGACG
>JAXJIO010000034.1:0-64301 GCA_036298675.1 Collinsella sp. | reverse complement strand
GAAGGTGAGGGGGATCCAGCCCGAGGGGATGTAGGGAAGCGATAGGAAAGTCATAGATGCGGGCGTGTTGGCTAAAATGGGTCGGCCGGGATTGGTCAATCTCGGCCGACTATATTTGGCTAAATTATTCCGACGCTAACAGGGGATGGCGATAGTACAGAAATGGGCGCACGAAAAAGCCGATCACGCTCGCGCCGACAACGATGCTCTCGTAGATGACGACCTCACTCGATGGCACGAACTCGGCTATGCGCACATCAAAGAGATACTCGCACGCCAAAAACGTGAAGAAGAACAGCGCCAGGCATATAATCTCCCGAATGCCCCGACGCAAATATGCGGTTGTGTCTCCCATGCCCCTCATGGTAACCCCCACCCGCTTAGATGTCCGGAAAACCATTTTAATGGAGAATGGGTCTTAGTATCCACGCAATGCCCGAACTGTTACGCATCCGGCGCAAATGCCCCAACAGCAGCTGCGGTGAAATAGTTCCTGTTTGACCGGCCCGGGCTGTCATTTAGGAACTATTCCACCGCAACATATAAAGGGGACTGGGTTGTTGATATCGGAAAAGGGAGGGAGGTGCCCGGGCCGAGGGAGCAACTCGGGATCGAAGCTCGAGCGTTAGTGCTCGGGCGTCAGGATCACCAGGGCGTCGTGCTCAAAGGAATGCTGAGCCACGCGCACGGTGCCGTCGCCATTGTCGCGAACGGGCAGCTTGGCGATACGCTTGGCCTCCATGTCGAGGGCCGTCGCCGACCAGCCGCGCGCACTATCGAGCTTAAACGTAAGTGCCGTGGTGCGCGGCAGATAGGTGACGACACGCTCGCCAATACGCGCCACACGGATGGACTCGCGCGCGTCATCGAGCAGCTCCTGTGCCGGGATAACGGCGAGAGCGTCGTCGCTAGCCGTGGCACCCAGGCCGGCAAGCACGTGCTCGATGGCGGCAAAATCCCACACGCCCGCAAACTGCAGACACTCCTGCCAGCGGAACGGCATGTCAAAGCCCTCGCCCAGCACCGAACCCTGGCTGCGCGATGTCTGCCAGTTCCAAACGCCGTGGGCGCCGTAGGTCACGCCCGCGCTGGCGCCGGCAAGGATCGAAGACCACACGCTCGCGCGACAGTCCTGCGCGGTAAAACGCCAGTACACGTTGCGCGACGCACCCATCTGCTCGTAGCAGGGCTCGGAGTTGACCATCGGCTTTTTGGGATAGCTGGCGATAAAGTCCTGCGGCAGGTGCCAGGCCTCGGGCTGGCCTTCGTAGTTGTGGCCGGGCTGGAACATATAGAAGTCCAGGCGGTCCAAATACTGCGCGGGAATCGTGCGGTTACCGCGATTGATGTGCATGGTACGCAGGGCCTCGGGCGCGCGCTTCGCAACCTCGTCGAGCGCATCCTCGTAATAGGCAATCGCCTCGTCACCGGCAAAGTCCGTGTCGCCCGTCACCACATAGACGGGATCGAACTCGCCCAGGTTCTCGACGACGCGGGCAACGTGGGCACGGACCTCCTCGCGCGGCATAACCTCGGCACCGCAACGCTCGGCGATCTTAGCGCCCCAGGTACCGGGCACGTAGTTGCACCACATGAGCACGAGCGCCGGACGAATGCCGTGCTCGACGGCAGCGCGGCACATGGCGGCGGCGCGATCCCAATACGCCTGGTTGGGTTGAGACCAATCAAAGCGCACGCCATCCTCGCTGGCATAGGGCCAAATGCCCAGATCGGGGCAGCAGCGGTCCCACTGCGGCAGCGTGTTAATCTGCAGCACGTTCATGCCCTGCTCGGCGCGGCGGGTCAGATAGTAGTCCCAGTCGGCCTCGGGGATGCTGGTAAACGCACTCCAGCACGTATCGGCAAACCAAAAGAACGGCTTGCCCTCGCACAAAAAACCGTCCTGACGACCGTTGACGGTCAGTTTTCCCAAACTCATCTGCATGTCCTTTCGCTCGATAAAGGAATTGCGAACCGGCAGAAGCTTTCGCGGTAACCCCTGATGCGAAAGCCCCCGCCGTTTAACAAACCCCTGCGGGCGGACACCACTTGCCCACTCCAGTCTACCTTGCAAGAAGGGCCCCGCCGGGCTTGCGCCTGACGGGGCCCTGTCGTGTAGGTAAGGTCGTATGCGACCGAATGGCTTGGCCTTAGGCCTCCATCTCGGCGAGCTCCTCCTTGGAGAAGCCGGCGACGAAGACGACGGCAGTGGCGATGACAAAGGAGATTGCCATACCGACGATAGCCCAGACGGTGTTCATCTGGCCACCCTGCAGGTAGTTGGTGAAGACCAGGAAGTTGGAGGCACCGCCAGCGAGGTAATAGGTAACGCCCATGAGGCCGGAGAACACAGCGCCGATGGCACCGCCGATGAACATACCGAACATGGTGCGACGGAAGCGCATGAGGATACCGAAGAGTGCGGGCTCGGTGACGCCGCCGGCGATGGCGGAGATGACGTAGCCCAGGGCAAGACCCTTCTCGTCGGGGTTCTTCATCTTGAGGAAGGCACCGAAGGCGCAGCCCCAGACAGCGGCCATAGCGCAGTTGGTGGAAACGAAGACGAAGGGATCGTAGCCGGCAGCGATGATCTGAACCTGAGCGAGCAGGATGACGGGCATGTGCATACCACAGACCACGAAGAGCTGCCAGAAGGCGCCGAGGACGGCCATGACGAGCAGGATACCGATGCCACCCATGTCAGCGAGACCGAAGAGGGCGTTAGCGATGAGGCTGCCGATCTCGTTGCCGAGCGGGGCGAGGACGATGAAGGCGATGGGGATGGTAACGATCATGGTGCAGAACGGCGTGAAGACCGTGGAGAGCACGTCGGGCATGACCTTCTTAAAGAACTTCTCGACGAAGTAGAGGACAGGCACCGAAAGGATAATCGGCAGGACGGACTGCTGATAGTTGGCAGCGGCGATCTGAATGCCGTAGACGGAGATGATTCCGCCGCCATCCTGGGTCGCGACACTCACGACGGACGGGGCCATGAGGGCGCCGCCGAGGAGCATGCCCAGAACCGGGGAGGCGCCGAGCTTCTTAGCGGCGGCATAGCCCAGGTAGATGGGGATAAAGGTGAACGTGGCCTCGTACAGGGTGGTGTAGAGGAACGTGTAGGTCGGATCGGTGTCAGAGAGAACGCCGAGCATGGTGGGACCGAGGACCGCAGCGATGGTGCGGAACAGACCGCCGGCCATGAGCAGCGGGATCAGCTGGGTCATGGAGCCCGACAGATAGTCGAGGATGATGTTCGGCAGGTTCTTGAGCTCGAACTTCTCCTTGGGAGCATCGAGGTTCTCGTCGACCGCGGCACCCTGCTTGACGCCGGACATAGCGACGAACTCGGCGAGCACCTTGGGCACGTTCTGGCCGATGATGACCTGGAGCTGGCTGCCGGCGAACTGGCAACCCAGAACACCCTTGACCTTCTTGATCTTCTCCACGTCGGCCTTGTTGTTGTCCTTGAGCGTCAGACGCAGACGCGTCATGCAGTTGGTGGCGACGGAAACATTCTCCGCACCGCCCACGAGCTCGAGGACATCGGTGGCAATCTGCTTGTTATCTACTGCCATGGGACCCCTCCCCATATCATCGTGTGCCTACTCGTTTGGGCGTAGGCACGCCTTTGGCTCGGCGACTATAACCCCTTACGGCCACCGAACCCTTGGATACGCTGTCGTAAACAATGTGTTTACTGAACGTTTATGGGCTTTAGTTTACACGGAACGTCTAATTTGTGGCAATTTTGCCGTCTGTAGTCCGGTGAACGGTAGGAAATCGGGGGTGAACGTACTTGAACGGTAAGGGATTGTCTATTTGACGCTCTGCTGCTAAATGCCTATTTACGTGGTCTTTTAATTTGGTAAACACCTCTATTCTTTGTTGACCCATCAACAAAAGCCCTGCTAAATGGTGATAAACGAATGTTTAGTAATTTGTTGAGTGTTCATTTTGACCGTTTACCGAGTTCATCTGCCTGTTCTGTAGCTCTGCATTAAACTAAACATGTTTAAGTTGTATTGCCGCTGATGTTTACCACTCGCGGCGCAGAGGAGGCAGCTCATGGAACTCAAATCGTGCACCTACGCAACCGTCACCACGCTGGGAGACTTTGGCCCCTGGATCAGCAAAGTCGTGCTCGACCTGCCGTGCACCGTTCGCGCCAACGATATCGATGCGCGCACCTTCCATATATATGTAGAGCGCCATGAACGCACGGGCGAGATCCTGATGCGCAAAGAGCGCGGCGCCGACCACGCCGCACCTTCCGTAGGCTATGTCGACGTCCTCGCCGCCTATCCGTGCGATGAGTGCGGACGCAAGCTCGCCTTTGGCACCCATGTGGCGCTCGAGATCGCCGAGCAGCGCCTGACCAAGAAGATCGAGGGCAGCGTGATGGGCTCGCGCTTGCTCGACGACCAGCTGCGCATCACGCAGCTCGCGGCCCTTCCCGGCAATGACGGTGACGATCCAACCTGCGGCCTGGTCTTTGACACCTGCCGCGGCGACATCTGTCCCGCGCTCAAGGGCTGGAGCAATGCCACGCAAAAGACCGCCGTCAACGGCATCGCGCTCGAGTACGGCTTCTTTGAGCCCAGCTTTAAGGCCGAGGACTCCGCCTGCTTCAACCCCTTCGCGCCCGAAACGACAGTCGTGCCCCAGAAGGCCCCGCTCGTGGTGTACCTGCACGGCGCTGGCGAGGGCAAGGGCGCTACGCAAGGCGAGGGCGCCACGCGCGCTTATATCGGCAACCGCGTGACGGCCATCAGCCAGGCGCAGATCCAACGCTACTTTGGCGGCTTTGCCTGGGTTCTCGTGCCGCAGTCGCCCACGTTTTGGATGGACAACGGCACTGAGCAGCTCGGCCACTCCAACCAGAGCATCTACTCCCCCGTCATTAAGGCGCTCATCGACGAGTTTGTCGCCGAGCATGCCGACCGCATCGACACCGACCGCATCGTGGTCGCTGGCCTTTCCAACGGCGGCTTTATGACGCTGCGCCTGTGCGCCGACTACCCCGAGTTCTTCGCCGCGGGCCTTCCCTGCTGCGCGCCGTGGTACAACGCCACGGACGAGGACGTCGCCGCCCTTGCCAAGACACCGCTGTGGTTTACGCACTCCAAGGGCGATGAGCTCGTGATACCGCAGGAGACCGTGCTGCCGCTCACGGCTCGCCTGCGCGCTGCCGGCGCCAACGTGCATCTCACCTACTTTAGCCATGTCGAGGACCTGACCGGGCGCTACCGCGAGGCCGACGGCTCGCCCAAGAAGACGTTCAACCATGGCGTGTGGATCCACCAATTCAACGACCTGTGTTATCAAGACTTCGACGGGGGCAACGTACTCATCGACGGCGAGCCGGTGGGCTGCTGGGAGTGGTCGGCCCGGGTCGACAGGTAATCTATCCCATCACGGGACCGAGGGCTTACCTCTGAAAATGTCCTCGGGCATGCGGCCCGGTTGCACCACGCGCTTCGCGCTGTGCAACCGGGCCGCCCCCTGCGGAATATTTTCAGAGGTAAGCCCTCGGCCCCGCTGCGTTTCCGTTGCTGTTGACCCTGGGTGAGCGCTTCCGGCGGGCCGCCGGATCGGTGGCGATGAGGGCGGGGGTCCCGTCTTGCCTTGCGTGTAACTGGCTGAAATGATTTTGGTTGGAGCTTTCTTATGACTCGTGATTTAACTCGGGTGATTGTTACCACTGATATGGAAGTCGATGATATGAACTCGCTTGTTCATTTGGCTCTGTATCTCAACTTGCTCGATGTTCGGGCTGTGGTGTATACGGCTTCGCAGTATCACTTTCTTGGAAATGGCATCCATACGCTTGGCGAGGTGAATCCGCATTGGCGTACCAAGGGTCGCCGTTCCTATGAGTGGGATGTGGTGCCTCATGAGCCTGATCCGCTTGCTGGGGAGCTTCGTGAGTATCGACCGTTTCCTGAGCATTGGATCGAGAGCCTCTGGAGCAATGAGTATGCCCAGGCTTGGCCGCAGTTGCAGGCGAATGCGGCCGCTGCCGGTGAGCCGCCGTTTCCCTCGCCGGCCCAGATGATTGAGCGTACCTTTGTGGGCAATGTTACCTTTGAGGGCGATGTGCGCGAGGAGACTGAGGGCTCGCGCGTGATTGCTCAGGCGATTTTGGATGACGACCCGCGTACGCTTTGGCTGCTCAGCTGGGGCGGCATGAATACCATTGTTCGTGCGCTCATGAGTATTGCCGAGCGCTATCGCGACACGCCTGAATGGCCTTCCGTGCAGCAGCGTGTCTATCAGAAGGTGCGCGTGATGGGCGTTGCCGATGGCGTGGGGCAGGACAATTCTTGGCTCGACCATGGGCATAAGCTCTTCCCCGATCTCATCTTTTGGTGTGTGCCCTATATGTATGGCGGCTATGTCGATGCCAAGATGGCTCAGCCCGATACGCTGCCGCTCTTTCAGGCTCCCTGGCCCGAGCAAAATCTCACGCAGGGCAACGGTCCCCTTATGGCGCGCTATATGCTCTATGGCGATGGCAAGGTGTACGAAAACGAGCCCGAGAGGTTCCAGTTTGGCAAGCATGCCCGCTTGGATTGGGGCTTAGAAGGCATGCCCGCGATGCAATTTGAGCGCGGCGATTTTATGGCCGAGGGCGACTCGATGACCTATATTCCGCTGCTGCCGTTTGGCCTGCGCGGCATCGATAACCGCTACTTTGACACGTTGCTCGGCCGCATGTTCCTTGACGGGCATCCCCACTCAGATGCGCCTGCCGGTTTTGCTGCCATAGGTACGCCGGTGGACGGCAACCCCAACCCCTATCTGCGCGCCTACCAGGAAGACTTCGCCGCTCGCGCGCAGTGGTGCGCCCATGAGCCCGCGGCCTGCTCGCATCCGGCGTATGTTGCCGAGGTCACGGGCGACATGAGCGCCGCGGCCGGCGGGCGCGTTGCTCTTGCAGCGACCATCGTCGACCCCGATGGCAGGGGCTTCGACGCGCACTGGGATGTCGCCGTGGAGCCGTCGCGCTATGCAGGCGCTCAAGATCTGTCGCTGTGGCAGGAATGCGCGACGAACGCCACGTTCACCGTACCCACCGATGCACAACCCGGTGACCGCATCGTGCTCACCCTCGGCGTGCAGACGCGCGCCGAGCGTCCCTGCACCCGCTACGCCCAGGTCGCCGTGACCGTGGCATAACAAGGACGGCGCCCACATTCGGCATGGAGTGTCCCCAACTGCTACTCATTTAAGTACGTCCCCAATGAGTGGCCGAAGACTGCCCCCAACGACTAGTCGTTTAAGAACGTCCCCAATGACTACCCAGAAGTTGCGGTGGAATAGTTCCTGTTTGGCCTTCTAAGGCCGCCATTTAGGAACTATTTCACCGCAAGTTATTTGGGGATGAAAAATGGGCCATGTGTCCCAGTTGTGGAGACCTCTTGAGCCGTCTGGGTATCGTGAAAGATCGCACACTCCCCCATCATCAAAAGTGACACACGCTACCTGTTGATGGGAGGCAATCATGGGCTTCTTTGACAAGATGTTCGAGAAGAAAGAGTGCGCGATTTGCGGTACCGAGCTGGGACTTCTAGGTAAAACCAAGATCAATGAAGGCTACCTGTGCAAAGAATGCGTCGGCAAGCTCTCTCCCTTCTTTGGAGGCTATCGCTCTAGCACCGCGGACGACATTCGCGAGCAGCTCGCCTATCGCGAGGCCAATGCCGAGCGCCTGGCATCGTTCAACCCCACGCGCACGCTCTCGGCCGGGCGCACCAATATTATGCTCGACGAGGACGCGGGCCTGCTGATCATTACCTCGCAGACGCGCTGGCGCGACGCCAATCCCGACATCATCGAGTTTTCGCAGGTACTCGGCTGCGACATGGACATCGATGAGCACCGCACCGAGATCTATCGCGAGACCAAGGACGGCGAGCGTGAGAGTTATGACCCGCCGCGCTACGACCTGGATTACGACTTCAATCTGACCATCCACGTCAACACGCCGTACTTTACCGAGATTGACCTGCGCGTGAACGACTCAACCATCGAGCAGCGCGGATCCATCGAGTACCGCGAGGCCAAGCGTCAGGCAACCGAAGTCCGCGACGCGCTGGTGCAGCTGCGTCAGGAGACGCGCGATAGCGTCGTTGCCGCCAAGGCCCCCAAGACCGCGGTGACCTGCCCCTTCTGCGGCGCCACCACCATTCCCGATGCCAGTGGGCGCTGCGAATACTGCGGCGGCGCCATCGGCGCATAGCCCTCGGCACGGAAAGGACCGATCATGGCCTTCGAAAGCGTTAACTATCAGTGCCCCGCGTGTGGCGGCCCGCTGCATTTTGCCAGCGCCGAGCAAAAGCTCGTCTGCGACTACTGCGACTCGCGCTTTGAAGTCGAAGAGGTCGAGGCTCTCTATCGCGAGCGCCAGGACAAGGCAGATGCCAAAGCCGATGCGGCAGCCGCAACATCCAAGCCCGCATCCGACGATGCGGTGCAGGAACTGGCCCAAAACGCCGGCTATATCTGCTCGTCGTGTGGCGCCGAGCTGATCTCGGACGGCACCGTCGCCGTCTCCACCTGCCCGTACTGTGGCAACCCCGCCGTGGCACCCGGTCAGCTCTCGGGCGACTTCTCCCCCGACCTGGTGATTCCGTTTAAGCTCGGTCGCGACGATGTCTTGGCCGCGCTCAAGGAGCACTACAAGGGCAAGATCCTGCTGCCCAAGAGCTTTGTCACCGGCAACCACATCGACGAAGTCCAAGGCGTCTACGTGCCGTTTTGGCTCTACGGCGCCCGCGTGGACGGCGAAGTGCACTTTGACGCAACCAACGAGACCGTGACCGAGGAATCCGACCGTACCGTCACGACCACCGACCACTACGATGCCTACCGCAAAGGCAATATCTCGTTTGAGCGCGTGCCCGTCGACGGATCGTCCAAGATGCCCGACGGCCACATGGACGCCATCGAACCGTTTGACTACGACGCGTTGCGCCCGTTCTCGGTCGCCTACATGCCCGGCTACATCGCCAACCGCTACGACGAGGACTGCGAGACTTGCAAGGCCCGTGCCGAGCGCCGTATGGAAGAGAGCACGATCTCGGCCCTGCGCGAGACCGTTATCGATGAGTACGACGATGCCTCAGTCGAGAGCAAGCAACTCGACTACACCTGGGAAGACAGCGACTACGCCTTGTTCCCCGTCTGGATGCTCTCGACCTCGTGGAACGGCAAGAGCTACCTGTTTGCCATGAACGGCCAAACCGGCCGCATGGTCGGTGAGCTCCCCTGCTCCAAGCCCAAGCTCATCATCGCCTCGCTGCTGTTCTTTGTGATCGGATTTATCCTCTCCCAGATTCTCTTTATGGGCGAATACGCCTTCGATCCGGATTACCTCACTTTTGATATCGAGGGCATCCTCATCAACATCGTCGCGCCGCTGATCATCGTAATCATCGGAGACGTGCTGCTCGTAGGCCAGCTCAAGACGGCCAACGAGGCGACCCACGCCGACGAGTACTGCGGCGAGCTCGACCTAGTCGAGAAGCACGACACCTTCAGCCACACCGAGACCACCGTTGTCATGAAGGACGACAAGGACGACTAAGCAATCCGACCAATACCACCCGGACTTTGACGAGAAAGGAAGATCACCATGGGACTCTTGAAAGCTGGATTGGGAGCTGCCGGCGGCGTCATGGCCGACCAGTGGAAGGAATTTATCTACTGCGAATCGATGCCCGCTGACGTCTTGGCCTGCAAGGGCGTTAAGCGCACCGGCGGCCGCAGCTCCAACACGCATGGCGAGGACAACGTCATCTCCAACGGCTCCGTCATCGCCGTCAACGATGGCCAGGGCATGCTCGTGGTGCAAAACGGCAAGATCATCGAGGTCGCGCTGGAGCCCGGCGAGTTCGTCTTCGATACCGGCAGCGAGCCGAGCGTCTTTAGCGGCAACCTGGGCGACTCCATCAAGGAGACCTTCGCCAATATCGGCAGCCGCTTTACCTTTGGCGGCGACGCGGGCAAGGACCAGCGCGTCTACTTCATCAACACCAAGGAGATCATCGGCAACAAGTACGGCACCGCCTCGCCCGTGCCCTTCCGCGTGGTCGACAACAATATTGGCCTGGACGTCGACATCTCCGTGCGCTGCAACGGCGAGTATTCGTACCGCATCACCAACCCGTTGCTGTTCTACACCAATGTGTGCGGCAACGTGACCGATAGCTACACGCGCGACAAGATCGACAGCCAGCTTAAGTCCGAGCTGCTCACCGCCCTGCAGCCCGCCTTTGCCAAGATCTCGGAGATGGGCATCCGCTACAGCGCCATCCCCGGCCACACCACCGAGCTCGCCCGCGCGCTCAACGAGGTCCTCTCCGCCGACTGGCGCGACCTGCGTGGCGTCGAGATCGTGAGCTTTGGCGTAAACTCCATCGCCGCCTCGCAAGAAGACGAGCAGATGATCAAGGACCTGCAGAAGGCCGCCGTCATGCGCGATCCCACCATGGCAGCCGCCAACATCGCCAGTGCCCAGAGCGACGCGATGCGTGCCGCGGCGGCCAACCCCAACGGCGCGATGGCCGGCTTTATGGGCATGGGTATGGCAGGCGGCATGGGCGGCATGAACGCCAGCCAGCTGTTCGCTGCCGGCCAGGCGCAGCAGCAGGCCGCCCCGCAACCGGCACCTGCTCCCGCCCCGGCACCGGCTCCCGCCGCCGCGCCTGCGGCCGGCACGTGGACCTGCAGCTGCGGCGCCACCAACACCGGCAAGTTCTGCCCGGAGTGCGGCAGCCCCGCGCCCGCCCCGGCACCGGCCAAGTGGTTCTGCCCCAACTGCGGTAGCGAAAACGGCGGCAAGTTCTGCAGCAACTGCGGAACGCCCAGGCCCTAGCCCCTCTATCTGGTAATTGGCGGGGGATCCGCCGCCCCCGCTCCTGCTTCTATGGGTTTCGTTCGATTAAGGAGGACACCATGAAGACAACGTTCAAAAAGTCCGTACTCGCATTCCTGACATGCGTCCTGGCGCTCGCCTTTGCCCTGACGGGCTGCAGCGGCGGCGCCAAAGACCCCAAGGCCGACTTCGTCGGCAGCTGGGAACTCTCGGGTGGAACCGTGGATGGCGAAGAGCTGACCGATGAGTACATGAAGATGCTCGAGGATTGGGGTGTCCACTGCGTCCTGATTCTCGACGAGGACGGTACAGGCGCCCTCGATCTGTTCCTTGAGGTTGTCGACCTTAAATGGGAGGCAAAGGACGCCACCACCGTAACGATCACCGCCGAAGACGAGTCGCACGACATGAAGCTCAAGGACGGCAAACTCATCCTCGAAGAGGATGACGGCAATCTTGTCTTCACCAAGTCCGACAAGGATCTGTCCGGCACGGTGAAGAAGGATCGCGAGGCGGCCGAAAAGGAAGAGGAGATCGATGAGGCCGTCGAAGACGACGACGTCCAGCGCGTCGAAATCTCCCCCGCCGTCACCGTCGCCGATGACGATCTGTGCACCATCACCATCACCGAGAAGTTCAAGGACGACTGGGGCGACATCGGCTTTGTCGTCAACATCACCAACAAGAGCGACAAGGACCTGACCTTCTACGCTCCCAGCGGTAAGACCAACGTCAACGGCACCATGAAGGAACCCTGGTTCTCGGCTCACCTGATGCCCGGCACCAACGCCACCGAGGAATTCACGTTCTCGAGCGGCGAGCTCGATAGCCTCGACGACCTGGTCAACACGACCATTGGCATCGACGCCTACCTGACCGATTCCTACGAGGACGTCGCCTCCTACAGCGCAACCATCGCGTAACGGCATGTAACATCAGCCGCGGATTGGCGGACACATCCGCGCACACCAGACGGGGCCGCAGGAGTTAGTCCTGCGGCCCCGTCGCTTTTATGCCGATGCGTACCGAGCGTTAGCACTCCATGTTGGGAACAATGCTGCCCTCCGTTACCGCGTGCACGGCCAGGCGCATGATGTTGTCGTAGCCGGTCTTGTTGAGAATCTCCGAGATGCGGCGCTTGATGGTGCCCTCGCTCATAAACAACTCGGCCGCGATCTCGCGACGGCTCTTGCCTTCGCAGGCAAGGCGCAAAATCGACAACTCAACGTCGTCGAGCGCCGCCGTGCCCGAAAAGATGCTTTCGGGCGGCTTGGGAAACGTGCAATAGCCCGCCAGCGTGGAGCGCATCACGGCAAAGAGCTCATCGATGCCGACGTTCTTGTACACAAAGCTGTCGACGCCTGCCTCGCGCGCCTGATCCACAAACGTAATCTCGGGCATGCCCGTCATGATAATGATGCGACACTCGGGCAGCTGCTCTTTGATGCGCGCCGCCGCCACGATGCCGTTTGAATCGTGCTCGGTGCACACGTCCATCAAAATCATGTCCGGACGCTCCTTGAGCGCGACGTCCAAGGCATCTGAGGCATCGGCGATGGCGGCAACAACGGTCATGTCGGGCTGGTCACCAACGGAACGTGCGAGGCTCTCGCGCAGGATGGCCTGGTCTTCGACGATAAGGATACGAATCATGAGCTTCTCCTTTGGACCGTTGCGTTGGAGTTCAGCGGAATGGATACCGCAAGCGTAAAGGGCGGGGCGGCATGAACCTCCAGGCTGCCGCCCAAATCTTGTGCGACATGCCTCATGCCTGGGGTACCCGTTCCCTCTCGATACGATACGGGAGCAGGCGCCCCGTCATTGGATATCGTCATATGCGCAATGGCACCGGCAACCGGCCCCTCCTGCCACAGACGAACATGAACTTGGTGTGCCTGGGCGTGCTTGGTGGCGTTGGTCGAGGCCTCGCGGATAATCTGCAAAAAGGCCGTCGCGACGCGCACGTCCCGAGGGAGCACGCCCTCTACATCAATCTGCACGCTCACCAGACCAAAGGCGTGAACGATATCGTCCAGCTGCTCTTTGGGCTCGCTGGCACCATCGCTACGCAGATCGGCGGCGATTGAGCGCAGCAGCGGGTCGATCTGTTCGAGGGATTCGTCGTCCAGACGGCCTTCCTCCAAATAGCGATGGAGGATGGACAGGCGTTGACCGATTACGTCGTGCACACGGGCGCGCATGCGCAGGTAGGCCGCATTGTCGGCAACCTTCTTCACTTCTTCGATCTGCGTCTGGAGCTCCTGGCCCGCAAGCTCGAGCAGGTGGTTAGCCTGTACCAGGCGATCATAGGCGTGCGCGTATTCCGTCACGTCTAGGCCGATAACGCGCTCAAACGGACGACCCGAAACCATAACGGCATCGCGTGCAAACAGGCGGATTTCGGACGGGGATACCTCGACCACAGCGCGATCTTCGCCAAAGCGACCCAAGTCAATCAGGGCGCGGTCTTTGCTTCTCTCGGGCGGCTGCATGCCCAGCTGGCGCAGGCTGCTCCACGTACCGCTCATATCGCGCAGGTCGGTGGGCATATGAAGCTCCAGCAGGTTTTTGCGCATGCAGCGATTCATGAGCAGCGGGCGACCCTTTGGGTCCAGATACAGAATGCCCACGGGAATCACGTTGATGGTCTCGATGGTCGAAAACGCGGTGATGTCCTCTTGGCGGTTGCGAACGTCCATCAAAAGCGCCGCGATGGAGCGGAATAGGAAGAACGCGGCCTCTGCGACAAGAACCGCCGTCCATGCCGGACCCATGACGCAGACGGCAGGCGGCGTCGCGGCGGCAACGAGCAGCAGCTCGACCAACATGACGGGGCGACGATAGTGCACCATAAGCACCACGCCATAGATAACAATTGCAGCGTTGATCCACAGCGGCGCACCCGCCGCCTTGGCGACGACGTAGAGCGGCGCCACCAGATATGAGCCGCTCGATGCGAACAAGATAAGCGCCGAGATAATCAGGTGAAGCACCAGGCTCGCCTCGTAGGCACAGATCACCTTGCGGTTGTAAGACGAACGACGCGATGCTATCAGCGGAAGGTGGATGGTCTGTAAGCACGCCACCAGGGCAAAGAGCACATCGAGCGCAACAATCTGGGGAAGGATAAGCGGCATCTGCATCATCACTCACCCGCCCGCGGCATCAGCACGATCATACGCAGCTGACCGGCCTCGCCCTCAAGACGATACGCCACGTTACGCCCCTGCAGTGCGACCTCGAGCTCGTGCGCGGCGGGCGTCTGCGACAAGTCTTCCGCGTCGTTGGAAAAGAGTGTGGCACGCAGCTCCACGCTGCACGAATCGTGTTCGCTCAGATGGTACATGAGTGCCGGATGATCGATGGTGTAGGCGAAAAACGCAAAGTCATACACGCAGTCGTACAGCGCGCTTACCGTACTGGCATGCATCGGACGCCGTATGGCGATGATCGAAGCGCAGTCGACATCGATGGTGCGCAAGTCACTTGCCAGCTCGTTGGCAATGAGTTGGATACGATTGCGGTCAAATCCGCTTTCCCCATGCTGCGCCAACGTGAGCGAGCCCTTGCGTTTGCAATAGGCAACGAGCATCTTGGCACATTGCAGCATGCGATAGCGCTCATGCGAGGATGCCTCATCGGTTAACGGCGGCAGCGAGCCCAGCAGCCCATACATCTCATCGAGCGCGCGGGCAAGCGCCTGGTCGACATCTTTGACCAGCAAGGCCTCGGCCTCCTGGTCGGCAAGATGCGTCTTAAGATCGTAGTCGGCCGTAAGTAGCTCGTTTTGGCGCTGCAATTCCATGCGCCGGTACGCCAGCTCGCGATTGAGCTCGTTGAGCTCCGATACGTCTTGGGCGAGCAATGCCGATCCGCCTAGCAGTGGGAAGGCGCGGTACATCACATCGGGATCGGACGCCACGGTAAAGGCGTGGGCATGCCCGTGCTCCTGAGCGCGCAGCTCTTCGCGCACACCCGCCGGAATCGGCTTTGATACCGGCGTGGCATAGACTTCCTGCAGGTCGCGCGTTATAACCTTAAGATCGAGCGGCAGGGTGTCGAAAATGTTGGCAATGCCGTGGTACGACGGAATGACGCCGCAATCGAGGCAAATCTCGAGCGTCACCACGCACAGCACGCAATAGACGAGCGAAAAGTTGAGCTTCCATGCCCAAGGCACGCGCAGGGCGTACGAAATGGCAAAGAACGCGCCGCCCAGCAGCACGAGTGCCGCCGTGCCCGAAAAACGTTGGATACGATAGGACGAGGACCGACCCACCAAAATGAAAAAGGTCACGAAGTTAAAGGCCGTCCATATCAGAACGGCAAAATAGCCCCAGCCGTACGTGTAATCGTTGCTCCAGGTTTCGCTCGAGCGATCGAAATGAAAGACCTGTTGGTGAAAATCGTTGGTGAGCACAAACCCAATAAGCAGGATGGCCGCGATCCACAAGGCCGTACGGTAGCGGCGACCCGCACGATGTTGTTCCAACCCCGCAAGGCGCAGGCCGCACAGCTGGTAGAGGAGCGGAATGAGCGTCATGGGCACGTAGTACAGGTACCACAGCACGGTGGCATAGAACGGCGTGAACGACTTGTACTTGAGGATGACCTCGATCATCCACAGGGCGCTAATGGTGGCAACGGCAACGAGGCGTCGGCGCAGCACATAGTCCAGACAGCGCAGGTAGACCAGCACGCCCCAGATTGAGAACGCGACGGCAGCGACAAGCAGCGGAATCGAGCTCGAATGGATAAGCCCGTCCACGACCTCTTTGGACACCTCGCTATAGATGGGCACGGTGTTGGAGAGCTTGGGGTCGGAAGCGAATAACGCCGGCAAGACCGCCAAAAGCAGAAGAAACAGTGCGGTTATGACGCCGGCAATGACGAAGGCGCGGCGACGGTACACCAGGTGCGTTATGCCAACGAGGAATCGCGGCATGGCGAAGAGCCTGCCGCCCCTGGGATCCGCCACCGGCGCGGATCGGGCGGCCGCATGGCCGATATGTCGCTCGCGGGTACCCATAGTGCTTTTAGTGTACCGACAGGCGGGCTCAAAAAACGGGCCGCATGTCCCAAAATCCGCGGACGGCAAAGCGCCCGGCAAGCACAAACTACTCGCCGGGCGCTTTGGTTAGGAGACTATGAGGTTGGGGGCTCGGTGCCCTTAGGACAGGTCCTCGCCATTCGAAGCAATGACGCGCTTGTACCAGTCGAAGCTCTTCTTCTTGGAGCGCTTGAGGGTACCGTTGCCGGCGTCGTCACGGTCGACGTAGATGAAGCCGTAGCGCTTGGACATCTCACCCGTGCCGGCCGAAACCAGGTCGATCGGACCCCAGGTGGTGTAGCCCAACAGGTCGACGCCGTCCTCGGTCACCGCGTCGCGCATCGCGGCGATGTGCTGGCGCAGGTAGTCGATACGGTAATCGTCGTTGATGGAGCCGTCCTCCTCGACAACGTCCTTGGCGCCCAGGCCATTCTCGACCACAAACAACGGCTTCTGATAGCGGTCGTACAGGTCGTTGAGGGTGATGCGGAAGCCCAGCGGGTCGATGGCCCAGCCCCACTGGCTCTGCTGCAGGTAGGGATTCTTGGCACCGGCGAAGGCGTTGCCCTGGGTCTTCTCGACATCGGGGTTGTCGGCACCGGCGGAGCAGCGGGTGCTGTAGTAGCTAAAGCTGATGAAGTCGACGGTGTTGTCGGCCAGGATCTCGCGGTCCTCGTCGGTCATGCCCACATCGATGCCCAGACGCTCGAGCTTCTTGACGGCATAGGCCGGGTAATAGCCACGGCTCTGGACGTCGACGAAGAAGTAGTTGTCCTGGTTGTCGAGCTGGGCCTGGCGCACATCGCCCGGGCGGCAGCTGTAAGGGTAGTAGGTGCCGGCAGCGAGCATGCAGCCGATCTTGACCTCGGGGTCGATCTCGTGGGCGATCTTGGTGGCCCAAGCGCTGGCGACGAGCTCGTTGTGGGCGGCCAGGTACTCAACGGCCTCCTTGTTCTCGCCCTCCTCAAAGACCAGACCCGCGCCCATAAACGGCAGGTGCAGGATCATGTTGATCTCGTTGAAGGTGAGCCAGTACTTCACCAGGCCCTTGTAGCGGGTGAAGATTGTGGTCGCGAGGTTCTTGTAGAAGTCGATGAGCTTGCGGTTGCGCCAGCCGCCGTATTCCTTGATGAGGTGGATCGGGCAGTCGAAGTGCGTGATGGTCACGAGCGGCTCGATGCCGTGCTTCTGGCACTCGCGGAACACGTCCTCGTAGAAGGCCAGGCCGGCCTCGTTGGGCTCGGTCTCGTCGCCGTTGGGGAAGATGCGGGTCCAGGCCAGGCTCATGCGGAAGGTCTTAAAGCCCATCTCGGCAAAGAGGGCGATGTCCTCCTTGTAGTGATGGTAGAAATCGATGCCGGTCTGCGCGGGATAGTAGTAGCCATCCTCGAAGTCGAGCATCTTACGCTGGCCGGAGACCACCGCGAAGCGCTCGGGGCCGTGCGGTGCCACATCCACGTTGGCCAGGCCGCGGCCATCCACGTCGTAGGCGCCCTCGCACTGGTTGGCAGCCGTCGCGCCGCCCCACAGGAAGTCATTACGGAAAGCCATGCATCGATCCTTTCATACGCTGCTTGTCGTGGTTTCAGTATCCCCCACAAACAGCGCGCCGCTCAACGACAACGGCGCAGGTCGACACTTCTTTTCGCACGCAGCCGCCCAACAGCCGCCCACACCTGACACTTTCTGATACCCAACCACCAAAAAGAGGACAGGCACCTTTGTGGTGGTTTGGACCCGAGAGATAGTCCGCTCCGCCGGTTTGTCTCAATCTGTAACAGTTAGACCGTTAAAACCGAGCCTGGTGTTACAGATCGAGATTTTCGGGCAGCCCCCTGCAGTTTGTCTCGTTCTGTAACAGGAAAAGACGATTTAGCCTGCTAGATGTTACAGAACGAGACAGAAGGTCCCGGTCTTCGTTGATGTCGAGGTTCTTTTCGATGAGCCCCCCTGAAGCCGCCCTCGACCAGTAGTCAATTTGACTGAATAGGAAAAAAAGGAAAAAATAGGAAAAAAAGGAAAGGAGACTTATGACTGAAACCATCTTCTCCCCTTCATTTGGAAATCGCCCATCCTATCTCGTTGGGCGAGGAAATGTAATTTCAACATTCATCTCCGGCCTTGAACAGGAGCCGGGCAATCGAGACCGCGCCATGCTCATGCTCGGCCAGCGAGGAAGCGGCAAGACGGTTCTCCTGTGGGAGCTCGCCGATCGCGCTCGCAAGCTTGGCTTCGTCGTCGCCACGCCCACCGTTGCCTCCGAGGACATGCTCGAGCGCATTGTTGAAAAAATCCAAGAGGCGGGCGAGCCCTATGCCAACAAACGCCATCTCCCTAAACTCACGGGCGGCAGCCTGAGCGTCTTCGGTTTCTCAGCCGGCCTTGAGTTCACGCGCGATGTGCAGGAAACCAAGAGTTTCCAGTTCAAGCTCACGCAACTGGCGCGCAAACTAACCGAGCAAGGACATGGCATCCTCATCCTCATCGATGAGCTTCAGGCTAATTCGCCCGAGATCAGACAACTCGTCACCGCTTATCAAGAACTCGTCGGCGAGAGACTCAACGTCGCACTCGTTATGGCGGGCCTTCCGGGAGCGGTCTCGGCGACGCTCAATGACCGCGTGCTGACGTTTCTCAACCGCGCTCGCAAAGTCACACTCGAACCGCTTTCAGTCGGAGACGTCGACACCTATTACCAGCGGGCTTTCGAAGAACTCGACCTTGATATCCCAAGCGATCTTCGACTAGATGCCGCTCGCGCAACCCAGGGCTCGCCCTACATGTTGCAGCTCATCGGTTACAACATCGCCAATCGTTGCCAGGCAGGAGAACGCGCAACACGAGAGCTAGTCGACGGAGCCATCGAGGCGTCAAAGGTCGATTTCGAAAACGATGTGTGCGAGACGACGCTCGCCGCGCTCTCGGACCAAGACGTTGCGTTTCTTGCCGCAATGGCGGATGACGAAGACACCGTGTCGCGCATTTCTGATGTAGCCGAGCGCATGTCGGTCACACCCGACTACGCACAAAAGTATCGCCGGCGCCTTATCGACGCCGGCGTAATCGAACAGGCCCGCCGCGGGTACGTGCGCTTCGCTGTTCCTTATATGGCTGACTACCTGCGCAGTCAGCTGTAGGAAAACCACCACGAAGGGGACAGGCACCTTTGTGATGGTTTTGACCGGTTTGTCTCGGTCTGTAACAGTTAGACCGTCAAAACCGAGCCTGGTGTTACAGATTGAGATTTTCGGGCAGCCCCCTGCAGTTTGTCTCGTTCTGTAACAGGTAGAGACGATTTTGGCTGCTAGATGTTACAGGATTGAGACGAAGCGCTAGTCGCAGGTGATGTCGAGGTTTTTGCCGGTTAGGCCTACGTAGCCGCCCTCGGCTGCTTTGGGACTATCGGCGTGGCAGAGGACCCACTTGTCGGCCTTCCAGTAGCAGTAGCTGTCGCCGGCGGCGGACATGTTGGCAGCGGCCTCGGGACGCGGACCATTGGTGCCGGCGGGCAGCGCTACCATTACCTGGAAGCCACCGTCGTCGACCATGCACGGCGTGTAGTGCAGCGTCGTGGCGTAGACCTCGACGAGCGTGCCGGCCGGCGCGCGGAAGGCCTTGACCTGCGCGGTATCGAGCTTGCCGTCGACGATCTGCTCGCGCTTGGCCAGCAGCAGGATAAAATCGCGGGCGCCCAAGTTGAACTCGCTGGCGCGGTGATACTCCAGGCAGTTGAGCTTCGTGTTACGGCCGTTGCACCAGCCCAGCTGGAAGGGGCGGCCGCCGTACATGAGCAGACCGAGCGTGTCGGCACCTTCGACCTGTTCCAGCTCGGGCGCGGAGGCCACATACTTGCTACCCTCGGGAATGGGCGTGGCGGAAAGTGCCTCGACAAGCGGAGCTGTCAGGCTGGAGGGTACGTCGTCCCACACGCGGCCGTAGGACTTGAACTCGGGATCGGTAACAGAGTAGATATGCATGTTCGCTCCTGTTCGTAAATGTGACTATATAAACATTCTAGAACATTAGCCGTCTTTTGATGGAGTCAATACCGCAAACAACACGCACCAGAGTCACATGGGCAAAAGGGCGGCGTGTATTTTACTTAGCCGAGATAGCCCTTAAGGAACTCAATGACACCCGAGCACCAGTGATCAGTTTCCGGCGCATGAGGTTTCATTAACGCATGTCCTCCTTCTGGATACACTATCTCCTCGTGGTGCACCCCAGCCGCATCCAGTGCGTCAACCATCTTTCCGAGATTGCCGGGCGATACGACATCATCGTCGGCGCATTGCCAAAGATATGTCGGCGGATACCGTTCCCACACATGTTGATCAATGCAGAAATCATCAATCGCATCGTGCCCAGCTCCACCGCACACCGAATCAAGAAATCTATGGTCTGACGCACATTCGGACTCATGAAGGTCAATCGGGGCGTAACACAGAACCAAAGCTTTTGGCGGCTCGCATCCGTAAGATGCAAACCCCTTGTTATCCGTCCCCCACTCGGCGGTCAAATGCGCGCCAGCGGAAAAACCGATAACCGCATATTTTTTGTCCACATTAAATCGCGTTGAATTCTCGAGGACAAAACGGACTGCGCGATTAAGGTCATCGATCGGACGCGGCATCAGCGGCTCGACCCTCACCCTGTATGACAACACAAACACGTTATAGCCCGCATCGTTGAGCTCGGGAGCAACGGGAAAACCTTCCATTTGGTGACAAACGCTCTGATAGCCCCCACCCGAAATCGCGATAACGAATGGCGCCCCCGGTCGCCCCGGAAAGAAAAACAGCTTTGCGTTGCGCCGGGTCGGATCGCGAATACAATCGGCTTCATCCCAAATATCGTATGCAACCTGCCTCCCGTCATCCGCAAGCTCAACAATCCGATTCAACCCGCGCAGAACACGAGTAACTTCATACGGATTAGTGTCGGAATTCAAATGGGCCGCGATGGGCTTATTCCACATGCGCTCCCAAGTTGAAGGTCGGCAAAGCATGAGATGCTCACCGAACCCAGCGAACTCAGGAAGAAGTGCGATTTCTCCAAATGTCATATCGGCAGTAATTGTCATAACCAGTCACTCCAAAAACGAGGTGGGCTCGCGCAGATCAATCGCAAGCCCACCATATGCAATCTGCCGCGGGGTTTTCAGCAGCTTACATTCCGAATAATTGTCTATTCCGCCGACGTGTCTGCATCAGGGCGATACATGATGTAGACGAGGACGAAGGTAAGAATAAAACCAACGACATTGCAAAGGATCGCACCAATAAGGCTGCTCATATCACCGGAAGGATTCATGTAGCCGGGGAAGCTGAAAATACCACTCGACGTCATAACGAACGTGCGGGTATTGAAGATAGCCGGGATAACAGCGCTAATTGCACCAGAAATCATGGAAGCGACGATGATCTTCTTGTGCTCCAAAACTATGCCGTACAGGGCAGGTTCTGTAATTCCGCACAGGCTCGTAATGGCACAGCTGAATCCAAGGCTCTTTTCGCTCGGATCCTTCGAGCGGAAAGCAAACGCCAAGCAAGCGCCGACGACACCCATGCTACCGCAAAGAAGTCCAAGGATAGGGTCGGAACCGACGGTCATAATATTGTTGATGGAGATCACAATGAGGGCCCAATGGAGTCCAAGAGGAATCATGACGAGGCCAAATATCGGTCCAAGAATAACGCCGCAAAGAATGGGGCTGAACTGATAGACCGCCAGTACGGCAGTCGCAAGCAAGGAGCTCGCCTGTTGGATAACCGGGCCAACCACAAGAAGCGAGATGGGGGCAGCAATAGCAACTGTCAGGAACGGAGCGAGTGCAAATGCCAAAGCATCGGGAAGAACCGCACGCAGCCACTTATAAAGAACGGATGCGAACCAAGCCGCCACGATAGCGGGAAACACCGTCGAGGCATAGCTCACCATCGTGAACTTCATGCCGAACAAATCCAGCGCATCACCAGCTCCAGCTGCGGCAACAAAAGTCGGGTAAAGCAGGATTGCACCGAGCACCGCACCGATATATTGATCGATTCCAAAGAATTTGGCCGCAGACGATCCGACGAGAACGGGCAAGAAATACATGCTGGCGTTTCCCATGCCGTACAGCAGGGTATAAATTCCGCTCTCAGCGGAAACGACACCTGCCGTCGTCAGGATACTAAGGACGGCGTTTATCATTCCGCATGCAATCAAGGCGGGAAGAACGGGCATCATGATGCCGCTGATCAGCTTCATCAGCTTTCCCAGAAAACCTTTGGTCTCGCCTTCATCTGCCGCGGACTTCCCGGTGTCAACCCCGGTTTCCTTTGCAACGATTTCGTAGACCTTATCGACCTTGGGCCCCACAATCACTTGGTATTGCCCTGCTGAATGGCGAATATCGATCACACCATCGATTGCCTTGACTTTTGCATCATCTACGATGCTTTCGTCCTTAAGATTGAACCTTAAACGAGTCATGCAGTGGGCTACAAATGTAACGTTTTCTGCACCGCCCACCATCTCGAGAATCTCGGCAGCGAGCTTGGTTGTATCTGCCATAAATACCATTTCTCCCATGTTGTATTTTATATGTAACCATCGGCAAAGCGCGCGCCTTCGCCGACCAATTACCTAGCTTTCGATGCGATTCGATTGATATGCATCATCAGATAGAGTCTTTCTTCGTCTATAAGTTCTTGGCCCGTCAGCCGGCTGAGAACAGAAGCGATGTCATCGGCGCACGCCGATGCCACCGGATATTCATCTTTGAGCGAGAGATACATCTTGCGGTTGTCGCTTACGATACTTTCGCCAGAGTTCAACCTATTGAATAGGTACTGAAGGTGGGTTGCGAACCTTGCATAATCGAAGCCCTCCCGATCAACTTGAATACCAAGCCGTCTTTCAACAGCAATAGTTGATTCTTCGAGAACGCGATCGTAAACGTCCGTGCCAAACTCTTCAGCCAGCTCACATGAATCCGAATCGGCCATGTTATTGATAAACGCCATGGCAATTCCAACTGTCTCATGAGCGGGAAGCCTAACATTGAGACGTTTCCTGATTATTCGAAGCGCGTACTCGCCGATTTTGAATTCGACGGGATATTGTTGGCGAACATCAAAAGACAAGGGCATATGGACAACAATGTTTTGCTCCTTGCGCTTAATTGCATACGCGATATGGTCCGCAAGAATAAACGGCAAATTAGGGCTTACTTCATAGGGAAGCAGTCCTGTCGACATATCAATAACATCCGAGGTCAGCTCGAGAAGTTCATCCGAGACTTCATCAATGAGAGCGATGTAGCGGGAACTAACGTTATAGAACGTTCGTTGAATCTCCGAGAGCGGTAATTCATCGCCAACGTCCTTAAACCCCAGGCCACGCCCGAATGCCACCAGCTGCCTGCCATTTCCGTCGATGCAGAGGACAGCGCTGGTGTTAATTCGTTTAACGATTTCCATGTGTCCCCCTTAAACAAAACAAGGCTCCCGAAGCAGAATCCGACAATCAATGTCGACAGATGCTGCTTCAGGAGCCTTGCCTGAATATCACTCTGGTTGCCAGTTTAAGCGAAACACCGTAAATGACCTCGTGTAAACATTACTAAACAGTTAAACGGTCGATATCTCCATGTGAACGGTTTAGAAGCAGAAGGCAATCCTTACGCCTGCTGGTAGTGCAGGTGCTTCTCGTCGATATCGGCCAGGTCGCGGTCGAGGTAGCGGCGCGCGAGCCAGTTTGCCATGGGAAGGTTCTGGTCCAGGTAGTTGCCGCACTCCTCGGGAGCGGCACCGGGGACATCGCCCTCAAAGTCGGCGACGAACTCAAAGAGCTCGCGCACGAGCGGCAGGATCTCCTCGCTCGTCACCTCGCCAAACACGACCAGGTAAAAGCCCGTGCGGCAGCCCATGGGGCCAAAGTAAACGATACGGCTCGACCACTCGGCATGATTGCGAAGGAAGGTCGCACCCAGGTGCTCGATGGTGTGGCACTCAGCCGTATTCATGACCGGCTCTTTATTGGGCGTGGTCAGACGCAGGTCAAAGGTGGTGACGGCAGCGCCGGTCGCCGGATCGCGGTCGATGCGACTCACGTATACGCCGGGCTCAAGCAGCAGATGATCGACAGAAAAGCTCGCAATGCGCTCCATGGCAGATCCTCTCGATAGTCAATTTGGGACGGGGCTCTTTTAGCTGGTTCGAATGGTCACACCAATCATACCAGTCAAAAAAGCCCCGTCCCAAATTAGCCACCTGGGACGAGGACCGATGATTATTTGATCCCCGTCCCAGAAAAATCATGCTAGGCGGTGTACGAGATAGTCGCGGCCACCGCATGGCGCCAGCCGCCGATCTTTTTGGCTCGCTCGTCGGCGGGCATCGAGGGCTCCACAATGCCGCGGGCACCGTACACGTCAACCACGTCGCGCGTATACATGCCCAGCGCGATACCGCAGGCCCAAGCCGCGCCCAGACCGCTCATCTCGTCGTTGCTCGCAATGCGGATGGGCGAGCCGACCAAATCGCTCTCAAACTGCATCAGGTACGCGTCGCGCGTGGGGCCGCCGTCAACACGAAGCTCGGCAAGCGCCGCGCCCGAATCCTCGACCATCGCATCAATGACGTCAAAAATCTGATAGGCGATCGACTCGTCGGCAGCCTTTACAAACTCCGCGCGGCCCGTGGTGCGTGTCATACCAAAAACGCATCCCTCGGCATCACTTGCCCAGTGCGGAGCACCCAGGCCGGTAAACGCCGGCACAAAGTAAACATGGCTCGCCGGGTTGGCGGCGTAGCACAGGTCGGTGACCTCCTCGGGGTTGTTGATGAGCTCCAGGTCGTCGCGCAGCCAGGTCTTGACGGCGCCGGCGTAGCTCACGTTGCCCTCGAGTACATACTCGGTCACGCCATCCATACGCCACGCAAGCGAGCTCGAAAGCCCGTGCGAGCTGGCGACGAACTCGTCGCCGACGTTCATCATGACCGAACTGCCGGTGCCATACGTCGCCTTGGCCATGCCGCGGCTGTGGCAACCCTGCGCAAACAGGGCCGCATGGCTGTCGCCCAGCACGCCGTGTACCGGCACGGGTGCGGGCAAAAAGCCATCCAGGTCCGTTGTGCCAAACAGACCGTCGGAATCGGTCACCTGCGGCAGGCAGGCCGGATCGATGCCAAAGGCCTCGCACACCGGCTCGCTCCAGCAGCCACGGCGCAGGTCGAAGAGCTGCGTGCGGCTGGCATTGGACCAGTCACAGCGAAACTCCGCGCCGCCCGTGAGCGTCCAGACCACCCAGGCATCGATGGTGCCCAGACACAGCTCACCCGACGCCGCGGCCTCGGCAGCCGCCGGAACGTTCGCGAGAATCCAAGCCATCTTGCCCGCCGGATAGTAGGGCGAGAGCACCAGGCCCGTTGTGTCACGCACCAGCTCTGCCACGCCTTCGCGCGCCGCAAGCTCGTCACACAGCTCGCGGGCGCGGGCACACTGCCACACCACGGCGTCGCACAGCGGCTCGCCCGTCGTGCGGTTCCAGGCAACGGTGGTCTCGCGCTGGTTGGAGATGCCAATACCAGCAATGTCGGCCGGATTGACCCCGGTCTCCTCCACCACGGCACGCGCCACGGCCAACACGTTGGCGGCGATCTCGACCGGATCATGGCTCACCCAGCCGGCATCATTGACAATCTGGCGATGCGAGCGGTCGGCACGATGAATCAGATGGCCGCCCTCGTCCACCAGCAGCGCCTTGGTGCCCTGCGTGGACTGATCGATTCCGATGATGTAGTTGCTCATGTACTCTCCCATTCCTTCCGCCAAAGCAAAGACAGCCCGGCGGACAAGGAGCGAGCGGCCGCCAAGTGCCGCAGATTGCCGTGAAAGAGGAGCGCCGCGTACTTTGTGTACGCAAGCGACGGTTTGAACGGCAAGGTGCGGTGCTTGGCGGCCGCGCAGCGTCTGTTTCTACTAGTTGCCGAGGAAGTCGGCGACCGTCTTGGCAATACCTTCGCCGGTGAGGCCGTAGTGCGCAAAGACCTCGGGGCTCGTGCCGGTGATGACCGGCGCGTCGGGCAGGCTCAGGCACTTGACCGGACGCGGGCAATGCTCGCCCACGACCTGCGCGACCATGGAGCCCAAGCCGCCAAAGGGGCTGTGCTCCTCGACGGTCACGACGGCGCGCGTGGCACCGGCGGCCTCGATCACGGCCTCGGCATCGAGCGGCTTGACGCAGTACATGTCGAGCACGGTGGCGGAGATGCCCTGCTCGGCGAGCAGATCAGCGGCGTCCACGGCATGGCGGACCATCTCACCGGTGGCGACAATCGTCACATCGGTGCCGCGACGCACCCAGGTGGCACGGTCCATCTGGAACGGACAGTTATCCTCGGTGTACACGTCCTCGACCGGGTTGCGACCCACGCGGATATAGGCCGGCTTGTTGTCGGCAACCAGGGCGCGCACGAGCTCGGCGGTCTGAAAACGATCGCTCGGCAGATACACGCGCATGTTCGGGATCGCGCTCATGGCGGCGATATCCTGCGCGGAGTGGTGGCTCATACCCAGGGCGCCGTAGGACACGCCGCCCGAGATGCCGATGAGCTTGACGTTGGTGTTGGAGTACGAAACGTCGACCTTGCACTGCTCATACGAACGCGTGGTCACAAAGGACGCCGGCGAGGCGGCCCAGGCCTTCTTGCCGCACGAAGCCATGCCGGCGGCGATGCTCACCAGGTCCTGCTCGGCGATGCCGACCTCGACGGACTGCTGGGGATACTGATCGAAGAACGGCGTGAGCGACGCGGAGCCGCGGGAGTCGGAGCACAGGACGACGATGTCTTTATCGGTCTCGGCGGCCTCGAGCAGCGTGTCGCAGATAACCTTGCGGTTGGCGATCTTGTTAGCCATTGATGGCCTCCTTATGGGCAGCGAAATCGGCGATGATCTGGGCATATTCCTCGTCGTTGGGCAGGTGGTGATGCCAGCCGGCCTTGTCCTCCATGACGGGCGAGCCGTAGCCCTTCACCGTGTTGAGGATGATGACCGTGGGCTTACCCTTGGCCTCGGCCGCGAGCGTCAGCGCGGCGTCGATGGCCTGGACGTCGTTGCCCGGAATGGACAGCACGTTCCAACCGAAGGCGGCCCAGCGCTCCTCCTGCGAGTCCTGCTTCATGACGTCCTCGGTGCTGCCGCTGATCTGCAGGCGGTTGCGGTCCACGAGCGCGCACAGGTTATCGAGCTGGTAGTTGCCGCCGCTCATGGCGCCCTCCCAGACCGAGCCCTCGGCAAGCTCGCCGTCGCCCATGATGGTGTAGACGCGGTAGTCGCGGCCGTCCATCTTGCCGGCAAGCGCCATGCCGACGGCCACGGGCAGGCCATGGCCCAGCGAACCGGAGTTCATCTCGATGCCCTTGAGCTTGTTGTTGGGATGCCCGATGTAGGGGCTGCCGAACTTGGAGAAGCGGGCCTTGACGTCGTCGAGGTCCAGATAGCCCTCGTGGCACAGCACCGCGTAGTAGGCCTCCATGGCGTGGCCCTTGGAGAGCACAAAGCGGTCGCGGTTGGGATCGTCGACGGTCTCGGGCGAAATGTTAAGGTGGTTGGCGTAGAGGGTCATGAGGGCGTCGATCACCGACATGTCGCCGCCGATGTGGCCGCCGGCGCCGGCCATGATGATGTCGACGCAATCGCGGCGGAGGTCCCAGCGCAGGGACTCAAGCTCTTCGATAGTTGCCATTTCTACTCTCCTCGCAGGTAGGCTTTGACGTCTTCTTCGATGGGGTCGTACAGGTCGGGCTGGATGCCGATGTACTTGCATGCCTCGTAGAGCACCGGCACCACGTTGGCGTGGATGGCCACGCAGTGGTGGATGTAGGGACCCTCGACGATCTTTGCCTCGAGGCGCTTGAGGTTTTCGACCTCGACCCACAGGTAGGTGCCCATACCGGCCGGGCCGTCGATGCCGCGGGCATTGCCCAGCAGCAGCGAGTACTCGCCGTTGTCGCCGTCAAAGCGGGCAAGGGTGAGGTCGCCGTGCTTGGCCTCGGCCGTCAGCGCGCCGGGGTGATCGAAGGCCAGCGGATAGGTGAGCTTGGGCTTGACGGCCGCGCAGCTGCAGGGCCAAGGGCCGCAGTGCTGCAACAGCTCGCCGTTCTCGTTGTCGGGATGGCGGACGGTCCAGTCGGCGAACATGCCGCGGTGACGGCCCAGGTCGGCGGCCTCGACCATCAGCGCGGTGATTGCGCCGTGGATATCGGTCTCGCAGACGACGGGGATACCCATCTCGTTGAGGATGGCGTTGGCGGCGCAGGGCATAATGCCCAGCTCGTCCTGCAGGGCGTTCCAACACTGGATGGCGCCGGCGTTGCAGCCGTACTTCTCGACCAGGCGCTTCATAGCGATGGCGAGCCCTGCGACCGCGGGGACCTTGTCCTCGGGTATGCAGATCTCAAAGCTGCGGCGAATGTGGTCGAGCATGGCGGCCATGGCCTGCTCGTCGCTCTGAGCGTCGTGCACAGCCTGAACAAGTTCGGTCATGGGGATGGGCGAAAGCTGAATATTGAACTTCTCGAGCAGCTCGCCCTCGTTGCACATGGTGGACCAGAAGTCGAACGGACGGGTCGCCATCTGCAGGATGCGCGTGTGCTTGAAGGTCTTGACCACGTTGCACACGGCCAAAAAGTCCCAGACGCCGCGCTCGAACTCGGGATCGGTCAGGCGGCAGTTGGTCATATAGGTAAAGGGAACCTGGAAGCGGCGCAGAACCTTGCCGGTGGCGAACAGGCCGCACTGGCTATCGCGCAGGCGGGTGCCATCGGGCTCGGGGCGCTCGTCGCGCGGGCCCCACAGCAGCACAGGCAGACCGAGCTCGCGGGCAAGGCGGGCGCAAACGTACTCGGTGCCAAAGTTGGCGTGGCACAGCATGATGCCGTCGACGCCCTCGGCGCGGAACTTCTTGACGATAGGCTCGATATGGCTGTCGTCAAACAGCAGGCCCTCGTCATTAATGTCGTCGATGTCCACGATGTCGACGCCGATCTCGCGCAGGCGATCAGCCGTCAAGCCGCGATACTTGATCGCGTCCGGCGCGCTAAAGATACTGCGGCGCGTGGGCACAAAACCGAGCTTGATCTTATCCATGTACGTCCTCCCCTAGTCACATGTTCAGTAAACAGACGCATGTTTCGTTTTGTTCTGTTTACTAAATGTTTTACTCTTCTGTTTAGAAGTTTAACGCGAAATACCCGTAAACGGTAGAGAAATCAGCCTAAACGGTATGTAAACAATCTGAACATACAAGGGGAACAAAAAAGAGGGCCCCGAAGGACCCTCTCTATCCGTAGCTGTATGTGAACGGGCGCATTGTCGTCTCTTCGGCGCAAGCATGCGTCGCAACAATGGCCTGTCGGCAGAGCCGGTGGCTAAGCGCCCATCTTGCGATAGACGTCCACGAACTCCTTGGCCAGGATGCCAAAGCCCTCGGCACTCATAAGCTGGTCCTCGGCATGAACGACCAAAAGGTCGATGCTCAGGTCCTCGCCGGCAGCCGTCTGCTGGACAAGGCCGCCGTGAGCCGCGTGACCCTCGGCATAATGCTGCTGGCCCTCGGCGATCTTTGCCTCGGCCTCTTCGAACTTACCGTCGCGGGCCAGGTGAATCGCATCGATATAGCAGCTACGCGCGCAGCCGACGCCTGCAATGATCTGAAAGCTCTGAAGCTGAATCTCTTCTGTCGTCATGCTTAGAGCCTCATCAGTTCCTTGGCTTGGGCTAGCGCCTTAACGCCGTCCATCATGCCGTAGGTGGTCATGGGGATCACGCCCACCGGCACCTCGGGACATGCGGCGCAGACCTCGTCCTTGGCATAGCCAACCTGCGGCCCAAGCAGGATGCAGTCGGCATTGCGGCCAATGGTCGCGGCTTCGTTGACGGCGTGGGCGGAGACCTCGCACTCCAGACCCTCGGCGTCAGCAGCCTTCTTGATGTTCTTCATGATGATGCTCGTGGACATGCCGCCGGCGCACATTAGAACGATGTTTTTCATTGCAGTTCCTTTCCTGTAACCCCTCACAGGGACTTATATGTTTCGGCGATCAACGCGATCGACCGAACCTTCGAACTTGTGGACAATGACCTACTCGGCAGAAGCCTTTGCAGCAGCTTCCTCGGCCAGTGCCTCCTTATCGGCCATCTTGACGAACGGGATAAACAGCAGTCCGACCAGCAGGATTGCGGCGAGGACGATTGCGACCAGGCCAATGCCGCCCGTAAAGAAGTTGCTGATGGGCAGCGGCACGACAAACGGCATGGAAATGGTCGGGTTAAATGCATTGCCCAGACCGAGCATCAGGCCGACGGCGGCAGCAATGCAGGCCACGGGCTTGAGCAGGATGTAGGGGATGAACATATAAGGGTTCATGGCAATGGGCGTACCGAAGATGATGGGCTCGGAGATGTTGAAGAGTGCGGGCACCAGGGCAATCTTGGAGAGGGTCTTGTAGCGCTCGGACTTGGCCGTGAGCAGCGCAAGCTCCATGCCAAGGGCGTCAACAGAACCGACAGAGAACATGATGATGAACGACAGGTACGGCAGTGGCTGGCCGGCAACGAATGCCTCGGTGTTGGCAAGAGCGCAGGCCTGGATAACCGGCATGTACACGCCCATCAGGACGCTGGGGTGGATACCAAAGAAGAACAGCAGGTTGCACAGCGTAAAGTAAATGACAACGGCCCAGGGGCTGGAGCCCAGGAACATAACGGGAGTGGCAATGGTGCTGTTGATGAGGTTAAAGACATCGCCGAAGCTCGTCATGCCCATGCCCCACTTAACCAGAGCAGCCGTGGTGAAGATGACGATGGCGCAGAACATCGGAGACAGCGAATCGGTAACGAACTGAGGGACGGAATCGGGCATGGGGATGGCGATATGCTTCATAAGGAAGTTAAGCGCCTTCGGCACGATCAACGCCACGAGCAGCGCAACGAACAGACCCGAGCTGCCCAGATAACGGGTCACGATAAACGTCGAGCCGTCCTCGGCATGGCCAAGAGGAATCAGCAGGAGCAAAACGCCAATAGCCGCAACCGTCGACGTAAGGCCTTTGTTCCCGAGCACCTTGCCGTAGGAGTACGAGACCGAGGCGCACATGTAGATGGCGCCGAGGTTCATGGTAACGACCAGTACGTCGGTAATCGTCGCCGACATGCCGGTGCTGGCAAGGAACGCCTGCAGCGGCGGGATCGGCAGCTCGTTGATAATGGAGAGCAGCGCCACGCCCAGCGTAACGGGCATGGTCGCCATCATGCCGGACATAAGGCCCTTTACGACGTTAAAGCTACTCACTTTGTGGGCAATGGGGCCCACGTGCTTCTCGAGGAAGCCCTGCATCGAATCGAGAACGCTCATTTTTGTGTTCACTGATCCTCTCTAAACGATTCATCTAGCTGTCAAACGGGAAATTGCGGCCGACTCTTTCCCGCCTATGACCAATGGAAATATGGTTACGCCTTGAGCTCGAGGACGAGGAGCCAATCCCCAACCCCGGGTTTGTCAGGCAGGGTAATGCTGTCCGTGACGGCAAGGGCGTCCTCGCCGTCACGGTATGCGCCCGTGCGAGGGTTAAACCATCGGCTTGCATAGGCAGCGCCCGTCGGCACACCCTCGATAGCAAGCTTTTGGCGCACGGTATCGCCAAAGTACGCGACGATGCGCGAAAGGTCCTGGTTGGCGGTTGCCAGCGGAGCCTTGTTGGCAAACAGGTTGCCCGCATCGGTCGTTTCGTAGGGAGCGAGCTCCCAGAAGTGATTGTCTTCGTAGAAGGAACGCATGTAGCCCATCTGGACCGCACCTTCTCCGTCTACCGCCTGGGCCCAAGTAATGCCAAAGCGGTTGAAGATCGCCATAAAGGGGTCGAGCTCCTCAGGGCTTTCCCACACGTTGTCCCAGATTCCCTGGGCTCCGTAGGTATAGCCGGCGCCGCCGGCCTGCATGCAGATATACGCCACGCGGCGCAGCATGTCTGCGGTGCACAGGCGCGTACCCATCTCCTCGAGCGTCGAGCAAAACTCGTAGAGCGCCTCGCCCTCAACGAAGGGCTTGTCGTCATGAGCTGCCAGATAGTCAAAGTAGTCGCTTGCCTTGATGAGGTAATCGCCGTGACCGGCCTGGTTGAGCGTAAAGTCCATCCAGGGTTCATCCTGGTAGTAATCGGCAAAGGGGCGCTCGTTGGTATAGTGCGCCGTCGCCAGATGACCATAGCCGTCGCGTGCCTCAATCTCCAAGGCGACCTCACGCCAGCCGTCAAGCATGGCGGCTCGACCTTCTTTGCGGTATCCGGCAACCTCGCCGGCAAGCGTCCACACCATCGGATATGCACCGTAGCGCGCCACCAGGTAGCGGGCGAGGTGCTTTTGGTGTTCCACGGCATGCTCGCCGAGAATGGCAAACGCCCACGCTTGCCCAAGTGCGTTCACTAAGCCCGCATCGGCAATATAGGCCATGCGGCGGTCGAGCTCCCGCTGGTAGAAGGCCACATTAGGCACGTCTTCCACGCCCTTGGCCATGCCACCGTCAATCCAATAGCGATCTCCTGCGCCCATGTCAGAGCGCAGGTTGGTCTGATAGACGGTAAAGCCCTGCTCGGCACGTAGGTCGACCATACCGCGAAATTGGCTCGTCATGCCGGGGTGGTTCGACGCATCCCAGCTCTCACGGTAGGCAAACTCCCAATGGGTATCGCCCAGCCAAAAGAACGGCGTACCATCTGAATAGGCAAACATGCGCGGATCGTCTGCAACGCGGATAAAACCGTGGCGATACAGATCGAGGTCGCCCGCGTACGGCACGGCCTCGACGCGGCCCGTGCAGCCATTAAGACCGGTCTGCTCGGGAGCCTCGATAACATAGCTCCAAGCGCCGAGCTCGGTCGGAGCAAACGACACGCAGTAGGTACGCCCACCATCCCAGTAGGCCTCGCGGCGAATTACCCTGCCACTCGGTCCGGTGAACTCCGCCCAAATCTCAACGTCTAAAAACGGGTTATCGAACGAACAGGCGCTCTCAAACGTCAGTACAACCGGGCGCCAAATCTCGGCAACAGCGTCCTTGTTCAACGTCATATCCATTGCAGACCCCTCTCCGGTCTTAGTCCTGCTAGTTCAGTCCTCGCTCACGAGCGGATGCCACGGCAAAGTCAACGATCGCTTGGGCATCCTCGGCACAAATAAAACCTTGTGACACCTCGATCGCCGTATCGCGCTCACACAGAGCGCGATAGTTTTCGAGCGACCCGTACAGCTCTTTGAGCATCGATGCCGAGAACGACTCCATGTGGCCAAACAGCCCGTCCTTATCGCTCGTCTTATCGACCGTGCCCTGCCCCGGCTCCACCAAGCTCGTGTTGGAGTAGCGGGCAAACGGATGCTCGAGCAGGCAGGTGCGAAGTCCGCCCTTGGTATTTCCCAGGGCATCCTTTACGTTCTCGCCGCTCGCGTCCAGCTCAATGCGTGGACAGGTTGCCGGAGCCGCACCCGTACGGACCCAGCGGAACAGGTTGCGGAATGCAGCATGGAACAGATACTGCGACGGATAGGCGTTTGCCTCGGCATGCTTACCGACATACACCGGCAGATGGTCGATACGCTTGAGATCCTCGTCGTCTTGGTAATAGTCGACGTAACTCCACTGCGTATCGTGGGAAGCACCCGTCACCTCGTACAGCCGGTACTTAAAATCGGGATCGTCGCTATCGGGCATAAGCGTGCGCCAACTCTCAAAGCGACCGTTCTCGCTTTCGGTCTGAAGGGCGATAAACGGCTCCTCGACGTGCTCCACACGCAGTAGATGGTGTGCGTATTCCCGGCAGCATTCATACTGGTTGACGGGAATGCACATCGAATGGATGCCACCGCCAGACAGGTATCCGTCAAACACGCGGCCGTCACGGCGCACCTCCTCGCGATAGGCAAAACTGTTAAGGTAGCGGAACAGATAGGCGCCGGACTGAGACCATCCTGTAAGGCAAATTGCCTGGCGAGGATAGTCGCGGATCGGGTTAAGGTCGGAGTCTCCGCGCAAGAGCCACGCAAGATCGGTCAGCATATCCCAAAACAGGCCAGTCTCGTAGGAGATGTCCATGTCGGGAAGCGCGCCGTCGCGTTCGAGCTGTTCCGGATCAAAGTCAAAGGGCCGCTCGGGAGTTGGGTTTGCCCAGCTCATGAAGGCATAACGATCGGGATTGAATTCCTTGAGCTTGGCGATGGTATTGGGCTTGCTGGTAATGCCCACATAGATATCGCCAGAGCGCACAAACTCGCCGTGACCCAGAATCCACATGCGCTCGATTTCCATAAACGATGTGGGGTTGATGATCTCCACGACCACATTGCCACTCGCTTGCGCCGGATTTTTCGGAGCACGAACAACGATCCGATTGGAATAAGGGGCTTCGGCAGTCATGACCTCCACGCCGCCGTCTTCGTCGGCGGTGCGATAAACGTTGGCGGTACCGTCAACGCGATACTCGCGCTCGACGTAATCCTTTGCGCTCAGATGACAGTAGCGCTCGGCACTCGAAAACGGATAGCTCTCATCCGTAATGGGCATTTCAAAAATACCGCTGATCATCTCGTCCCCCTTGTTGTTGCGTTTGCTGAGACAGACTCTACTGGGGACGCTACTTAACTTCTATTGATTCTTAAGTTGACTTACTAAAAAATTAGCTTAATAAACAGCCTGGTGTTAAGCTCATGGTAAGTTCACAAACGTTAGGAACCACCATGGCCGTTACTGCAAAACAAATCGCTGACCAGCTGGGAATTTCGGCAGCGGCCGTTTCCCTTGCACTTAACAATCGACGCGGCGTAAGCGAAAAAACACGGCAGCTGGTACTTAGTACCGCCGAAGCTCTAGGTTACGACTTTAGCAAGATTAAGTTCGAGCGCCAAAAGAGCGGAACCGTTGCCTTGGTTGCCTTTAACCGGCGCCGCATCTTTGCGACCCCCTTCTTCGCCGATATGCTCGCCGGAGTCGAGGGCACCCTTAGACACGCGGGATTCTCGTTTTCGCTGGTGAACTACTCGCCGTTCGAAAACACTCAGCAACAAATCGCCGACATCGCCGAAGCGCAATACGATGGCGTCATCATCCTTGCAACTGAGATGTTCGAGTCGGATTTTATGCCGTTTGCATCGCTGGACTGCCCCCTGCTGCTGTTGGACTCATGCATGAGCGTTGGGGTCGATACGGTCAAGATCGACAACGCCGCCAGCATGATGCTAGCCGTGCAGTACCTGCATTCGAAGTATGGATCTGTCCCCGGACTGTTAACGACGCCCGTTACCGTGGACAACTTCACCGAACGACGCTTCGCCTACGAGCACGCCATCGGTCGGCTATCGGGCTCGGAAAAGTGCGGCACCATCCACGAGCTCGCCGTCGCTCCAGATGAGGCATACGCCGGCATGCTCGACATTATTGATTCGGGCGAACCCCTCGCCCAAAACTACGTCGCTGTCTTTGACGATATAGCTATTGGGGCCATGAAAGCCTTTATCGAGCGTGGTTATCGCGTGCCCGATGACGTACGCATCGTCGGCTTCGACAACAACCCCGGCGGAACCTACGTGCAGCCACAACTGACCACGCTCAATGTTCCTTCGCAGTATATGGGCGCCATCGCCGCACGGCGCCTCGTCGAGATTATCGACGAGGCCGAACACCACCCGCTCAAGATCGAGCTTGGGGCATCGCTCATCAAGCGCCGTTCTGCCTAGAGCTCGCGCACGCTCTGGCGCTCGACAAAATAGGTCGACACGGCCGTTTTGCAGGTATAGCTCTTGGGATTGCGGATGTTGCCCACCAGACGGCGCACCGCGATCTCGCCCACCTCGTGCTTGGGAACGTGCACCGTGGTGAGCGGCGGGTTGGAGAAGGCGCCCACGGAAAGATCGTCGAAGCCAATCATCGAGACATCTTCGGGCACGCGAATGCCATGCTCACTCAACGCACGCATAGCACCCACGGCGAGCACGTCGTTCTCGGCAAAGAAAGCCGTCGGCAGATCGTCGTGCGAGACCGTATCGAGCCAAGCACCCATGTCGCGATAGGCGCCCTCGAGCGTGGTGCCCAGGGTGACGCGCCATGCCGAATTGGCCTCAAGGCCCGCGTCCTCAAGCGCTTGGCGATAGCCGCGCTCGCGGTCCTTAAAATTGCGGATACGAAGGTCGCCTGCCAGGTAGCCGATTTGCTTGTGACCCTTCTCGATAAGGTAATCCACGGCACGCAGCACCGAATCGGTGTTGGCAATGACCACGGCATCGAAGTACTGGCGGTCGCTCCAGCCGTCGAGCACGATCAGGTGGGCGGCGGCGTTGGCGAACAAAGCGTAGTCTTCCTCGCCCAGCTCGGTGCCCATCAGCACGATGGCGGCAGCCGGGTCGGCGATAAGGCGCTCGACCTGCGGGCGCACGGCGTTCAAGTCGCTAAAATCGAGCGAGACAAAGCTCGTGCTCATGCCGTGACGACGCGCCTGGCGCTCCACGCCCTCGATGACCGCAGGGTGAAAGGTACTTTCGTCCAAAATGGCGCCCGTCTTGCGCGCGAGAACAAACTGGATGCTCTCGAGTTGCGTCGACTGCTGGTAGCCGAGCGACTGCGCGCATTCAAGGATGACCTTGGCGGTCTCCTCGCTCACGCTGCGCTTGCGATTGAGCGCGTTCGATACGGTCGCGGGCGAAAAGCCGGTGATGCGGCTGATCTCGCGGACACTTGCTTTGGCCATTGTTCCCCCTAGCAACGGTCGTGGCGGAGCATCGCGACTCGATGACTCGGTAACTAAACGACCGCAAATTCAATCTAAACAGAATAGTAAATGTTTATTAGCTAGTTTAACCTGTTGTCAAGCGAAGCGGCACAACTATTCCCCCAACGGGCGCATTTACTCGGTAGCTAATCTGGGACAGGGCTCTTTTGAGTGCTTTTGCCACCGGATGATTTTTCTGGGACGGGGATTAAAAAATCATTTTGGTGACGCGCGGCGGAAGACCAGCCTTTTTTGGGACGAGAAAATGATTTTTTAATCCCCGTCCCAGAAAAATCATCGCCAGAGTAGTTATTCGCAAAGGCGCATAGCCTCCTGCACGGCGCCGTATAGGTTAGCGTCGTTGCCCAGCTCTGCCGCCTTGACCTGCGGTACAGGGATGCCGGCGAGAATGCCCTCATAGCCCTCAAGCGCCGCGGGCATCTGGTCGCGAAGCGCGTCGATAAGTTCGGGGTGGCACGAAATGCCGCCCGCAATCACAAACACCTCGGGGTCGAGCACCGCCTGTAGGTTTACGAGCATGGCGTCGAACGTGCGCGCATAGCGGTCAAGCGCGCGCTTCGCCGCCTCATCGCCAGCCTCAACCCACTCAAAAACGCGGCGGCCGTCCACCGTGCCATCGGCAGGTAAGTCCTTCTCGGCCACGACGAGATCGCGCAGCGCACGCCAGCCGCCTGTGCTCGAAAACATTCTGTCCCCGGACGCCGGCTGCCTCACGTCGTTGCGCAGAAAGCTAAACTCACCTGCAAAGCCATGTGCGCCGCGAAGCACGCGGCCATCGATAACGATGCCGCCGCCGATGCCGGTGCCGATAGCGAGCACGACGCCAGTGCGGCATCCGCGAAGGGCGCCCGCTGCGTACTCGCCGAGCGCGCAGCATTTTCCGTCGTTGTTGACCGCCACCGGCATGTCAAACCGCTCGCGCAGCAACTTTCCCAGCGGACAGCCGTCCATGTAGGTAAGCGCGCCGCCGCGATGGATGGTGCCGTCCGCGTCATCCTCATAGATGCCGCCGGGTGCACTCACGCCCACGGCGGACACGCGATCGCGATACGGCTCGATAAGACCGGTCAGGGCCTCGACCGCTTCGTCTGCCGTAGCAAAATCGGTCGGCAGGCTGCCGCGCTCGCGGATGGAAAAATCCTCGCCCAGCACGGCCCACTTAACTGCCGTGCCGCCCACGTCGATGCCAAAATACTCTTTCATGCTGCCTCCGCTTCTGCGCCGATACGTCAATATCGGCAGACCATCCCGTCCATGCAAACACAGAGAATTCCAGACAAGGCCAAGTATTTGGTTAACGGTCGCTTTTAGACTGTAAACGGAGTTTAATCTGTTTACAGCAGCTGGTTCTATAAATTACGCAATTATGCACTCATTTGGAACGATGCAATTTATCTTTTTTAGCCCCCAAGGTAGCTAAAAAGCCCCGTCCCAAATTAGCTACTTGAGACGGGGTGTAGGAAGCACTTAGCCCAGGACGCGGGCCATGCGCGTCTTAAACTCCGCGAGGAAACGTGGGGCGTCCACGGTGAGCGCCACGAGCGCGCTCTTGTCGGGGTCGGCCACACGGCGCTCATCGCAGATGGTGCGGCCGCGGTACTCGCCCAGCAAGTCAACGCGCAGGTTACAGCCGAGCGCACCCACGAGCGTGGGATCAATCGCCACGGCAACCGCCAGCGGATCGTGCAGCGCGCAGCCGCCCAGGTAGGGCGCGTTCATTTCGTACGAACCGATATAGTGCTCGACCATGCTCGCAAACGCGCAGCCAGCCATAGTGCCCGAGCCCGTCCAGCCGGCAACGTCGCGGCGCGTGAGCACCACGCGATGCGTCACATCCAGGCCCACCATGGTGAGCTTGCGGCCCGAGCGCAGCACGGCATCGGCCGCCTCGGGATCGCTTGCCATGTTGGCCTCGGCGCCCGCACTCACGTTTCCGGGCACGGTCAGGGCGCCGCCCATCACGACCACGCGACCGATAGACATCATCGCCGCCGCATCGCGCTCCAAGGCAAGTGCCAGGTTGGAGAGCGGACCGGTCGCCACGTAGATCAGATCGGAGCCATAGGTGCGCGCGGCATCGATCAGATAATCGACCGCCGCGTTGCCATCAGCCGACGTCGCCCCCACCGGCTCGTACGGCGACGCGGGCACGCTCGCCCCGCCAATGCCGTTCTTGCCGTGGATGAGCGTGGTGGACGCCGGCGGTGTATAGGGCTCAGTCGCCTTAATGGGACGATCGGCGCCCAGGTACACCGGAATCTCGGGGCGACCCAGCAGATCGAGCACTGCCAGGCAGTTGTGCGCCGATTGCTCGACGCGCACGTTGCCAAAGCACGTGGTGATGCCGACGAGCTCCACCTCGGGGCTCGCGATGGCATAGGCAAGCGCCATCGCATCATCCACACCCATATCCAGATCAAGGATCAGCTTCTTGGTTGCCATTGTTCTACTCCGCTTCTCCGTCTACATCCAAACCGTCTAAACCAAACTTGTGCTCGACTTCCGCACGCGTGGGAATTGATTGCTGAGCGCCCAGGCGCGACACCGTCACCGCCGAGGCGCGAGCGCCCGCGGCCGTCGTATCGACCACCGCGCTCGAAAGCGCCGGCATGCGCAGCGGCTCACCGCCATCGCCGAGCGTAACCGAGCCGGCGCCGCCCAACGTGATGACCGCAGCCCCGGCGCCCTTGTCGAGCAGCGCATTGAGCGCGGCGACGCAACTCGCATCATCCGTAGGCAGAACGCCCGTCAGCACCTGGCACTCGGTCTCGTTGGGGCAGACCAGGTCGACCGCTGGCCACGCTCCTGCCGGCAGGTCGCAGGCGGGCGCCGGGTTAAAGATCGTATAGAACCCCAGCTCGTGAGCGCAAGAGAGTGCCGCGGCCGTTGCCGCAAGGTCACATTCGCCCTGGGCGATAAAGACGCTTCCGGCAGCCGGGGCAATCTCGCTGGCATCGCCGTCGAGCTCGTCGGCCACCAAGCGCCTCAGTGCGCGGGCAACGTCCTCGCCCGCAAGCGCATGGTTGGCGCCCGGCGACAGCACGATGCGGTTGTCGCTCTCGCAGCGAATGATAGTCGCGGTACCGGTCTCCACGTCATCGCGACGCGCCACAAACTCAACGCCCACGCCGGCATCCTGGAGCCCTGCCACGAGCGCATCGCCAAAGGTATCGCGCCCAACAGCGCCGATCATGCACGTGCGCGCACCCATGCGCGCAGCGGCAACGGCCTGATTGGCTCCCTTACCGCCGGCGTTGGTGATAAAACCGCTGCCATCGACCGTCTCGCCCGCGCGCGGCATGCGCTCGCACGCCACCGAAAGGTCCATGTTCATGCTGCCGAACACCGCAACGATGCTGTGATCCGCCATGGAAACCTCCTCGCCTTCAGGCTTTGCGCCCACCGTCGACCAACGATTGTGCACTCTCGCACCCCCTATAACTTTAGTCCACTTTGATGTGGACGCGCGCTTGAGCTTGCGCCAGCAGCAAGCATTCACAGGGGCAGGCAGCTACAATGAATACGTGCTGATTATTCTCGTCATTGGATGATGTTTTATGGAACAATTCTCGCAATCGGGCTCGCGCGGTCGACGCCGCACGGGCAACGAGCCGGCGCCGCACGAACGCGTGAAGGGCGAGCGCCGTGCCAACGAGCCGCGACGCACCGCAAGCCCCCATCGCGCTTCTGCCAACAACGCGGGCCGCGCCAACACTCCCGCCGCGGAGCAGACGCCTGCTCGCCCCAAGTCCCGCTACATCCCTGCGCTCGACGGCCTGCGCACGCTTGCCGTCGTCGCGGCGGTGCTCTATCACCTCAACCTCACGTGGGCTCAGGGCGGCCTGCTTGGCGTCACGATCTTCTTTGTGCTTTCGGGCTATCTGATCACGCGCTTGCTGCTCAACGAAGTCGCTAAGACCGGCCGCATCGACCTTAAGAGCTTCTGGATTCGCCGCATCCGTCGCCTGGTCCCCGCCGTGGTAACGGTAGTGTTCGTGACCTGCGCGCTGTGCACCATCTTTAACCACGTGATGCTCACCAAGATGCGTCCCGACGTTCTGCCGTCGCTGCTGTTCTTTAACAACTGGTGGCAGATTGCCCAAAACGTCTCGTACTTCAACGCCCTGGGCGACCCCTCGCCGCTTACGCACTTTTGGTCGCTCGCCATCGAGGAACAGTTCTACCTGGTTTGGCCCCCGCTGCTGCTCGCTATGGTATCCATGCACATGAGCAAGCCCAACACGCGCCGCATGGTTCTGGGCCTGGCTGCTGTCTCCGCCATCACCATGATGCTGCTCTATAACCCCGCCGCCGACCCCAGCCGCGTGTACTACGGCACCGACACCCGCGTGTTCTCGCTGCTGCTGGGCGCCTGGATGGCCTTTATCCCCGATCGCGACCTGGCGCCGGTGCGTCTCGCTCGTCGTTTGGGGCTCAATCGCCTGGCTGGCGCCGCCAAGCACGGCAAGAACGCCGAGGGCAAGCATGACGCTACGACCGACGGCGCAGCCGAGACCGTCCCGGCACAGCCGAGCGCCCTCGTGCGCTTTTGGTCCTCGCCCGCATCCATCGATGTGCTGGGCGTCGTGGGTCTGGTTGGCCTTGCCGCCATGGTCGCGCTCACCAACGGCTACACCGCGTTCCAGTATCGCGGCGGCACGCTGTTATGCTCCATCCTCACGCTCATGGTCATCGCGGCCTGCGTGCAACCCCAGGGAATGGTTGCCCGCGCACTGTCCGCCGAGCCGCTCGTGTGGGTTGGCAAGCGCTCGTACAGCATCTACCTGTGGCACTATCCGCTACTGTTGCTCATGAACCCGGTCGCCAACATCAACGATACGCCGTGGTGGCAGTACATTTTGCAGGTGTTGTTGGTGGTCGCCGTAGCCGAATGCTCATATCGCTTTATCGAGACGCCGTTTAGAAAGGGCGCCTTTGGGCGCACCGTATCCGAGTTCCGCGACGGCACCACCACGCCCGCCAACTGGGCACGCGCGCATATTCCCGTGTGCGCCACTTGCAGCATCGTGCTTGTTATCGCGCTGGGCGGCCTGATCTTTGTGCCGGAGACCTCCGCACTGAGCGGTGAGGGCGCCGAAGTCCTCAACAAGGAAGCCAAAAACACCGCGCCAACGGACCAACAGGCAGCCGACGACACCGACAAGGACAACGACGGCTTCCCCGATGGCTCCTACGACCTGCTGATGATCGGTGACTCCGTGTCGCTGCGCGCCGTTGATTCCTTTGACGGCGTGTTCCCCCACAGTCACATCGATGCCGAAAAGGGCCGCCAGTTTGATGCGGGCCGCGCGACATTTGAGGGCTATCTCCAACAGAACCTTGCCGGCAAGATCGTGGTCTTTGCACTGGGCACCAACGGCTTGGTAACCGACGACCAGATCGACGCCATCATGACCGATGCAGGAGATAAGCGTATTGTGGTGTTTGTGAACACGCGCAGCCCGCAGCCGTGGGTTGGCTCTACCAACCAGGCCATCGCCAACGCTGCTACGCGCTACAAGAACGTGCGCGTTATCGACTGGTACGGATACAGTGCCAACCGCAACGACCTGTTCGATGGCGATGGCACGCACCTGTCGACCACTGGCGTGACTGAGTACCTCAACTTGATCCACGATGCAGTCAAGAAGGACCTGCCCGTGCATCCCGAGGATCACGTCAACGATCCGCAGCCGGCGGCCGTCAAGTCTGCCACCGACGCGCTCGTCAATGCGCTCGCTCTCAAGCCGCACAAGCTGGGCACCGACAAGTAACCTGCAGCGCAAACTTCCCACATCCGGAGGGGGTGCCTGCCACGGCAGGCACCCCCTCCGGCAGTTAGGGACGTTCCTTATGTGCCGGTACCTAGGGACACTCCTGGCGCAGCCAATGAAGACCTCTACGGATGAATTCCAGGCCGCTCCGTCGCTCCAGACATCGTTTCCGCGCCTCGTGCCTGCCCCAAACAATCAAAACAAGCCCTTTTCGCCGCACCCTCAAAGGTCTGTGGGCAAAAAAGGGCAAATATGAGTACTGTTACCATTTTAGTAGCAGGCAAAACCACCCAAAATGACGTCCGAGCGACCCCTACAACCCCCTAAAGCAGCCAACCTGACTGGTTTAAGGCGTATTGGAGCCAATTTTAATGAACATACTATAGGTTATGTTTATTATCTTCTTGAATGTAAATGCTATTCACTTAGCAACAGTACTCATATTTGGCATTTATTGCCCACTGCCATATAACTAACACCCTATAGCAGACAAAAACAGGCCGTAGCCCATCGCTGCGGCCTGTTTGGAGTCCAAAAGAGGCGCTAAGCGCTGTAGCCCATCGCCTGCAGAACAAACATGACGACCGTGAGCACCGTAATCACACCGATAGTCGCCCAAGTGAGCACATTCCACACGCGGCCGTTGCGGTTGGCACCCATAATGTGACGGTCGGCTGCGATAACCACCTGGAACACCAGAACCACGGGCAACAGCACACCATTGATGACCTGTGAGGTCATCATAATCTGGAACAGATCGACGCCGGGCATAAGCACCAGCACGGCCGAGATACCGATGATGGCCGTAATGATGCCGCGATAGACCGGGGCCTCGTCCCAGCTGCGGTCGGCACCGCGCTCCCAGCCAAATGCCTCGCAGATAGCGCTCGACGTAACGCCCGGCAGCACGCAGGCAGCCAAGAAGCTCGCCGCGACCAGGCCCGAGGCAAACAGCACCGTGGACCACTGACCCGCAATAGGCTCCAACGCGCGGGCGGCATCGGCAGCATCGCCAATCTGAATACCCGCCGGGAACAACACCGTACCGGTCGTGATGATAATAAAGCCGGCAATGACATCGGCGGCAAGCGAGCCGCTCACGGTATCGATGCGCTGCAGCACGATATCGTCCTCGCCTGCGTTCTTATCGACCACGTTGTTCTGCGCCAAGAAAATCATCCACGGCGCGATGGTGGTACCGATCGTTGCGACCACGAGCGACACGTAGCTGGGGTCATTTTGAATGTTAGGCACGACCAGGTCGACCGCGACCTCACCCCAGTTGGGGCCAGCCATAAACGCGGCGACAATATAGGTCACGAACACGCAGCTCACCAGCAGCAGAATCTTCTCGATGCGCTGGAAACTACCCGACATGGTAAGCATCCACACCAGCAGCGCCACCAACGGCACCGAGATGCTCGCCGGCACGCCAAAGAGGGCGAGGCCGCTCGCAATACCCGCAAACTCCGAAATGGTCACGGCTGTGTTGGCGATCAACAGCGCCGCCATAGCAAGTACACTCTTGCGCACGCCAAAGCGCTCGCGAATGAGCGATGCCAGGCCCTTGCCCGTGACGCAGCCGCAGCGTGCCGCGGTCTCCTGCGTCACGATGAGCAGCACAGTCATGACGGGAAGCATCCAGAGCATCTTGTAGCCATAGCTGGCGCCCGCGCTGGAATACGTTGCAATGCCGCCGGCGTCATTGCCCGAAAGCGCCGCCAGCAGACCGGGACCCATAGCGCCAAAGATGGCCGCGATGGTCAACTTTTGCTTGGTGCCCGACTTTTGCTTGGTATTTTGCACGCGACCACCTAACCCATGACCGACATGGTGAGCAACACCGCAGCGGCGCAGTACGCTACGCACGAGATCATGACGGCAATAACGTTCATGGCGGTGCCCGACGTGTTGAGGTCATGCTCGTCACGCCAGAACAGCACCATCAGGTAAATCACGGCGCTCATGTTGCCAACCAGGCAAATGATGGCAGCGATATTAAAGCACCCGGTAAAGAGTTGTTCCTCAAACATGGGCGCATCGGGGAACGCGGCGGTGCGCACCAGCTGAGCGCACAGGTAGGTCACGAGTGACAGAATCAGGCCCATGCCCGTGCTCTGGAAAAAGAACCCCAGATACGGCTTGGGCTCGTCGTCGTGACCGTCATACTCCAGGAAGTAGTTCTTGACGAACGACACCATGCGCGAGGCAGCCAGCAGCACGAGCGGCATGGCGCACATGGGGAACACCACCAGATGCGCGGAGCCCAGCGCCGTCCCCAGCACGGTCGCCATAATGCACGAGGCGATGCCCCACACGACGACCCAGTACTGACGATGCACGAACCAGCTGAGCACGTTCGTCGAGTCGTCCGACGCGCTATCGCCCGAGCCGACACCGGCGATCTGCAGGTCCTCCTGATGCTCCTCGGCGATAACGTCCATGGCGTCGTCGAAGGTCACGATACCCAGGATATGACGGTTCTCGTCGCAGACAGGGATGGCAACCAGGTCGTACTTGGTCATCTCGTCCGTCACGTCTTCCTGGTCCTCGTCAGGCGACACGTAGACCAGATCGCGATAGGCAAGCTGGCCCAGCGTGGCGTCGCGGTCGGCCACGATCAGCGTGCGCAGCGAAAGCACGCCCGTCAGCATGCCGCTCGGATCCTCGGTATAGACGTAGTAGACGCTCTCAAAGTCCTCGTCGAGCTTGCGAATCGCCTCGATGGCATCGCCGACCGTCGCCGTGGCGGGCAGCGAGACAAACTCCGAGGTCATGATGCGGCCGGCGGTGTTGTCCTCGTAACCCAGCAGATTACGAATCGCCTTCTCCTCCTTGACGCCCATCAGGCGCAGGAGCTTCTCGGCCTTCTCATAATCGAGCTCGTCGATCAGGTCGGCAGCGTCGTCCGGGTCCATCATGGCCAGCATCGACGATGCGTCGGTATCGGACAGGCCCTCGAGCATCTCGGTCATGAGCTCGTCGTCATCGAACTCCGAGATGGCCTCGGCGGCCTGTGCCGTATCGAGCTGCGCGAACACCTGCGCGCGCAGGCGCGGGTCGAGCTGCTCGATGATGTCAGCGATGTCGGCAGGATGCAACTCGCCGAGCGTCTTGTGCGACACCGAGAGCTGGATGTTCTTAGTCGAGCGATCGAGCAGGTCCATGTAAGACCAGGCGATAATGTCCTCACTGAGCGGCTTGCCCAGGTGCTTCATAAAGCCCTCGACGACGTGCTCGAGCGTGGGGCTGATTGCACGCAGCAGACCGCGGGCGCCGACCTCGGCACCCAGCAGGCGCAGCTGATTTTCGCCCGACATGGAGAACTTGATGTCGTTGACGCGCACGACCTTCATGCCCTGCGTGTCGACAATCTGCTTGTTAAGCACGTCGCGGGCAAGCAAGAGTTCGGTCGGCTGCAAGTACGAAAAACGGATTTCGGTGGCCGACGTCTTAAGGTGTACACCCGTCTCGTCGATACGGTCGACCCATTTGCGCCAGCTGATCATAAACGGCGTCTTGCCGGGTCCGCGGAACGCGAGCGACGTCACGTGCGGAAAAACTTCGCCGGTAGCAATACCAAAATCGTTGACCACGCCGAGCTTTTCGCCGTCGACGTCCAAGACCGGCAATTTGAGCATCTCACTCAGATAATTCAATGGTGCTCCCCATCATTATTCCTCCGGACGCGACCGCGCGTGCGGCGTCCGGGGGCTTCTGGATATGTATACGCATGCGCGGGCGGCACGCCGCTCGACGCTTACACCCCGTGCATGCGCAAAAAGCACCTGCATGGGGTCATCGACTGTATGGTCGAGGTTTGGATTTCACCTGTAACCTTTCTCTTGACCCTCATTAACCGCAGTAACTATAGCATCAGCATCGCCCTGCGGCATCGAATTTATGCGCTGCACATTGCAGGCATACCAAACGCTGACGCATCCGTGACATAGCTGTTGGGGACGTTCTTAAACGACTACCCAATGACTACTCTGTGGTGTCGTCGTCCTCGGCAAGTTGGGGAAACACGGCGTCCTTGGGCATGGTGACCTTCGTCAGCGAGGTGAGCTTTTTGCTCAGCGACGTGTCCGTCTTGACCAGGTCGCTGAGCGTCACGATCTTGTAGCCGTCGGCAATGAGGCCGTCGATAATCTGCGGCAGCGCCTCGAGTGTCTGCTCGGCGCATTCGTCTCTATCGGTGAGCAGCACGATATTGCCCGGCGTCACCGAATCGAGCACCGTCGAGACCTGTTCGTCGGCACCGTTTAGCAGCCAGTCGCCCGAGTCGATATTCCACGAGACCACGGCGGAGACCAGGTCCATCGCATCAATCCAGTTTTGCTCGTCAAAGGCAGCGTAGGGAGCACGCAGCAGCATCGTCTTCACGCCGGTCGCCGACTTAATCGCATCGGTGCCTTTCGTGATCTGTTCGCGTACCGCCTCACGGTCCCGACCCTTGAGCGAATCGTCGCTGTAGCTGTTGGATCCGATCTCGCACCCGGCATCGACAATCGCCTTGGCCGTGGCAGGCGAGGCCTCGGCCGCATCGCCCGAAAGGAAGAACGTCGCGGTGACGCCCTTTTCCTTGAGCACCTGCAGGATCTGCTTGGTGGCGCCGCTCGGACCCTCGTCAAACGTCAGCGCCACGTACTTTTTGTTGCCCTTGGGCGCCACGCTGGCGCACGCAACGACGCAATCGGTGGCGGGCACAACCTCGCCGCGGTCTTGCGTCTTGCCCGACTGCTCACCAACCCACACCTCGGAGCGGCCCTGGACACCCCACGTCTGCACATACTCGATAGCGCCCGTACCCTCGACCTTGAGCTTGGGCTCGATAACCGTAGCCTGAACCTCGTGCTTCTCGTAGATGTTACGGCCATCCTTGACCGTCACCTTCTCGCCGCCCTCAAGTTCGCGGCTATCCCATTTGCCCTGCTTCACGCGCTTGCCGTCGACCTTCACCGACAGCTTTTCGCCCCCATGGCGCTTGAGCACGCTGTCATCGACGGCCAGCAGGTCGCCTGCGTCGTAGGTGTCAGTCAACTCCTGGTCGTCGATGAGATTCTGCAGCGTAGAGCCCACACGCACCGCGGTCTTCTGGCCGTTGAGCTCCACGTCCACACTGCGGTTGACGTAGCCCACGACGGCAGCGATAAACAGCACGAGTGCGCAACCCACGGCAATGAGCGCATAGGGCAAGCGAGACGAACGACGGGGCGTACGGCTGTTGCCGATGCGAGCGCTGCGGTCGCTAAAGCCGCGGCTATGGTTGAGATACATCGCGCCGGGCTTACGGTGACGCTTGCGCTGACCGCTGGGCAGCTGCCCCAGGTCGCGGCGCGCCGTCGGACGCGCACCCGAACGCCCGTTTAAGTTGGATCCGTTTTGGCGCATGTGCCCTCCCCCATAAACACAGCGAGCCGGAGCAACATGTCTCCGGCTCGCCTCCCATCATTTGGTACGTCGCTATTTGCTAGCTTTTGACGAGCCCCCGCTCGCCTTTTGATATTCGTCCTTAAAGGCCTTGAACATACCGCGCGTCTTGCCGAGCTGCTTGCCCAGCGCGCGACTGCCCTTGTCCACGGCGACCGATCCCTTGTCATCGAGCACCTTGGCGCCCTTCTTGACCTTATCGCCCACCACGACACTGGCCTCGGCAGCCTTGGCGGCCGCGCCGCCCGAATACCCGAGCGCCTTGACCTCGTCCGAGACAATCATCGCGCCGTTCTCGTAGCCGCGCAGCATCGTCGGCGGCACCTGCGTGTCACCAACCAAAACACTCGAAGCAGCACCGGCGGTCACATAGAATGCCTGCACGATGCCCGAGCGTGGCTTGAACTCGACGTCCGAGCAATAGCCCACGACGTCGCCCGATTCCGTGCGTACGTCCATACCGACCCAGATGATGCAATCATCCAGGTTGATGTCGAGGCGCTTGGCGGCGGCGGCATCGTACGTGTCCTTGACGTCATCGACCGCAATGGCGCCCTCGTAGACACCAATGGCGTCGAGCGCTACGAATCGGTCGGGACGCTCGATCATGCCCGCGATATCGGACTGGCGCACCATAAAGCCGACCACGCGCGTACCGCCCGGGGTAAAGACCGGAAAGTGAATCTTTCCGAGCTTTTTAGGGCTGCGCGGCGTGCCGTCCTTTTTGGTGCGCTTGTCCTCGGTAGGCTTGCGATAGATCTTGGCGCCGACAAAATCCCCGGCGCGCATTATGCCTCGGTCGAGGGCTCCGCAGCCTCGGCATCAGCCTCGACGGCGTTCTCGACCACGACGTCGGCGGCAGGCGTCACGTTGCCACCCGAAATGGCGTCGTTGAGCTGCTCGCGCAGCTGGTCCATGCGCTCGCGGGCCAGGTCGACCTTGGCGCGCAGGTCGTCGGTCTTGGCGTCGACCATCGGGCCAAAGTCATTCACCGCAGCACGGGCCTCCTCGGCGCTGTGCTCGTAGGTGTCGCGCATATTGTCCCAGGCGTCGTTGGCGATATCGGCAGCCATGGCGCGGGTCTCGGCGCCCGAGCGCGGGGCCAGAGCAACACCGATAATAGCGCCGGCAGCGGCACCAAAAAGTGCGCCGGAGACAAAGCTGAAAGTCTTACCCATGATCATTCCTCTCCTGCGGGCACGTCGGTGCCCACCGTTTGAATGCTGTCCATTATACCCGCAGCGCATCACTTGCCGCTCCGCTCATCTGCGTACGGCAAAGGCGCAGGTACATGATGGTGATAAACGCGTAGGCCTACTCTTGGGGCATAGCCGGCATGGCCACCGTGGCACCCGGGTCCTCGCCGGCGCCGTCCACGAGCGGCAGGCCGCCCTCATGCGCAGGTCCTGCCGGAACCGTCGCCGCACCGCCAAAGACGGCAGCGGAGGCCTCGTGGTTCTCGGCAACCGCGCCCTCGGTATCAATCGCCACCTGGGGCTCGTCGTCAAAGTTGGGGACGCCCTGGGGCTCGGTGGGAACGGGCTCGGCGATCGCATCGGCAACGGGCTCGGCGTCGACCGGCACATCGCCCTCGTCAGCGCCCTCGTCCTCGGCAGCATCTTCGCCGTTCGCAGCGGCGACGGCCTCGTGAGGATCCTTGCCCTCGGCCTCGGCGCGCATGCCCAGCACCAGGTTGCGCAAACCCGCGACCGTGCCTTCCACGTCGGGGGCAGGCTGGTCGGCGTGCAGGTACGCCCAGTCCATCATAAAGGTGGCCGACGACAGCGCACCGATGGCCAGTGCGTCATCGGGGCACGAAAGCTCGACCTCAAAGACACGCTCGTCATGCTCGCTTACGCGCGTGCGGCCGCACGAAATGCTGCCGGCAAGACCGGTCTCGTTCATGAGCTCGACCGTCACGTGCTCCAGCAGGTGGCAGAGCTCGGTCTGACCCATGCAGTCCTGGAACTCGCGGCCGGAATCGCCCAGGCACAGGTGCTTGGCAATCGCCGGCACCAGGTAGTACACGCGCGCCGTGGCCTCGATGTCCTCCGAGGTCATGAGCGGCATGCCGGGGTTCACCAGCACGTGCGCGCAGATTTTGTCCTCACTGACGGTGACCTTAAGGATGTTGAACAGGCCTGCCATAACTCTCCCCTACTCTTCCTTGCCCTACTCGTCGCCGTCGTGCGGATTCGCGGAACCCGCACCCGACGTCGTCGGCTCGTTTACCGAAGACTCGGAATCCTTCTTATCGGTTTCGGCCGGAGCGATCACGCGAATGAGCGAGATGCGCTGGCCACGCATCGACTGCACTTTAAACTTGTACCCCGCGACCTCAAACACCTCTCCGATGTCGGGCACCGAGTCACAAAGCTCCAAGATCCAGCCGGCGATGGTCTCATAATCATCGCTTTCCTCGAGCGGCCAACCAAGCTCAATCGCGTCATCGCACGAAAAACGCCCATCGACGAGCCACTCGCGGCGCGAAAGGCGCGTGAGGTACTTGTTGTCGGGGTCGAACTCGTCCTCGATCTCGCCCACGATCTCCTCGACGATGTCCTCGATGGTGATGATGCCGGCCGTGCCGCCGTACTCGTCCACGACCACCACGATCTGGTCGTGCGAGGTCTGCATCTCGGACAGCAGCGGCAGGATGTCCTTGGTGTCGGGCACAAAGGCGGCGTCGCGCAAAAAGCCGGCGATGGGCTGGTCGCCCTTGCCGTCGAGCGCGGGCTGGATCAGGTCCTTGATGTGCGCGATACCCGCGACGTTGTCGGGGTCCTCGTGATAGACGGGGATGCGGCTGAAGCCGGTCTGGCGCATGGTGGATAGCACGCTGGCGACCGTCTCGTCGTCCTCGCACATGGTGGTGTCCACGCGCGGCACCATGACCTCGCGGGCAACGGTGTCGCCTAGGTCGAAGATCTCGTGGATCATGCGCTTTTCCTCGTCGAGCAGGTCGTCCTGCTCCGAGACCATGTACTTGATCTCTTCTTCAGAGACGTTTTGGCGGTCGTCGGCGCTCTTGATGCGCAGGATGCGGGCCAGGCCATCGGAGCAAGCGCCGGTCAGCCACACGAGCGGACGGGCGATCTTTTGGAACACGGAAAGCGGGCCCACGACCTGCTTGGACACGCCCTCGGCATTGGCCAGGCCGATGCGCTTGGGGACGAGCTCGCCGATCACGATGGATACGAAGGCGACCGCGACGGTGATGATGACCGGCGCCAGGCCGCGCGCGATGGCGGAGAGCGGCGCGATGCCAAAACTCATGAGCCGCGTGGCGAGCGGGTCGGACAGACTCGTCGAGGCGACGGCGGACGAGGCGAAGCCCACGAGCGTGATGGCGACCTGGATGGTGGCGAGCAGCTGGTCGGAATCGGCAGCCAGCTTAATGGCACGCTCGGCGCGCTTGTCGCCTTCCTCGGCCTCGTGCTCCAGCACGGCGCGCTTGGCCGTGGTGAGAGCCATCTCGGACATAGAGAAGTAGCCGTTGATGAGGGTCAAAACGAGGGTAGTGATAAGGGAGATGGTTATGTCCATCGGGAGTTTCTCGAACCTCCAAGATTCGGGACGTTAGGTAGTAAGCGTAGGTGGTGGATAGGGCAGTTGCGCCCGGCGGCCGCTTGGATGGGCCCGCGGGCACAGACGCGATCGCTAGATTACGAAGAGGATCACCGCCATGAACTGGAAGATACTGCCGGCGAGCACCCACAGGTGAAACACACTGTGCAGATAACGCACGTTTTTGGCGATGTAGAACGGCACGCCCACGGTGTAGCACACGCCGCCGACAGCGAGCAGGGCAAGTGCCACGGGGTTGAGCAGCGACACGAGCTCGGGCAGCTTAAAGACGACGAGCCAGCCCATCAGCAGATAGACCAGGCCGCTTACCCAATGCGGCTGGCGCTCGCGCAAAAAGCACTCGAGGGCGATGCCGATAATGGCGATGGCCCATACGGCAAAAAACAGCACGGGGCCACCGTCGTTTGCCAGCGTGATGAGGCAAAACGGCGTATAGCTGCCGGCAATGAGCAGGTAGATGCAGCTGTGGTCGATAATGCGAAACACACGCTTGGCACCCGCGGGCTGAATCGCATGGTAGAGCGTGGAGGCAAGGTATTCGAGAATAATGCTGGCACCGTAGACGATTGCCGCGGCCATATGCGCCGGACCGCCACCGCGAAGAGCGGCAAATATGATCAGGAGCACCAGGCCCGCGATACCCAGCAGGCAGCCGACACCATGGGTGACGGAATTCATGATCTCCTCGCCCACCGTGTAGTGTGGAACGGCCGCGGTCTTGGGTCGCGGCTTAGAACTGTCGCTCGAATCGGACATGCCGGTTACATCCTCCAACGTAAAGAGTTCTCAACACTATATCAAAGCGTCTGGGTACGTGCGAAGTTTGCACCATACGTGACCCCTTGTTTACCCATTCTTTGCCTGTTGACGCATCAACGGCGAACGTCCATAATGCGCTTGCATTAAATGTTGATGTATTAACATCTTATAGGAAAGCTTCTTATGTCTCAAAACGCACGTTCCCATCGAAAGCTTAAGATAACCGTCGTTGTTGCGCTGGTGCTCGTTGTCGCGCTGCTGGGGTTTGCCGGCAACTTTCTGTTCGACTTTGCTCTGAACCCTCGCGCCCCCTACACCATGAAGATGATGCAGGACGGCAAGGACGCCGAAAAGGGCGAACAGATGGATGCCGAGGGAACCGAGGCGCGGGCGTGGTTTAAAGAGAACCGCGAGAGCAGCAGCCTCACCGCAGATGACGGAACCGAGCTCGCCGCTTGGTATTTTGCTGCGCCGGAGAGCACGCACGACTACGCCGTCTGCCTGCATGGATATACCAACGAGCCCATCGGTATGGCCCGATACGCCAAACGATTCCACGACCGCGGCATGAACGTACTCGCACCAGCCGCCCGCGCCCACGAGCGCTCCGGCGGCGACTATATCGGCATGGGCTGGCCCGAACGGCTCGATGTCGTCGCGTGGATCGAGCGGATTGTTCAGGCAGACCCCGAGGCGCGCATCCTGGTCTTTGGCGAGTCGATGGGCGCGGCAACCGCCATGAACGTCGCGGGGGAGTCTCTGCCCGCAAACGTGAAATGCATTATCGAGGACTGCGGTTATACGAGTGTTTGGGACGAGTTTTCCCTGCAGCTCAAGGATGTGTTCGGCCTGCCCAGCTTTCCCTTGCTCGATGTAGCAAACTTGGTGTGCAACGTGCGCGCGGGCTACGACTTTCATAAGGCGAGCAGTGTGGAGCAACTCAAACATGCGACGGTTCCCATGCTGTTTATCCACGGCGACCAGGACACCTTTGTACCGTACAGCATGCTCGACCAAAACTACGACGCGTGCGCCAGCAAGGTCAAGCAAAAGCTCACTATCCATGGCGCCACCCACGCCAAGAGCGCGCAGGTCGACCCCGAACTCTACTGGAACACGGTCGACAACTTCCTCGACAAGAATTTTTAGGCAAAAAGCAACGTCTGGGGTTTTGTTGCCAAAAATCGGTTTGTAGTCGGCGGTATTCGATTTTTCACCGCACTTCTGAAAAGCCGCCCGCAAGCGTTGTGCTCGTGGGCGGCTTTTGCTCAACTTACGCTATAAAGGCGCTTATTTTGTCCAATAGATAGGCGCTACTTGACCTCGATGAGCTCGTACTCGCTCGTGCCCAAGCCGATCTTCTCGGCATGCGCGATGCACACGCGCCAGTCGGTGTCGGGATGCGTAATGCAGAAGGGGTCGTGCGCCTGCTCGCCCTCCAGATGCTCGTGGTTATGCTCCATCTTGGCCGCGCTATCGGTGAGCTCGGTGTTGGGCAGCGGCTCGGACGCCATGACGGCATCGGCGCAGGCCTGGTCGATGGCGACCGGGTCGAAGCTCGCGAACATGCCGATGTCGTTGACGATAGGTGTGTCGTTTTCGGGATGGCAATCGCAGTTGGGGCTGATATCCATGGCAAGCGAGATGTGGAAGCTCGGGCGGCCGTCGACGACGGCCTTGGTGTACTCGGCGATCTTGCAGTTGAGCACGTCGGCCGCGGCGTCATAGCCGGGCTTGATGCAGTCCTGGTTGCATGCCGCAATGCAGCGGCCGCAGCCCACGCAGCGATCGTGGTCGATGGCAGCGACGTGGACCGTGCGGGTGTTGCCGTTGGCAAGCTCGCGCTCGCGGGTGTCGTCGAACGAGATAGCGTTGTGTGCGCAGATCTTTTCGCAGGCACGGCAGCCAATGCAGTGCTCGGCCGCGACGTTCGGCTTGCCGGCGGCATGCTGCTCCATCTTGCCGGCACGGCTGCCGCCGCCCATGCCCAGGTTCTTCATGGCGCCGCCAAAGCCGGCCTGCTCATGGCCCTTAAAGTGGGTGAGGCTAATCACGATATCGGCATCCATGAGCGCCTGACCGATCTTAGCCTCGTGCACGTACTCGCCGCCCTCGACCGGGACAAGCGCCTCGTCAGTGCCCTTGAGGCCGTCGGCGATGATGATCTGGCAACCCGTGGCATACGGGGTAAAGCCGTTCTGATAGGCGGTATCGATGTGCTCGAGCGCGTTTTTGCGGCTACCGACATAGAGCGTGTTGCAGTCGGTGAGGAAGGGCTTACCGCCCAGCTCCTTCACGACGTCCGCGACGGCGCGGGCGTAGTTGGGGCGCAAAAAGCTCAGGTTGCCCAGCTCGCCAAAGTGAATCTTGATAGCAACGAACTTGTTCTCAAAGTCGATCTGCTCAATACCGGCGCGGCGGATGAGGCGCTTGAGCTTGTCGAGCTGGCTCTCGCGAGCATGCGTGCGCAGGTTGGTAAAGTACACCTTGGCGGGTGCGGCGGGTGCAGTTGCGGTCATAGATCTATCCCCTCGGTCTATATGGCGTTACAGACATAAGGGGATGGTACCCGTTGGAGTGGGGTCAAAGTCAAGCGCAGCAACGGGCTACCCGGCAGTTAGGGACGTTCCTTTCCTGCCGGCAGTTGGGGACAGTCCTTGCCAACCCTGCCGGCGAGGCGGCGGGTCGGCAAAGACCGTCCCCGATGACTAGTCATTTAAGTCTGTCCCCAATGACCGCTTTTGGTCATTTAAGCCTGTCCCCAATGACTACCCAATGACTACTCTTGGACTTTGAGGGCCTCGGCCAGGGGGACGCGCCTGATGGAGCGCGTATGCAGCAGCGCCACGACCAGGTAGGTCGCAAAGCCAATGCCGACGCATGCAGCCATGGACCAAGCGGGCACGTAGATCTCGATATTGCCGTTGTAGGCAAGCAACATGGAGCGGAAGATAGCCGTGAGCGAGCCGATGATCACCGGCAGGCTCAGCACGAGCGACGCCGCCACGCACAGCGTGATCGAGCGGATGTACAGATGCGAGATCTCGCTATCTCGATAGCCAAAGACCTTCATGTAGCTAATCGACCGGGCGCTATGGTCGATAACAGCCTTGGTCAGCAGGTACATAAACAGCAGGAAGATAAACACCGCGAGGCCAACCATCATGCCGATCATTTTGCTCATCATGCCGATGAACTGGTCGCCCACGGCGCGCATGTCGTCGGGCGTGGTGTCGCCGGCAAAGTAACGAGCATCGAGGTCGAGCTTCTCGTCGCTCACATAGCCGTTAAAGTAGGCAGCGTCGTTGCCGAACAGCTCGTTAAAGTCGTCGATACTCATATAGATATTCATGTCCGACTTGGAGCCCCAGGCACAGTCCTTGCCCGCGTACTCAAGGGAATAATTCTTGCCCTCGTACTTGTCGCGAAGCTTAACCTCCTGCCCCTCGTTCCAGCCAAACTTGTCGAGTAGGCCGCCGCCAAAGACGACACGGCCGTCGCCGACGTTGAGGTCTTTCCAATAGCGCGAATTGGATGAAATGCCGTAGACGGAAATCGTCTCCTCACCATTTCCATCGCCGCGATCGTATTGCAGCTGGTAGATGGCGTATTTCTCGGCCTGTGCAATTGCGCCCGCGCCGTTGTCGGTCGTATTGACCGGGTGGATATCGTCGTTGTCGGTGTCGATCTTAGAGGCCTTGTCGATCAGGTCGATGGCCTCATCGCGGTTGCAGCCGAGGGCATCGGCAAGATCGTCAAGGCGCGCGTAGAGCGCATCCTTCTTGTCCTGGACCTTGGCGAGCGCGTCCTGCGCCGCGACCAGGCTCTCGGCAGACGGAGAGCTGGTCGCGGCATCGGCAGCCGCCTGCGCGGCATCGGCCGCGTCCTCAAGCTCGTCATCGGCATCTTGAGCGGCAGAAAGCAGCGCGCCGTCAACCGACTGCAAGCGCTCGAGTGCCGACCACTGCTCGCGCTCCTCGGCAGTGCCCTCGAGCTCCAGCGGCGCCTTGAGCGTGTACTGGTGCTCGGCGACCAGGCTTGTCTCGAGGTTGTCCGCGTAGTGCGTCATCGTGGGCAGAATCGCCAGGCCAAAGAGCAGTAGCAGCGAGGCAAACGCAATGCCCACGAAGAGCGTGGCGAAGTTGCCCAGGTTGCGCAGGAAGATACGCAGGCGGAAGCGGGAAACAAAACCCATGCGCTCCGGCAGCTGCAGGCCGCGCTTGGTGCCCGATTTGCCGCTCGCCTCGTGACGAAGGAACTGCAACGGCGTCTTGCCCATCTTGCGAAGCAGACCCACCAGCGTGATGAGGATGAGCGCGGCGGCGGGAACCACGGCACACTTCACAAAGATCTCCCAGCTCCAGTACACCTGGAAGGGCGGCAGGCTGTACGAACCGTAATAGAGGCTGCGCATGGGCTCGGTAAAGAACACAACGCCGAGCGCAGTGCCCAAAAGCGCCGCGACCACGCCCACGATGGCGGGAAGCGCAAGGTAGTGCAGCACGATCTCGCGACGACGATAGCCGCTGGCGAGCAGCGTGCCAATAATGGCGCTTTCCTCCTCGATGGTGGCGTCGGTAAGGACCACAAAGACGAACGCCATGATCACGATGATGATGTCGAGCAGCGTCGTCCACATCATAGAGTCGCCGTCCACATCGTCGCGCGCATAGCCAATGCCCTGGTTAGAGTCTGCATCGGTCAGGTCGTCCACGCGCGCATCGGCATCCGTCAGCGCCTCGACCATATCCTGCTCGGCATCGATACGGTCCGCGGTGGAGAGGTCGCGGTCGTTAAAAGTAAAGGAGTAGGTGTAGGCGGGCGCGCCGCCGGCGTCCTCGAGCGCGGCAAAGCCGGCGTCGGTGACCTCGGCCACGCCATAGGTGATGGTGTTGACCGTAAAGTCCGAGTTGTTGAGGAAGAGCGCCTGGCTATCGGGCTGCGTCATAATGCCGCAGATGGTGTAGGTGCGGCCCTCGAGCTCGACCTTATCGCCCACGACAAGATCGTTGTTGGTGGCAAAGACGCGGTCGATGGCCACCTCGTTGTCCGCCTTGGGCTGTTTGCCTTCGCAGTAGGACGCGATGTCGACCTTGGTACGTTGCGCGTAGGTGCGCAGCGTGCGCTTGGTGCCGTCGTCGCCGGACGCCTTTTTGATGATGGCGTCGATGGAGAAGTTCTTGTAGAGTGTGACGCCGCCGATGTCCTCGGCCGCATCCTCGGCGGCTTTGAGCTGATCGTCAGTGGCCTCGAACGCCGTGGTCAGACGGCCGTCCTCGATCGTGTACTCGTCGCGCATATCGTCGATGAGGCGGCCGATGGAGTGCGCGGCGAGCAAAAAGCCCGACGTGAGGGCGATACTTCCGCACATAAGCAGAAAGATGCCCAGGTACTTGCCGATATTGCGGCGCAGCTCGCGCGGGAGACGTTTTGCGAGAGGTGTCATGGCGCCGCCTACCAATCAAGTTCGGCGGCCGCGACGGGCGACTCGTTGAGCTCATCCTCGACGATGTGCCCGTCGCGCAGGCGCAGCACGCGATTGGCCATGCGCGCGATGGCGGCATTGTGGGTGACAATGATGATGGTGCAGCCGTAGGTGCGGTTGACATCCTCCATGAGCTGCAAGATTTCCTTGGACGTCTTATAGTCGAGCGCGCCCGTGGGCTCGTCGCACAGCAGCAGACCCGGGTTTTTGACGAGCGCACGGCCGATGGCACAGCGCTGCTGCTGGCCGCCCGAGACCTGGCGCGGGAACTTGTTGCGATGCTCGTAAAGGCCCAGCGAACGCAGCAGGTCGTCGACATTGAGCGGGTTTTTGGACAGGTGCGCCGTGACCTCGATGTTTTCCTTGATGGTGAGATCGGGCACCAGGTTGTAGAACTGGAAGACAAAGCCCAGCTCACGGCGGCGATACTCGCCCAGGTCGGTAGGTTTGAGCACCGTGAGGTCGCAGCCGTCCACCAAAATAGAGCCAGCGTCGGCATCCTCCAGGCCGCCGATCAGGTTAAGAAACGTCGACTTGCCCGAGCCCGAGGGCCCCAGCATGACGCAGATCTCGCCTCGGTTGATGGACGTGTCGATGCCATCGAGTACCGTCAGGCGCGCATCACCGTCGCCGTAGTGCTTTTTGAGATCCTTAACCTGGACGTAGGCTTCCTGCGTTGCCATGGTATCCCCCATTGTTAGCCTAGTACTACTTTATGAACGTAATAGTAAACCTTGGCGAACTATTTTGGGGCGAGAGTGGGGATTTGTTTCAGACTAGTCATTGGGGACGTTCTTAAATGACCAGTCACAAGGGACGCTCTTTCGCCACCCGGCAGTTGGAGACGCTCCTTATCTGCCCCCGATGGCTAGTCATTTAAGTCTGTCCCCAATGAATACTCTTGGTCGTTTAAGTCTGTCCCCAATGAGTAGGTGTCTAGGCGCGGGATTTGTTGTGAGCGAGGGCTAGGCCTACGGCGGCGATGGCGGCAGCGAAGAGCACGGTGACGCCCAGGTCGCAGGCGATGTCGCCCAGCACGGTGGACGTCAGGTCCGCGGCGAGCGCCTTGCCGATCGCGTCGTTCACCCAATATGTCGGCACAAAGTGCGCCACGGTCTGCACGGCCGAACCCATGAGCGACAGCGGCATCCAGGCGCCACCCAAAAACGTCATGAGCATGCCAAGCAGGTTGCCCACACCGTTGAGCAGCTCCTCGCGCGCGCCCAGGCTCGACAGCGTAAAGCCAACGGCCAGTGGCGTCAGCGCTAGGGCAAACGTTGCCGCCAGCGCCAGGCACACGCGGCCCACGCCGACCTCGGCAACCGCGCTAGCAAAGCCCACGACGCCCATCATGCTCGACACAAACCAGATACAGACGGTGAGCACGGCGGCGGCCGCAAACACGGCAAGCGAACGCTGGCGATCGGAGATTGGGCCGGCATCCATGCGGCGCACGCGCTCGGGCTCGTTCATGCCCGAAAACACCAAGCCCACCGACACGATGACCGACGAGATAATCGCGTACGCGCCAAAGTTGAAGTACGACTCGAGCGTGGCGGCAGCAGCCGAGTCGACCTTGACCCGCTCGATCTGGACCTCCGCGCGCTTTGCAGCGGCATGTTCGGCGGCCTTGGCAGCGTCGCCGTTGGAGGCAGTGGGCTCAAGTGCGGCTGCAGCGCCCGCGAGCGAGATCCAGCGCGAAGCCTCGGCAGACGAAAGCGCCGCCGCCATGGTGCCGGCACCGTAGGTCACATCGAGCTTGGGCAGGGACTCCCCCGCGCGGGCAGCCGCGACCAGGTCGTCCTCGAACCCCTCCGGGATAAAGAACACGCAGTCGGCGCTGCCCTTGGCGCTGTTGCTCTTGGAGAGCGCGTCCGCAAGGTCGTACGTGTCATCGCCGACGCCCGTGACCAGGTCAAACCGCGAACCTAGGTGCTTGGTAAGCGCACGCGAAAGGTCGCTATTGTCGCGGTCGACCACGATCACGTTGGTGTCGTAGGGCTCGTACTCGGTAAGCTGCGACGAGTTCCAGCTCACCGAGGCCGCGATGAATACGCCCATGAGCGAGATGAACACCGTATAGATGAGCAGGTAGAACGGGTGCGCCAGCGCCATGCGAAGCGCGGTCTTAAAGGTGCTCATAGCGGCTCCTTCCAAAGATCAGCGTGGCGGCGGCAACGAACAGCAGCGCCATCAGGACGAGCGCGCCGGCGCGAACGGCGAAGGGCCCCGGGTCTTCAAAGAAATACAGGCGATTGAACATGTCGCAGATGAGCTTGACGGGGTTGAACCAGCACTCGGCCGGGCAGGCGCGGGCGACGTCGTCGGCAAGCGCCATCGCCGGCTCGCCGTAGAGGCCGGCGAACAGGGCGCACGTGGTGGCAAAGCCCGTAAGGATGCCCGACTTGGACGCCTTGCCGCCCTTAACGGGAAGCGTGCCCACAAAGAGCCCCAGGCCCGTGGCGGCAAGCGCGGAAGCGGCGGCGCCCACCAGACACAGCCCCTCGCGCCCGCCAAAGTCGACGCCCACGACCAGGCACACGTAGCCGATTGCGATCGCCATCGAGGCGAAGGAGACCAGCCACGAGCCCACAAAGATACCGGCCAGCGATGTCGTCTTGGAAAGACCGCCCACGCAGCGACGCGCGCCAAGGCCCGACAGATTGGGCTGCAAATCGACGACGCTCAAGGCGGCAAACTCGGCAGACATCATCGCGACCAGGCCAAAAAGCGCGTAATAGTAGATGACCGTGCCATCGGGCGTGGTGCGTGTCAGGCTTACGCGGCGGGTACTGCCCTCGAGCGACAGGGCGCGCGCAACCGCCTCCGGGTCGGCGAGCGCCGCCGGGTTGTCCTGGGCAATCTGGGACATGAGCTCGGCATTTTGTGTATACGAGCTTGCCACCGTCTCCAGAATGCTGCGATCGGTGAGCACCGATGAGGCACGCGAGCTGTCGTAGCTCGATAGCAGTGTGAGCTTGGGTACGCCTGCGTCGTCGACCGTATAGATGCCCGCAACCTCACCGGCCTTGAGCGCGTGGTCCGCGGCGGCCGCGTCGTCGCACTCGTGGATCTCGAGCAGCTGATCGTCGCTCTCCTTGGCAAGCGACGTCGCCACGTCCTTAAAGGTCGAGGCGTCCCAGGCCTCGTCCGCTATGACGGCAACCGGCACCGGGTCGACCGTGCCGTCGGAGCTCAGATTCGCAAACATAAACATGAACATCGTGGAAAGCGCGATGGGAAAGAGAGCGCCCCAGACCCACGTACTCGGTCGGCGCAGCAGCGTCTTGACCGTAATGATAATGGTGTTGAACATGGCTGCCCCCTAGTCGCGCAGCTCGCGGCCGGTGATCTCGAGGAACACGTCGTTGAGGGTCGGCGGCTCGGAGTAGATGCGGCCGAGCGGTACATCGTACGAGCGCAGCGCGTCGAGGATGTCGGTCAGGTTATGCGGGCTCGCTTCGCACGAAAACGTGAGCCGGCCCGCCGTCGCCGCCAGGTCCAGGACATGCGGCAGACTCGCGACGACAGCGAGTGCCGCACTCGGCACCTCACCGACCTCGATTACGATCTTCTCGCCCATCTGGATCATGCGCTTGAGCTCGTCGTTGGTGCCCTGCGCCAGCACGCGCCCGCCATCCATGATCATGATACGACTGCAAATCTGCTCGACTTCCTCCATGTAATGGCTGGTATACACCACCGTGGCGCCCTCGTCGCGCAGACGGCAGATGCCCTCCAGGATGGCGTTACGGCTCTGCGGATCGACCGCCACCGTGGGCTCGTCAAAAAAGATGAGCTCGGGCTTGTGCGCGATACCGCAGGCAATGTTGAGGCGACGCGCCAGGCCGCCCGAAAGCTTGCCGGGGCGGAACTTGGTAAAGTCGCCCAGACCGACAAAGTCGATTGCCTCGTCCACCAGCGCGCGGCGGCGTTTGCGGTCGCCTACGTAGAGGCTGCAGAAATAGTCGATGTTCTCGCGCACCGTGAGTTCGTCAAACACCGCCACCTGCTGCGGCACCACGCCAATGCGGCGCTTAAGGTCGTAGCGGGCGGGCGTCATGGGCTCGCCAAACAGCTCGATGGTGCCCTTGTCGTAGGCAAGCAGCTGCAGGATGCAGTTGATGGACGTGGTCTTGCCCGAGCCGTTGGGACCCAGCAGGCCAAAGATCTCGCCGGGGGCGATACTCAGGTTAAAGTGGTCGAGTGCAATAAGATCGTCATAGCGCTTGACGAGGTTTTCGACGTGGACGATGTCTGTCATGAGGCGGCCCTTCTGTTGCTTGCAGCCCGGTACGACTGCATCATCGCAGGAGCTGGCGGCGCGCACCAGTGAGCTTTGTCACGAGTGCGGGGCGGTCGCGTGGCCTGCTGACGCGACCGCCCCGCCGCGTGGGAGGAATGTCACGCTTGCTCTGAGTGGCGCCTCCCCCGTGCGCGGCATCGCGTACAATACCCGTATGAACAGGCTATTCGACAAATCGATCGTGCTGGCGTGCTGCATCGCAGCCGCCACGGGCCTTGCTGTGGATGCTCGCCTGGTCGCGGCGTTTTGTCTTGGCGTTATTACCGCCTCACTGGCCGAGGTCGCACGGGGAAACCGTGACCGCCGTGCGAGCGAGGCCGCGAGCTACGTCTACATCATCGCGGCCGTCTTCGTGCCGCCGTTTGTGCCGTTCGCACCTCTCGCCCTCTATGACATCGCGCGGCGCGTGCGCCGTGAGCACGCCTGGGTCGCGCTGGGCATTGGCTCCGTCTTTGCCCTTGCGCTCGTCGTGGACCTTCGCACCGACGCGCTCACCGCCCGAACGCTTCTGCTGACCGCCATCCTTTCGGTTGCCGCCACCTTGCTATCGCTACGTACCGCCCAGCTGGAGCGCGAGCAGCAGCGCATGCGCCGTACCCGCGACGAACTGCAGGAACGAGCCCTCGCGCTCGAGGCGCGCAACCGTGATCTTGCCGATCGCCAGGACTACGAAGTCGAGCTCGCGACGCTCGCCGAACGCGCCCGCATCGCGCGCGAGATCCACGATAACGTCGGGCACCAGCTCACGCGTGCCTCACTGCAGGCCGAAGCCTTGCGCGTGGTCCACGCCGACGAGCCCGGCGTCGCCGCCGATTTCGCCGACGTCAAACGCACGGTTGACGAGGCGCTCCAGCTTGTGCGCACCAGCGTCCACGCGCTCAACGACAACGCCGTCGACCTTTCCGTGCAGCTCGAACGCATTGTTGAAGGCGCGCGCTCGGACGGCGGCCCGCAGATTGAGCTTGAAGTTTTGGCCGAGCATGCACCCGCCAACGTCGCCAACTGCTTTGCGGCGGTGCTGCGCGAGGCGCTTTCCAACGCCATGCGCCACGCTTGCGCCCAGACCGTCACCGTACGATGCATGGAGCATCCGTCGTTTTACCAGCTCATCGTTACCGATGATGGCGCGGACGCGACCCCGGCGAGCAGCAGCAACGTCGTAGAAGGCATGGGGCTCGCCTCCATGCGCGAGCGCGTCGAGGCGCTTGGCGGAACCTTCACCGCCGGCCTGCGCGCCGGCGCCCCCGGCTGGCGCGTGTTTGCCACCGTCCCCAAACAGCAAGGAGATGAGGACCGATGAGGCTCATCGTTGTCGACGACGACCGCCTAGTGGTCGATTCGCTCAAGATTATCCTGGGCGCCCAGCCGCAGATCGAGGTGGTGGGCACCGGCGCCAATGGCGACGCCGCAGTGGCTCTCTATGCCGAACACGCACCCGATATCGCGTTGCTCGACATTCAGATGCCGGGGCGCGACGGACTTTCAGCCGCGCGCGAGATCCTTGAGCACGACCCTGCGGCGCGCGTGGTGTTTCTGACGACGTTCTCGGATGACGAGTACATTGTGTCGGCGCTCAAGCTGGGCGCCCGCGGTTACCTGATCAAGACCGATGTCGCCGCCATTCCGCCAGCGTTGGCGCAGGTCATGGCTGGCAAGCGCGTGCTCGAGGGCAAGGCGATCGGGGATGTCGACTTTGATGGGGCGGACGCTGAAGCCGGCGCGACCCGCCGGCCCGCGGCCTTTGCCGGTCTGACAGACCGCGAGTTCGAAGTCGCCGAGCTCATCGCCCGCGGCCTCGACAACAAAGAGATCGCCGCCACCGCCTACATGGGCGAAGGCACCGTGCGCAACCACATCAGCTCAATCCTGGCAAAGATGGGCCTGCGCAACCGCACGCAGATCGCTATCGCCTACCTGCGAGGGTAGTTGCCCGAAGACCGACCGTTCCGGCATAGCAAAATGGCTGCTACCGATTTAAGGCCATTTCAAAACTATGCCGGTTTACGGGGCCAAACTCAGGACCCCCATCCATACCCGCGTTTTCTGCAAAATGACGGCTCGTCTACCTGCACTGATAATTGTTCTCGGGGGAAGCGGGCACTGCGGGGCGCGGCAACGGCGCGCGATTTCCGCGTCGCAGCGCTACCCTGATGCTGAATGCCGGGACGATGACCCACTGACCTGCTGACGCCTCTTCGGCCG
>JAXJIO010000033.1:0-36840 GCA_036298675.1 Collinsella sp. | reverse complement strand
AGTACTGCGGGGTCAGCCCGTGGGAGGCCAGGGCGCCGCTGACCGGTGGACGGCACCGAGCCGTACGCTTGAACTTAGAAGGGGGAGGCCTCGCGGCCTCCCCCTTTTTTGCGTTTACGGGCTTTTGTCTCACATAGTAGCTGTGTTTTATAACCCTCGTTTGTCGCATCTTCTGCGAACGGGCTACAATAACTTAGTCTGTGCGATATGGAGGTGAACATGGCTGAAGCTGGTATCGGCGTTGATATCGTCGAGATTTCCCGCATGAAATCAATTCTTGAAAAGACGCCGTCGTTTGCTCGGCGTGTGTTTACCGAAGAAGAGCGTGCGTATTGCGATGCATCATCGCGTCCCGCTGCTCACTATGCGAGCCGCTTTGCTTCGCGCGAGGCGGTACTTAAAGCTCTCGGCACGGGTTTTAGTCAAGGCGTGGGTCGCAAAGATGTTTCGGTTACGCGTGATAAACTCGGCAAACCGAAGGCGCTGCTTTCGGGCCGTGCTCTCGAGATCGCTCAAGAACTGGGTGTTGTTGAGGTCGCTCTTTCCATTACGCTTACAGGAGACTTGGCCGTTGCGAATGCCATCGCGATTACCGAAGATGCTCGGCCTAAGCCAAAAGAGGAAAAGGTGAGCACCAAGAAACGCGTAGCGCAGACATTTAAAGAGGCTCGCTCTGTTTTAGATGAGCTTGAGCAGCTGCAGAATTCAGCATTGACGGAGCACCTGGGCGATGCTTCGCAAGATACGCTAGGAGCATAGATGAAACCGGTTTTGAGTACCGAAGAAGTCGTTCGTCTCGAGGATATCATCGAACGCGAAGGGACTTCGAAGGCCGAGCTTATGGAGCTAGCGGGTGAGTTTGCCGCCAACGAGGTCTTGAAGCTCAATCCCGATCGGGTTCTCGTTCTGGTCGGTTTTGGTAATAATGGCGGCGACGGTTGGGTTGCCGCCGATATCCTGAGCCACAAGGGTGTGGACGTGGATATCGTTTCTCCGGTTGAGCCGGATGAGATTCCTGTTGCTTTGGCACGTCATGTTGCTCGTCGAACTGCCGGTCGCGATGTGCACGTTTGCGTCGGTCCCTCGCGTGACGAACTCGAGGTTTTGATCGATAAGGCGGATGTTGTTGTCGATGCCATTTTTGGTACCGGTTTCCACGGGAATCTGCGTTCGCCGTTCTCCATTTGGATTCCTACGGTCAATGAATGCGCCGATTGTGTCGTATCCATTGATGTCCCCTCGGGCCTGAATGCCGAGACGGGCGTTGTTGATGACGACTGCATTCGTGCCGAGCGCACGGTGACGATGATTGCGCCCAAGATTGGTCTGTATAGCGCTGATGGCCCTGAGTATGCTGGCGAATTGATCTGCGGCAATCTTTACGACCGTCTTGACGAAGTCATCGATGATGTTGACCACGCCGCCGAGATTGTCGAGCCCGGCGACTTAGTTGATTACTTTGCTCCGCTACCATCGAATATCGATAAGTATTCCCGTGGCTCTGTGCTTATTGTCGCCGGATCTGCGCAATATCCTGGTGCTGCTATTATGGCGGCCAAGTCTGCAGCTCGCGCGGGTGCTGGTTACGTTGCAGTCGCGGCTCCTGACGCCTGCGCCAATCTTATTCGCATGGCACTTCCTTCGATTCCCGTCTTTGCTATTCCGTCTGATTCCCGCGGCTCCTTTGGCGCCGCTGCGCGCATGACGGTGTGCGAGATTGCAAAGAAGTACAGCTGTGTACTGTGCGGTCCCGGTATGACGACATCTGCCGGCGCTATGCAGGTGGTTTCGGGCTTGCTCGAGCTTGATGTGCCGCTTATCTTGGACGCCGATGCACTCAACTGCCTTGCTAAGATTGCCATTGACGGTATTGATAGTAATCCCGAGATGTATCGTCGCGAGCAGCCGTTGGTTATGACGCCGCACTATCGTGAGCTTTCGCGTCTGGTTGCCGGCGACGAGGTGAACGACCTTGGTACCGCGATTGCGGCCGCGCAGAAGGTTGTCTGGGCTGCAGGCTCCGACAATCTGGTGGTCATTGCCAAGGGGCCGACGACGGCTATCTGTGGCGTTGAGCGTGTGCTGCTGCCGCTCTCGGGTCCGGCTTCTCTGGCAACTGCCGGTTCGGGTGATGTTCTCGCGGGTATTTTGGCCGGCACGCTTGCCACCATGCGCGACGAGATGGATCGTTGGGAGTTGCTGTATTCGTACGCCGTCGCACTTCACAGCTACGCCGGCTTTGCCGCGGCGACGGAGTATGGTGAGAAGAGCGTCATCGCGACCGATCTTATCGACTTGATCGGTCCTGCCATGGAACTGGCGGCAAAGGATGCGCTCGAAGATCTGGGAATCATGGACGAAGGGTCGGATGACTAATCATGAATAAAGCCGATTTGACGCGCTGGTCCTGGGTCGAGATCGACCGCGGGGCGCTCCGTCGCAACACGAGGGCCTATAAGAACTTGCTGAATCCACGTCAGCGCCTGTGCTGCGTGGTCAAGGCCGATGCTTATGGTCATGGAGCTGTTGAGTGCGCCAAGATCATGTATTCGGCCGGTGCCGACATGTTTGCCGTGGCGACGGTTAACGAGGGCGTTGAGCTCCGACAGGGCGGGATTACTAAGCCCATCCTGATTCTAAGCGAGCCGCCTATCGAGGCTATTCCTGCATTGCTCGAGTTCGATATCATGCCCTCGGTCTATACGTCTGACTTTGCTCTTGCGTATGGCGAATGCGCCGTCGCGGCGGGCAAGGTGGGCAAGTACCATCTTGCCATCGAGACGGGCATGAATCGTATCGGCGTTCACTACACACAGGTGCTCGACTTTGTCCGCGGTATAAATTTCCATCGCGGTATTCAGTGCGACGGCGTATTTACGCACTTCGCCACGGCCGATGAACCTTCGGGCTGGGACTACAAGCTGCAGTGTCAGCGCTTTACCGAGGCCGTTCAGGCCATTAAGGATGCGGGTTTTGAGTGCGGTATCGTGCACTGCGCCAACACGCCGTCCTCGATGCTCGACCCCTCGATGCATTTTGATATGATTCGCGCCGGCGTTGGCTTGTATGGCATGCAGCCGTGCGAGCTGAGTGGCCGCGTGATGCAGCTTGATCCCGTTATGAGCGTCCATGCGCGCGTGACGCGCGTGGCACACCCTGCGATGGGTGAGGGCGTGGGCTACGGTTTTACCTACCGCGTACCGCGTACGCGCGTTCAGATCTGTACGCTGCCGATCGGTTATGCCGACGGCCTATCGCGTACACTTTCCAATCGTATGGATGTGCTGTATCGCGGTGAGCGCGTGCATCAGGTTGGCAATATCTGCATGGACCAGTTTATGGTCGCCATTCAGTCCAACCCGGCACACGAGATTCCCGAGGCCGAGTATGGTGACGAGATGATCATTGTCGGCCGCGATGGCGATGCCGAGATCACTATGGACGAGATGGCCCGACTGCGCGGAACGATTAACTACGAGGTCGCCTGCGGCTTTGGCATGCGTCTCGACAAGGTCTACGTGTAGGAGCCGCTATGGGCGTCATGCACATCCCCGGCCATACCCATCAGGCACCACGTGAGGTCGCACTCGAGGAAATTGAGGCCGTTTTGGGCGATTGTCACCTCTGCCAGCTCTATCAGTCGCGTCACAATATCGTGTTTGGCGTGGGAAGCCCCCGCGCTCGCGTGATGTTTATTGGTGAGGCGCCGGGCCGCAATGAGGATTTGCAGGGCGAGCCCTTTGTGGGGGCGGCAGGCGAGGACCTCAACGGCATTTTGTCGCTGGCGGGGCTCAAACGCGAAGACGTCTACATTGCCAACGTGCTTAAGTGCCGCCCGCCGGGAAACCGCAATCCGCGTCCCGAGGAAGTGCTGGCTTGCTCGCCGTTTTTGCGTGAGCAGATTCGAAGCATCTGGCCTGATATTATCGTGACGCTCGGCAACCCCGCGACGCACTTTGTGCTTAAGACCGAGATTGGCATTACTAAGCTGCGCGGCAGGTTCCACCAGATGGGGCATTTTGTAGTAATGCCCACGTTCCATCCGGCAGCAGCGCTGCGCAATCCGGCGTGGCAGGAGCTGCTGGAGGAAGACTTTAAGATGCTGGGCGACTATCTGGAGCGACATCCCGCACCAGAGGACGCCTCGGAATAATAAGGAGCATATATGTCCCTGGAGCGCCTGGGGGTAGGTACTTACAAAACGACTTGCGCTGCCGATACGGAGTACTTTGGCGAGCTAATTGCACCGTGCCTTGAGGACGGCGATGTGCTCATCCTGACCGGTGGCCTGGGAGTGGGCAAAACTCATTTTACCAAGGGCGTCTCGCGCGGGCTGGGCGATGAGCATATGGTTACGAGTCCTACGTTTGCGCTCATGGCCGTTCACGATCAAGGTCGTATTCCGCTGTTTCACTTTGATCTATACCGCCTGGAGCATGCCTACGAGCTCGAGGATACGGGCATTTTCGATGTGCTGGGCTATGAGGGTGCTTGCCTGCTGGAATGGGGCGAACAATTCCAGGACGAGCTGACGGATGAGTATCTTTCGGTGACGCTCAAGCGTGATGAGGGCGACAGCGATGTGCGAACGATAACACTTGAGGCGCACGGTGACCGCGCAATGGAGCTTTCCCATTTGATTGATAAGGCTGTACAAGATGAGCTTGCATAACGACAACGCGCTGGTGGTGGCGCTCGATACCTCGACCGACATGCTTGCCTGCGCGGCAAGCTGGATTGATGGGCAGACGGGCGAGACGAAGCTCGTGAGCGGCGACCACATGTGTCGCCGTCACGCCAACGTTGAGCTCGTGAATACCGTTGATGGCGTGCTGGCTCAAACCGGTCTGGATCGCAGCGATGTTGGTTGCTACGTGGTCGGCCGCGGTCCGGGGTCGTTTACGGGTGTGCGCATCGGCATCTCCACTGCCAAGGGCCTCGCACGTGGTGCCAATGTTCCGCTGCTGGGCGTGTCGACGCTCGACGCTTGCGCTTGGACGGCGTGGAAGGCTGGCGTGCGCGGCAAGCTTGGTATCTTGGCCGATGCTATGCGCGGTGAGGTATATCCGGCGCTGTATATGCTGGTCGATGAGGGTCCCGAGCGTCAATTTGAGCGCGAGCACGTGGTCAAGGCCGCCGTGGCGCTCGGTGAGTGGCGCCAAGCAGCGGACTGGGGCCAGGTTCAGCTGACCGGTGACGGTCTCGTGCGCTATGGCAAGCTGCTGGGTGAGGACGAGGCCGCCCGCTGCGTGGAGCGCGACTTGTGGTGGCCTTCGGGCGAGGGCTTGCTGCTCGCGCGCGCTGCGGGTGACGGCGATCCGGCCCGCGTCCTGCCGATTTACACGCGCCTTTCGGATGCCGAGGAAAACGAGCGCAAGCGTCTTGGTCTTGCCGAGAGTGCGCAGAGCGAAATTACAGGCGTTGCCGATGAGCTCGCCGGTCGTCATCTGCAGTTCCGTCCCATGGGCGCGGCGGATGCCGAGGGCGCGAGCGCGCTGGAGGCTACTTGCTTTGAGGGTGCCGGACACGAGGCGTGGACGCCGGGCATGTTCCTGTCCGAACTAGGCGAGGACGTCGCTGCGCCGCGTAGTTGGTGGGTGGCACACGACGACGGCAAGCTGCTGGGCCTTGCCGGCGGTATGGTCGTGGACGGTGATGTGCAGATTCTGGATGTCGCCGTCGACCCGGCACATCGCCGTGAGGGCATTGCCCGCAAGCTGCTGTCGCACGTGAGCTATGATGCCCAGATGCTCGGCTGCACTACGGCTTCGCTCGAGGTCGAGGACGGTAACGAGGGAGCGATCGCGCTTTATAACGCTCTGGGCTTTACCGAGGCTGGCCGTCGCCGCGGCTACTATGGTGCCGGCAAGGACGCCATCGTCATGACGGCTCCGCTGCCCCTGGTGCTCCCGGTCGACAATGCTTCGCCCGAGCCGACGGCGGCAGAGCAGCGCGTATGGCCGCTGCCTGCGCCTGGGCGCTCCGAGGGGGAGCGTGCCGAAATTGAGCGCCGCCGCCTAGTGCTCGCTATCGAGAGCTCCTGCGACGAGACGGCCGTGGCGATTATCGATGCGGATGGCAATATGCTGGCCAACCAGGTGTCGACACAGATTGATTTTCACGCCCGCTTTGGCGGCGTGGTGCCCGAGATCGCCTCGCGCAAACACGTTGAGGTGATTGTGAGTGTCGTGGATGCGGCGCTCGAGGATGCCGCAGCATCGCTTGGTCTTACGGGCGGAGCCATTGCACCAAGTGAGCTTGCCGCCGTGGGTGTGACGCAGGGTCCGGGCCTGGTGGGCGCGCTCGTGGTGGGCGTTGCCTTTGCCAAAGGCTTTGCCTACGCTGCCGGTAAGCCGCTCGTATGCGTCAACCATCTGGAGGGGCACCTGTTTGCCAACCTGCTGGCGCAGCCCGACCTCAAGCCGCCGTTTATCTTCACGCTCGTCTCGGGCGGTCATACCATGCTTGTTCACGTCAAGGCGTGGGGCGACTACGAGGTGCTCGGCGAGACGCTCGACGACGCCGTGGGCGAAGCCTTCGACAAGGTGGCAAAGGCGCTGGGCCTGGGCTATCCCGGTGGCCCCATCATCTCCAAGCTTGCCGAGACGGGCAACCCCAAGGCGATCGATTTTCCCCGCGCGCTTAACAGCAGGGGAGACTACCGCTTCTCGCTTTCGGGCCTCAAGACGGCGGTGACGCTCTACATCGAGCAGGAGACCAAGGCCGGGCGCACGATTCACCTGCCCGACCTAGCGGCCTCGTTTGAGGCGGCGGTCTTTGACGTGCAGTACAAGAAGGCCAAAAACGCACTGCACGCTACCGGATGCAAGGAATACTGCATCGGTGGCGGCGTCTCGGCCAACCCGCATCTGCGCGAGATGATGATCAAGAAGCTTGGGCGTCAGGGGATTCGCGTAACGGTGCCGCCCTTGTCTGCCTGTACCGATAACGCCGCCATGATCGCGGAGGTCGCTCGCCGTAAATTCGACCGAGGCGAAATCTCGCCGTTCGACGTCGACGCCGATCCGAACATGACGCTGTAGTCGCAAAGGCGCGGTCCCCGACCGGAGGGGCCGGATATAAAGTTTCCTGCTCTACAGTCCTGCGCAAGACGAAGGCCACATTAAGTGGCCTTCTTTGCGTGCGGAACTCGCGATAAACCTTATATCCGGCCCCTCCGGCCGGGGACCTTTCTGTATCGATATAGCTTCTGAGCTGGTTTGGCGTCGACAACGCCCAGCAAGGTTAACAATCCAGCGTCGAATTTCCGGCGTTCTTTAGCTGAAAGAAAAAGTTGGTGTGCGGAGCTTTGCTCCGCACATTTGGGATGGGAGCTCCTCGGAGGCGGGGCGGGCGCCTGCCGCCATATATGAACTTTATCGCGAGTTCCGCACGAACAGGAGGCCACTTAATGTGGCCTCCGTCGTGAGCAGGACTGTCCGAGCAGGAAAGTTCATATATGGCGGCAGGCGCCCGCCCCGCCTCCGAGGAGCATCTCTCAAGCAAAAACTGTCGTTGAGTAAAGTCCAAGGTCAGTGGCGTTTTATACCGAGAAATTCAAAAAAAGTTGAAAATTCATTACATGTTTGCGTTGACTTTAGGTAACTAAAGTTTCATACTCCTTTTCAACCACTGGGGGATGTGAACACGCACGGATCGTTCGCATCATGATTGAAGAGGATTTCTTAGACATGTTCACGCATCAGCTAAACATTATCAGCGTAGTAATTATCTGATGCGGGTTAGCACATACAGCTAGCCCGTACGATAACGGGCGGCTGATAAAGATGAGGGCCGTCGAGCGCAACCGACGGCCCTCATTTTTTATGTCTAGGAAGTTCTTTTTAGAGGAGGAAATGTAATGAACGGAGTTTTGCTCATGGTTGTGGCCGCGGCGGTGCTCGCCTGCGGCTATCTGGGCTATGGCCGATGGCTGGCCAACAAATGGGGCGTTGACAAAGAGGCCCTCACGCCGGCCAAGCGCATGAAGGACGGCAAGAGCTTCTCGCCCGTCTCCGCCTTCACCGCGTTCTCGCACCAGTTCAGCTCGATCTGCGGTGCTGGCCCTGTCACGGGTACGATCGTCGCCATGGCCTTTGGCTGGCTGCCCGTCGTGCTCTGGGTCCTCGTCGGCGGCATCTTCTTTGGTGCCGTCCACGACTTTGGTGCCCTGTACGCTTCGATGAAGAACAACGGCAAGTCGCTCGCTCAGCTCATCGAGAAGTACATCGGCAAGACCGGCCGTCGCCTGTTCCTGCTGTTCTGCTGGCTGTTCTGCATCATCGTCATCGCCGCTTTCACCGACATGGTCTGCAAGACGTTCATGTTCACCCCGGCCGTTGACGCTTCTGGTGCTGCTACCGGTGCCATCGACTTCACCAAGTCCTATGCCGCCGGCTGCGCTGGTACCATCTCCATCCTGTTCACCTTCGTCGCTATCGCCTTTGGTTGGGCCCAGAAGAAGTTCAACCTCACCGGCGCTGCCGAGTTCGTCACCGGCGTGGTCCTCATGGTTCTCATGTTCGCCGTCGGTATGCAGTTCCCGGTCTACCTGGATAAGTTCCAGTGGTTCGCCGTCGTCATGGTCTACCTGGTCTTCGCTGGCGCCATGCCCATCCAGATGCTCAAGACTCCGCGCGATTACCTCACTTCCATCATGATGATCGTCATGATCGTCTGCGCTGTCCTCGGCATCGTCGTCCTGGGCGTCAACGGTCAGGCCACTATCACCGCTCCGGTCTTTACCGGCTTCTCCACTGCCTCCGGCATGATGTTCCCGGTCCTGTTCGTCTCCGTCGCATGCGGTGCTCTCTCCGGTTTCCACAGCCTCGTTTCTTCCGGCACCTCTTCCAAGCAGGTCGAGAAGGAGCAGGACGCCGTCAAGGTCGGCTACGGCGCCATGATCGTCGAGTCCTTCGTCGGCATCCTTGCCATCATCGTCGCCGGCATCATGTTTTCCGACATGAACACCGCCGGTACCGGCGTCCTCAACGCCGGTGTCGCTTCCACCCCGTTCCAGATCTTCGCCGCTGGCATCTCCCGCGGTATGCAGGCCTTCGGTGTTGACGGCACGCTCGCTACCGTCTTTATGACCATGAACGTTTCCGCTCTGGCTCTGACCTCGCTCGACGCCGTCGCCCGCATCGCCCGCACCTCGTTCTCCGAGTTCTTTGCCCAGACCAACGATGCCCTGGCCATCGAGTCCAAGGCCGGCTACATGAAGGTCCTCGGCAACCCCTGGTTCGCCACGGTCGTTACCCTGCTTCCCGGTCTCGCCCTCGCTTTTGGTGGCTATGCCAACATCTGGCCGCTCTTTGGTGCTTCCAACCAGCTGCTCGGCGGCATGACCATGATCACCCTCGCCGTGTTCTGCAAGTGCACCGGCCGCAAGGGCTGGATGCTCTACGTGCCCGTCGCCTTCCTGCTCTGCTGCACCTTCACCTCGCTGGTCCAGAGCGCCATGGGCTGCATGACCGCTGTCCAGGCTTACGGCTTCTTCGGCACCATCCCGGCTACCGCCACCACGGCCGCCGTCTCCGTCGCCGCCACCAAGGGCCTGCAGCTCGTTTTCGCCGTCCTGCTGATGGTCCTGGGCCTCATCGTCGCCGTCAACTGCCTCAAGGAGTTCTTCGGCAAGGAGGCCGGCTCCATGCCTGACGAGGAGCCCGAGTGGTCCGAGATGGGCAAGGCCGAGTACGGTCGCGCCGCTGCCGCTGAAGCTCCTGCCGACGCCGAGGCCGCCAAGGCCTAGTCGGTCGGACGGGTTGAATCTCCCATCTATTTGACTCGGAAAGACCGGGTCCGCAATCAAGCGGACCCGGTCTTTTTTCTTGTGAGAACAGGTGGTGCAAGGGCGTTCTCGCAGATGTTTTGCGTGGATAGGCTCGTGCGTTGTACCATATGGACGTATATGTGTGCATATGAAAGGGGCCCCGTGGCCAAGACGGTATATTCCGATAATCAAAACAATGTCGATGCTCTGGCTGAGCGTCTGAGCAGCCAGACATCGCTTTCTGCCGAGCGCGCCAAGCTGGTTGCCTACGACCTGCTCTGCCGCAAGGCGCTCAAGATTAAGTCGAGCGCGCTGGCGCAGATTTTCCGCTCCGTCGATAAGGAATGCGACACCAAGGCGATGCGCGATGAGCTTATCGCGGCAAATATCGTGACCAAGATCGAGGGCAGCGGCATTAACGGGCGTCCGGCGTTCTATACCATCAATGTCGAGATCTGCGATGCCCAGGAGCAGCCTGCCGAGTCCGTCGAAGATTTTGTCGTCGAGGATTCCGCTGACGTGCCTGCTGTGGAAGAAGCTGCTCCGCGTGAGCATGTCGATACCGATGAGTTGCTCGATGAGAACGTCGTGCGTGCCTTTACGGCCAAGGCGGGACGCGGCGGTTTTGGCGGGGGTGGCAAGCGCGATGCGCAGCGCCGCGCCCAGCAGGAGCGCTTCCGTCGTGCCGTTGCTCAAAAGGGTGAGACGGATGCCGAGGCTGTTGAGAACGAGGTTGCTGCCGAGTCGCAGAGGCCCGCGAAGGAGCAAAAGCCCGTGGAGGCCCAGGAGCCCCAGCGTCGCCGTGGTGCCCACTTTAAGGCTGCGCAGCAGGATGTCGCGCATGAGGTTGAAGAGCCTTCCGAGGCTGCAGACGATGTTGAGGAGTCTGCCAAGAAGGCTCCGGGTTCATGCCGTCCCGGGCGTGGTTTTGCGAGGCGCGCGTATCCCGTAAGGCGTCAGGAGAAGGGCGAGCCGGCTCCGACCGCTCAGGCCGAGAAGGCCGAACAAACCGAGAAAACCGTTGAGCCGGCGGCTCGCGAGCAGCAACCTTCCGAGTCGCAGCCTGCGGCTGACACTGAGGTCAAAGCTCAACAGACCGCTGATAAGCAGGCGGGGGAGAGCGCCTCAGGCAAGCCCCGCCGTCGTCGTCACCGCGGCGGTCGTGGCTCAAATGCCGAGGCCGCGGCCGAGAAGACAGCGACACAAAACGGAGATGAGAAGGCCGAGACTCCGGTGGATCAGGTCAAGCGCCAGCCGGCGAAGGAGGCCAAGTCCGATCGTCCGCAAAAGCGCTCGTCTGCGCCCAAGCAGGAACGTAATACCCGGGCAGATTCCAAGCGTAAGCCTCATGCACAGGCTGAGCCTGCCGCGGCTGATAGTGCTACCCAGCAGCCCGAGTCGGCCGTCCACGGCGAGGTATCGGCGTTTGCCCTTGCCCGCGTTTTGGGCAGGCAGCTGCTCAAAGTTGTCCCTACGCCTACGGCGCTCTCTAAGATCAAGGAGCAGCAGACTCAAATTGTTAAGGTCGAGGGCAAGGACGGCAAAAAGGCGCCGCAGCGCACTCAGCACAACGAGATGTCCAACCGCAAGATTGCCGAGGAAATCGCAATCATCCAGGCTTGGATCGAGCAAAACCGAGGTGCCGATACGCCGGTTGCCTCGCGCCGCCAGCGTGCCTACCAGATTTTTAACGACGAGAAGGCTTTTGACGGCAAGCACGGTGAGCGCCTGATAAGGCGCATGACCGAAAAGGGCATCAGCATGCAGGCGATCAAGGTCGCCCCCAACCGCCCCGTGCACTTTACGGGTTTCTTTACGCTGGGCGCCGATAAGCCGTTCATTATGGTCGAGAACCTGGACACCTACGACGAGATCGTCAAGCTGCTGCGTGGCCGCAAGCATGCCAAGCTCTTTGGCATCAAGGTGGGCGGCGTGATTTTTGGCGGCGGATGCAAGGCGAGCGTCTCGCATGCCCTGGACGATTATCTGGCCGAGATCGGCTATCGCTTTAACTACGTCTACTACGTGGGCGATATCGACCGCGAGGGCGCGCGCATCGTCGAGCAGGCTCGCAATGCCAATGTGGTTGAGATCCGCCTGCATGCCGGCATGTACCGCGCCATGCTCGCCGAGCACAAGCGTCGCGTGAAGGCCGGCGGAGAGTGCGAGCCCGCGGCTGCCAACCAGGGCGTGCCGCAGAACTTGGCGGCGACGATCAAGGATCTGCCCATGGTCACGCGCGTACAGTTCCGCAATGTGCTGCGCGAGGGCGGGCGCATTCCGCAGGAGATTCTGATGACCGCCGACTATCGGGATGGCGACTCGGGAAGCTTCGACCGCATGCTGAACAATTAGTTCCGCCGTTCTACCGAACGGCGGTCCTCTCGACGCTGCGAGGGGCCCTGGCACGGCAATCTGACGTTCAACTTCGGCGGCGCGACCAGAAGGTCGGCGCCGCCTTGTTTCACGTCACCTTGCCATGCCAGGGCCCCTCTCGCTGTCACGTCCAAAACATCGGGGCTAGTGGCCTCCTGTTCGTGCGGAACTCGCGATAAACCTAAGCCGGTGCCCCCGCTCTCCCGGGGCCTGTGGCTACTTGGTTGTCGCAAGCGGCTCGCTTTTCGGAACTGGGCTGATGATTTCTAGATGTAAGGCGCTCTTGGTCCTAACGGGCCTGGGGCGCCTATCTTTTGGAGGTAGATTTTTGGGACATGCCTGAAAATCTACCTCAAACTTCTAGTGTAGGACGAGAAGTTGTAGCTGAAACTTCTCTTGTAGGACGAGAAGTTATATACTCAAGATGTTGAAAGGAGAGCATTATGGCGCCTACAGCGTTGGGTATTGCAGAGATTGTTGCCGAGGCCCGTTCCTTTGAGATTCCTCACGTCATGCATCGAGACGATGCCATCAGTGATCTTCCTGAGCCAAAGCCGTTCAATCTTGTCCATATCATCACGGGTATCAGGCGCTGCGGCAAAACGTTCTATGCGTTTCAATGGATTCGTCGCCTTATCGATCGCGGTGTCGATGCCGAGCGTATCTTCTATTTCAATTTTGCTGATGACCGTCTTCGACCGGCGCCGGACACGCTCATGAGCGACATTTTGGAAGAGTATTGGCGGCAGGTTCCCTCAGCGCGAACGAAAGGCTGTTATCTCTTTCTGGATGAGGTGCAGGAGACCGATGGCTGGCAGGGCGTTTGTCAGCGTTTGGCGGAGCACGAGAGCGTAACGCTTGTTATCACCGGATCGTCCTCAAAACTATCTGCCGATGAAATAGCGACGCAGTTTCGCGGTCGCTCGCAAGAGCACGCTATGCATCCGCTTTCATTCCGCGAGTATTGTGCGTTTCATCACATTGAAACGCCGGATATGTCTACTAGTGCTGGGGCTCCAGCTGTTTCTCCGCAGCGGCGAACTGATCTGGAATCGGCATATGACCGTTATCTCATAGAGGGTGGCTTTCCTGGGGTTCAGGAGCTTGATGCCGGTTCGCGTATTCAGATGCTTCAAGCCTATTTGCGAGATGTTGTTGCACGAGACATTCTCGAGCGGAGCGGGCGCACGGATATCGCTCTTGCCAACCAAGTAGGGCTCTTCTGCCTTCGAAACACGGGTTGCGACCTTTCGGTTAACAGTTTGTTGGAAGCCTTAAAGTCTGTCGGATATCGAGCGTCATGGGAAAAAATAAACGAACTCGTTCGTTTATTCCAGCAGGCTCATCTCATTGGATTACTTCCGGAGTATTCAACTTCTTTGGCTCCTAAGACAACGACAACAGACAAGGTCTATGCCGTCGACCAGGGGATGGCATATGCAACATCGCGTGCTAATCAGCAGGATATAGGAAAGCGTTTGGAGACTGCGATTTATGCTGAACTCATGCGCCGTACGGCAAACGGCCGGTTGGAAACGGTGACTTCATTTACGGCTCCAACGCAAGCACGAGAAAAAGTTGATTTCTTGGTCGGCGACGCTTTGGCATCGGAACCATACGCGCTTTACCAGGTGACAGTCGATATGACGGCAGAGAAAACGCGCAGGCGTGAAGTTGGTTCCCTTGAGGTTGCTATGGTAAAAACCGGTATCAAGGATGCCAATATCATCACGCTGCGCGAGGCGACCCAGATCAAAACGGAGCATGGCGTCATCGAGGTTATTCCCGCATGGAAATGGTCGCTTGGTCTGTAATGCCACGCCGGCCCGCCGGGGCCGCACGGCACCATGTTGATGACCGGCGCTTTAGGAACGTCCCTAAGTGCCGGTTTGGCTGGTAAGTCGAGATGTGGGGAGCCCGTTGCTGGTATGGGACGGAGGGATTCCGCGTCCGCCTGGTCGGCGGCCGCGCTCCGCTGCGTCGCTTCGCTCCTTGCGTGCTGCGCTGGAAAACGCTTCGCGTTTCCTCAGCTCCGCACCCTTGCGGGTTCGAATCCCTCCGCTTGCCCACAAGAAAGCGCCCTGGGCCGTTATGGGCTCAGGGCGCTCAATTTTAATGGCTGGGACGGAGGGATTCGAACCCCCAACAGCCGGCACCAAAAACCGGAGTTCTACCGTTGAACTACGTCCCAATGTATGGTGTTGCCCAAAAGCAACTCGTTTAGTTTACCTAATCTGCGAGGGCATCGCAAACGCCGTCGAGCAGGCGTACGGCGAGTGTCTGCGCGTCGCTGGCCGTGAAGGTGCCGTTGTAGCGCGTCATGCCCGTGAGCTCAATGCGAATGCGTGCCGGCTTCTGCTGCGCGGCGACATTGGCAGTGCGGATGCGCTGGGCCAGGTTGTGGCACTCGGCGAGGGCGATCGTGGCGCGCGGCGCTGCATCTGCGGGCAGCTCATCGCTTGCGATCTCGAGCACCAGGTCAACGTCGGTTGGGACCTCGGAGTCGCAGAGCATCATGCCGCTGTTGTCGGTCGTTGCCGTGGCGATATTCCACATGCGCGACGCAACGCTGCGTGCGATGGGGTCCTCGCCGATAACGGCAATCTGGAAGCGCTCGAGCACGTTGGCGGCGCGAGCAAAACCGATACGGGACTCGGCTTCGGTGACCGAGGGCTTGCCCTCCCACACATGGTGCAGGCGGTTGATGTAGGCGTAGGTGTCCTGGAAGGCCATGCCGTCGGCAAACAGGCCGACATTTTCCTGGAACTGCTGCAGGGCGGCCTCGGTATGCGGACCAAAGTAGCCGTCGTCTTCACCACAGGCAAAGCCCAAAACGTTGAGAGCGCGCTGCAGGGCCTGCACATCGGCGCCATGGAAATTGGGCATGCGCAGATAGAGAGTGCGGTCGCCCAGCTTATACGAAGCGTCTACAAGGGCGCTCCAGCAGGGGATATCGACGGCATGACCGGCAGCAAGGCCGCTGTCGAGCCTGAAGGTGCTGACGGCCTGCTCAGTGGTGGCTCCAAAGTACTTGTCGGTGACTTCGGCGGCATCAATCGTGTAGCCGAGCTGCAGGAGACGAGACTGCACGTCCTCGACGGCTGCTCCTTGCATGCCCGTTGTAATAGGTTCCATGAACGAACCCCTTTCGGCGTACCATTCGTACTATTTGAGCGTCTGTCGGATAGACAACGCAAAGGGATGCATAAACATGCACTCAACAGTGTAGCAAGTTGTGCCTAAATACGCTGCTGACAGGTTTTATAACCCCCGTTAGTTAAGACGCTCCACAAAGAAATCTGCCATGGAGAGGAACAGCTCGCGTGCGTGCGGATCAAGCTCAACGTTCTCGATGGCCGCTTTGGCCTTAGCGGTCAGGTCGAGCGCGTAAGTGTGGGCGTAATCGATGGAGCCGGTCTCCTGGAAGATCTCCACGGCGCGTGCGAGCTGCGCGGGATCATCGGTGCCCGAGGAAAGAATCGCCTCGACCTCGTCGTGGTGGCGCTCATCAGAGAGGGCGTGTACGGCGACAAGCGTGCGCTTGCCCTCGGTGATGTCGGTGCGGAAGTCCTTGTTGGCGGCTTCCTTAGTGCCGACAAGGTTGAGCAGGTCGTCCTGAATCTGAAAGGCAAGGCCTGTGTGTAGGCCAAAGGCGCGCAGCGCTTCGATTTGCTCATCGCTGCCGCCGCCGATAATGGCTCCGGCGGCAAGCGGCGTGGCTCCGCTGTAAAACGCGGTCTTGTGCGTCGCCATGTCCAGGTAGTCATCAACCGAGATATCAAAGCGCCCGTCACGGACCCAACCCAGGTCGAGTGCTTGACCCTCAATGGTGCGGACGATCATCTCGGTAAGCTCGTGGAGCACGCGCAGCTTCACGTCGGACTCCAGCGTAGGGTCGTCGAGAACCGTCTTGGTGACCATGGTGAGCGCCAGGTCGCCACAATTGATGGCAAGGCCCGTGCCCTCGGTAAGGTGCATACAGGGCTTGCCTCGACGAAGCTGTCCGTTGTCGGCGATGTCGTCGTGGATCAGCGCGCCCGACTGGAAATGCTCGATAGCTGCCGCGGCGCTGCGGGCGCTCTCAAAGCTGCCGCCCACTGCGGTTGCGGCGAGCATGCAGATAAGCGGGCGGTGGCGCTTGCCGGCGTTGGCCGTAAAAGCCGAGAGCGGCGCGTACAGGTAGCGCTCGATATCGGCAGAGGTCGCCTGTCCGTCAAAGAACGTGGCCAGATAGTCGTTAATCTGGTCAAAGTGTTGGGCTAAAAAGCTGGTAAACGGACTGGACACGGGTTCTCGCATTCTTTCTTGGGTTACATCGTTGCGGTGTGCAGATACCATATTGCCACATTGGAGTTGCCGGCGCGTCTGTTTTGGCGATTTGGAGAAACGGGACGCGTGCGCGTGCCGGCTGCTTATATAAGCCTAAAGTGCTCGAGCGCCTTGACGACGCCATCTTTGTCGACCGAGTCGGTGATGTAGTCGGCGCGCTTTTTGAGATAGTTCGGCGCATTGCCCATGGCGATACCGACATCGACGGCGTTCATCAGCGAGACGTCATTGCTGGCGTCGCCGATGCCGTATACGGTTCCGTGGTGGGGATCGAGGGCGTCGAGTACAGACTGGATGCCCCCGCGCTTCGTGCATTCGCGGGGCGAGATTTCGGTTACCTCGAGTTCGAGCTCGTTAAAGCACAGCAGCGGCTCAAGTGCTTTATCTTGAGCGATGTGGTTGGCGAGCGATGTAGACATCAAGATCTTGTAGACACTGTAATGTTGCAGCTGCGTGACTGCGTCGCCCAGGGTGCGCGCGTATCCGGGAGCATCGGGGGCATCGGCACTCATGCGCACGACGCCGTTGAGGCCCTCAAAGCGGATGACCTCGCCCGATTGCTCAAGGTAGGGGGCAAGACGCTGCAGCATACTGGGCGTCATCGACAGATCGCGAATTGCGTGTCCGTTGATCTCGGCGTAACCGCCCGCAAGACAGACGATGCCGGTCCAGGGCAGCTCAAGAAGTTTGGGGTGGATGCAGCTGAGGGTGCGTCCTGTGCAGATAAAGGCCATGTTGCCGTTTGCAACGAAATCGCGGATGGCCTGCGAGACCGCCTCGTTGGGATAAGGGGACAGGTCACGCTCGTCTTCGGGAAGGTCTTGGGCGAGCCTGGGGTCTTGCCAGGCGAGCGTTCCGTCGATATCGAAGAAGCAGATATCGCCGCGCTTATGGGCTGCGCTGGCGGCAGGGGAGGCCGAGGTGGTGGGCACAAATCCCGGCTCGAGGCCCATGATCTGGTCAAAATGCTCTTTAACGCGGGGAACGGAGATGCCGATAATCACCTGGGCGGTCTTGCCCGTAATGATGAGGCCCTTGGCGCCCACCGCGACAAACGACGCGTTATCTGCAACGATGGAAGGGTCTGCGACCTCGACGCGCAGGCGCGTGGCGCAGTTGGTTGCGCCCACGATATTGCCAACGCCACCTAAAAGCTGAATTACCCGCTCAGCGAGGACGTGATCTTGATCGGATCGACTATTGACCTCGTCATTGGGAGATTGCTCTTTGGCAAAGTCGCTTCCCGTTAAACAATCGATTGCCGCGCGATTGACGACATGATCCTCGCGGCCCGGCGTCTTAAGGTCATAGATCAAGATGAGTGCTCGAAAACTAACAAAAAAGATGAGGCTAAAGGCAAGGCCGATACCGAGCGCCAAAAGATAGGCACCGGCATGCGTGCGCATGAGCGGAATAAAGTTGAAGGCTGCCATCTCCATGAGGCCGCCCGAGAAGATGCCGACGATGCCAAAGAGATTCATGGTTGTGGCAAGGCAAGACGATAAGACGGCGTAGAGAAAAAAGAGCCCGGGGTGGGTGAACATAAAGAGAAACTCGAGTGGCTCGGTAACGCCGCAAACCACCGAGGCGATGATGGCGGGAACAAGGATGACCCTGAGGCCGGCGCGGCGCTCTGGTTTTGCGGTGGAGTAGAACGCGGCTGCGATGGCGGGAAGGCCAAAGAGCTTGACCCAGCCGGTGGCGGTAAAACCGGCCCATGGCGCAAGTTCATTAAGGGGGCGCGTGCTATGGGAGAGGATGGGGAGCAAGCTGCTCCATGTGGCGTAGATGCCGTCGTTAATGACCAGGTTGTCGTAGTAGATCGGCATGTAGAGCAGGTGGTGCAGCCCCATGGGCTCGAGCGCTCGCTCCAAAAACACAAAGATGCCCACGCCAAAGGGGCCGACGCTCGTAAGTGCATGGCGCAGCGTTTCGGTCATTGCGTATACGGAGGGCACGATGGCGGCCGAGATAGCGGCAAGGGCAAACACGGCAAAAAAGCTGATGAGGTAGACCAGCGAGGAGCCCGAGAAGGTGCCGAGCCAATCGGGAACCTTGGCATCGTAGAAGCGGTCATGGATGGCGACGACGGTTGCCGATACCACCAGCGGGCCGATAATGCCGGTGTCGAGCGTCTTGATGCCGTCGATGACGGTGATACCGTTGGCGGGGGTCAAAGATGACGGGTACTTAAGCCCAAGGTTGTCTCCGCTCAGCTTAATGATCTCGCTCAAAAAGAAGCAATAGGCAAAATAGGCCACGAGTGCCTCGAGGCAGCAGCGTGCCGGTTGCTTTTGGGCAAGACCGATAGGCAGCGCTACGGCAAAAAGGAGCGGGAGGCGTTTAAAGACCGTCCATGAGCCGCGCTGGATGATGGCCCAAAAAACGTACCAAGGGGTTCCGTATACGGCTAGATCGCCGACGATGTCCGCAGTCGTTGCGAGAGCGGAGACGCCGACCATGAGGCCCGATATAGAAAACAGCATGGCGGGAGCGAACATTGCCCCGCCAAAGCGTTGGATTTTTTGCAGCATGTTCTGCCTTCCGAATATCGAGGCGCGTTGCGCGTGGGGAAACGTTTAAACAATGGATTCATTGTAGAGGACCAGACGATTGTCGTGCCGGCAGTTTTGAGCGAAACCGATTTGGGCACGACAGAAACCGTCAACGGTTAAATCCTGTCGCTTTACCGATATTCGGTTTAAACAACTTTAAGAAATGCTATCGTGCCTAGCCGGAAATAAATAATGTAGAGGTGAAACAATGCCAAAAGCAATATACGAAGGAATCTACCGAGAAATACGCTCGCGCATCATTAATGGGACCTATGCGTTTCAGGAGATGCTGCCAACCGAAGCCGAGCTGACCGCGGAATTTGGCTGCACGCGCAATACCGTCCGCCGCGCTTTGAGCATGCTGGCCGACGGGATGTTTGTGCAGCCCATACACGGCAAGGGCGTGCGCGTTATTTGGCTTAAGGGCGAAACCGACATGTTGGGCGCACTCGAAGAGGTTGAGTCGTTTGGCGAATTTGCAAAGCGCAACAATGCCGTTGCATCGACGGACGTTAAGTCTTTTGAGCATTTGATTTGCACCGAGCAGCTCTCTCGTCGCCTGGGCTTTAAGGTGGGCGAGGAGTTGATTCGCGTGGTGCGTGTCCGAAGCCTTAACGGCAATGCGCGCCAAGTAGACCATGGTTACTTTTTGGAGTCGATCGCCAAGGGTCTGACGCCCGAGATCGCCGCAAAGTCAATTTACGACTATCTGGAGCACAAACGCGGCGTCAAGGTGATGGCGAGTCGCCGTACAGTGAGCGTCGAGCTTGCCAACGATGAGGACTGCAGCTATCTTGACCTCGGAAAATACAACTGCGTTGCCGTCATGGAGAGCCAGTCGTACACCTCGGACGGCATCTTGTTCGAGGTCACGCATGCCCGCACGCATCCCGAGATCTTCCACTACCGCGTCAACTCCAAGCGATAGCCGGCTAGCTCGCAGCCTGACGAAACCGATGCCCTCAAAGCGAAAGCGCCCGGTCAAACCGACGATGCATCGGCTTGACCGGGCGTTTTCTCTGCATTCGATAACAAATAATTGTTTATACAAAACTTGTCAAGTATCAAGTTGAAATTACCGTTCACCGAAGTTTTTCTACCGCTCTAGTAATACTTGTTCAAACAACTAGCCAAATAGCGTATCGTACAAATCAGCAAAAGGGGCAAAGTCCCCGAGCCAATCTCCGAAGGCGGCGGCAAAGGGTGCCGCCACGGTGTGAAAGGGTGGATTGTAATGAAGAACGAAATGAGCAGAAGGCAGTTCCTGGGCTTTGCTGGTTCCGCGGCTGCGGTTCTTGGTCTGGGTCTCGTGGGCTGCGGTGGTTCTGCCGGCTCCGGCTCCTCTGCTTCTGGTGACGCTGCCGAGGTCTACTTCCTCCAATTCAAGCCCGAGGTCGACAAGGAGTGGAAGGAGATCGCCAAGGCCTATAAGAAGGAGAAGGGCGTCGAGGTCAAGATCGTGACCGCCGCCTCCAACACCTACGAGGAGAAGCTCAAGTCCGAGATGTCCAAGAGCTCCGCTCCGACCCTGTTCCAGGTCAACGGCCCCACCGGTCTTAAGAACTGGAAGGATTACTGCGCCGACCTGTCCGATACCAAGCTCCGCGGTGAGCTCATTGACGACTCCCTGGCTCTGCAGTCCGACGGCAAGGATCTGGGTATCGACTGGGTCCAGGAGAGCTACGGCATCATCTACAACAAGCAGCTGCTCGAGAAGGCTGGTTACAAGGCCGAGGACATCAACTCCTTCGACAAGCTGAAGGCTTGTGCCGACGACATCCAGGCCCGCAAGGACGAGCTTGGTGTTGAGGGCGCCTTCACTTCCGCTGGCATGGACGACTCCTCCAGCTGGCGCTACACCACCCACCTCGCCAACCTCCCGCTCTACTACGAGTTCGAGAAGGAGCACAACCAGGAGGACGACGAGATCAAGGGCGAGTATCTCGACAACTTCAAGCAGATTTTCGACCTGTACATCACCGACTCCACCTGCGATCCTTCGCAGCTTGCCTCCAAGACCGGCGACGACGCCACAAACGAGTTCGCAACCGGCAAGGCCGTCTTCTATCAGAACGGTTCTTGGGCCTACGCTGACCTCACCAAGGCTGGCATGACCGACGATCAGATTGGCATGATGCCCATCTACATCGGTGTCGACGGCGAGGAGAACCAGGGCCTGTGCTCCGGCGGCGAGAACTACTGGTGCGTCAGCTCCCAGGCTTCCGAGGATGCCCAGAAGGCCACCGAGGACTTCATGTATTGGTGCGTCACTTCTGACACCGCCACCAGCATCATCGCTGACAAGATGGGTCTGACTGCCCCGTTCAAGAGCGCCAAGGAAACCACCAATGTCTTCTCGCAGCAGGCCGTCGCCATGGCCAAGGACGGCAAGAAGACCGTCGCTTAGGACTTCGTCTACATCCCCTCTGAGGAGTGGAAGAAGAACCTCAAGCAGGCTCTGATCGCCTATGCTGCCGACAACAGCAAGTGGGACGGCGTCAAGAACGCCTTCGTCGATGGCTGGAAGACCGAGAAGGCTGCTTCCGAGTAAGTAGTTGCTGCCCAAGCTATCTGATTAGCGACAGGGGGCGGGCAGACGTTGGTTTGCCCGCCCCCTGCATATTGAAAGGACCCTTCTATGGGCAAAGCACTCAAGCGCTGGTGGCCGCTCTTTATGCTGCCCACGTGCCTGGCGTTTATGATCGGGTTCGTGATCCCCTTTATCCAGGGCTTCTATCTCTCGTTCTGCCAGTTTATTACCATCAACAATACGCACTTTGTCGGTATCGAGAACTACGTGCGCGCACTGACCGACCCGCAGTTCTCCACGTCGTTCTTCTTTACCGTGGCGTTTGCCTTCCTGTCGACGGTGCTCATCAACGTGATCGCGCTGGCCATTGCGCAGGCGCTCACCCGCAAGGCGCTCAAGGGCACCAATATCTTCCGTACGATCTTCTTTATGCCTAATCTGATCGGCGGCATCGTGCTGGGCTACATCTGGCAGATTCTGATCAACTGCCTACTCTCCAACGTGGGCGCCCAGCTCATTGCCCTTAACTCTGCTGCTGGCTTCTGGGGCCTTATCATCCTGACCCTGTGGCAGCAGGTCGGCTACATGATGATCATCTACATCGCTGGTCTGCAGTCCATTCCGTCCGACTACATCGAGGCCGCCAAGGTCGACGGCGCTACGGCATGGCAGACGTTTTGGAAGGTTAAGATCCCTAACCTGATGCCGACCATCACCATCTGCCTGTTCCTGTCCATCACCAACGGCTTTAAGCTGTTCGACCAGAACCTCGCCCTTACCGGCGGCGCCCCCGCGCACTCCACCGAGATGCTCGCCCTGAACATCTACAACACGTTCTATTCGCGTGCCGGTATCGCATGGCAGGGCATTGGTCAGGCCAAGGCGGTTATCTTCTGCATCCTGGTCGTGGCCATCTCCATGATCCAGCTTAAGGCCACGAGGTCCAAGGAGGTGCAGCAGTAATGAAACGCGATAAGGTTATCAACCGCGCGCTCTCGATTTTCTTTACGATCCTGTCGCTCGCGTGGATCTACCCCGTGTTCATGATTGCGCTTAATTCTTTTAAGAAAGCGACTGCAATCAGCACCACCACGGCATTCGATCTGCTCACGCCCGAGACGTTCAACGGCCTCGCAAACTACATGCACGCCCTTAACGAGCAGGGCTTTGCCTCGGCATTTATGTACTCGCTCATCATCACGGTCACGTCGGTCGTGCTGATCTTGGTGTGCTGCTCCATGTGCGCTTGGTACGTGGTTCGTGTCAACAACAAGATCTCGAACTTCTTCTATTACCTGTTCGTGTTCTCGATGGTCGTGCCCTTCCAGATGCTCATGTTCACGCTGTCCAATTTGGCGGACCGCATCGGCTTCAACACGCCGTTCAACATCTGCTTTATCTACCTCGGCTTTGGCGCGGGCCTGGCGGTCTTTATGTTCGCCGGTTTTGTAAAGAACATCCCGCTCGAGATCGAGGAGGCGGCCATGATTGATGGCTGCAACCCGGTCCAGGTGTTCTTTAAGATCGTCCTTCCCATCATGAAGCCCACCTATCTTTCGGTCGGCATCCTCGAGACCATGTGGGTCTGGAACGACTATCTGCTGCCCTACCTTACGCTCGACTCCACCAAGTACAAGACCATTCCTATCTTGATCCAGTACTTCCGCGGCGGCTACGGCCACGTCGAGCTCGGCCCCATGATGGCCTGCATCATGATGGTCGTTATCCCCATCGTTATCATGTACATCCTCTGTCAGAAGTACATCATCGACGGCGTGGTGGCAGGTGCCGTCAAGGGCTGATGCCGTAACTGTTTTGCAAGTTTCTGCGGCGCCCCTCAGCGCGGCGCCGCATATCGAAAGGTAAAGACATGGCCGAGATCGTTCTCAAACATGTTCAGAAGGTGTATCCCAACAACGAGTCCAAAAAGAAGGGCTTCTTTGGCAAAAAGAAGAAGACCGAGGAGAAGAAGCACAACCTCAAGGTTACCGAGGACGGCGTGCTCGCGGTGGAGGACTTTAATCTCACCGTGCATGACCAGGAGTTTGTCGTTCTCGTTGGCCCGTCTGGCTGCGGTAAGTCCACGACGATGCGCATGGTCGCTGGCCTGGAGGACATCACTTCGGGCGACGTGCTCATCGACGGCAAGCGCGTCAACGACGTGGCGCCCAAGGACCGCGACATTGCCATGGTGTTCCAGAGCTATGCTCTGTACCCCAATATGACGGTGTACGAGAACATGGCGTTTACGCTCGAGCTCAAGAAGGTTCCCAAGGACGAGATCGACCGCAAGGTTCGTTCTGCTGCCGAGATTCTGGGCATTACCGAGTACCTCGACCGTAAGCCCAAGGCGCTCTCCGGCGGCCAGCGCCAGCGTGTCGCTATCGGCCGCGCCATCGTGCGTGACCCCAAGGTCTTCCTGATGGACGAGCCGCTGTCCAACCTGGACGCCAAGCTTCGTAACCAGATGCGTGCCGAGCTCATTAAGCTGCGCCACGAGATCAAGGGCACGTTCATTTATGTTACTCACGACCAGACCGAGGCTATGACCCTCGGTGACCGTATCGTGGTCATGAAGGACGGCGTCGTCCAGCAGATCGCCACCCCGCAGGAGGTCTTCAACCATCCCGCGAACATCTTCGTCGCCGGCTTCATCGGCGTGCCGCAGATGAACTTCTTCGATGCCCAGCTGGTGCGCTCGGGCAACGGCTTTACCGTCAAGACCGAGGATATGAACGTGGCGCTCGCCCCCGAGACCTGCGCTCAGCTTGCCCTCAACTGGGACGGCGGCGACGTGAAGGAGATCACGGCTGGCGTGCGCCCCGAGCAGATTCTGCTTGCCGACAAGGGCGAGGAGGGCGCGCTCCAGGGTACCGTCGAGGTGACCGAGCTCATGGGTTCGACCGAGCATGTCCACGTGACTGCTCCCGATGGCCAGTTCGTCCTGATCATTCCCGTTGTCGACCTTGAGGCCAAGGGTGCGCTCAAGGCGGGCGACCCCATCTGGTTCAAGTTCGAGAAGAACGCGACCCACCTCTTCGATAAGGTCTCTGGCAAGAACCTTATCTAGGCCCGGTGCATCCGGGCCCTCCCTTTGGGCGACTGCGGTATTGCCATCCTTTTGCCGCGGTCACATATAAGGCTCCCCTCCCGTCCACTGGGCGAGAGGGGAGCCTTTCTTTGTGTTGGGGTTGTCTGGCCGGTCGTTTGTCTCGATCTGTAACGGGTAGGGCCGTTTTGATTGAGTAGTTGTTATAGATTGAGATTGTTTGGTCGAGTCGGGTCACAGGGTAACGTGCGGGCACAAAAAACGGAGCCGTGTTGCCACGACTCCGTTTCTCAGGAGGATGGGTAAGGGAAGCGAAATTAGTTCAGGTGCCAGATCTCGTCGTTGTACTGGGAGATGGTGCGGTCGGACGAGAAGGTGCCGGCGTTGGCGATATTGATGAGCGCCTTGCGCATCCAGGCGTCCTGGTCCTCGTAGTCGGCCAGCACGCGCTCCTTGGTCTGGATGTACTCCTCAATGTCGAGCAGGGCCATAAACCAGTCCTTGCCCTTAATGTCGTCGTGCAGGCGCTGCAGGCGCTCGGCATTGCCGGTCGCCATAAAGGCCGGGTTGGTGATGAAGTCCACCAGCAGTTTAATGCCGGGCTTGCGGTAGAGCACACCGGCGTCATAGGTGCCGTTGGCATAGAGCTGCTCGACCTGTTTGGAAGAGGCGCCAAAGGTATAGATGTTCTCGTCGCCCACGAGCTCGGCAATCTCCACGTTGGCACCGTCGAGCGTGCACAGGGTTAGGGCGCCGTTGAGCATGAACTTCATGTTGGAGGTGCCGCTCGCCTCCTTGGAGGCCAGGCTGATCTGCTCGGAGATATCAGCGGCGGGGATCACGCGCTCGGCGGCGGTGACGTTGTAGTTCTCGATCATGACAACCTGCAGGTAGGGAGCTACGTCGGGGTCGTTTGCAATCCACTGCGACAGCGTCAAGATCAGATGGATGATGTCCTGCGCGATAGTGTAGGCAGGCGCCGCCTTGCCGCCAAAGATGATGGTGACGGGGTGCTTAGGTCTGTTGCCGTTCTTGATATCGAGGTACTTCCAGATGATGTAGAGCGCGAGCATCTGCTGGCGCTTGTACTCGTGGATGCGCTTGACCTGGACGTCGATGATGGCGTTGGAGGGAATGGTCACGCCCTGCTCGAGCGCCATGAACTGGCGCATGATGGCCTTGGCCTCGACCTTGGTGGCGGCCAGGCGCTCAAGAACGTCCTTGTCGTCGGCGAACTTGGCGAGTTTGCTCAGATCGCCGGTGCTGCGCCAGTCGGTGCCGATCACATCGTCGAGCAGGCTGGCGAGCGCGGGGTTGGCCCCATGGATCCAGCGGCGGAAGGTGATGCCGTTGGTCTTGTTGGAGAACTTCTCGGGATAGATCTCGTAGAACGGATGAAGCTCGGTGTCCTCCAGGATCTTGGTGTGGAGGGCGGCTACGCCGTTGATGGAGAAGCCAAAGTGGATGTCCATGTGGGCCATGTGGACGGTATCGTGTTCGTCGATGATGGCGACGCGCGGGTCATCGTGCTCGGCCTTCGCGATCTCATCGAGCTTGACGATAATGTCGGCGATGACAGGGGAGACCTTCTGCAGGCTGGCGAGCGGCCACTTCTCGAGCGCCTCGGCAAGAATCGTGTGGTTAGTGTAGGCGACCATGGAGCGTACGATGGTCACGGCCTCGTCAAACTCGATGCCATGCTCGGTGGTGAGCAAGCGAATGAGCTCGGGGATGACCATGGTGGGGTGCGTGTCGTTAATTTGGACCACGGCGTAGTCGGCCAGATCGTGCAGGTTGCTGCCGCGCTCGACGGCCTCGTCGATCAGGAGCTGGGCGGCGTTGCTCACCATGAAGTACTCCTGATAGATGCGAAGTAGGCGGCCCTGCTCGTCGGAATCGTCGGGGTAGAGGAACAAGGTGAGGTTCTTGGCGATCTCGGTCTTGTCGAAGTCGATGGAGCTGCCGGGGACCAGGCCGTCGTCGACGCTCGCCAGGTCGAACAGGCGCAGGCGGTTTTTGGTGGGCTGGCCGTAACCGGGCACATCGATGTTGACGAGCTTAGAGGTAACGGCAAAATCGCCGAACTCGACGGTGTAGGAGCGGCCATCGTCGACTAGGATGTCCTGCTCACCGAGCCACTCGTCGGGGACGGCCTTCTGCTGGTTGTCGACAAAGCGCTGACGGAACAGACCGTAGTGATAGTTGAGGCCCACGCCATCGCCGGTCAAGCCCAGCGTGGCGATGGAATCCAGGAAGCATGCGGCCAAGCGGCCCAGGCCGCCGTTGCCGAGTGACGGCTCGACCTCGAATTCCTCGATCTTGTTGAGGTCGTGGCCTGCGGCGGTGAGCTGGTCCTTAACCTCGTCGTAGATGCCGAGGTCGATCATGTTGTTGATGAGCAGCTTGCCGATCAAAAATTCGGCGGAAATGTAATAGAGCTTTTTCTTGCCGTTGTTGAGCGGGCAGGCAGCGGAGCGCTCCTGCACGAGTTTGACCAGCAGCTTGTAAATGCGACGGTCGTCGAGCTGCTCGAGCGAGGTGCCAAAAGACTGCTCGGCGAGTTCCATGAGGTTAATTTGGGGCATGTTTTCTCCTGTGATGGGTTGTTTCATGTCTGCAATTCATAAGAAGCCCGCGCGAGGGGATTGGGGTGGCCTCGCGCGGGAAAAGCAAGCGCGTCCGCACGGTGGGGAGGGGTCGGGCGCGGTAGCTCCTATTGAGGAAGCTCGATTTCGGCTTCCGATGGGATGCGGAAGTAGGTCTCGGTCCAGTCGGTGAGTTTGTGCTCGAGCTCGCGGGTGATGGCGCCGTCGAGCATGCGCCAGGTCCAGTTGCCGCCCAGCGTGGCAGGGGTGTTGATGCGCGCCTCGTTGCCCAAGTTGAGCAAATCCTGCATGGTGTAGATGCACGTGTCGCTCACGCTGGCGGCGATGGTGCGATTGAGTGCATCTGCCATGGGTTCGCCGGCCTGCTGATGGGTGTACAGGGCTGCCTGCTCGCGCTGACGCGGGGTGGCCGTTCCCTCAAACCAACCGCGCGCCGTCTCGTTGTCGTGGGTGCCCACATAGGCGACGGTGTTGGCGATGTAGTTATGCGGCAGGTAGTACGAGTTGGTGCCCTCAAAGGCAAACTGCAGGATCTTCATGCCGGGGAAGCCCGAGTTGTCGCGCATGTCGATGACGCCGGGGGTGAGGAAGCCCAAGTCCTCGGCGATGATGGGCAGCGTGCCGAGCTTTTCCTCGAGCGTCTTGAAGAATTTGAGGCCGGGACCCTGCGTCCACGAACCGTAGGACGAATCGGGCGAGGAGAACGGCACCTCCCAATAGGCCTCGAAGCCGCGGAAGTGATCCAGGCGGATGACGTCGTACATGTCGAGGGCGGCGCGAATGCGGCTCTCCCACCAGGAGAAGCCGTCGGATTCCATGGCGTCCCAGTCGTAGATGGGGTTGCCCCAGTACTGGCCGGTGGCCGAGAACTGGTCGGGCGGCGTGCCGGCGACGCTCACGGGATTGCCGGCGGCGTCGATCTTAAAGAGCTCGGGCGTCGCCCACATCTCGACGGAGTCACGCGAGACATAGATGGGCAGGTCGCCGATGATGAGAATGTCGCGCTCGTTGGCATAGGCCTTGAGGCGGCTCCACTGGCGATCGAAGAAGTACTGCGTCATCTGGTGGTAGAGCATACGCGCCGGATGGTCGGCGCAGACCTTGGCGGAAGCCTCGCCGCGGGTGCGGAGCTCCGCGGGCCACTCCCAAAACGCCTTGAGACCGCACTCCTCTTTGACGGTCATGAACTCACAGTAGGGGATGAGCCAGCCCTCGTTGGCCTGGATAAAGTCATCGAAATCGGCCGGCTTGTCGGTGGCAAAGCGCTCGGCGGCGCGGTCGAGAATCTGACGGCGGCCACCAAAGATGGCACCGTAGTCGACATTGCTGGGGTCGGATCCCAGATACACGCCATCGATATCGCGCTGCTTCAGATACCCTGCCTCGATAAGCTCGGCAAAGTCGATAAAGTTGGGGTTGCCTGCGCGGGCCGAGAACGACTGATAGGGCGAATCGCCATAGCTGGTCGTCGTAAGGGGCAGAATCTGCCAGTAATGTTGTTTGCACGAGGCGAGAAAATCGACGAAGTCGTAGGCATTCCAGCCAAATCCGCCGATTCCGTATGGTCCGGGCAGAGATGAGACGGGCATGAGGACGCCGCTTGCACGCTCCATGAATGCGCTCACCAACCTTCTTGTTGTGGGGTCGGCCTGCCGATGGGTGTGCAGTCCGCCTCCGATGTCCTGATTCGATACGCCTATTGTAAAACATGTTGTTTAAACATGTACAGGCAAGATAAAAAAGTTGGTCGATTTTCGGCGAATGGTTACATGCCATGAAAAAGCCCCGACCTCACAACGTGAGATCGGGGCAAGAGCGGTATGTAGGGTTTTGCTACTCGGCGTCGGCGAAGCCGTTGGGGTTGTGGCTCTGCCAGTTCCAGCTATCGCGGCACATGTCCGCGATGTCGTACTGGGCCTTCCAGCCCATCATGCGCTCGGCCTTGGAGGCATCGCACCAGTTGGCGGCGATGTCGCCGGCGCGGCGCTCGCGAATCACGTAGGGCAGCTCCTTGCCGCAGGCCTTGGAGAAGGCGGCGACGACCTCGAGCACCGAGGTGCCGGTGCCGGTGCCCAGGTTGAAGATCTCGACGCCGGTCTTGCCGTTCATCCAGTTAAGCGCGGCAACGTGGCCCGATGCCAGGTCGCACACGTGGATGTAGTCGCGCACGCCGGTGCCGTCGGGGGTGGGGTAGTCGTTGCCAAAGACCTGAACGGCCTCGAGCTTACCGACGGCGACCTGGGCAACGTAGGGCACCAGGTTGTTGGGGATGCCTTTGGGGTCCTCGCCGATCAGGCCCGACGGGTGGGCGCCGATGGGGTTGAAGTAACGGAGCAGCACGACGTCCCACTCGGGGTCGGCGGTGTGAACGTCCATGAGGATCTGCTCGATCATCCACTTGGTCCAGCCATAGGGGTTGGTCGCGGGCTTCTTGGGGTCCTCCTCGGTGACGGGCGGGTTGTCCGGATCGCCGTAGACGGTCGAGGAGCTCGAGAAGATGATGGACTTGCAGCCGTGGTTGCGCATGACGTCGACGAGCACCAGGGTGTTCTCGATGTTGTTGTGATAGTACTCGACGGGCTTGCTCACCGACTCGCCGACGGCCTTAAAGCCGGCAAAGTGGATGACGCGGTCGATCTGATGGGTATCGAAGATCTTGTTCATGGCCTCGCGGTCGAGCACGTTGGCCTCGTAGAAGGTGAGGTTTTTGGCGGCCTCTTCGCCCACGATGGTCTTGACGCGGTCGACGGCGACAGCGCTGGAGTTGGAGAGGTCATCGACGATGACGACCTGGTAGCCGCCCTCGAGCAGCTGAACGACGGTGTGCGAGCCGATAAAGCCGGCGCCACCGGTAACGAGGACGCAGGTGTCTTTGGGGTCGAGTGCTTCGGACATGTAGTCTCCTATCGAATCAGGAACACTTCTTGAGGGGAGTATAGCGCAGGCAAGGGCGCCCAAAACGCGCACGCCAGGAAAAGCAGACGATTATGTTAACGTACTCATAATAGAGCTCGCACGCTGTGCCATCTCTTTGACATATGCTTACAAGCCGCTGACCGCCGACATATGGTTCGCTGCCGTTCGTGGAAATCGTTGGGACGCGTCGGATGTGCGCTAATATGTATGCGTTGAGCGACATATAAATAAACATGTAACGGAGTAGATATGTCACCAAACAGCAATTCCATCCTTTCCCAGGAGCTTTCGCGCCGCACCGCCCTCAAGGCGCTGTTCGGTGCCGCTTCTGCGGCCGTTCTTTTTGGCCTGCCCATCCATGCGCATGCGGCTGAGGCCACGAAGGAAACCACTGATAAACTGAATGCGGCCCAGGCCCAGCTCGACGAGGTCCAGGCTCAGCTCGACAGCATCGCAAACGAGTACGCGGCGCTGGCCAACAAGAATGCCCAGACCCTCAACGATATCGAGGGCGTGCAGGGCAAGATCGACGATACGCAGACGCAGATTGACGAGAAGAAGGCCGAGCTCAAAAAGAAGCGCGGCGATCTTTCCGATCGCGTAGCCGCCAGCTATAAGTCGGGCGGCACCAACATCCTGTCGCTGCTATTGGCCTCGGGCTCGTTTGAGGAGCTCGTCGCTAACGCGCATTACGTCGAGAAGATCAACAAGAGCGACCGCGACGCCATCGAGGACATCCAAACCATTCAAGAAGAGCTCGATGCACAAAAGACCGAGCTCGAGTCGCAGAAGGCCGACTTGGAGAAGCTCAAGGACCAGCAGACTGCTCAGATGCAGGACATGCAGGCCAAGCAGCAAGAGGTCCAGACTGTGCTGAACGGTCTTTCTGACGACGTCAAGGAGCTCATGGCTCAGCGCGATTCCGAGATTCTCGCTGCTGCCCAGGCCGAGGAAGCTGCCAGGAAGGCTGCCGCTGCCGCCGCGGCTGCCGCGAACAAGAACAATTCCTACTCGGGTGGTTCAAGCTCGGGTGGCGGATCGTATGCGCCCGGAACCCCGCAACAGAATGCCGGCTCGGGCAAACAACAGGCCGTCGTCAACGCGTGCTACTCCACGCCTTCGCCGGGTCAGAACTGGTGCGCGGCGTGGGTCACCAATGTCTTCCGTAACGCCGGCGTTGGCTACTTTGGCGGCAATGCGTGCGACATGTTTAACGCATGGTGCTATAGCTCCGACCGCTCGGCGCTGCAGGTGGGCATGATCGTGGCTGACTCGTCGCACAGCGGTACCGGTACCCCGGGTCTGCTGTACGGCCACGTGGGTATCTACGTTGGCGGTGGCATCGTTATGAGCAACGAGGGCCCCATTACGTCTAAGTCGCTTGATTCGTTTATTAGCTTCTATGGCACTGGCTCTGGCGTGCGTTGGGGCTGGCTCGGCGGCGTGGCGCTGTCGTAAAGCCGACGGGGCCGCGTGCCCGCCCGCAATATATTTGATTGCCTGCTCGGGCAGTCCTGCGCAAGACGAAGGCCACATTAAGTGGCCTTCTTTGCGTGCGGAACTCGCGATCAATCAAATATATTGCGGGCGGGCACGCGGCCCTCTTGGGTTCGGGGCGCGGCACACCGGACTGGTTGTCTGAATTAAAGAAAGTGAAGGCCCCTTTCGGGGCCTTCTTTTTATAAAAATTCGCCTACTCGGTGGACTTCGGGTTCTAGGTCTACGTTGAATTGGTCTTTGACGGTTGTTTGGATGTGGCGGATGAGTTCGTCGACGTCGGCGGCGGTGGCGTGGTCGGCGTTGACGATGAAGCCGCAGTGCTTCTCGCTCACCTGGGCGCCGCCGATGGCGTGACCGCGCAGGCCGGCGTCCATGATGAGCTTACCGGCAAAGTAGCCCTCGGGGCGCTTGAAGGTGGAGCCGGCGCTCGGCATGTCGAGCGGCTGCTTGTCCTCGCGGCGCTGACGGTAGTCGTCCATGTCGGCCTTGATCATCGCGGCGTTGCCCGGGGCGAGATTGAAAGTGGCCGAAAGTACGATGAAGCCGTCGTCGGCGATGCGGCTCTTGCGATAGCCCAGGTTAAGCTCGTCGACATCGAACTCGATGATGTTGCCGCTGCCACGGGTGCCGTCGTCGAGCTGGCGAGCGGGTTTGTAGACGCGCACGGACTCTAGCACATCGGCCATGCAGGCACCGTAGGCACCGGCGTTCATGTAGCAGGCGCCGCCGACCGATCCGGGAATGCCCGAGATGGGCTCCATGCCGGTAAGGCCGGCCTCGGCTGCCGCGGCAGCGACATCGGAAAGCAGCGCACCGGCGGCTGCCGTAACGTGCGTGCCATCGACGGTGATGTCGGAGAGGCCCTCGCCCAGCGCCACGACGACGCCGCGGATACCCTTGTCGCCGACGAGCAGATCGGAGCCGTTGCCCACGATGGTGAGCGGCAGATCGCAGCGATAGCAGGTGTCAAGCGTGGCGACGAGTCCCTGCTCGGTATCGGGCGTGACAAAGACATCGGCCGGGCCGCCGATCTTAAACGTGGTGTGCTCGCGCATGGGCTCGCTCATGAGCACGTTGTCCTCACCGGCAACACCGGCAAGCGCGCAGAGCAGGTCCTCGTTAAAAAAGTCATTTTCGTGCATACGAATATCCGCCTTATGGTGGTCGTTTTCATCAATTGAATGCAATATACCCCACCCAGATGGATTTGGTGCAAAGTAACCTGGCCCCAACGCACCACATGGTGCAAAGGGGCCAGGTTACTTTGCACCAATCGCGGCGATAAAACAGCCGTCTACCGGATTGGTAAAGTGTTTATCATCGAGGTGGAGGGACGGTCGCTATACTTTCAAGAGATTGCGCGAATACTCGGAAGGAGCGAGATGGGAAACAAAGCTACTCTCAAGCAGATTGCCCAGGAGGTGGGGCTTTCCCCCTCGTCGGTCTCGCTTGTTCTCAACAATCGGCCTTGTCGCATCTCGGAAGAAAACCGCAAGCTCATCAAAGAGGTCGCGGCGCGCAACCACTATGTTCCCAACCAGATTGCGCGCAGCCTGGTCATGCGCGAGTCGCGCACGCTGGGCCTTATCGTTCCCAACATCGAGAGCCGTTTTTTTGCCTCGCTCGCTGGCAGCCTGGAAAAGCGCTGCCGCGAGGACGGCTACGCGCTTTTTATTACCAGCTCGGGTGGAAGCGCCGAGGACGATCTAGAGCTCCTGCGCCAGCTGGTGACGCGCGGCGTCGATGGTGTGTTTTTGGTCGTGGGCGACGAATTCTCGGACGACCGCGCTTTGCGCGAAGAAGTCAGCCATCTGCCCATCCCGGCGGTAATGGTTGACCGTGCCATTGAGGGACTCGAGTGCGACAAGGTGATGTTCGACCACGAGATGGGCGGCTACATGGCTACCCGCTATTTGATTGAGCAGGGTCACTGTCGTATTGCCTGCCTGGTTAACGCGCGCCGTTCCAATACGGGTCGCAAGCGACTTGCCGGCTATGAGCGCGCGCTGCGCGAGGTTGGCCTGCCTATCGACGCACGTTTGGAGTTTGAGAGCGAGTACTACATTCCGAGTGCATACGAGGCCTCGGAGGCGGTGCTCGCGACCGATGCCACCGCCGTGTTCGCAAGCTCGGATAACATTGCCCTCGGTTTGCTCAAGCGCCTGCACGAGATGGGGAAGAGCATTCCGGGCGATATTTCGGTCGTAAGCTATGACAACTCGGCGGCCGACGTTCTCTTTGAGCCGGCGCTGACCGCGATCGAGCAAGATCCGAGCGTGCTGGCCGAGCATGCCTTTAGCTGTATGGCAAAACGCTTGGCCGGTAAGGGCGGCAAGCGTGCCGATGAAGTCGTCCTGGAGCCTGTGCTCATCGTGAAGGACAGCGTGCTCAAGGTTACAAAACACAACTAAACGCGTTTGTCGATTTGCATATCAGGAATATGAAGAACTTGTGACAAATAATGTCGCAGGCCAATGTCTGGTTTTGTCAGGTTAATGGCGAACCGGAATGATAAAACGTTTTTTCATACTGATAAAACGTTTTAGCAAATATACTTGTCCCAACGAAAGGTCGCCATATCGGAGGGTGACCATGCAGCGAAGGGACATAAACAATGGCTAAAACTCTGGGAACGCCATGGCAAAAGCTGAGACACGAGGTGCCGGCTTCCGAGCTCGAGGGTGTCGATCTGTATTGGCGCGCATCGAACTACCTGTCCGTCGGCCAGATCTACCTTCGCTCCAACCCGCTGATGCGCACCGACTTTGTCGACGAGAAAACCGGTGAGGTGCGCGACTTTGGTCGCCCGGACGTTAAGCACCGCCTGGTCGGTCACTGGGGCACCACGCCCGGCATCAACTTCCTGTTCGGTCATGTTAACCGCCTCATCGCCGATCACAACCAGAATGCTATCTTCTTGATGGGCCCTGGTCACGGTGGCCCCGCCGGTACTGCTCAGTCGCTGCTCGACGGTACTTACCGCGAGATTCGCCCCGACATCACCAATGACGAGGCCGGCCTACAGAAGTTCTTCCGCCAGTTCTCCTATCCCGGCGGCATCCCGAGTCACTTTGCGCCCGAGACGCCCGGTTCCATCCACGAGGGCGGCGAGCTCGGCTACACGCTCAGCCACGCCTACGGCGCCGTCATGGACAACCCGAGCCTGCTGGCCGTGGCCGTGGTGGGCGACGGCGAGTCCGAGACCGGTCCGCTCGCGACCTCTTGGCAGTCCAACAAGCTCGTGAATCCGGCAACCGACGGTATCGTTCTGCCGATCCTGCACCTCAACGGCTACAAGATCGCCAACCCCACCATCCTCGCCCGCGTGTCCGACGAAGAGCTCACCAAGTTCTTTGAGGGCATGGGCTATAAACCGCATTTCTTTGTCGCCGGCTTTGACGACGAGAGCCATGCGAGCATTCACGAGCGTTTCGCCGCCCTGTTCGAGCAGGTCTTTGACGAGATCTGCGACATCAAGGCCGCCGCACAGGCCCAAGCTGCCGCGGGCGAGACCGTGGTCCGCCCGGCCTATCCCATGATCGTGTTCCGTACGCCCAAAGGTTGGACCTGCCCCAAGCAGATTGACGGCAAGAAGACCGAGGACTCCTGGCGCGCCCATCAGGTGCCGCTCGCGAGCGCTAAAGACACCCACGAGCACTTCCGCGTGCTGCGCGAGTGGCTGCGCTCCTACAAGCCCGAGGAGCTCTTTACGCCCGAGGGTCAGGTGCGCCCCGAGGTGACGGCCTTTATGCCGACCGGCGAGCTGCGCATCGGCGCCAACCCCAACGCGAACGGCGGCAAGGTGCGCCGCGAGCTCGAGCTGCCCGATATTCATGCCCACGAGGTCCCCGTCGCAACTAATGGTCATGGCTGGGGCTCCACCGAGGCCGCCCGCGTCTTTGGTGAGTACACCGCCGACGTCCTGGCAAATAACATGGACGACTTCCGCATCTTTGGTCCCGACGAGACCGCTTCCAACCGCCTGCAGGATGCCTACAAGGTGACTAAGAAGCAGTGGGACGCCGGCTTCTACGAGGACGAGGCCAACGACGAGCTGCTGGCAGGTTCCGGTAAGGTTGTCGAGCAGCTGTCCGAGCACCAGTGCGAGGGCTTCCTCGAGGCCTACGTGCTCACCGGCCGCTCCGGCGTGTGGAGCTCCTACGAGAGCTTTGTCCACGTGGTCGATTCCATGGTCAACCAGCACTGCAAGTGGCTCGAGGCCACCAAGCGCGAGATTCCGTGGCGTGCCCCCATCAGCGGCCTCAACATTTTGCTGTCGAGCCATGTCTGGCGCCAGGACCACAACGGTTTCTCTCACCAGGATCCCGGCTTTATCGACCTGCTGCTCAACAAGGCCAACGACACGCATATCGTGAATGCTTACTATCCGGCTGACGCCAACATGGCGCTTGCTGTGGCCGAGCGTGTTTACCAGTCCACCGACTGCGTCAACGCCATCTTCTGCGGCAAGCAGCCCGCCCCCACTTTCCAGACGGTCGACGAGGCCCGCGCCGAGCTCGCCGAGGGCGTTGCGACTTGGGAGTGGGCATCGACCGCCGACTCGCTCGCCGAGGCTGACGTCGTGGTTGCCACGTGCGGCGACGTGTCGACGCTCGAGGCTCTGGCTGCAACCGACATGCTGCGTGAGCTGGGCATTAAGGTGCGGTTCGTCAACGTGGTCGATCTGCTCAAGATCCAGAACGTCTGCGAGAACGACCAAGCCATCAGCGATGAGCGCTGGACTGAGCTGTTTGGCTGCGGCGATAAGCCCGTGCTCTTTGCATTCCACGCCTATGCTGGCACGATTCGCCGTCTGATTTGGAACCGACCCGGCCACGACGCCTTCCGCGTCCACGGCTACGAGGAGAAAGGCTCCACGACAACGCCGTTCGACATGCTGCGCCTGAACAACATGGACCGTTGGGCACTGGCCGCCGACGTGCTGCGCATGGTTGACGCCGATAAGTTTGCCGAGCAGATTGACGAGTGGGAGGCATTCCGCACCGAGGCCTTTGAGTTCGCGTGCGATGAGGGCTACGATCACCCGGCCTTCACCGACTGGGTCTGGCCCGACGCCGCAGCCGCAACTGCTGCCGACGGCGCGCTCTCCGCAACGCAGATGACCGCAGGCGACAACGAGTAGGTAGGCATCCGGGACGGTCTCGCGCTGGGGCCGCCTCCAGGCGGGTTGCCTTGGTCTGAGAAGT
>JAXJIO010000032.1:0-33616 GCA_036298675.1 Collinsella sp. | reverse complement strand
GTTTCCTGCTCTACAGTCCTGCTCACGACGGAGGCCACATTAAGTGGCCTCCTGTTCGTGCGGAACTCGCGATAAACTTTATCCGCGGCCCCCGCCGGGAATAGCAAAAGGGCTGGTTGGTGCGGGTTTCGATTTTGTCAGATGGTCAATTCAGCTTTCCTTTTTTCTGAATTGTCGATAGCTGCACACCCGGCATATCCTCAGATAAAACCAACCAAAATAAACCTGTCCCATTTTGGCCGGTCTGGTCTCAGCGGGCCCGGCACGGGCTAAGTTTATCGCGAGTTCCGCACGCAAAGGAAAGCACTTAATGTGCTTTCCGTCTTGCGCAGGACTGTAGAGCAGGAAACTTAGCCCGTGCCGGGCCCGCTGAGACCAGACCGGCGGGATAGACCGGTTCAGATGGGGCTTTGATGCATGGGTGGTCTGTTGATGGACAATTGGGTATGATGCTGTGGTTACTGCATCGACTCTATGATGCATGTTTGTACGTTCCCGGCGGTCGGTTTGCCAGAAGCGCCCCGTCGGTTGTTCCAGACCCGTTTTCGAAGAAAGGAAACAACACTCACCTATGGCAGCTAAAAAATCATCTCCCTTGAAGATCATTCCGCTCGGCGGCCTTGACGGCATCGGCAAGAACATGACGGTCTTCGAGTGCGGCGACGACATGGTGCTCGTCGATGCCGGTCTCATGTTCCCGGATGACTCCCAGCCCGGTATCGACCTGGTTCTTCCCGACTACACCTATGTTCTGGAGAACGAGGAGAAGCTCCGCGGTATCGTCGTCACCCACGGCCACGAGGACCACACCGGTTCGCTTCCGTACCTGCTGCAGGACCTCAACAACAAGGTGCCCATCTTTTCGAGCAAGCTGACGCTTGGCTTTATCGAGGGCAAGCTTTCTGAGTTCCGCATCCGCGCGCCCAAGTTCCGTGAGGTCAAGGGCGGCAGCCATGTCAACCTTGGCGGTATCTCGCTCGACTTCTTCTCGATGACGCACTCCATCCCCGGCGCTCTGGGCGTGTTCATTCGCACCAATCAGGGCACCGTTATGCACACCGGCGACTTTAAGCTCGACCAGACCCCCATCGACGGCGTCACGCCCGACTATGCCGCTATCAGCCGCTTTGCCAAGCAGGGCATCGACCTGTTGCTGTCCGACTCCACCAATGCCACGGTTCCCGGCTTTACCAAGTCCGAGGCCGAGGTCGGTCCCAACTTGCTGCACGCCATCAAGAACGCCCCGGGTCGCGTGTTCGTCGCTTCGTTCTCGAGCCACATCCATCGTTTGCAGCAGATCTGCGATGCCGCCCGCAAGTGCGGCCGTAAGGTCGTTGTGACCGGTCGCTCCATGCTCACCAACACCCGCGTCGCGCGCGAGCTGGGCTACCTCAACATCGACGATGCCGATATCATCGATGCCTTCGATATCGATAACCTGCCCGACGACAAGATCGTCGTCATGTGCACCGGTTCGCAGGGCGAGCCGCTGTCGGCCCTGTCCCGCATGGCCAATGGCGAGCACAAGACGCTCTCTATCCACGAGGGCGATACCGTCATCCTCTCGGCAACTCCTGTTCCCGGCAACGAGAAAGCCGTCCAGCAGGTCGTCAACAGCCTGGCCAAGCTCGGCTGCGACGTGTGGGATAAGAACCGCGCTCTTGTCCACGTCTCGGGCCACGGCAGCCAGGAGGAGCTTAAGTTCCTGATGGCCATGGCCAAGCCCACGTACTTTATGCCGGTTCACGGTGAGGCCGTGCATCTGCGCGCCCATGCCCAGCTGGCCCGCAAGATGGGCATCAAGGACGATCATATCTTTATCCTCGATAACGGCGACACGCTCGAGATGCGCGGTGGTATCGTCAAGCGTGGTACGCCCGTCGAGTCCGGCGTCGTCTACGTCGACGGCCTGCGTATCGGCGATACCGACCCCATCGTCCTGCGCGATCGTCAGAAGCTCGCCAATGACGGTATGGTTACCGCTGTTGCCATCGTCTCGCTCAAGCACAAGAAGATCGAGGCCATCGAGTTTTCGGGCCGCGGCGTCTCGTTTGCCATCGACGACCAGTTCTCCGAGGATGCCTCCGCGTCCATCATGAAGACGATCGAGAAGGGCAAGTTCAGCTTTACGAGCAGCGGTTCCGATGCTATTCGTAAGGCCGTGCGCGATTCGCTCTCTAACTTTATCTGGAGCCGTACGCGCACCCGTCCGATGATCATCCCGGTCGTCATGGAGGTTTAGTTTGGCGCGTGGATCTGCACAAAACGCCAAAGGCAATAAGGCCAATAACCAACCGGCATCTGCTAAGGGTGCCGGTTCCCATCTGCGCGCCAATAAGGGCCACGAGGCGGACTTGGACGATTTTGAGCCCTTGGTCGAGCCCTCGGCCAACCGCGATATCGCCGGCGTGGTCATCGCCGTTTTGGCGATTGCGTCCTTCATTGCCGTGATTTCGCCGGCGACTGCACCCGTTACGGCTGCGGTTGCCGGTTTCTACCACCTGGGCTTTGGTCTGGGCGCCTACGTGCTGCCGATCGTCATTTTGCTGTTTGCCGCCACGCTCTTTTTAGGCGAGGACTCGCCGCTCAACGTGCGCTCGGTCGCGGGCGGAGCCGTGGTCTTTATCGCCGTTATCTCCATTCTTTCGCTGGTGGTGCCGGGTACGAGCGACTCGTGTGACCTTATGTTCACTCCGCAAAATCTGTCCGCCTCGGGTGGCTACATCGGTGCGTTTATTGCGAGTGCGCTGCAGAATGCCCTGGGTAAGCCTATCGCGATGGTGGTCCTGTTGGGTCTGGCCGTCGTTGGTTTTGTCATCATCGGCTTTTCGGTGGGCGGCGTTTTGCGCTCTGCTCGCGACCGTGCGGCCGATTTTGCCGAGCGCCGTCGTGCCGACGTCAACGCGAGCCCGTGGGGTGACGACGAAGCCCTGTCGGTGCCCGGCGTTGCCCGTCCGCACCTGAGCATTCTTCGTCAAAAGGGCTCCGATGCTGCCGTGACCACGGTCATGGGCAACGATGTGGACCCGGTTTTGGACGATGACGACGAGGACGAGGATCCGTTTGTCGACGTATCCGATGCCGTGGAGGCCGAGCGTGCTAAGACGACGCTGCTGCCGCGCCGTCATGTCAAGAAGGGCAAGGCCACACCCAAGTTGAATACAAGCGAGCCCGACCCGTCTTGGTCCGATAGCGAGATTGAGCTCACTGAGGGCGATGACGAGGACGACGAGGCTCCGATTGAGACCGCAAAGACAACTTTGCTTCCGCGTCGCCATGCAAAGCGCGACCAGGTAACCGGTCAGCTTTCGATGGAAGACGACCCCGATAAGATTGACGAGTCCGAGCCGCCGTTTGCCGTGAATCCTGTCTCGGCAGCACCTCAGATTCCCGACTTCTTGAAGCATCCCAAGGTTGCCGATGCGCCTGCCTCGAGTGCTGTCGGATCGGCTGCGGCTAGCGATGGGGGAGCGGACGGCGGCGCCGCAGATAACGAGGGCGAAGAAGAGGATGGCCTCAAGCTTCCGCCACTCGAAATCCTGCATGCCAACCCGCAGTCGGCTTCCTCCGCGTCTTCTGACAAGGAGCTGGAACAGACTGCCGAGTCTCTTCAGTCCACCTTGCTGGAGTTTGGTCGTAGTGCCCGCGTGGTCGGCTGGATCGCCGGCCCCACGGTGACGACCTTTAAGCTGCAACCTGGCGAGGGCGAGCGCGTGAGCAAGATTTCGAGCCTCGAGGACGATATCGCGCTTTCGCTCGCTGCCCAGTCGGTGCGTATCTTTGCCCCGATCCCCGGCACCTCGCTCGTGGGCATCGAGATTCCCAACCGCAAGCGCCAGAACGTCAACCTGGGCGACGTGCTGCCCTATGTGAAGGGCGGTCCGCTCGAGCTCGCCATCGGTCGAGATGCCGAGGGCACGCCGGTTGTCGCCGACCTCGCCAAGATGCCCCACCTGCTTATTGCCGGTACGACCGGTTCTGGTAAGTCGGTGATGATCAATTCCATCATCACGACCTTGCTCATGCGCGCCCTTCCCGAGGACGTTCGCCTGATCATGGTCGACCCCAAGCGCGTCGAGCTTGCGGGCTATAACGGTCTGCCGCATCTTTACGTGCCTGTAGTGACCGAGCCCAAGCAGGCCGCGAGCGCCCTGCAATGGGCCGTGTCCGAGATGGAGCGTCGCCTGAAGGTCTTCGAGCGCCTTAACGTTCGTAAGATTTCGACCTATAACGAAAAGCAGGCCGCCGGCGAGTTTGAGCATTACGACAACCCGCCGCAAAAGATGCCCTACTTGGTCATCATCATTGACGAGCTCTCGGACCTGATGATGGTCGCCGGTAAGGATGTCGAGGCCTCGATCGTGCGTATTGCTCAGCTGGGCCGTGCCGCCGGTATTCATCTTATCGTGGCCACGCAGCGCCCCAGTTCCAATGTGGTGACGGGCCTTATCAAGGCCAACATCACCAACCGCATCGCCTTTAACGTCGCCACGGGCATCGACTCGCGCGTCATCATCGACCAGATGGGTGCCGAAAAGCTCACCGGTTTGGGCGACATGCTGTTCTCCAAGGTCGACTGGGGCAAGCCCCGCCGTATCCAGGGCTGCTTTGTCTCGGATGACGAAATCAACGAGATTGTCGAGTTCGTCAAGTCGCAGAGCGAGCCCGACTACCACGAGGAGATCCTGTCTGCCGTGGCGCCCGCTTCCATGTCCATGGCGGGTGGCGGCGGCATTGTTCGCACCGGAGTCGCCGAGCCGCAAGACGATGATCCGCTCATTTGGGAAGCCGCCCATATTGTGGTGGAATCGCAGCTTGGCTCCACATCTGGCCTGCAACGTCGTCTGAAGGTTGGCTATGCTCGTGCCGGGCGTATTATGGACATGCTGGAAGAAAAGGGTGTCGTCGGCCCGCCCGACGGTTCCAAGCCGCGCGAGGTCCTGTTGGACGAGGAGGGGCTTGCCGCGCTGGAATCTGTCGACGCCGAGATGGCACGTGAAGATCGTGAGTTTGGAGGATTCTGATGGCTGCACGCTTTGGTGACATGCTGCTCGAGCAGCGTCGCCGAATGGGCCTTTCCATTCAGCAGGTCGCCAACACCATCAAAATCAGGCCGCAGATCATCGAGTTTTTCGAGACCGGTAACTTTGCTTCGATGCCGCCGCGCGGCTATGCGCAGGGCATGATTTCGAGCTATGCTCGCTTTTTGGGCCTCAATCCGCGCGAGGTCATCAATGCCTACTTTGACGACCTGATGGCATACGAACGCGAGACGTCGCAGCAGGGCGGTCGTTTTCAGGACGCCGCCGGCTACGTCAATTCGCGTTCCTCGGTCGACAACGGGCGCTTCCTGATGGTTCAGGGCGGTCGTTCGACCCGCTATGGACAGCGTCCTCAGCAGGCCGGTTATATTACCGAGACGGGTTCGGGTGAGGAGATTCGCTCACAGCGTGACCGGTTCCGCAGTACGCCGATGCCCGAGGACCGTGCACTTCCCGCTGCCCGCGGTGTAGCGCGTGACCCTCGTGCCGGCTACGGCGACGGCGGCTATTCCGATCGCGGTTACCGTGGTGCCTCCACCGGACGCTCTCGCGGTGGCTATGCGGATGCCGATACCACGCAGGTGACGCCGCGTCTTCGCTCTCAATCACAGCCGTATGGCCAGCGCTCTTCGGCTCCGCGTTCGGGCCAGCGTGGCTATCAAGGCCGCGGTGAACTTGCGCCCCGCTCGGGTCAGCGCAGCCTTCAGGGCCAGGGTGGCTATCGCGGCCGTTCCGATAGCAATCGTGGTCGTATGCCTCAGGGAGGCGGCCGCAGCAGTTCCAGTCGTGGACGCGGCGGATCACGTACTCCTCTAAACAACGGGCTCGATCCGCGTATCGTCTACGCCGGCATTGGTGCCGTTGTGCTGCTGTTGATTGTGCTCATCGTGGTGCTTCTGCGCGGCTGCGCATCTTCGGCGCCCGAGAACACGCCCGAGACGCCCACTGCTACCAAGATGACGACCAAGAAGTCTTCTAAGAAGACCGAAACGGTCGACGAGGACGATGACACCGATGAGGCGACGGATGAGTCGACTGATTCGGACGCCACCAAGACGACGGCCAAGAAGGAAGAGAACGAGGTCACGAAGGTCAAAGTCTCCGTTGCCAAGGGAAAGACCGCGTGGATTGAGGTCAAGGTTGACGGCAAGTCGGTCTATGGCGCCCAGGCGACTGGCCCCTTTGAGCAGGAGTACACGCCCGAGTCTTCGATCGAGATCACCACGTCCAAGCCTTCCGATGTCACCGTTACCAAGAACGGTGAAAAGGTTCGTTACGATACCAAGACCTCGGGCGTGGCGCGTGTGACGATCACCGTTCCCAAGAAGGAGACGTCTGATTCCGAGAATGGTGAAAGTTCTGATGGTACCGATACCACCGACGGTACCGATGCCCAGTCCACGGATGGCGCCGATACCGCAACTGACGGTCAGACACCCACCGATTCTACCGACAATTCGTACGATAGCTACTAGGCCGCTCGTACGCGAAAGGAAACATCATGGCTAAAGATTCCAGCTTCGACGTCGTGTCCGAGGTCAACATGCAAGAGGTCGACAACGCCTTCCAGCAGACCACGCGCGAGATTTCCCAGCGCTATGACCTTAAGGATTCCGGCGCCACGATCGAGCTTTCGAAGGGCGACAAGCTCTTTACGATCAACGCCCCGGCCGACTTTGTCTCCAAACAGATTGTCGACGTGCTGAGCTCCAAGCTCATCAAGCGCGACATCGACCTCAAGGCTGTCTCGTGGGATGCTCCGCAGGCGGCATCGGGCGGCACCGTGCGCGTGCTCGGCCATATCGTCGAGGGTATCGACCAGGCGACCGCCAAGAAGATCAACAAGGACATCAAGGATCAAAAGCTCAAGGTCAAGGTGACCATCGAGGCCGACAAGCTGCGTGTTTCCTCTGCTTCGAAGGACGCGTTGCAGACCGTGATTCAGTTCCTGCGCGACCAGGACTACGGCCAGCCGCTGCAGTTCACCAACTACCGCTAATATCAATCGAAAGGACCGCTCTCCAACATGGATACACCGTTGGGCTCCGTGCTCTACATCACCCTCGGGTGCGCTAAGAACGAGGTTGACACCGACCGCATGCGTTCTCTTTTGACCGCCGCGGGCTACGAGGAGGCATTCGACCCGCAGGATGCCGATATCGCCATCGTCAATACTTGCTCGTTCCTCGCCTCCGCAACGTCCGAGAGCATCGAGACCACGCTCGAGCTCGCCAACGAGGTTCAGGACGGCGTTCGTTCTTGCCCCATCGTCATGTGCGGCTGCGTGCCGTCGCGCTATGGCGATGACCTGCCTGACGAGCTGCCCGAGGTCGCTGCCTTTGTGAAGGCCGACGAGGAAGATGGCATCGTGGCGGTCATCGATGGCGTGCTGGGTGTCGAGCGTGAGATTGCAGCCTATATCCCGCAGGTCAAACGTACCGTCGAGGGTGCTGTCGCCTACGTCAAGATTTCCGATGGCTGCAACCGCTTCTGCAGCTTCTGCATGATCCCGTATATCCGCGGTCGTTACCACTCGCGCAATGCCGAGAGCATCATCTCCGAGGTACGCGACCTGGTCGCCGGTGGCGTCCGCGAGATCGTTCTGATCGGTCAGGACACGGGCATCTGGGGTACCGACTTCGCCGACGAGGACCTCGCCGAGGGCGCGCCGCGCAATCTGGCGCAGCTGCTGCAGGCCGTTGCTGAGGCGGTGCGTCCTCATAACGTGTGGATCCGCGTGCTCTATCTGCAGCCCGAGGGCATGACTGACGAACTCATCGAGACGATTCGCGATACGCCCGAGGTGCTGCCCTATATCGATATCCCCGTGCAGCACTGCGACGCGCGCATTCTCAAGGCCATGCGTCGCTCCGGTTCGCGCCAGGAGCTCGAGGATCTGTTCCGCGACCTTCGCGAGCGCATCCCCGGCATCGTGATTCGTTCCACGGCCATGGTCGGTTTCCCGACCGAGACCGACGACGAGTTCCGCGACCTTATCGACTTTATGGACACCGTCGGCTTTGACTACACGAGTGTCTTTGCATACTCGCAGGAGGAGGGCAGCCTGGCCGCCAAGATGGACGGACAGGTCGACGAAGAGGTCAAGCTCGAGCGCGCCCAGGAGGCCATGGACCTGGCCGAGTCGCTCGGCTTTGCCGCCACCGCCGCCCATGTGGGCGAGCGCGCCCAGGTGATCGTCGACGGTATCGAAGAGACCGAGGACGGCGCCGAGCTGATCGGCCATGCCTGGTTCCAGGCGCCCGATTCCGATGGAGCGGTGCATCTGGACGCCAGCGAGGCGTCCGTGGGCGATATTCTGACCGTCGAGTTTACCGATAGCTTCTGCTATGAGCTTATCGGTCATGTTGTGGAGTAGGAGAGCGTCGTGGCAAACGAGAGCAATAAGGAACTGACGAGTGTCTGGACGCCCGCCAACATCGTGACGTGCGTTCGCATCGTCTTTATCCCAGTGTTCATGATCGTCTCGGCGCTTTCTCACACGAGTGTTGCCGGTACGGATTGGAGCACCTTTGACGGCCCGCTCGCCGCCGCTGCCTTCATTCTGTATGTGATCCTGTCGTGCACCGATAAGGTCGACGGTTATCTGGCGCGCTCGCGCAACGAGATCACCGACTTCGGTAAGTTCTTGGATCCTATCGCCGATAAGCTGCTGGTGTTCTCGGCCCTGCTGCTGTTCTTGGATTTTGACGCGGTGACCGTGTGGTCCGTGTTCATTATCCTGTTCCGCGAGCTTCTGGTGAGCGCCCTACGCATGGTTGCGAGTGCGGCCGGCGTGGTCGTTGCGGCCGATAAGCTCGGCAAGTACAAGACGGCAACCACGATGGTCTCCATCTGCGGTTACCTGTGCGTTTTTGCGATGGCCGGCTTGCACCTTGGCCCGGTGGCGCTGACGCTCGGCATCTACTCGGTGTCGCGCTTCCTGTACGCCGTTGCCGTTGTCCTGACCGTTATCTCGGGCGCCCAGTACTTCTGGAACTGCCGCAAGATCGTCTTTTCGGTCTAGGTCCTGGTGGGTATGACGGAATCTTTTGAGCAGATTTCCGCACACAATGAGGAGCTGGCGCGCGATATTGTCGAGCGCGCGAGCGCTCGGGGCGTGACGGTTTCGACGGCTGAGTCGCTGACGGCGGGCATGATCGCATCGACGATTGCCGATATCCCGGGCGCCTCGGCGGTGCTGCGTGGCGGTGTGGTGACCTATTGCGATGAGATTAAGCATCGCGTTCTTGGTGTTGAGCAGGAGACGCTCGACCGCTATACCGCGGTGTCGCATCAGACCGCGCGCGAGATGGCGGTGGGTTCGCTGGAGCTGTACCAGAGCGATATTGCAGTGGGCGCAACGGGTTATGCCGGCCCCGGCGGTGGCACTGAGGACGATCCGGCGGGCACTTTCTATATTGGCTGGGCGCATCGTTCCGCCGATGGGGGCGTGCCGGTCGTGGACTCTGTGCGCTGCCACCATGAGGGCGACCGTTCGTGTGTTCGTGCGCATGCGGTCACGGAGGCATTGGGTCGCATTGCCCTTGTGCTCAATTCTATGGAATAGACATGTTTTAAGGGGCCTTAGGGCCCCTTAATTGTGGAGATAGGGACCTCTGACAAATTTAGCGTTTGTGCTGGTTGTAGATGTATTTTTGCCTGCCTTGTTCATATTTGGTCCTTTGTGGTCAAGTATTTGGTCAGTGTTTGGTCGGCGTTTGGTTGGGTTTTGGAAAGACCGCCTGCATATGATTGGCCTGAACGGTTGACCACGAACAGCCGTTCGTTTATTATCGATGCAGGTTGTTAAGAGGAGGGCTATTCATGGCCAAGAATTCAGGTCCCGTACGTACCGTTCATGCTCGCACGACGGGTAAAGAGCGCGAAGAGATGATCGCCACCACCAAGGCCGAGATCGAGAAGAAATTCGGCCAGGGTTCCATCATGAGGTACGGCGACGGTGGTCCCGAGCTCGAGGTCGAGGCCATTCCCACGGGCGCCCTGGCCCTCGATGCCGCTCTGGGTATCGGCGGTGTGCCGCGCGGCCGTATCGTCGAGATTTACGGTCCTGAGTCCTCCGGTAAGACGACGCTTTCGCTCGAGATCTTGGCCGAGGCCCAGGCTATGGGCGGCGTTGTGGCATTTATCGATGCCGAGCACGCGCTCGATCCCACGTATGCCGCGCGCATCGGTGTGGATATCGACGAGGTGCTCATTTCCCAGCCCGATACGGGTGAGCAGGCGCTCGAGATCGTTGACATGCTCGTGCGTTCCGGCGCCATCGATGCCATCGTCGTCGACTCCGTCGCCGCGTTGACCCCGCGTGCCGAGATCGAGGGAGAAATCGGCGATACTACGGTCGGTCTTCAGGCTCGCCTGATGAGCCAGGCGCTCCGCAAGCTCGCCGGCTCGCTGTCCAAGTCCAATACGACGTGCATCTTCATTAACCAGCTGCGTGAGAAGATCGGCGTCATGTTCGGAAACCCCGAGACCACGACGGGCGGCCGCGCCCTTAAGTTCTTCTCTTCGGTGCGTATCGACATTCGCCGCATCGACAGCATTAAGCTTAAGGATGAGGTTATCGGTAACCGCGTGCGCGCCAAGGTCGTTAAGAACAAGGTGGCAGCTCCGTTCCGTTCTGCTGAGTTCGACATCATGTACGGTACGGGCATCTCTAAGGAGGGCTCGATTCTGGACATGGCTGTCGAGTGCGGCATCTGCAAGAAGATGGGCTCCTGGTTTGCCTATGGCGAGGACAAGCTCGGCAACGGTCGCGAGGCCTCCAAGGCGTTCCTGCGCGAACACCCCGATTGCGCTGACGAGATTGAGCATAAGGTCCGCCTTGCCTGCGGGCTTGAGTTTGATGACGATGCTCCTTCCGAGGTCGAGCTGACCGATCAGCCTGCGCCTGAGGAGTTTGACGAGCTTTACGCCATCGATGGTTCCGCCATGCTCGATGATGACGACGAGTAGCGGTTACGCTCATGTCGTATACGGTGACCGAGGCCACGGTCGTCTTTCCCGATAAGAAGGCGGCCTCCTCGTTCTCGAGCGGGTATGCGTCCAAAAAGCCTTGCGCACATATCGATTGTGAGCTTGAGGGCGGTTTTGAGCGGTCCATTTGGATTCCCGTGCGGGTCGCGCGGCTGTATGTCAAAAACCGCCCCGATCTTCCCTGTGATTGGGACAACTTTCGTGAGGCGGTGCAGCTCATCGAGCGTAAATGTGCACTTACCATGGTGACCGAGATGTTATCGCGCCGCGACCATGCGACGGGTGAGGTCCGTGACAAGTTGGCTCGCTACGGCTTTCGCCAGCCCGCGATTGATTTCGCCGTCGAGCGCGCCACCGAGTATCGCTTTTTAGACGAGAACCGCTTTTGCTCGTACTTTATCGAGGAACGCAAGCGGCGCGGTTGGGGACAGCGCAAAATCGAGACCGAGCTCAAGCGACGTCATGTTGTGCTCGATGACATTCCCGGTTATCCCGAGGATTATTTTGCCGTCGAAGACGATTTGACGCGTGCGTCAGCCCTGCTCGCCAAGCGGCGTGTTCCAGAGACGCGCGGATTCGAAAAACTGGTTCGGTTTTTGATGGGCAAGGGCTTCTCGTATCACATCGCCGCCGATGCCGTTAAGGCACGTCTCGATGCCGAATGCGAGGAATGTGCACTTTAGGCGTATGCGTTTTGTGGCCCCGCCGTTCACCGCGTTTTAGCCGCCGTACTGGGGCCATTTATTTGACAGTTGTTGTGGTTCAACGTACGATAAACACTGTCATTTGCTTTGTGATATGTGCTCATCTGTGATGAGTTTGTTTATATGTTTATCTGTATCCGACCCGCATAAGCTGCGCCCATATTACTCAAATGTCGCGAGCCGTTCATAAGGACGGTTCGCTTTGTTGTGTAACGAATCCATAAAAAGGAGTGAGCATGCCTATCATTGCAGCGCTCGTTGGCATCGTTTTGGGTGCCATCGCCGCCATTGCCTACATGCGCACCGCCAAGCAGGGTAGTCTTCACGAGGCCGACGAAAAGATCCAGTCGGCACACGCACAGGCTGAGTCCCTGATCGGTGATGCAAAGCGTCAGGCCGAGACCCTCAAAAAAGAGGCTCTGCTCGAGGCTAAAGAGGAGATCATCAAGAACAAGCAGGCCGCCGAGGCCGAGGACAAGCAGCGTAAGAGCGAGATTCGTACGCTCGAGAACCGCGTGATGCAGCGCGAGGAATCCCTCGATCGCCGCAACGACGCTCTCGACAAGCGCGAGCATCAGCTGTCCAGTCAGGCCGGTCAGGTCGAGAAGCGCTCCCGTGAGCTCGAGGAGCTCTGCGCAAAGCAGACCTCCGAGCTCGAGCGTATCGCCGACCTTACCCGCGAGGATGCCCACAAGGAGCTCCTCGATAAGGTTCGCGGCGAGGTCACCCACGAGGCCGCCACGATCATTCGCGAGTCCGAGCAGCAGGTTCGCGCCGAGTGCCACAAGACCGCCCAGGAGATTCTTTCCCTGGCGATTCAGCGCTGCGCTGCCGACCACACTGCCGAGGTCACCGTTACCTCCGTGCACATTCCCTCTGATGACCTCAAGGGCCGTATCATCGGTCGCGAGGGTCGCAACATCCGGACCTTCGAGCAGGTTTCCGGTGTCAACCTCGTGATCGACGATACGCCCGAGACCGTCGTTCTTTCGAGCTTCGACCCGGTCCGTCGCGAGACCGCCCGTGTCGCCCTCGAGAACCTCATCGCCGACGGCCGCATTCACCCCGCCCGCATCGAGGAGATGTATCACAAGGCTGCCGACCTGGTTCAGCAGCGCGTGCGCGAGGCTGGCGAGCAGGCTGCCTTCGATACCGGCATTCACGACCTGCACCCCGAGATCGTCAAGACCCTTGGTGCCCTGCGCTACCGTACTTCGTTTGGTCAGAACGTGCTTCAGCACTCTCTCGAAGTCTCTGACCTGTGCGGCGTGATGGCTTCTGAGCTTGGCCTGGACGTTGTGACCGCCAAGCGCGCCGGCCTGCTGCACGACCTGGGCAAGGCAATCGACCATGACGTCGAGGGGCCGCATGCCGTCATCGGCGCTGAGCTTGCCCGCCGTTATGGCGAGAAGCCCGTTATCGTCCACGCTATCGAGGCTCACCATGCCGATGTCGACCCCAACACGGTGCTCGATGTCCTGGTGCAGGCCGCCGATGCTGTCTCTGCCTCTCGCCCCGGTGCCCGTCGCGAGTCTGCCGAGAACTACATCAAGCGTCTTGAGAAGCTCGAGGAGATCGCCAACTCTCATGACGGCGTCGAGCGTACCTATGCCATGCAGGCCGGTCGCGAGGTCCACGTCATGGTTCAGCCGGACAAGATCTCCGATGCCCAGTCCACGGTTCTGGCTCACGATATCGCCCATCAGATCGAGGAAGAGATGGAGTATCCCGGTCAGGTGCGCGTCGTCGTGATTCGCGAGAGCCGCGCTGTCGATATCGCTAAATAATATGAGCGACGCGAACGAGCTCATCTCATTTATCACGTCGATGTCGGGGGAGGGCAACCTTTGCGTCGAGGAGAACCTTGGCGAGGGGTATGTCCGCCTCCGCGTTTCGGAGGCCGAGCGGCGCCAGGCAAAGCACGACATTCAGTATGTCGAGGATATCGTCATCGAAATGCTCCGTAATGCTCGCGATGCCGGCGCCGACAAGGTCTATCTCGCCACGACCAAGGAAGATGGCGTCCGCACGCTTGTCTTTCTGGATAACGGCTCGGGTGTTCCGCAGGATATGCAAGAGCGAATCTTCGATGCTCGCGTTACCTCAAAGCTCGAGAGCATGAAGATGGACCGTTGGGGCGTTCACGGTCGTGGCATGGCATTGTTTTCGATCAAGCAGAACACCGACGAGGCCCGCGTGGTCACGTCTGGTGTCGATCTTGGCTCAGCCTTTAAGGTGAGCGTTGCGGCCGACCGCCTCAGCGAGCGTGCCGATCAGTCCAGCTGGCCCCAGGCCGTCAAGGATGGGGACGGACGTTATGTCTGTGCTCGCGGTCCGCATAATATTATTCGCGCTGCCTGTGAGTTTGCGCTCGAGGAGTTGCGTGGTTGCGATGTCTATCTTGGTTCTCCGTCTGAGATTGCCGCGACCCTTTATGCTCAGGCGTCAAGTCGGCTCGATACGTCTCGTCTCCTGTTTATTGATGATGAGAGCGAGCTTCCCGTTGTCGATCGTTTAGGCCTTGCCTCTGATGCCGAGGACTTTATTCGTATTTGTTCGGGTTTGGGTCTTGAAATGTCCGAGCGCACGGCCCATCGCATTTTGGCAGGGCAGATTAAGCCCGTTCGCGGTGTGACTGCGCGTCTGCTGCGCGAGCGTGACTCATCCTCGCATGCGCCGGCTCCTGTCGATCTCGCGAAGGATCGTCGTGGGCTGCGTATTGCCAAGGATGACATGGCACAGTTTTCGCGTGCTGTGGAGCGCGACTTTAATGACCTTGCCGCCCGGTACTATCTCAATCTTTGCGGCGACCCAAAGATCCGTGTTTCGCGTGATCGAATCACCGTGACCTTCGATCTTGCCAAAGAGGAATAGTGCCTTTACCGAGTCCACTCGGTACGATAAAGTTATTGCAGTTAAAACGTACTTTTAAACGCAGGAGTTTCTTCATGGATTGCCTGAAGGTATCAAGCAAATCATCGCCCGCGTCCGTTGCCGGCGCCATCGCCGGCATGGTCAAGGATGGTGTACCCGTCAACATCCAGTGTGTCGGTGCCGGTGCTGTCAACCAGGCCATTAAGGCCGTTGCTATCGCGCGCGGTTTTTTGATTCCAACCGGTTTTGATATTTCCTGCGCGCCTGTGTTCTCCGACATCCTCATTAACGGGGAGTCGCGCACGGCCATCCGCCTTTCTATCTACGTTCACCAGATCAATCGAGCTGCTATGGATAACGTCGTCATGGATGATGTTAAGCCTGTGGCATAGCTTCTGCTTGCCTCGTTTCGCTCCCCATCGTTAGGACTTATGCACATGGACCAGCGTTCCGTACGCGATATTCTTGCCGGTAAAACCTACTTTATCCGCACCTTTGGCTGTCAGATGAATCAGCACGACTCCGAGCGTGTGAGCGGTCTGCTTGATTCGTATGGCTGCCTCATGGCGCTCGATCCCGAGCATGCCGATATCGTTGTCTTCATGACATGCTGTGTGCGTGAGGCCGCCGATACTCGCCTGTACGGTCAGTGCAACTCTTGTAAGAGCCTCCCGCCCTCACCCTCGGGCAAGCGTGTGGTTGCCGTTGGTGGTTGCATCGCACAGCGCGATGGCGAGGGCCTGCTCACCAACGTCGATAACGTCAATGTCATCTTTGGTACGCATTCCATCGCACATGTGGCCGAGCTCATTGCCGAGGCGTTCCTTGATGGCAAGCGTCATATCCGCACCAATGAGCATGAGGATACGGATGCCATGAGCATGCCGTGGCATCGCGAGACCCAGTATCACGCCTGGGTGCCCATTATGACGGGCTGCAATAATTTCTGTACCTATTGCATCGTGCCGTACGTGCGCGGTCGCGAAAAGAGCCGCCCCTTCGAGGAAATTGTCGACGAGGTGACCGGTTTGGTGCGCCAGGGCGTGCGCGAGATTACGCTGCTGGGCCAAAACGTTAACTCATATGGTCGCGATCTGTTTGGCAAGCCGCGTTTTGCCGATCTGCTGCGTGCCGTGGGTGATACGGGTGTGGAGCGCATCTTCTTTACCTCTTCTCATCCTAAGGATCTGCTGCCCGAGACCATCGACGCCATGGCCGAGACGCCCGCCGTCATGCCGCAGCTTCACTTGGCCGTTCAGTCGGGCTCCACGCGGATCCTCAAAGAGATGAATCGCCGTTATACACGCGAGGACTATCTGGGCCTGGTCGATCGCATTCGCAACCGCATGCCCGATATCGCGCTCTCGACCGATATTATCGTTGGCTTCCCGGGCGAGACTGAAGAGGACTTTGAGCAGACGCTCTCACTTGCCGAGACGGTCCGCTATGCTCAGGCCTATACCTTCATCTATTCCAAGCGCGCCGGTACCCCGGCCGCAGAGATTGACGATCCTACGCCGCATGAGGTTATTCTCGAGCGTTTCAACCGCTTGGTTAAGGTTATCGAGACTACGGCACACGAGTATAACCAGGGTGAGCTTCATACTGTGGTGCCGGCGCTCATTGAGGGAACGAGTAAAAAGAACGACGCGGTCCTGCTGGGCAAGAGTCCCAAGAATCAGACCGTGCATGCGCCTATCCCCGAGGGTTACAGCATCGATCAGCTTGTTGGCAAGATCGTTGATGTTGACGTTGACGTTGCCAAGACCTGGTATTTGTCCGGCTCCGTTGTGGGCGAGCCGCGCTAATGGTTTCTCCCAGGGCAGGACTTTCCGCCGTTGCGATCGTCGGTCCGACGGCGGTTGGTAAGAGTGATGTTGCCGACCGTTTGGCAGCTCGTCTTTCGTCCGAAGTGCTGTCGTGCGATGCGATGCAAATCTATCGCGGCATGGACATCGGTACCGCAAAGATGGCGCCCGATGAGTGTACGGCGCCGCTGCGTCTCGTCGACATTGTAGAGCCGGGTGTGGCATATTCTGCTGCGCTTTATCAGGCTGACGCTCGCGCGCATGTTGAGGGTTTGCTTGGCGAGGGCCGCCTACCGGTGTTTTGCGGGGGCACAGGCTTGTATCTCAAGGCCGCCCTGGATGAGATGGATTTTCCCTCGGGCGAGCTTGAGGACGATCGTCGCGCGGGGTATCAGGAACTTGCCGAGCGCATAGGCGAGGAAGCGCTGCACGCGCTGCTTGCCGAGCGTGACCCCGAGTCCGCTGCGGTCATCCACCCCCATAATGTTCGTCGCGTGATTCGCGCGCTCGAAATGCACGATGATGGTGTGTCCTACGCGCAGCAAAAGTCGCAGTTTAGTGTTCCGCGCGAGCATTATCATGCGTTATGGTTTGGCCTGACGCGAAATCGCGAGGTGCTCTATGAACGCATTAACCTACGTGTCGATGTGATGTTTGAGCAGGGTCTTGTCGATGAGGTCCGCGGTCTTATGGACCAGGGGCTGGGAGATGCCCTGACGTCGATGCAGGCAATTGGCTATAAAGAGATCATCGATGCTTTCAATGGTGTGATGAGCATGGATGAGGCTCGCGAACTCATTAAGATGCGTTCGCGTCGTTATGCCAAGCGTCAGCTTTCGTGGTTTAAGCGCGATGACCGTATCGTGTGGTTCGATATGGATGAGCGTACGATCGATGAGGTCGTTGAGGATATCCTGCATCGTATTGAGGCTGCCTAATGGCCCGTTTCCCCCTTGTTCCCACGGCACCCGAGCCCGAGCGTGCCATATTAGTTGGTGTTGAGTGGCGCGACAATGCATGGCCGCTCGATCGCTCGCTTGATGAGCTGGAACGTCTTGCCCATACGGCTGGTGCCCAGTGCGTGGCTCGCTTGTCGCAGCGTTTGGTAAAGCCGTATCCTAAATCGTTTATCGGTTCCGGTAAGGTAGAGGAGCTGTGCGGCCTGGTACATCGCATGGATGCCGATGTTGTTATCTTTGACGATGACCTAACGCCTTCGCAACAGTCCTATTTGGAGAAGGCCGTTGGCGAGCCGGTCAAGATTATCGACCGCACGGCTTTGATTCTTGATATTTTTGGCCTTCATGCTCAGACGCGTGAGGGACGTCTGCAGGTACAGCTAGCCCAATTGCAGTATCTGTTGCCCCGTTTGCGCGGTATGTGGAGCCATCTTGCCAAGGAGCAGACGCGCGGCGGCATCGGTTCGCGCTTTGGCCAGGGCGAAAGCCAGCTCGAGGTCGACCGTCGCCTCATTCGTAATAAGATCGCTGCGCTTCGTCGTGAGCTTAAGCAGGTTGAACAGCGTCGCGATGTTCAATCCAAGAGTCGCATTGAGTCACCGGCGTTTCGCGTCGCATTAGCCGGTTATACCAATGCCGGTAAATCGACGTTGCTCAATCGCCTGACCGGCTCTACGGTACTTTCGCAGGATAAGCTGTTTGCTACGCTCGACCCGACGACGCGTTCGTATCGCCTGCCTGGCGGTCGAGTCATGACGATTACCGATACCGTCGGCTTTATTCAAAAGCTGCCGCACGGTCTGGTCGATGCCTTTAAATCGACGCTGTCCGAGGTTTTGGGTGCCGATCTAATTCTCAAAGTCGTAGATGCGTCTGACGAGGATTATGAGCGGCAGCTGGAGGCTGTCGATCGCGTGCTTGATGAGATTGGAGCTGGGGAGCGTTTAACGCTTACGGTGTTCAATAAAATCGATCTGCTCGATAGCGTCGATCGCCTGAGTTTTCGTCGTCGCTATCCCGAGGCCGTGCTGTTTTCGGCCCAGACGGGCGAGGGACTCGACGATCTCGTCGACCGTATTGCTCGTGAGGCGGCTGCCACCGATGTGTTGCTCTCTGCTGATATCCCGTATCGCGAGGGCGCCCTCATCACGCTGGTGCATGAGCAGGGGACCCTTTTGCACGAGGAATATCTTGAGGATGGCGTTCGTATTGTGGCGAAACTGCCGGCTCGTATTGCACCGCGGCTCGAGCGTTATCGCACCGAGTAGACGAGCTCCAAAATGCCCAGAATGATGGGTTGATGCAGCAGATAAAAGGGGAGCGCATGACGTCCAAGGGTGGCGAGCGCCGGGATGGGATTGGCGTAGGCCCAGTTAGGGGCGGTCTTATCGATTTCCTGCGCTATGTGTGCGGCGAAGTATCCTGCAAGATACATAAAGATAAACGGGATGATGGGGTAGTAATCACCTGAGACAAACTCAGGGCTCGGAAATCCCAGCCACGCCAGGTAGGGGACAGGGTAGATCGTTTTGGGAATGCTCCAGGTGAGGGCAAACAACAAAAGGCATAGGGACATGCCCCATCTCGCCGATATCTTCTTAAGGACGGGATCGCTCAACGCCACGATGCCGGTACATGCGGCCATGCAGTAGACGATGCCAAAATTAACCGAATCGTCAACTGAGACAAGCGTTGTTGCCAACCAGACGACGAGTGCTGCTAAGGCGTATTTGGCGGCACGTTTGATATTGTTGCGTGAAAGGGTGCACATCCAACCCGCGATAAACAAGAATACCCAGCTGATGCTGGCGCGCCAGATGTCTTGAAAGACAGTCTGGGTAAACCAGGGCATATCCCAACCGTACAGGTAGGCGAGATCGTAGCAAGCGTGAAAACCTGCCATTGATATCATCGTAAACCCGCGGACGGTATCAAAGATGGTGATGCGTTTTTGCATTACGAGAACCGACGCATTAAGCCGACGACTTTGCCCAGGATTACGGGATTCGTTGCATAGATAGGCTCCATGGTGTCATTCTCAGGCTGCAGGCGTACGTGTCCCTGCTCCTTGTAGAACGTCTTTACGGTCGCTGAACCATCAATCATGGCCACGACAATTTCACCGTTCATGGCACTCTTTTGTTCACGGACGATGATGTAGTCGCCATTGAAGATGCCGACATTGATCATTGAACTCCCATGTACCTCAAGGATAAAGGAACCCTGATCAGTGGCGATTTCGGTCGGGATAGTAAAGGTGTCCTCGATATTCTGTTCGGCCAGAATGGGGATCCCAGCCGCGACGCGACCAACGAGCGGTAGCGAGACTGTTCCGCGAGGTGCGGTGGGCTCGTCAGATTTAGAAATTGAGACTGAGGAACCGTCCTCGTTAAAGAGTTCCAGGGCGCGCGGTTTGGTGGCATCGCGCTTGAGAAGTCCGCGTGCTTCTAGGGCAGAGAGGTGTGCGTGTACGGTGCTGGGGGAGGAAAGACCGACGGCTGAAGCCATCTCGCGCACGCTGGGCGGATAGCCCTTCTCCTGCTGATACTCCTTGATGAAGTCGTAAATTTGCTGCTGGCGCTTGGTAATTTTGCGAGCCATCAGGGCGTCCTCTCTACCCATGTCAAACAAATGTTCGATTTTCGCTTGACAGGAACAACTGTTCGAAGATAATAATAACCGAACATTCGTTCTCGCGCTAGACAATTTTGTCCGCGCGACTTGATAAAACTGTTCTCAGCAAAACATGCGAGAGGAGAACATGATGAACGCAACGAATATGGTCCAGGGTAACCTCGCTCTTAAGCTCGAGACGCCTGCCGCGCCCGCTTTTACTGTTGTCAAGGGTGGCCGTTCCGGCTTTCAGCCTTTGCCCGTAAAGCCTGCTCGCAATCAGCAGGCTGCAGTCGCGCCGGCCCGCGTTGCCCTCAAGGTTCCGACGATTGTCGCCGTTGCCGTTGCGCTTACGCTCTTTTTTGTCCTCGCTACATCGGTCTTTAGCGCCCGTCACGCCGCGTATGCTGAGTCGGTTTCCAACGTTACCTTCGAGACCATTCGCGTTCAGTCTGGCGATTCTCTCTGGTCGCTTGCCGAGGAATATCCAATCGAAGGCCTTTCCACGCAAGAGACTTCAGACATGATCCGTGACGTCAATCATCTGGAGCATGGTTCGCTCGCCGCCGGTGCGCATCTTAAGGTTCCTGCTCGTTCGTAATCATTATCGCGTTGCGCATGGTACCCTTGTTATCGTTTAAGAGGAGGTACCATGCGCTGTCCCAAATGCGGCAAGGCACATACCCGCGTCGTTGATTCCCGTATGCAGGAGTCAAATAACACCATTAAGCGCCGTCGCGAATGTTGCTCGTGTAACTACCGCTTTACAACGTTCGAGCGATGCGAAGACCCAATCGAGGTCATTAAGTCGGACGGAACCAAGCAACGGTTCGATCGCAATAAGCTGCTCGTCGGCTTGATGCGCGCCACCATCAAGCGCGATATCGACACTAAGAAGCTCAATGAGATTATCGACGACATCGAGGTCGAGCTGCGCTCTCGCACACTGACGGCCGTCACGTCCCATGAGTTGGGTGACATGGTGCTCAAGCGCTTGGCCAAGATCGACAAGGTGGCGTACATTCGCTTTGCCTCGGTCTACCGCGATTTCAAAGACGTCGATGAGTTTCTGCAAGAGCTCGACAAGCTAAGGTGATTCCATGCCCAACATTACCGTCAACATAAAGCGTCTCGACCCCACCGTCGAGCTTCCCAAATACGCCCATCCCACCGATGCCGGCTTGGATTTGCGCTCCAACGAGGACTGCGTCCTGAAGCCCTTTGAACGCCGTCTGGTCTCCACTGGGCTGGCCATCGCCCTGCCCGATGGCTACGCCGGCTTCGTCCAGCCCCGTAGCGGTCTCGCCATCAAACAGGGCCTGTCTATAGTCAATACGCCTGGCCTCATCGACGCCCACTACCGAGGAGAACTCAAGGTTATCCTCATCAACCTGGATCCCTCCAACAACATCCAAATCAACAAAGGCGACCGCATTGCCCAACTCGTCATCCAAGAAGTCCCCACGGTCAATCTCATAGAAGTAGAAGAACTAGACGAAACCGACCGAGGCAACGGAGGCTTCGGTTCTTCTGGTGTGGCTTAGCCCATTTCTTCGTTGAAAATGGGCGTCGTAATGCCCGCTCGCCCCTGGGAGGCCCCTATATATCATCCCGTGCTCAAACATTCTCGCTTCGCTGCGAAACTGCGCGCGGGACGATATATAGGGGCCTCCCAGGGGTGAGCTACGTTTACATGCTCGCAATCGGTTATGGCTTCCCATCTGAAGCCGAATGCTGTATCTAGAAACTGTGTCTAACAAGTAATCCGATCTGACAAAGAGACGGCTCCTTTGTCAGATCGGATTACTTTGATTACTTGTTTCCGAGTTCCCCTTCGCTGCTTTTCGTAGGGTAACCGATATGGCTGCTAGTGCGTACGTATAGCCGTGGCGCAGGGCGCCCACACATATCGTTCCACGCGCAGTTTCGCAGCGAGCGAAGCGAAGCGAGAATGTTTGAGCATGGAATGATATGTGTGGGCGGCCTGCGCCACGGCGGACAGTCCAATGTTAGCGGATATGCGCAGGCTTGCCGCCCCAGTAGAAGCGGCAGAAGGCTCGTTTGCGCTTTTGGGGTTTGCCTGCAAGCTCCATGGTTGCGATGGCTATGTCTTCGGCTGCGTGGGGACGGCGCAGCACTTCGCCATTGATGAGCAGTGCCTTGAGCGACTCCGGATGATTGTGCAGATGGCGCAGGGTTACGATGAGTTCTCGTGCGGTGGTGACATGCATGCTGGCGCCCATTCCGGTGAGCATGGTGGTGTTGGCCTTTTCTTGACCATATGATTTGCCCAGCAGGATCATCGGCAGATGTGCGCATAGGCACTCGGTGACCGTGAGTCCTCCCGATTTGAGGATTGCGAGGTCGCAGCCGTGCATGAGGGCCGCCATGTCGTCCACGTAGTCCAGAACCGTGACGTTTTCGAGTTTCATTGCGTCGAAGAGCGTCTTGAGTCGGGTGGCATATTCGGTGTCTTTGCCCGGCAAAAAGATAAAGTGCATGTCCTCTAAACTGCGCAGGAAGGGGAGGGTGCGGTCCATCTCCGCGCGAAAGCGAACGTACGGTTGAGGCAAGCTGGCACCGGCCATTACCAGCACGACGGTCTTGTCGGTGGGGAGGTTGAACTTAGCTAGCTCTTCCTCGCGATCGTAATCCGTGTCGAATCCGGCGCGAATGGGAATGCCGGTAATGCGAATCTTTGTCTCGAGCACCTTGCGCGGACGCAGCGTTTCGGCCATAAATTCGTTGGCAACACAGAATAAATCGGTGTCCTTGTGGGGCCACCATCCCTCGACTTCGTAGTCGGTCGGTACGCAGATGACCGGATAATCGATACCCGTAATTACGCGGGCGCCCACGGCAACATTGGCTGCCGTGATGTGCGTTGCAACCACGGCTATGGGCCTGCGGCTACGAATATATTCGTTGAAGGCGGGGAACATAATTCGCGACCATGCCGTTCCGCCACCCCAGAGAAGATGTCCCGTAAGTGTATATCGCCAGGTCAGGTCGTAAATGGGGCGTGTGGCTCCCGTAAAAGAAGCCGCGGTCTTATTGCCGTCGAATTTAATACGTCCAAAATCAAGGATATCGAGCACTTCAATCTCAATATCCTCGGGGATGCCATTGGTGCCGCGGATGAGGTCGAATGCCTGCGCAATCGCATTTGCGGCGGCCTTGTGGCCCGAGCCAACGGAGGCGTGCACGATGGTCACGAGAGGTTTTTGTTGAGCCAGGAGCGTGGTTTGCTCCGATTGGGGAGTGCTGTGCGTGAGCAGGGGAGCGTCGTCACTCGTCTGCGCCTGGTCCATCGATAACTCCCCTTCAGCTTTGTAATACGGATTTATCATTGTAGTGCATGAGTGTCACGTTCACGTAAATTTGGGTATGAGCGCAAAGAACGACAACGTTTCGACGAAAGGACGCTTCATGACTACCGATAAGCCGATCGATGTTGCGATTATCGGTGGCGGCCCCGCGGGCTATGCTGCCGCCATTTATGCTGCGCGTGCCAACCTGACGACGACCGTGATTGAGCAGGGCATGTCGGGAGGGCAGATCGCCACAACCAATGAGGTCGAGAACTATCCGGGTTTCCCGCTCCTGAGTGGCGCCGAACTCGGCGAGCGTTTTCAGCAGCATGCAGAGGGCCTGGGAGCACAGGTTACATGGAGCATGGTTACGGGTATCGATTACGATGCCGATGCAGCGTTGTTTACGGTGCATCACGATATGGGCGATACGCTGGCCTCGAGCGTTATCGCTTGCATGGGTGCCACGCCGCGTCCGGCAGGTTTCGCAGGCGAGGTTACGTATCGCGGTCGTGGCATTTCATATTGCGCAACATGTGACGGCATGTTTTTCCGCGGCAAGCAGGTTTTTGTAATCGGTGGTGGCAATTCGGCATGCGAAGAGGCTCTGTTCCTGTCCGACATTGCCAACAGTGTGACCATCGTGCTGCGCCGCGACCAGTTCCGTGCGCCCGATGGTGTTGTTCAGAAAGTACTCGCAAAGGACAATATTACAGTTAGGTACCAAACTAGTATTGTGGAGCTATCGGGCGAAGCCATGCCAACGACGATTACCTTTAAGGACAATGCATCCGGCGAGACTCATACCGAGTCATTTGAGCCCGGCTCGTTTGGCATCTTTGTCTTTACCGGAACGCAGCCCCATACCGAGCTTGTTGAGCATCTAGTCGATCTGGCGCCTGATGGCGGCATTCTGACTGATGAATCCATGGCGACCCGCACGCCAGGTCTATTTGCCGCTGGCGATATCCGTTCCAAACGTTTACGCCAGGTTGTGACCGCTGTTTCGGACGGAGCCATAGCGGCAACGAGCGCATACGCGTTTCTCCGTGGATAAGTACGATAATATATCTTATGTAAGGTTGTTGTCTTTTAACAAAGTGGTTGGACGGTGTATCAATGTGCTGTCCAACCACTTTTACTTTCCGGTTATGTGGTATGTAAAACTAGATAACCTAGAATACAATATAGAAAATGAACGGAGGACCTTTATGAACCACGTTAAACACGTTATTCCGATGTCTGATTCGTCGGTCAGCATTAAGCCTGAGGATATTCAGCCTACTGTGCTGCCCGATGCATTTATTCAGTCCGATATCGTACGCAAACTCAATACGTTGAGTCTGCCGCGCTATGACCAGTTGCCCAATGTGACGCTCTACCGCGACCAGGTCATTGAGTATGTCGCGCTGTGGATGGAGCCGCTGTCCCTTTGCGTTGAGCAGCCTATCATTACGCCATCGATGGTCAATAACTACGTAAAGGTTGGCCTGGTGCCTGCTCCGGTCAAAAAGCAATATGGCCGCGAGCAAATTGCCCGCCTGATCGCTATCTGCATCTTTAAGCAGGTGCTACCTATTGCTGCGGTGCAGGCACTCTTTAACATTCAGCGTTTGAGCTACGATGCCCCGACGGCCTTCGACTATGTGGTTGATCAGCTCGAGGCATCGATTCGTTCGGCGTTTTCTGTCGAGCAGACGCCGGTTCCCGATACGGCGCATCAGGTAACGCGTGAGTCGCTGCTTGTGCGCAGTGCGGTTTCCTCCTTCGTTTCGAAGGCTTACTTGATGAGCTATCTCAAGTTCAACGGGTTTAATAGCTAGCCGACGTATAAAACGGGCGGGACAAAGAGCCATCTGTCGCTTTGTCCCGCCCGTATTTTGCTTGGTTGGACTTTATTTGCCTGAAGCTACGCCCATGCCGTAGCCGATGATGAGGCCGTGCATCTCGGCGTAATAGGAATCCAGGCCGTTGCAGGGCATGATGATGGTCTTGGAGCCGGGCCAATGTTCGACTATGCGATCAGTAAGCGCCTGGGCTCCAGCTTCGTTCTCAACGTGATCGATGATGACCTCACCGCCCGTAAAGCCCTCGGCTTCCATAGTGTCGATGATCTTGTTGAGCATCTTCTTTTCGCCACGAGTGTGTCCGACGAGTTCGATTTTACCTGCCTCACTCGCCGTGCCCAAAATGCGGATATTGAGCTTGTTGGCAATGACGCCGGCTGCCTTAGGGATACGTCCGGCTTTGGCGAGGTTTTCGTAATTGCACAAACTGAAGAGGATTTTGCTGTTCTGTTCAAGGCTATCGAAGTATGCGCAAGCATCCTCGAATGAGACATTCGGATTGCTTGCAAGATAGCGGTCGAACAGCAGGAAAATGAGGCCATTTTACCGCCAGCTGCGCGTGAATTGACTAGATGAATCTGTCGGTCCGGTTCCTCGGCAAGAACCATATCGCGAGCCGTGGCTGCCGCGTTGTAGCTGCCCGACACGCCCTCAGAGATTGGCATGCAGATGGTCTTGTCTGCCAATTTGAAGAGCTCGGCCCACTCCCCTACGCTGGGACAAGCGCTTGAAGAAGCGTTCGTCTCCGCCTGAACAGCGCAGTTGAGCTCATGAACATCGAGCGAAAGGTCATCGACGAATTCACGCTCCCCCACTCGAATTTTGAGGGGCGCAAATGCAAAGGTGGTATGGGGTGCGGTCGGTTGCCAATCGCGGAGGTTGCAGCTTGAATCTGAGATAAATGCCCAGCTCATAGAGGGTCCTTTCTAATTGCTCCCATACAATTATAGCCTTCTTGCTGACCGATTGGGCCGCTATCTAGTATTCAAAACTAGATAGCGGCCTGCACGAAAGGCAAAAGAATGGACCCCATGACTCAAAGCCACGAGGTCCACATTCACACGCCGTGTAAGATGACTTAGTAACGCACGAAGATATAGTTATTGTTCATGCCGGCGGCAACGGAGCTGATGATAACACCCGTGTTGTAGTCGGAAGCATGAATCATCTGACCACCACCGATGTAAATGCCGGTGTGGTACGAGTTGACCACAACGTCACCGGGCTGCGGATCGGACACACGCGTCCAGCCCATAAAGGTACCCGTGGTGCCCAGGCGGCAATAGCGACCAGTGAGGCAATAACTAACAAAACCAGAGCAGTCGAAGCTGTTCGGGCCAATTCCGCCCCAGGAATAAGCGCAACCAAGCTTGCTGTATGCACGCGAGACAACAGAACCGCCATCGACTGACTGGCTCGGAGCAGAAGGCGTCGGAGCCGGGGCAGGCGTAGAGGGCTGCGGCGTCGGAGCAGGTGCCGGCGTAGGAGCCGGAGTGTTGCCGCCCTGGTTGTTATTATTGCTGGTCTGGCCACCGTTGTTGGTGTTCTCGGTCGTACCGGCAGTCTCGTTGCTCACCGTGGCCTTCTCGGCGGTACTGGCGTTGATGCCGGCCTGCAGCGCGGCGTTGGCCTCGGCCTCTGCGGCAAGCTCGGCTTGCAGCTGCGAATCCAGGGAGTTTACGACGTTCTGGGCTTCAGCCTGCTGGGCGTTAAGCTCGTCGACCTTCTTTTGCGTGGCTGCGACGTTCTTTTCCTGCTCGGACTGCTTATCGGTGAGCTGCTGCTTAAGCTCCTTGACCTCTTGAATGGTCTGAGCTTGCTTATCGGAGACTTTGCCGTAGTAGAACAGACGGTTGAGCATATCGCTCAGGTCGTCAACGCCCGTTAGAACCTGAAGCAGGCTCAGACCGCCGGTCTTGTACTCGCCGGCGACATAGGTCGAGAGCTTGGCCTGACCGTCAGCAATCTCCTGCTGCTTTTGCGTGATCTCGCCAGCAGTCTGATCGAGCGCCTGCGTCTGCGTGGCGAGCTCATCGTAAATCTGCTGGGTTTGGGTACCGATCTGCTCGAGCTTCGTACGAGCAGCGGCAAGGTCGGATGCGGTATCGGCGTAGGCAGGAGCCGCGAGGCCCAAGCCTAAAACACAAGCGAGGGTTGCCGTAGCAGCGCAGCGTGCCATGTTTTTGTGCGTGTTTGCTGTGCGCATGTAGCTTCCTTTCCAGTAACTAAGGGTAACGGCTAGTCCACCGTCACCAGGCTAAAGAGCTCAACATCGTCGTCAGTCGACGTGAGCTTCTCGCGCGGGTTGAGAAACGCAAGCTCAAGGATACACCCGTAGCCCACAAGCTTTGCGCCCATATCTCGCACCAGTTTACCTGCTGCCTCGACGGTTCCGCCCGTCGCGACCAAGTCGTCCAGAATCAACACGGTATCTTTAGAGCTGATAGCGTCGGCATGGATCTCAATTGAATCGGTGCCGTACTCGAGCTCGTAGCTCTGGCTTACGGTCTCGCGCGGCAGCTTGCCCGGTTTACGTGCGGGAACAAAGCCGGCGCCCAGAGCGACGGCCACGGGAACGCCCACCATAAAGCCGCGAGCCTCGGGACCTACGACCTTGGTGATTCCCATGCCGGCAAAGTGCTCGGCGAGGGCATCGGTCATGGCTTTGAGCGCCTCGGGATTGCCGAAGAGCGGCGTGATGTCTTTAAAGATGACTCCGGGCTCGGGATAGTCGGGGATGTCGACGATTTGAGATTCGAAGTCGTACATTGCATGACCTTTCAATGGGTTGCCGGATAAGCGGCAGCTGTTACTTGCCCGCGGTGACGGTGCCGGATTGCGAAGGGGCGACGACCTTGAGCGGCTTTACGAGAGAATCCTCGTGTGAAGCCGGCGCGACTGTCTCTTCGTTTTTGGCCTTGGTGGACTCGGAGCGAGTGATTTCCTCATCGAGTGCATTGATGTCGGCGTCTTCGACCACGGCGTTGAGCGACTCAAAAACGCGGTTCTTGAGCAGCGCGGTGTGCACGCCCTCCGTCAGGTCGTGAAGCTTCTTAAACGCACGCTCGAGCTTGGCGTCGCGCTCGTCATCGGAGGTGTCCATGCCGAGCATGCTCACGAGCACCTGCTCAAACATCGAGGACTCGCGGTTGGCGGAAGACACGTACTGACGCAGGTTGCGCGGCTCGATATGGAAGCGTGACAGCTCGGAGCAGTAACGGATGATCGGAAAATCGCGACCATCGACGAGCTCACGATTCTGCGGACTCTTGATGATGCGAATGAGGTCGTTCTCGGCGAGCGAGCGGATAAACGAAATCTCGACGCCCAGCATATCGGGAATGGTCTCGATGGGATGCAGCTTTTGCTTAGTCTCCTTGGGCTCCGTCTTGAGTGGAACATCGGACAGCAAGCCCACCTCGTAGGCGAGCGTTGACAGGTCCGTGGCGTTTTCCAAGCGCTGCTTAATCACGTTGAGCGGCATGTAGCGAGTCTTCTGCAAGTGCAGAATGACCTCCAGGCAATCAACGTCCTCCTTGGAGTACTGACGGTATCCCTTAGGCGTACGATGAGGGGTAATGAGCCCCTCATCCTCTAGAAATCTTATTTTTGAGTTCGAAAGATCGGGGTATGCGCCTCGAAGTAGGTTGACGACTTGGCCGATACTCAGATAGTTGCGTTCGGCCATGCCCTACTCACCGGTTTCGATGCGCTCCGGCGTGCTCTCGTGGTAGATGAGCGTAAACGTACCGATCTGAACGGAAGAACCGTCGTGCAGCGGGGCTGCATTGACGATGGCACCGTCGACCCAGGTGCCATTGAGCGATCCCAAGTCCTCGATGCGAGCGCCGAGGCCCTCGCGAATAATGCGCGCGTGGCTGCGCGAAACAGTCATGTCGTTGAGGAAGATGCCGTTCGCGGGATCGCGGCCGATGGTGGTCACGTCGTCCTCGAGCTCAAAAGCGGCACCCGTCTGCGGACCCTTGACGATGGACAGAACGGGGGCGGTGATGCGCACGTTGGCCATGAGGTCGGGAACGGTGACGTCGCTTGAAGGCACGCGGAATACGCAGGTAGCGTCAGCAGTCTTATCATTCTGAGGCATATTGTTAACCATGTTGTCCATGACAACCCCTAACTTATCGCGGACGTGCCGCAAATAATGAACCGTACGTAATCATACCCCAACGAATCAGTCTTCGATTTCAGGGTTCAGAAAGTCGATGTCCTCGTCCTCGGGATGCGCGAGAGCCTGTTTAATGGCCGCTCCGCCCTTAATGGAGTAGATGACAGCCGTGAGCATGGAGAAGATCACGCCGCCGTACACAAAGAAGATGCCGAGGGGCACCGAGCTTCCGTTGAGGCCCGGGAAGGCCGTGAGGGTTGAAGGTAAAAGATGCAGGCCGTCAATAACGGGGAACCCGAGCAGCATGAGCGAGAAGCCGGTCATGAGCAGCGCTGTCGCAATCTTTCCGGGGAAGACGACGTCAATGGGACGAGGGTGGTAATGGCGAACGATAAGTGAGCCGATGCCCAGATAGATGTCGCGGCCAATAATGAGCACGCAGACCCAGATGGGAAGCTCGCCGCGGACTACCAGGCCCAACACGCCGGTAAACAGCAGTGCACGGTCGCAAATGGGATCCATGACCTTGCCGAGCCACGAGACCGTCTTAGTCATGCGGGCGATCTGACCGTCCATCCAGTCGGTGGAGGCGGCAACGGCGTAGATTGCGATGGCGATGACGCGATTGTTATCCGTCACAAACAGGTACAGAAATACCAGGGTGAGGATCAGGCGCGTAAAGGTGATGAAATTGGAGATCGTAAAGATCTTATTCGACGGGTAATCGGAAGTGCCGATAAGCTCCTTTTTGATCTTCTTTTTGATGCCCACAGGACTCCCCCGCTGGTTAACGACAAAACTTTCGATACTATACCCGTTCCGGCGATGTCTATCCAGCGCAGCCATAGAGAGTCCAGACATGTGGAGGGTGCCTCTGGGCTGCGCTGGATTCTGCATTTGTGTACATCAGCCTCCAAAAGCGACATTTTTCGGCTTCTTTGGTGGCTGGTTTACACGTTTTGATTCGGTGATTACATCGATCGGGAAAGTTGTTGCTTTAGCAAATGCGTGCGGGTCGAGATTGGCTGGCACCAAAAGAGCCCATCGGCCGTTACGGCTTCGTTAGAAACGCGCCCCACCATGGATGGTGAAGCCGAAAGGTAAGACGCGCGGGCACGGCGACTCGGCCCGCGCGCCCGGAAGAGAAAGGATAAGCCCATGGATTACATGCTCGAGACGCGCGGGCTCACCAAGCGCTTCGGCCGCGGCGACCAGGCGCAGGACGCCGTGGCCGACGTGAGCCTTCATATCCGCGAGGGCGAGGTGTACGGGCTGCTCGGCCCCAACGGCGCCGGCAAGTCGACAACGCTCAAGATGATCTGCGGGATGCTGCGGCCGACGGCCGGGGAGATCCTCTTTGCCGGGCACGCCTGGCGCCGCGAGGACCTCTACGCAATCGGCAGCCTCATCGAGGACGCGCCGCTCTACCCCAACCTCACCGCGCGCGAGAACCTGCGCGTGCGCACCACGCTGCTGGGCCTTCCCGAGAGCCGCATAGATGAGGTGCTCGCCGCCGTGGACCTCGCGGACACTGGGAAGAAGCGCGCCGGGCGCTTCTCGATGGGCATGCGGCAGCGCCTGGGGCTCGCGCTGGCGCTGATCGCCCGGCCACGCCTGCTCGTGCTCGACGAGCCCACCAACGGCCTCGACCCCATCGGCATCGAGGAGCTGCGCGACCAGATCCGCGGCTTCGCGGCGGCGGGCACGACGGTGATCGTCTCGAGCCACATCCTCTCCGAGGTGCAGCAGATGGCGGACACCATCGGCATCATCTGCGGGGGGCGCCTCGCCTACGAGGATGCGCTTCGGCCCGGGCAGGACCTCGAGGAACTCTTCATGAGCTTCTGCCGGGAAGGGCGACGAGCACGCGGGGAGGTGGCGGCATGACGGGCGAGAAAGGCGGCCTGCTCGCGGGCCTGCGCGCCGAGGCCCTGAAGTCGCGCCACGCGGCACCGGTTCGCCTGGCCGTGCTCATGGCGCTGCCGATGCCGCTGCTCGGCGCGATGCCCTACCGGGGCGTGCAGATCTTCAGCGCGTGGAACTACTGGTACGCGCTCTTCCTGCCCGTGACTCTCTCGCTCGTGGTGGCGTGCGTCGCGCGGGCGGACGCGCGCACGCGGATGCGGGGGCTTCTGGGCCTGGGCTTCCCGCTCGGGCGCGCCTGGTGGGCCAAGGCGCTCTGGTGCCTCGCGCTCTGCGCGCTCTCGAACCTCGTGGTCTTCGGCATCTACCTCGCGGGATCGGCGTTCTCCTCGCAGGGCCTCACGGCCGCGGGCACGCTCACGATGCTCCTCTGCGCGCTCGCCAACACGGTGACCGCGGCGTGGATGATCCCCGCAGGGCTCTTCCTCACGGCGCGGCTCGGCATGCTCGCGGGCATCTTCTGCCCACTCGCCGCGCAGCTCATGGGTGGTTTCGCCTGGTCGCTGATGCCGCTGCCGCAGCTCTTTCCGCCGTCGGCGAGCATGGTCATCCCCACGAGCTTCATCCCCGTGCTGCCGAGCGGCGAGCCACTCGCGGCGGACATGGCGCTCGGCGGGGCGCTCGCGGCGGACGGCATGCTCACGCTGGCGGGCCTTGCGGTCTGCGCGCTCGCGTTCGCCGCGCTCACGGCGGCGGGCGCGGCCTGGTTCGCGCGCTCCGAGGAGAGGTGATGACCATGACACGACCCTCCGACCCGACGCCGCGCATGACTCTCCCGCGGGCCCTGCTCTCCGAGGCCCTGCGCCTGGCGCGCTCCCCGCTCGCGGCGGCGCACCTCGCCTGCGGCCTGGCAGCCGGTCTTGCCTGCGGCGAGTACTTCTCCATAGCCCGATGGGACCCGGCGCTGGGCACGGACGCCTACGCCCAGTTCCTCGGCGCCCTCATGCCGCTCATGTCCGCCATCGTCTGCGGGCTCGCCGTGGACGAGGAGCGCGCTGCCGGGCGCCTCGCCAACCTCACGGCGGTCCCCCCGCGCGGGCGCGCCGTCGCGGCGAAGCTGCTCGCCCTTGCGGCGCTCGGCGCGGGCGCGCTGGCCGTAGCGCTCGGCGTGTTCGGGGCCGTGCTCACCGTCGCCGGGCGCCTGCCGCTCGGGCCCGCGCCGCTTGCGGCCGCCTGGGTGGGCATCGCGCTGGGCAGCCTACCCCTCTACGCGCTTTGGCTCGGCGTGGCCCTGCGCCTCGGCCGCAACGCCGCCATCGGCGCCGGCGCGGCGGGGACGCTCCTCGCGTTCTTCTCAGTGGGCGGACTTGCGCACGGCCTCATGACCGGCGAGCTCACCGGTGCCCTGGCGATGCCCCTGAGCTGGGTGCCGCTCGCCTGGCCCGCGCGCCTGGGGTCGCTCGGGGTGGAGGCCTTCATCGACGCCGCACGCGCGGCGGGCCCTCTCCTCACGACTGCGCTCGCTGGCCTCGTGCTCGCCCTGGCAGCCGCCGCCGTCCTTCTCGCCTGGTTCTGCCGCTTCGAGGACGGGAGGGCAGATGAGTAGGAAGCCGCTCGCCGCCGCGCTCGTCCTCCTCTCCGCAGCGCTCGTCCTGGGCGGGAATGCCCTGCTCGACGCCGGCTGGGGGTCGGCGCTGCGCTCGGTCGCCGACCGCGTGCTGCCCAACCCGGAGGTCGCCAGTGCGGGGCCTGACGAATCAGGCCCCGCACACTGGCATACCTCGCAACCAAACGCTTCCCGGATAATTCATGAGGCCGTACTCGTATTCGAGCCTGCCTATCTCTGCGGCAAGCGCCTCCGTCATGTAGAAGGTTTTCGTGCGGCCCGTCGACTTCGCCAGGCGGTCGTACCTGTTCGCGAGGTCCTCGGGGGTTCTCAGGGCTGCGGTGGCGGTTGCCATGACGCACCTCTTGGTTAGATGTAATACGTATATTTCTTTCTATCACATCACCCGAACCCCGCACCGGCGTACGGCCGCATCTGCTTTTTACCTTACATTGTGTCAACCGGTCCATGCCCGGCATATTCTGCCGGATTGAAGCAACCGTTAAATCAATCCGAGCCTTTAAGGGGCGGTTGAAATCCTTCGAGGACTGAGGGCACCGTCCCTAGGTCGGCTCCTCGATGGCCGCGGCTGAATTCCCCTGCAATCGACCGCATGGGTTCCGGCACGGGGTTCTGGCGCTGCCCGAACGGGGCGCAAGACTCGGCCGTCGGTCGTGCCGGACGGCATACGTTTTGAGACCGGCAAGCTGTTGCCGGCTCGAGGACAGCGGCCCGGTGCACCGGGCCGATCAATAGAGGACTCAGGTTCACAGCGCAGTTTCTTGGGGCTCGCATATATAGGAAGACTTGATCGGCAATCGATTTTAATGAAGTCGACAGCGCATGTCAGAGCTTTCAACAAATTTAAC
>JAXJIO010000031.1:0-89364 GCA_036298675.1 Collinsella sp. | reverse complement strand
TCAGTGGGTCATCGTCCCGGCATTCAGCATCAGGGTAGCGCTGCGACGCGGAAATCGCGCGCCGTTGCCGCGCCCCGCAGTGCCCGCTTCCCCCGAGAACAATTATCAGTGCAGGTAGAGAGCTTGCCGATTTCCGAAAAAGTCGGCTATGGTCGACCCCTGCGGTCTAAACGTAGTAGATAGACCCTTTTCGTGGCGCAGCGTCAGACCAGTCTATTTGGGACGGCTATTTTGACTACATGCCGATCTGATTGCCCAAGTAGTCAAAAAAGCCCCGTCCCAAATTAGCCACTTTGTGGGGTGTGGGGGATAAAGATTGCCGACGGTTTTATCCTGCCGAGCCCCTTTGATGGCGCGAATGGTTCGATTTGACGACCGAGTGGCAACCTGACGCGGAATGGCGGGTCGTTTAAATTGCTACACTTTTAAGCATATAGCGATGTCCTGCCTTGCGTTTTTGCGCGGGGGGGGGCGTATATTTGCATCGATGGGGACGACGACACACATATAACGAGCTACTGCTTGCCGTCCTCATGGATTGGGGAGGGCCTTCATGAATCGCTTGTGTGCGAGAGTTCGAGAAATATTGGAGCCTTTTGGCGAGAAAACCAATACTGCCAAGCGCGCCTTAAGGGTTTTGGCCGTCCCGCTGGCGGCGTGTGCGCTCATGTTTGGTGCGACGAGCGCGTCGGCCGATCAGACGGTTCCCTATAGCAACCATACCGTGCAGACGGTGAATCCCACCGGCACCACGGTCAATCTGTTCGACTACTGGGTCGTCGATGGCGATAACGACAATTCCGCCAACGTAAACAACTACAACGAGAATGACAACACCGGCATCAATAAAGACCATCAGCTCAAGTTTAATGGCGGCGCCGGTACGGGCATTAACAAGTGGACGGGCAGAAGCGGTACTGCTGGCTACGGTCGCCTTCGGTTTGTTGAGAATCAGCTTGTAAATGGCTATCCGGCAATCAAGAAAGGCACCTACACCTCCCAAGGCAATGGCGTTAACTACACCGATGAGTCGCTGGCCTATCTCTTTAACAACGCCAGTCAGGCTAATGGCGATCAGGACGGTAAGGCCGTCTACAACAACGTGAAGGGCCTCTTCCAGCTTGAGGGCGGATACTACGTCTACGACTCGTATGGTTCTGATGGCAACTATGCCGTGTACAACTCCACGACGAACTCCTTTAACGTCTACGACTCCGCGGGCGTATACAAGGGAAGTGCTGATAGCGAAACCAATCTAGGCCAGTTCTTCCCCTTTGACTCGGCTGAGAAAGTTTTCGACGAACAGGGCAATAAGCTCTCTCCCAAAAAGATCGTGGACGGAAACACGAGCCTCAACCACCACTTTGGCATGTCCATTACCACGGAGTTTGTCCAGCCTAACGGTGGCCAGACCACCGGTAACAAGGACATGATCTTTGAGTTCTCGGGTGACGACGACGTTTGGGTGTATATCGACGACGTGCTCGTAGGCGATCTGGGCGGCATTCACGAGAAGGCAACGCTTGATATCAACTTTGCTACTGGCGAAGTGAAAGTCGGTCATATTGACGGTGCGAACGGAACCGAGAGAACAATCGAAACAACCACTATTAAGGCGAAGTTTGATGCCGCCGGCGTAGATACCAAAAACTTCCGCGATAACACCTTCAGCAACAGCACCAAGCACACGCTGAGCTTCTTTTATCTGGAGCGCGGCGCGGGCGCATCGAATATGTCGCTTAAGTTCAACCTCACCACCCTGCCGTCGTCCGAGGTCGAGAAGGTCAACCAGAACGGCGAGGCGGTCCAGGGCGCCGAGTTTGCCTTGTATCGGTCGGATGCCAACTGGAACACGCAAGGCGAGGCCATCGCCCTGGGTACGACGGACGACAAGGGTCAGCTGGTGCTTTTGAAGCCGGGTGGCTCGGTTCTCTCGTTCGACGAAGAACACAACACCAATCATTGCGACTACTTTGTACTCAAAGAAGAAAAGCTGCCTGAGGGATACCGCTCGAGCTTGACCTCGTCGACCACTGCAACGCCAGGCGAGCTGCACCTGCAGTACAAGCAAGCTGCGGCGAGTGGCTCGGGTGGCGTGGTTGTTGCACCGGAAACAACGGTCACCATGGCCGACGGCGCAACGCAATGGACGGGTAGCCGCATGTGGCTCAACGGCGGCTATCTGGCCGCGAAAGAGACCATATCTCTCGATAAAGAAAAAAAGACAATAAGGGTAACGCCATTAGCTCGGGTGCGACCTTCGCTGTCGTGCTCAAGCTCACCGGTGCGAGCGAGGACCATAAAAGCGAAAATGCATGGACGGCAGTTACGGGTAACCCGCTCGAGGGCTACAAACTGTGCTCTGCACACGGCATCGCCGGTGCGGTCGAGGCCGCCAAATCGGCGGACACGAGTGTCTTTGCCGTCAACACCAAGGGCGACTACGAGGTGACGGTCAGGTCGCTGCCCGGCGATATCGAGAAGTACGCTGCCATGATGGAGGACAAGTCGAATGCCGACTATACCGTGGCGGTGTATCACACCACGGCATCTTCTCTGGCGGAGGCAACCACGGAGAACACCTCCATGGTTGAATACCGGTCGACAAACAGGCAGTTCTCAACCGTGATTCACCTCACGAACGTTCAGAACCGTCTGTTTGTGCAGAAGGTCGACGAGCTGGGCAAGCCCGTGAACGGCGCGACGTTTGAACTGTACAAGGCCGAGGACGTTACCGGCAATAGTCCTAAAACCTATGCCATTAAATCGGGTGCCGAGCCGTATGACACCGTGCAGGCAAACGGCATGACCTATCCGTATGACATTGAGGGTGCTGCATGCTTCCCGCTCGATTCGACAAAGCATAAGCCCCTTATCAAGGGTACGTACTATCTGCGCGAATCGTTGAGCCCGGATGGCTACGAGTCAAATACCACCATTACCAAGGTGATCGTGGACGATTCGGGCGTGTACGTTGATGCCGGCGAGGAGAACGATGGCGTGCGTAGTATGAGCGGCCCGGGCTCGCTGATTGCTTCCCTAGCGCAGTTTGGCTCTCCCGATTCCATCGACAACACGCTTACGCACATCAAGGGCAAGCTGCAGAGTGCAGTCGTTGACGCCAACGGAAACCTGACATGGGGCCCGACAAGTCCTGCGGACAACTGGATGCATATGCGCTATGACAAGACGACGCAGGGCACCAAGACCGTCTTGTGCTATGTCGAGAACGGTGGCGAGCGCGACGGCAAACTGGCGACCATCTTTGCCGATACGGGCATCAACCGCATGGCTCTTTATCAAGACGATGATGCCACCAATGGTACCGATCTGGGCACACTCCAGCTCAACCATCTCTTTACCACGGCAACGGCCGTGCAGTATACCGATGCGGCCAAGGTCTCGGTGCCCGTCGAGAAGAAGTGGGTCGGCCCGGCGGCCGCCAAGGCCACCGTGCGCCTGCTCGCCGACGGAAAGGACACCGGCAAGTCGATCGAGCTCAACGAGTCCAATAACTGGAAGGGCTCCTTCAAGGACCTGGCCAAGTACTCGAAGTCCGGCTCCGAGGTCGCCTACACCGTGGCCGAGGACGCCGTCGAGGGCTACAGCTCGAAGGTCACCGGCGACGCCGGGCGCGGCTTCACCGTGACCAACACCGTGAAGACGGGCGAGCTCGACGTCTCCAAGACCGTCGTGGCGCGCGAGGGCCTGGCGGTCGACGCGGACAAGATATTTAAGTTTGTGGTTGAGGCCACCGATGCCATGGGCCGCAAAGTATCCGGCACCTACGGTGACGCGACGTTCGAGGACGGCGAGGCGACCCTCAAGCTCAAAGATGGCCAGACGGCGAGGATCACGGGGCTGCCCGCGGGAACTGCCTACACGGTGACCGAACGTGCCGCCGATGGCTACAAAGCTGCGGTGAACGGAGCCGAGGGATCCAGGGCTGATGGTTCCATCTCGGCCGACCAGGTCGCCGCCGCCGCTTTCACCAACACCTTCGACCCTGCTCCCGCCACGGCGTCCGTCCCCGAGCTCACCAAGGTGCTCGCAGGCGGCCGCAAGCCCGGCCTCCAGGAGGGGGAATTCACCTTTGTGCTCTCCCTCACCGACGGTGCGGGCAATGTGCTCGAAGGCTACCCAATCGAGGCGAAGAATAACAAGGACGGCAAGGTTTCCTTTGGCGAGCTCAGCTTCACCAATCTGGGTACCTACCACGCGACCGTGACCGAGAAAGCAAACGGCGATGTCCTGATTGAGGACGATGCGCATGCCTACACCTTCGACATCACAGTGACTCAGACTGGTGCCGGTCTTAAGGCCGAGATCTCCAACGAGCGGGGCAAGAAGACTTTCACCAACACCTTCACGCCGCACGACAACACCAAGACCGTCACCAAGGCGGACGCCTCGGGCGCCAGGGTCGATGTGGACGGCAAGCCGGTGGGCGTGGGCGATACTCTCACCTATACCATCGGCTGGGCCAATAACAGCGTCGACGACAGGGGCGCCGCGCAGGCGGCCGACGTGACGGTGACCGATGTCCTGCCCAAGGGCGTTGACTACGTCGAGGGCTCTGCCGACGGCGCCGCCTACGACGCCGCGACGCGCACTCTTACCTGGTCGCTCGGCGAGCAGACTGCGGGCGCCGCGGGCACGCTCAGCTTCGACGTGAAGGTCTCCGCCGAAGCCGCCGTGGTCGACGACATCGCCAACACCGCCACGGTCGAGGTGGGCGAGAACGAGTCGCAGACCAACACGACCCACAACAGCGTGCCCCGCGAGGGCAGCCTCACCGTCAAGAAGACGGTCGTCGGCGGCGACAGCCAGCGCGAGTTCGGCTTTGCGGTCACGCTGACCGATGGGGACGGCGAGCCCGTCTCCGGCACCTTCGGCAAGGGCGAGAACGCCGTGACGTTCGCGGACGGCAAGGCGACCTTCACGCTTAAGGACGGCGAGAAGAAGACCGTCGCCGGCCTGCCCGTGGGCGTGCGCTACACCGTGACCGAGGATGCGGCCGAGGGCTACACGACTGCTGTTAACGGGGCTGACGGCTCCAAGGCCGAGGGCACCGTGACCGAGGACGGTGCGACCGCGGCGTTCACCAACACGTACGGAACGGCCACCGAGGGCAGGGACGTCTCCACCGCGGGGCTCTTCACTAAGACACTCAAGGGCCGCGACTGGGCGGAGGACGACAGCTTCCAGTTCACGCTTACGGGCGAGGGCGGCGCGCCCATGCCCGAGGGTTCCGCCGCCGGCTCCAAGACCGTCAGCGTGACGGCCGCCGCCGGTACCAAGGCGGACGCTAAGGTCGCCTTCGACTTCGGCTCCATCCGCTACACGCTCGACGACATCAAGGACGCCGGGTTCGCCGAGGTCGGCGGCAAGCGCGTGCGCGCCAAGACCTTCACCTACACGGTGAGCGAGGCCAGGCCCGATGACGGCTCCGCCATCGCCGGCGTGGCCTACGACGGCCACGTCGCCACGATGACGGTGACCGTGACCGACGACGGCTCCGGCAACCTCACGGCCACGACGCCCGCGATCGCGGAGGTGAGCGGCGGCGACTTCGTCAACACCTACACGACCGAGCTCGACTACTCGGCCCGCGCGGGCGTGCGCCTGTCCAAGACGCTCTGTGGCCGCGCCATGGAGGCGGGGCAGTTCGCCTTCACCGTGACCGCGGACGCCGAGACGGCCGCCAAGCTCGGCCTCAAGACCGACGGGGACGCCTACGCCGTGGCTGCGGCCGATGACGGCACGGCCGACCTGGTCAACCTCATCGGCGGTGCTGCGGGCAGCGACGTGAAGTTCACCGATGCCGACGCGGGCAAGACCTACAGCTTCACCGTCACCGAGACCAAGCTCGGCGGTGAGGGCTACACCAACGACACCGCGCCGCGCACGGTGACCATCGCGCCCGGCTACGACGCCGCGACGGGCAAGCTCGCGGTCACGACCACGGTTGCCAGGGACGGTGTCGAGGTCGCCCGCAGCGAGGTCTCCACAGCAGATGACGTCACGGCGACGTCTGCGCCCGTGACGGTCGCGTTCGAGAACTCCTACGAGGCCACCGGAACGCTCGGCGGCGAGGGCAACGTGGCAATTAACGCCACCAAGACGCTGACGGGTCGCGCCGCGGCAGCGGGCGAGTTCTCGTTCTCCGTCCGCGATGCCCGGGGCAACGTGGTCGCGACCGCGACCAACCGGGCCTCCGGCGACGGCGAGGCCGCGGGGCTCGCGTTCTCGTCCATTGCCTACACCACCGACGCTCTCGAGCAGATGGTGGCGGACGGCATCGCCACCAGGGCCGCCGACGGCTCCTGGGTCATTCCCTATACCGTATCCGAGGACGGCACGGACCAGCTGTCCGCGGGCGTGACGGCGGCCGCGTCGAGCTTCGGCATCACGGTCAAGGTGGCAGATGACGACAAGGGCGGGCTGGACGTTAGCGTGGTCTACCCCGAGGGCTCCGGCGACACGCTGTCGTTCGTAAACGGCTACGGCACCAACGAGGCGACAGTCGACCTCGCGGGCACCAAGACGCTGGCGCTCGGCCAGGCCGGACTCGGCCTGACGCAGGCCGACATCGAGGGCAAGTACACCTTTAAGATTGAGCCGCTGGACGGCGCGCCCGCACCGGTCGACGCCTCCGGCAAGACGGTGACCGAGGCGGTCAACGATGCCGCCGGCAACGTCGAGCTGGGCCACGTCACGTTCAAGCAGCCGAGTGACCTCGACGATGCCGCGATCGACGGCGATGGCATGCGCACCAAGACGTTCGCCTACCGGGTGAGCGAGTCCGGCTCGGTCGACGGCGTGGTCAATGACGCGGTGGCGTCCAGGACCTTCACGGTCAAGGTGGTCGAGGACACCAACGCGGGCACGCTCGTCGCGGAGGTCCTGCCCGCCGAGGGCACGCCCGAGGGCAAGGGCGCGTTCGAGTTCACCAACACCTACGGCGTGGACCCGACGCCGAGCTCTGTCACCGACCAGATCAAGGTGAACAAGAAGCTCAAGGGCCGCGACCTGGCCGAGGGCGAGTTCGAGTTCCAGCTGATCGAGATCAACGCCGACGGCAGCGAGAGTATTGCGGCGACGGGCAAGAACGCCGCAGACGGCACTGTGGAGCTCAGCCCCGTCACCTATATCGCGCCCGGCACGCATAGCTACGAGCTGCGCGAGGTCGCCGGCGCGGCGGGCGGCGTGACGTACGACAGGGCGGTGCACCGCGTGCGCACGACGGTCACCGATGCCGGCAACGGCAAGCTCACCGTCAAGCACGACCTTGTGGATGCCGAGGGCAATCCCACGGGCGATGGCTCGGTGACGTTCACCAACGGCTACGAGGCTGCGCCCGTCACCCTCAAGCTGGGCGCCGCCAAGGTGCTCAAGGGCGCCGAGCTCAAGGCGGGGCAGTTTAGCTTTGAGCTCAAGAGCCGGGACGGCAAGGTCATGTCGACCGCCAAGAACGCCGCCGACGGCAGCGTCACGTTCGACGCGCTGACCTTCAAGCAGGCCGGTACCTACACCTTCACGGTGAGCGAGGTCGACGATGGCCAGGCACACGTGACCTACGACAAGGCCGTGCACAAGATTGTCGTCACGGTGAGCGACGAGGCGGCCGACGGCTCCAAGACGGGCTACCTGTCGGCGAAGGTCTCCTACGAGGGCGACGCCAACCTGCCGCCGGTCTTCACCAACAACTATGCCGAGGGTCCCGGGACCCCCGGCACCCCCGAGAACCCCGGCACGCCGGGCGGCGGCTCGGACGGCGGTTCAGATAACGGCTCCGGCAGCGGCTCTAGCGGCGACGGCTCCAAGGGCGGCATGCCCGACACCGGCGACCGCAGCCTGCCGGTTGAGGCACTCGGCGCCATGGCCGGCATCGGCGCGCTGACCGCAGCGGGCGGCGCGGTCCTGTACCGTAGGCGCCGCTAGCGATATGGACGAGTGGGGCGAATCCATCCGATGGGTTCGCCCCACTTGCCCTGCTGGACGGGAGCAGGTAAGATATACCGAGCGCCTAGCGTGTTCGATGGGTTCGGATGACGACATGTTCCGAATCTGGTCAGGTCCGGAAGGAAGCAGCCATAAGGAGCCTCTGTCGGGCATCCGAATCCATCGAGCGCACGGGCGCTTTTTTGTTACCGCGACATGGCCCGGCCGGCGGCGAGGCATTTGGTGTCTCGCTGGTCCTCGGCTGCGCCTGCGGGATCGCTCGACTACCAAATATCGTGCCGCCGGCCGGGCCAAATCGTCCAAAAATCACCCGTAAAGGCGCGTTTATCTAATTTAATCTATCCCTTGTGGAATGCGGCTTGCTGGTGTTGTCTGGGCATTGATGGCTATGTGGTTCAAGAGGCGGCGGTGTTGTTGCTTGAATTTTTGCAGTTAAAGAGGCCCGTTTCCCTGGGGAAACGGGCCTCTTTTGTCTCTGGGTTTGTGGATTGGCGAAGATGGTATGCTCTGGCGGCTATTTTGAGTTCTTGAGGCGGCGTACACCCGTGGCGGTTATTCCGAGGACTGCGGCGGCGATTCCTGCGAGTGCGATTGCGCTCGGTGCTGTGTCACCCGTGTTTGCGAGCTTGCCGGCGGTCGTATTTGCTTGCTTGCTGCTGCTCGAGTTCGCCTGCTTGGTGGAGCTTGGTAGGGCGTCTTTGCCGGTTGCAGGTGAGGCAACGGGCGGTGTCGCCTCGGCGGGTTGCGTTGAGCCGGAGGGAGGCACTGTCTCGGCAGGTTTCGTTATCTCGGGCGAGGTGGTCTTGTCTGCCGCGGCTTTCGCCTCTTCGTATGCCTTGCAGGCGTCGTCATATGCCGCTTGCGCCTTATCCAAATTGTCGAGGAGCGCATCTCGCTTGGCTGTTTCCTCGTCGATGTGGGCTTTGACTTCCTCCGCCGCACTTTCGAATCTCTGAACCTGTCTTTCCTGGCTTTCGAGGCGGTGTTGGTAGCTGTCAAGCGTCGTTTTGCAAGACTCTTCTTGCAATTTTGCCGCCATGATTTCGGAGCGCAACTGTTTAATTGCTTCGCTGGGCGCCTCGTCGCCGAGTGCCTTAAGTGCCTCTAATTTTGCCTGAAGGCTGCTTACCAGGTTGCTGGCCTCGTCGTATTTGGCTTGGGCTGCATCGACGTTCGCTTGCATGGCGGGAAGGAGTTCCCTACATTCGGCGGCATGCGCAAGCATAATGTCGCGGAGCTCTTGATCACTGGCAATCATATTATTGATTCCCGCAATTCTCTCGGGACTTGCGGCGTCCTCCGCTGCTTTGAGTTTTTTGAGCGCTTCCTGCATGGCCGCATACGCTTTTTCTTTTGCGGCGGCCGCGTCTTCCGTCTGCAAGGCAACTGCACCGGTGGGGGAACTGGTTTCTGCCGCGATCGCCGCTGCGGGGGCGATTCCCGCGACAAGTGCCGCGGAAAGGGCGATGCCCATGGTTGCTCGTCTTGCTCTTCTTGCGAGAATGTCGTTCATCTCGGCACCTCATTTCAAGGGTTGGCGACTAACTTGGTAGCACTAATGTAAGTATATCAGGCGGTTTGCCCGCCATTGATCGGGTGTGCGCGTATACCCCTCTGAAAACTGAATCCCGTTAGAAATGACGAGTTGTTTACGCTTCTTTTGGGGTGGCGGTACTATCATGGTTCGAATTGAATGTGGATGATGATAGGGAGCGCCTATACATGATTGAGCTGCTCAGGCGTTTTGGTGGTAAGTATCGCCGGTATATGGTGATTGGCCCTGCGTGCAAGTTGATCGAAGTGATCTTCGACCTGCTGACGCCGCTGGTGATTGCCCAGATGATCGATAAAGGTATCGGTGCGCACGACGTGAGTGCCGTCGTCCGCTACGGCATGGTGCTCGCCGCCATGGCCGTGATCGGCATCTCGTTTACGCTCGTCTGCCAAAAGATGGCGGCGCTCACCTCGCAGGGCATGGGCACCGACATTCGCGGCGCACTCTACCGGCACATCAACAAGCTGAGCTATGCTGAGCTCGATCGCTTTGGCACGCCGTCGCTCATCACGCGCATTACCAACGACGTCAACCAGGTGCAGCTCGCCGTGGCGCTGGGCGTGCGCATGCTCATCCGCTGGCCTTTCCTGGCGGTGGGTTCCATGGTTGCGGCCCTTGCCATCGACCTTAAGCTCGGCATGATCTTTTTGATTTGCACGCCCGCCATCGGCCTGGTGTTTTGGCTTGTCATGGCGCGCTGCATCCCGTACTACAAGCAGCTGCAGGCAAAGCTCGATCGCATCGCGCTTATTTGCCGCGAGGGACTTTCGGGCGCCCGCGTGGTCCGGGCGTTTGTGCGCGAGGACCACGAGCGCGAGCGTTTTGCCCAGGCGGCCGATGACCAGGCGCGTGTCGCAATCGCGGTGGGCAAGCTCTCGTCGATTCTCAACCCCGTCACGTTTTTGGTGATGAACCTGGGCGTGTGCGCCATCCTGTGGGTGGGCGGCATTCAGGTCAACGTGGGCGAGCTCACGCAGGGCCAGGTCATGGCGTTCGTCAACTACATGACGCAGACCCTGACCTCCATCGTGTATGTCGCCAACCTGGTCGTGGTCTTTACCAAGGCGAGCGCCAGTGCGTCGCGTCTCAACGAGGTGCTCAATTGCGTGCCGAGCATTACCGACGAGGGCAATCAGCCGGTCGCACTGCCCGAGCCGAGCGAACTGGCGGGTGGCGCTGTTTCGGTCCCGGCGCTGAGCTTTGACCATGCGAGTTTTTCGTTTGGCGCGGGCGCTGCCAACGCCGTCGACGATGTGACCCTGGAGCTGCCGTTGGGCAAAACGCTCGGCATTATCGGCGGCACGGGCAGCGGCAAGTCCACGCTCGTCTCGCTCATCCCGCGCCTGTACGATGCGGGCACCGGCAGCGTGAGCGTGATGGGTACCGACGTGCGCACTTGGCCGCTCGACCAGCTGCGCCACGTGGTCGCGACCGTTCCGCAGCGAGCGTCGCTGGTGAGCGGCACCATCCGCAGCAACCTGACCTGGCGTGACGAGTCGGCGACCGACGAGGAGCTCTGGGCAGCGCTCGATATGGCGCAGGCGAGCGAGTTCGTGCGCAACAAGTCGCAGGGGCTCGATGCCCCGGTCGAGGCGGGCGGCAAGAACTTTAGCGGTGGCCAGCGCCAGCGCCTGACCATCGCGCGTGCCCTGGTGGGCTCGCCACAGGTCCTGATCATGGACGATTCTGCCTCGGCGCTCGACTTTAAGACCGACGCGGCGCTTCGCCATGCCGTCCGCGAGCGTAGCGTGCGCGGTGCCGCCGAGGGCGGGCTGCCGCTCACGACCGTCATCGTGAGCCAGCGCGTCTCGACCGTGCGCGATGCCGACATGATCTGCGTACTCGACCACGGCTCGGTTGCGGGCCTGGGCACGCATGACGAGCTGTATGCGACCTGTCAGCTCTATCGCGAGATTTGCCAGTCGCAGCTGCGCCGCGAGGAGCTTGAGGGCCAGCGGGGGAGCACAGCGCCCGCGCTCGCCCCAGGTGCCCCAACCGCCCCAGCATCCGTCTGCGCAAAGGAGGGCCGCTAAATGAATCCGTACACTTCCTCCGGTTCGGTCGCCACGATGACGGCCAACGTGTCCGGTAACGATAACCTCAACGACCTGGGCGACGGTCCGCGCCAGCCCGGCGACCCCGAGCGCTATCCCGTGGGCGCGGTGACCCGCCGCCTGATGGGCTACGTCCGTCCGCACCGTATTTCGTTTACGGCGTCGTTCGTGAGCGCCGCCATCTCGGTGATTCTTCAGCTCTACACGCCTATCCTTATCGGCGAGGGCATCGACCTGATTGTTGCTGCGGGCCAGGTGGATTTCGATGCACTGCTGCCGCTCGTTACCAAACTCGCGCTCGTCGTGGTGGGTGCCGCTGCCTTCCAGTGGCTGCAGGGCTACTGCGTCAACCGCCTGTCCTATGAGACGGTGCGCGACATGCGCGTGGAGGCGAGCGACAAGCTCAGCCGTATGCCGCTCAGCTTTATCGACAGCCATGCCCACGGCGACCTCATGAGCCGCGTGGTCAACGACGTCGACCAGGTGGGCGACGGTCTGCTGCAGGGCTTTACCCAGCTCTTTACCGGCGTTATCACCATCGTTGGCACGCTCGCGTTTATGCTCTCCATTAATCTGACCATGACGCTCGTGGTGGTGCTCGTCACGCCGCTTTCCATTTTTGCAGCCGGTGCTATTGCCAAGCTCTCCAACAAGAGCTTTACGGCGCAGCAGCGTATTCAAGGGCAGCTCGGTGGTCATATCGAGGAGTACGTAGGCGAGCAAAAGCTTGTCGACGCCTTTGCCTATGGCCCGAACGCCCAGCAGCGCTTCGATGCCCTCAATGCCGAGCTCTACACCGCGGGCGAGCGCGCGCAGTTTATGGGTTCGCTCTCCAACCCCGGTACGCGTTTTATCAATAACATCATCTATGCCGTGGTCGCTGTGATCGGCTGCGTGGGCGTGATCACGGGCGTGCCCGCGGCGCTTACGGTGGGCGGCGTGCAGATCTTCCTGTCCTATGCCAACCAGTACACCAAGCCGTTCAACGAGGTCACCAACGTCATTACGCAGATCCAGACCGCGTACGCCTCGGCGCGCCGCATGTTTGCGCTGCTCGATGCCCGCGAGCAGGAGCCCGATGCGGCGGATGCCGTGGAACTTGCCGCCCCGCAGGGCGAGGTCGCCTTTGAGCATGTGGACTTTAGCTACGTGCCCGATCGCAAGCTGCTGCAGGATATCTGCATCGAGGCCAAACCCGGCATGCGCTTTGCCCTGGTCGGTCCTACGGGCTGTGGCAAGACGACGCTCATCAATTTGCTACTGCGGTTTTACGATATCGATGCCGGTCGCATTGCGGTCGATGGCCGTTCCTCGCGTGACTACACGCGCGCAAGCCTGCGCCGCGCCTTTGGCATGGTGCTGCAGGACACATGGCTGTTCGAGGGCACGGTGGCGGAAAACATCGCCTACGGCTGTCCTGACGCCACGCGCGAGCAGGTTATCGAAGCTGCCAAGCGCGCGCATGCGCACAAGTTTATCGTGCAGCTGCCAGGCGGCTACGATACGGTCATCGGCGAGGACGGCGGCACGTTTAGCCAGGGTCAAAAACAGCTGCTGTGCATTGCGCGCGTTATGCTCACCGATCCGGCGATTCTGCTGCTGGACGAGGCAACGTCGAGCATCGATACGCGTACCGAGCTGCAGGTGCAGGCGGCATTCGACGAGCTCATGGCCGGTCGCACAAGCTTTGTCGTGGCGCACCGCCTGAGCACCATCCGCAACGCCGACTGCATTCTGGTGATGCGCGACGGCCAGATTATCGAGCGCGGCACGCACGACGAGCTGCTAGCGGCAGGCGGCTTCTACGCCGAACTCTACCGCAGCCAGTTTGCCCAGTGAGCAAGCCCGTGGGGCAAATTAATCAATCGACAGACGGTGGTTTACATCTGTCACGTTAGTACTAAGATATTCATCTAATAAATTGCAATAGCGGCTTTAGTTTTGGGGGAAACGAGGCAACGTGACTATGACGTGCTCTTTGGTGGTTAACAGCAAGAGCGGTAATACCAGGATGGTTTCGGGTGCGATCAAGCGCGCTCTGCAGGCTGCGGGCGTTGAATTTGTCCATGCCGCGGCGTTGAGCGACGATGCGGATGCAGATCAGGTTGCGCTCGAGGCGCAGGGCGCCTGCGCGGCCGATACGGTGCTCGTCGGTTTTTGGTGCGACAAGGGCGCGTGCACGCCTTCGGTCGCGGCGTTGCTCTCCGCCTTGCACGGCAAGCGCGTCTTCCTGTTTGGCACCTGCGGTTTTGGCGCCGACCAGAGCTATTACCAGCAGATTATTGACCGCGTGACCTCCAATTTGGCCAACGATGCCGAGCTTGCGGGCTGGGCGATGTGTCAGGGCAAGATGGGCCCCGCGGTCAAGCAGCGCTACGAGGCCATGCTCGAGCAAGATCCCGACAACGCGCGCTATAAGATGCTGCTCGACAACTGGGTTGCCGCAAAGGACCATCCCACCAAGGAAGATCTGGATAACATGGCCGCAGCCGCCAAGAAGGCCGTGCTGGGAGAGTAGCTTCGCCGTTCGCGGTCCTTCGTGCAAAACAATACAAGTGTGAAAGCCTCGAAATTCTCGAGGCTTTTTTCTTGACACTCATAGGCGCAACCGTGGCAACCGTTTGGGGTGACGTTTTCCATCACCCCGATGACGAGACCGTCTTGGATGACACGCTCTCATGCGTTCGCTGGATGTATTCAGAGTGGGACGGGCTTTCCGGATGGATGGGGTTTCGGAAAGTGCGTCCCAGAATTTGCCTTTGGAATGGGATGCAGTTTCCCAACGGAGCCACAAGCGGAAACTGCATCCCATTCCGGACGTGAATTCTGGGACACGGTTTCCGGATGCAAAAAAGGCCACAAGACGTGGCCTTCAACTTATATATGTTGCGGATACCCCCCATGACAAGCCGCGCTCCAACAACAGGGCGTCTGTCCGGGCGGAGGCATATAAGGTTCATCGCGAGTTCCGCACGCAAAGGAGGCCACTTAATGTGGCCTCCGTCTTGCGCAGGACTGTCCGAGCAGGGAACCTTATATGCCTCCGCCCGGACAGACGTTTCAGTTGTGAATTAGCAGCGACCCGCTACTTGATCTTGGTTGTACCCGGCGCCAAGTTGGGGTCGGTCTCGTTGGCCTCGGTCTGGAAATGCTCGGTGTAGACGTTCTTGCCGTCGCGGAACATCTCGTAGTACTGCATCTTGGCGTAATCCTCGCGCGCCTTGGTGGCGGCTGCGGCAGCGGCGTCGTCACCGGTGACGTTGGAGGAGAGCGCCCAACGCAGGCTGGCGTCCTCGTAGCCCACCGAGTTGATGGCGGGCAGCGACTTACGCAGCGTCATGTGCGCTTTCTGGTAGTCGGTCAGCGGTGCGCCGATCAGTTGCATCAGCTGGGTGGACAGGTAGTTGGTGGACAGGTCGTCGACCTCGCTTGTCTGGTCGCAGCCGGCAACGTCGTAGTTGGCCCAGATGATGTAGTCGGTCTGCCACAGACGTTCCTGGTGCGTGGCATCGTCCTCGCCGGTAAACCACTTATCGTTGAACTTGGACGGGAAGAACGGCTGGTGGTCGCCCCAGAACACCACGACCACCTTGCGATCGAGTTTGCTCAGGGCGTTGAGGAAGTAGCGAAGCGCCTGGTCGGACTGCTCGATGCACGAGACGTACTCGTCGACATCGGACAGCGTGCCGTCCTCAACGGTCTTGGCGTCCAGGTCGGTTGTGTCGATGTTGAGATGCATCTGCTTGTCGACCGGCAGCAGGCCCGTGTCGTAGCCCGAGTGGTTCTGCATGGTCACGTCGAAGATAAACTGCGGATCGGCGTTCTGGTCGAGCAACTCGAGAATCTTGTCGTAGGTAGCCTGGTCGGTCACCATGCCGCGCAGGGTGTCGGCTCCCTGGAAGTCGTTGATGGACAGGAACTGGTCAAAGCCAAAGTCCTTGTAGACGTTCTCGCGGTTCCAGTTGGTCGCGTGGTTGGGGTGCATGGCTGTGGTGGAATATCCGAGCGACTTGAACTGCTCTGCCAGGTTCCCGGTCGTTTCCATGTTGTAGATGGTGTAGGGGTACACACCCGAGCCCAGGTTGGCCATGGAGTTGCCGGTCATAAACTCAAACTCGGTATTGGCGGTACCGCCGCCGTAGGCGCTCACGTAGAGCTTGCCGCGGCTGAGGCAGTTGGACAGGCTCTTAAAGTACTGCGGGCCCTCGTAGCCGGCGCGCATATTCTGGTAGATGGATAGATCCGAGAAGGTCTCGTTCATGATGGCGATGACCGTAGGCTTCTCGCTGTCGAACTGCTCCTTTGCGGCGGCGCGCTCGTCGCTCTTGGCCGCGTCGGACTTGTCGTAGGCCTTGGCGTACTTTTTGAGCGTGGCCTTGGCATCGTCGACGGAGTAGTCGGCGGGTTTGGGCGGCTTGATGGACTGCGCCGCACTAATAAAGGCGGGCAGGTAGCCCTCGCGCCAGTAGCTCTCGAGCGGGCGCCAGGTGTAGACGGTGATGCCGAGGGTGTTGTAGTAGTCGATGAGCGTGACATGCGCGGTTACGCCGCCCAGGCACAGCACTGCCACGAGCAGGTTGGTGAGCAGCATACGCTTGGCGTTGGCGGTACCCTTCTGACGGTGCGGTGCCACCAGGCCGGCGTACTCGCACAGCAGCATGGCGATGGCGGTAAAGCCCATGGACAGCACGCAGAACAGCGAGATCGAGAAGGTGTAGCCGTTGCCGGCGACCGCGGCGGCGGTGGAGATGGCCGAAAGGTCGCCCGGCTGGATGGGCATGGATTTAAACGTGATGACGAAGAACTCGGCAATGCCCAGGACAAAGAGGGCAAAGGCCAGGACCGCGGGAGCTGCGCCGTGGCGCTGGAATAGGAAGAACAAGCCGGTCATGAGCACGGTGATGATGGCCCACTCGAGCAGGATGCACAGGGGGTAGACCCAGGTAAAGTCGTGGTTGGACGAGACTTCCATTCCCAGCAGCGCAAAGACGCCGGCGAGCAGCAGGCACAAGACAGCGGCGACGAGCGGTTTGCCCACAAAGGCGCCGCGCAGGCGGGCGAGCTTGCCGGTGGGGGCGGGGGCGTCGGGCGCGGCGAACGCAAAGACGCGCGGGGCGATGCGCTCGCGTGCGATGCTGGCCCAAGCGCAGCCGGTGAGGATGGCGTTGGTTAGGATGAGCATCACAAAGGCGAGCGGCTCGTTTTGGGCGACGAGGCCAATGGCGCCCCAAATGGTCAAAAAGAGCTGGAACAGGCCGAAGGCGACGCTCCACCCAAGAGCGCTTTTGGCAACGGTGCCCGACTGAGCGCGAATGGCCTTGGCCTCGCGCAAGACAAGGTAGACGGTCGCCGCAAGACCGACGAGCGAGATGGCGGCAGCGAACATGCTGAGACTCCTCACAAACTAAAACCTACGAAAGCGGGGGTTTACCCGATTGTTACCAAGATATGCGCTGCAATTGGTGGCTGCGCACAACAACCAGCCATATTAACGCGCACGTGTGGCGGTGTGGCGCAATGGAGTGGCGACCTGCGCGATAATGGACGGGAATTACACGGAAACGTAAAGGCTTCTTAAAGAATTAGCGAGGATGAGGCGATGAACGAGCAGGTTTGCACCAAGGCTGTGGATACGTGCGGCTATCCGGTCGAGACGACGGGCAATGCGGTGCTGGACACGTTGGAGCACCGTTCCTCCACGCGTGCCTTCGCGCGTGATGACGATGACCGTCCCGTGGCGGTGACCGACGAGCAGCGGGCGGCGATTCTGCATGCGGCGAGTCGTGCGCCGTCGGCGGGCGCCATGATGATGTATTCCATCGTGAGCATCCGCGAGCAGGCAACGCTCGACCGCCTGGCCGACCTGTGCGACCACCAGCCCATGATCGCCAAGGCGCCCTGGGCACTGATATTTGTGGTCGATTATGCCAAGTGGATCGATCTGTTTGAGCACGTGGGCTGCTTTGAGCCCGAGTTTGTCGAGCGCACGGGTAAGGCGCCCCGCCGCGCGCCGGGTTTGGGCGACTTTGCCATCGCGGCCCAGGACGCCGTGATCGCCGCGCAAAACGCCGTGGTTGCCGCCGAGGCTCTGGGCCTGGGGAGCTGCTACATCGGTGATATCGTCGAGAATGCCGAGGAAGTTGCCGAGCTGCTCGATCTGCCGCCCTATACCATGCCGCTGTCGATGCTCATCATCGGCACGCCCCGCAAGGAGCGCCCGGCTATTGCGCATCCCGTGGTGAACCTGGTGCACGAGGAGCGCTACTGCCGCGCCGATGCTGCGACCATGGACGCGCAGGTGGCCGAGATGGACGCGATGTTCCGTCCGCATGCCCGCGAGGTGGGGGAGCGCGTCGTGGACATCTATACCCGCAAGCACACGAGTCCCTTTATGGCCGAGATGAGCCGCTCCATGGAGTGGTGGTTCAAAAATTGGCTCGGAAAATGACGAATGTGACAAAGGGACAGCCCCTTTGTCACATTCCATATCGCTGCGGTGGCCTAAAGGCCGTATAAATGTTTATCTAGCTGGGAAAACAGTGCATTAAAACATGGGCCGATTGCCTATAATCCCTTCGAACATTAAAGTTGGGAGGAAACCGGCTTATGGAACAAAAGGCCAAGGAGGCAGCCTCGCACGCTGCGATTCCTGTGAGCATCTCGGCGATGCTCGTCACGCTGGGCGTGGTGTATGGCGATATCGGCACCAGCCCTATGTATGTAACCAAGGCGCTCGTTGCCGGCAACGGCGGCATCGGAAGCGTTACGGAGGAGTTCGTGCTCGGCGCGCTCTCCCTTGTCGTGTGGACGGTCACGCTGCTGACGACCGTCAAGTACGTGCTGATCTCGCTGCGCGCCGACAACCACGGCGAGGGCGGTATCTTTGCCCTGTACAGCCTGGTCAAGCGCTGCGGCAAGTGGCTTATCATCCCCGCCATGCTGGGCGGCGCGGCGCTGCTCGCCGACGGCATCCTGACGCCTGCCGTTACCGTGACCACGGCCATCGAGGGCCTGCGCACCATTCCGGCGGTCCATGCCGTGCTCGGTGACGACCAGGGCCGCGTTGTCGCCATCACGCTCGCCATCATCATCGCGCTCTTCTTGGTGCAGCGCATCGGCACGGCCAAGATTGGCCACGCCTTTGGCCCCATCATGACGCTGTGGTTTTTGTTCCTGGGCGGTACGGGTCTGTTCTTTGTCTTCCAGCACCCCGCCGTGCTGCTGTGCCTCAACCCGGTGCGCGGCATCGCCTTTTTGCTGAGCCCCAACAACCACGCGGGCATCATGATCCTGGGCAGCTGCTTCCTCGCCACCACCGGTGCCGAGGCGCTCTACTCCGACATGGGCCACGTCGGCCGCGGCAACATCTACGCTACCTGGCCGTTCGTTAAGTGCTGCCTGCTGCTTTCCTATATGGGCCAGGGCGCTTGGCTTATGAACAACGCTGCCAACCCCGAGCTCATGGGCATTGCCGATCTCAACCCGTTCTACCAGATGCTCGCCCCGGGCCTGCGCCCGTTTGCCGTCGGCCTTTCCACCGTCGCGGCCATCATTGCCTCGCAGGCGCTCATCACCGGCGCATTCTCGCTGGTGTCCGAGGCCAGCCGTCTGGACCTCATGCCGCACATGCAGGTCTTCTACCCTGCCGAGACCAAAGGCCAGCTCTACATCCCCATGGTCAACAACGTCATGCTCGTGGGCTGCGTCATCGTGGTGCTGCTGTTCCAGAACTCGGCACACATGGAGGCCGCTTACGGCCTTGCCATTACGCTGACTATGATGTGCACCACGCTGCTGCTCTTCTTCTACCTGCACGAGGAGCGCAAGCTCAAGGTTGCTCCGTGGATCTTCGCGGCCTTCTTCCTTTTGCTCGAAGGCTTCTTCTTCGTGAGCTCGCTCACCAAGTTCTTCCACGGCGGCTACTTCACCATCCTCATGGCTGCACTCATCATGGGCATTATGGTGTGCTGGTACAATGGCACGGCGGTCGAGCAGCGCCAGTTTACGCTGCTGCCGCTGCGCAGCTATCTGCCGCAGCTCAAGCGCCTGCGCGACGACGACCGTTACGAGCGCATGAGCGACAACATCGTGTACCTGACCAAGGACACCCATACCGATTACATCGACCGTGATATCGTCTACTCGATCTTGGACAAGCATCCCAAGCGTGCTCGCGCCTGGTGGTTCGTGAACGTCGAGACCATGGACGAGCCGCATACCTTTGCCTATTCGGTCGAGACGTTCGGCACCGACTATGTTTTCCGCGTGCATCTGTACCTGGGCTACAAGATTAACCAGCGCGTCAATGCCTACCTGCGTCAGGTCGTTCAGGACCTGGCTGCCACCGGCGAGCTGCCGGCGCAGACGCATGACTACTCGGTCTACAAGGATCCGGGCAACATCGGTACGTTCAAGTTCGTCCTGATCCGTAAGCTTCTGGCGCCCGAAAGCGATGTGGAGCCGAGCGAGCGTACGGCCATCACGCTCAAGTACATCATTCGTCGCGCCGCCGGCACGCCTGCACGCTGGTACGGCCTGGAGAACTCCAACGTGAGCTTTGAGTACGTGCCGCTGTTCACCAAGTTCAAGGCCGTGAACAAGATGCAACGCCTGGCTCCCAACGAGCGCCCGTAGGCGCCGACAGGTTGCACGGAGTTGGTTTTCGATGGACAAGATTGGGGCCGGGGAGGTAAACATGGATACAAAGGCGCTCGATGGCCATGAGGCGGTGGTCGAAATGGTGCGTGAGGCGCGCGTCGACGCCGCCGAAGATCGGTTCTTTACGAATCGTGCCAACATGGATATGGCCGATCGCGTAATTTCGATCGTGGCGCTGGTATTTGGAGCGGTGTGCGTGTGTGCCCTGCTCGCGCACGTGCTGTTTGTCTAGCGACCGCAGGCTGCAAAGGCTTTACACTTGGAACCACCACAAGGGAAACCACCACAAAGGTGCCTGTCCCTTTGTGGTGGTTTTTGTTTTTGAGAGAGGGGCGGGGCACTGATGGACGTCCGTACGGACGGCGATATTGCCGATAGCTTTTGGTGGCGGCGCACAACGCTGACGCGCCGCACTCCTCTGTATGACGCCTGCGTATCGGTGGGGCTGCTGGTCGCGGCGACGATTGTGGGCGCGCTGCTCGACCATCCGGGTCTCGCGCCGAGCATCATGATCGTCTATGTGTTCGCCGTTCAGCTGTGCGCATTCTTTACCTGGAGTCGCCTGTATTGCTTGCTGAGCTCGGCTGCCGCCGTGGCGCTCTACAACTTCTTGTTTGTCGACCCGCGCTACTCGCTGTCGCTTATCGACCGCGGCTATCCCGGCATGTTCTTCATCATGTTCGTGGTCTCGCTTGTGTCGAGCTCGATTGCGTTGGCCCTGCGCCGCGCCTTGGCACAGGCTGCCGCCAGCGACCGCCGCACGCATATGGTGCTCGAGACCAACCGCATGCTGCAGCGGTGCGCCGACGAGCAGCAGATCGTTCACGCCATGGCAACGCAGCTGGCGCGCCTTTCGGGCTGTCCGGTCGTGTGGTACAGCGCCGATGCCGAGGGCGATGACCTGCTGCCGCGTGCGACATACACGGCCGTGGGCGATGCCGCACCGGTGCACGAACTGGCGCCGCAGATGCCGCCGCGGCTCTCGGCGTCCGCCTATGTGGGAACGCCGCTCGACGCCACGTTTGGCGGCTCGGCGTTTTATGGCATCTACCTGACGGTTCGCACAGGCGACGGCTTCGCGCGCTCGGGCGACCCCGCCTCGGTGGTGGGCGTGCTGGCTATCGTTGCCGAACCCGACGTGCTGACGCACGAGGAGCGAACACTTGCCGATGCCATCGTGAGCGAAGGCGAGCTGGCACTCGATCGCGCCCGCGCCATGGAGGCCCGCGAGGAGGCGGCGGTGCTTGCCAAAAATGAGCAGCTGCGCGCCAACCTGCTGCGCTCCATCTCGCACGATCTGCGTACGCCGCTCACCAGTATTTCGGGCAATGCCGATGTCCTGCTCGACCAAGGCTCGACCGGCACCGCCGTGCTCGATGCCCAGACGCGCCGCGGCCTGCTGCTATCCATTCGCTCGGATGCGCTGTGGCTCAACGCCACCGTCGAGAACCTGCTCGCCATCACCAAGCTCGAGGGTGGCGGTATGCGCCTGTCGACCACACTCGAGCTCATGGACGATATCGTCGAGGAGGCGCTGCGCCACGTGAACCCTGCCGTGCGCGAGCACGACCTTAAGGTGGTGGCGTGCGATGAGCCGGCGCTCGTCAACGTCGATGCGCGCCTGATGGTGCAGCTGGTGGTCAATCTGGTGAACAACGCCATCACTTATACGCCCGCAGGCTCGCATATCGTGATTTCGATTGGCGTAGACGATGGATGCGTGGCGTGCTCGGTTGCCGATGACGGTCCGGGCATCGCACCCGAGGATCGCGAGCGCATCTTTGAGTCGTTCTACACCGCCAACCACGGTTTGGCCGACAGCCACCGAAGCGTGGGCCTGGGGCTTTCGCTCTGCCGCTCCATTGCGCTGGCACATGGCGGTAGCATAGAGGTTACCGCGGCGGATCCGCACGGCTCGGTCTTTACGATTGAGCTTCCCGCCGCCGATGTTTCGTTTGATAAGGAGTAGCGCCGTGCCGAACTCTGCCGTAAAACCGCTCATCTTGGTCGTTGAGGACGACCCCGCCGTTCGCAACCTTATCGTTGCCGCGCTCGAGGCGCACGGCCTGCGCCATATGGCTGTGGAGACCGCTCATGCCGCCATCGCCGCCGCCTCGTCGCAGTCACCGAGTATTGTGCTGCTCGACCTGGGCCTGCCCGATATGGACGGCGTCAAGGTGGTGGAGTCGGTGCGCGCGTGGTCGGGCATGCCGATCATCGTGGTCTCGGCACGCAGCGAGGATGCGGATAAGATTCGCGCGCTCGATGCCGGCGCCGACGATTACCTGACCAAGCCGTTTTCGGTTGAGGAGCTGCTCGCGCGCATCCGCACCACGCTTCGGCGCCTTTCGTATGCGCAGACCGGTGGTGTGGCCTCCGAGGGCTCGTTTGATACCGGCGAGCTGCATATCGATTTTGATGCCGGCATCGCCACGATGGCGGGCGAGGAGCTGCACCTGACACCCATTGAGTACAAGCTGCTGTGCCTGCTGGCCCATAATGCCGACAAGGTGCTCACGCACCAGTTTATCCTGCACGAGATTTGGGGAACGGCGACCAAGAGCGACCTGGCGAGCCTGCGTGTCTTTATGGGGACGCTGCGCAAAAAGATCGAGTCCGACCCCGCGCATCCGCGCTATATCCAGACGCACGTGGGAATCGGCTATCGTCTGGTCACGCACGACTAGAAACACAGTAAAAGAAAAGCGCGGCAAGGGGACGATTCCCTTGTCGCGCTTTCGGTAGCCCTTGGGGAGGGAAGAGCATGCCCGCCTTTCCTCCCCAAGGAGTCATGGAAGCCTACCTGTTCTTAGGTTTGCTGGCGTAGAACTTTTTCTTTTTTGGCTTAGCGGCGTCACTCGGCTTGCCGCTCCCCGTGGGCGTGGGCCTCAATGCGCTTTGGGGCTTGCGAGCCTCGGGGTTGCGCAGCTCTTCGACGCGCTCGGCAATCTCCTCGGCGCTAAAGCCTACCTCGGCCATGGCGTCCTCGATGGGCAGGCGACGCACGATATAGCAGTGATGCACCTTTTGGTTGCGCGCGAAGTCCTCGGGGATGGTCTGTGCGGTGATGTCCTCCAGCACGACGCCCGCGCGCGCGAGCTTGCGCGTCTCGGGGCGGAAACCGCGCAGGTTGCAACTAAAGATGGCATGGCCGCCCTGTGCGAGCAGGCGCGACACGCCGGCCAGCAGCTCAACATGGTCGCGCTGGACATCCCAGGTGCGACGGCCCATCTTGGACGAGTTGGAAAACGTGGGCGGGTCGACAAAGATCAGGTCCCAGCGGTTGCGCGTCTGGCGCTGGTCGCGAATCCAGGCGAGCACATCGTCACGCACAAAATGATGCTGCGGGCCCACAAAGCCGTTCTGGCGCATGTTGCGTTCGGCCCAGTCCAGATAGGTGTTGGAAAGGTCGACCGTCACCGTCTCCTCAACGCCGCCGTCGGCCGCATAGCAGGTGGCGGTGCCGGTGTAGGCAAACAGGTTGAGAAAACGGCGCGCCTGCTTGGCGTGCTCGCGGACCAGGTTGCGGGTGACGCGGTGATCCAGGAAGATTCCCACGTCCAGGTAGTCGTCAAAGTTGACGGCAAAGGTGAGACCACCCTCCTCGATGAGCGGCAGGCGGCGGCGCGCGATGTTGGCACGCTCGCCTGAGCCGCCCTTGCCGGCGCCCTGCTTGCCGTACTGCGAGCCGCCGCGCGAACGCATGCGGGCCTTAGCGTGCACGTGCTCGGCGGGGACATCCAGGATGCGCGGCGCGATGGCCAAAATGTCGAGCATGCGGGCCTGAGCCAGTGCGGGGTCGATCGTTTTGGGCGCGGCGTATTCGGCGATGACGAGCCAGCGACCCGGCGTCTGCGGGCAACCCTCGTATAGGTCGATGGCGGCGGAGTAATCGGGCAGGTCGGCGTCGTAGACGCGGTAGCAGGTCACGCCCTCGCGCTTTGCCCACTTGCGGCGCAGGCGGGCGTTCTTGCGCAGGCGGTTGGCGAACTGTTCGGACTCAGGGATCAGCACGGGCAGCGGCTTGCCGTCACCCAGGTCGAGCGTGGCGGCAGGTTTGGGCATGGCGGCGCTGGCGGCCTCGTCTTCGGTATCCGCGGTCTGCTCCTCGGCATCCATGCCGGTTGCAGCTTCAAACGCCGCGGCGGCCTGATCAAGCGATGGCCAAACCTCAACGGCGGCTTCCTCGTTATTAGGCATGACGGCGATCGAGCGCGCGGGCTCGGCATGGAGCGCGCGAGACAGCAGCCCATCGCGGGTGAGCGCGGCGACCGGTGCCGCGGCAAGCTCGGGTGAGCGGCGCAGCTCGCCCACGAGCGTCATGGCGTCGTGCATGAGCGAAAGCGGGGTCTCGGTGGTATCCGCGACGATGGCCGCGCCGGCGACGGCGCCCGCATGGTCCAGCACAGTGGCAGGCTTGGCGGCGCAAAAATCGACAAAGCGCTTGTGGCCGGCGCACTTGACCATGCGCTCGGCGGTCTTTCGGGCGGCGGGGTCAACGTCTGCGGCAACGATGCGCGCCTGGCGCTCGCGGGCTGCGGCCTCGCGTTCGCGCGCCTCGGCAACCAGCTGCTCCCACAGAGCAGCATCGTGCAGCTGCCAGCCCTCAAAGCCCCAGCGCTCGCGAGCGGCACCCGGGGCGCGGTCGGTCAGGATGCTCGCTGCCTCCAGCAGCAGGCCGCCGCCGGCGCACGAGGCGTCGATCAGCGTGGGCAGGGCCTCGTTTTCGTAGTCGTCGGCCGTCAGCTCGCGCTCACACAGTGCGGTCCAGCCGACCTGCGCCAGCACCAGGGCGGCGTAGTCGGGGCGCAGCACGTGCGTGCCCTCGCCGGCACGGGCTGCGGCGGGCGGCAGGCGCTTGAACAGCGGATCGCCCGAAAGGTCCAGGCTCATGCTCGCGCGCTGCTGGCGCAGCGAGAGCAGCAGGTGCACATCGGGGTCGGCGGCGTCGACATCGGCGCGATGTCCCGTGGTCTCGGCCAAGCGATCGCACAGAGCATCCTTGGCGCGCAGGGCCGAGAAGCGCGTGTTGCGCAGCTGCTCGGTCACGCCACGAGCGGTGATGGCGATGGTAGCGCCGGGGCGGACGATGCTTTCCCAGGCAATGTCGTACACACTGTCGTACAGCTCGTCGGCATCCTGCGCCTCAAAGCGCGCAAGCACCACAAACACACGGCTTGCCAGGCGCGACCACAGGCATGCGCGATAGCCCTCCTCGAGCTCGCCCTCAAACGTGGCGCGGCCCTTTAGGCGGCGGACATGCGAAAGCCCGAGCCGTTTAAGCTCGTCGGCGAGTGCGGACTCAAAGCCCTCGGGGCAGCTTGCGTAAAATTCCATGGGTGACCTCTCTGGTTGCGTCGCTCCATTATATGATGGATGCTCCGTTTGCCCTCGCCCCCGAAAGGAACCCATATGATTGATGCGTGCCCCGATTCCGCCGTGCTCTTTTTTGACGTGGACGGCACGCTGACGTCGTTCGATCCCGACGATATGACCGATAAGGACTTTTCGGCGGTCCGTCCTTCGCAGGCGGTCGTCGAGGCGTTCCATCGTCTGCGCGACGCAGGTCATAAGGCGTTTATCTGCACCGGCCGCCCCCTATGGCTCATCGCCGACAGCCTGCGCGAGCTGGATCCCGAAGGCATCGTTGCCATGGCGGGCGCCACGCTCGAGGGCGAGGGACGCGTGGTGCACGAGGACTGTTTTGCCGAGGATGTAGCCGAAGAACTCGCACATCGCATTATCTCGGCAGGATTCGAGGCCTTTTTCGAAACCAATGGAGCGACCTTTGCTCTGGAGCCTGCGGGTATTGAACAGTCGTCTTTGATCGGCGCTTCCGTGGTGCACGGTGCCGGGGAGATGCGCGTCGACGGTCGTTTGCACGTGGGTAAGGTGTGCCTGAATGCACCCAACTTGGCACGCGTGGCCAACGACGACGGCTTTATCGAGCGCAATTTCGAGCTGTGCAACACCGGCGGGGAAAACCGTGAACTGAGCCCCAAGGGCATCGACAAGGGCGTGGGCGTGGCGCGCGCGTTGGAGCACCTGGGTCGCACCGGCAACGCGCGCACCTTTGGCTTTGGCGATTCGGGCAACGACCTGGGCATGCTCGCCGCCGTCGAGACGGCCGTTGCCATGGGTAACGCCATGCCCGAGGTCAAGGCAGTCGCCGACTACGTAACCGACGACGTCGCACACGACGGCACGGTTACGGCGATGCGCCACTTCGGCTTGATTTAATAAATGGCCGGTTCGCCCTCGATGTGGGCGAACCGGCCATTTGAGTTATTTTGCAAAATAGAGCTTGGGATGACTGCGGCTGCTTTCGATGGCCGCCGTCATGATGCCCTCATTGTCTCCATCAACGATGATGCCATCGAGGTCATCGATCTGCGCGGACTGATAAAAACTGGTCTTGTTGAACTTTCCCTGGTCAACCATCATATAGCCCTGGTTTGAGTTGGTCAGATACATGCTCTTGATCATGGCCGAGAAGTCATGCTCGACGGTAAAGCCGTGGTCGGGATGGAATCCGTCCGCGCTGACAAATGCCTTGTCGGCATGAAGCTTGCTCATGCAGTCGAGCGTTAGCGCGCCCGCGAGATAAAGGTGACCCTTTCGCACGGAGCCGCCTAACAGCACTACCGAAGCATTGGGCAGATTAAAGCTGGCATAGTTTGCGATAGCAAGATCGCCGGTGATGATGGTGATATCGCGTTTGTCCATGAGGGCCTTAGTGAAGTAAAAGGCCGTGGTGCCGATGTCGATCACCAGAACGTCGCCATCGTCAACAAGAGTTGCTGCGGTCGCGGCGATTGCCTCCTTGGCCTCGACTTGGACATTGATGCGCTCTTCGGGATACGAAATGGCATTGGAACGAGAAAGCGATACCGCTCCGCCACGTACGCGACGCAATTTGCCTTCCGATTCCAGCGAGACGAGGTCGTGTCGCGCGGTAACTTCCGAAACCGAAAAGCGGCGAACGATGTCGGATACCGAGATATTTGGCTTTTCGGCCAGCCAGTTCATGATAAATCGCTGACGTTCGGCCGGGGAAAGGTCTGAAGTTGATGCCATAAGTCGCTCCTTTTGAACGAAAGGCAAAAGAAATGCCTTTCGTAATCGAAATGTAACGTATCGATATGAAAAGAACAAGGCGAAATCGAGCGAACGAGATGAATGACACGCCTTGCTTTTATTTGTAATTAGTAGTTGGCCTGACGTGCAGAATGCCTGCAACAGCCAGTAAAGAGTCTTGCCTGAAAGGTGTTCGAAAAAAAATGAGATACGTTCACGCCCGATAATCGACCGTTCACGGAAAGTTGGCAATTGAGCTTTCGATATCTTTTGAAGTAGTTTATAAAAGAAAGCCGAAAAGCTTTTGAAACAAAGAAAAAGGCTTTCGATAGCAATAATGCTAGATGAGAAAGGACCAACATGGCGATCAAGGTGTTTGCCGACGGCGCTAACCTCGAGGGCATGCTTGACATGCACGACAATGGCAACGTTCAGGGCTTCACTACCAATCCTTCCCTTATGAAGGCCGGTGGCGTGACTGACTACCGTGCTTTTGCCAAGACGGTTCTTGAGCACATCACCGATGTGTCGGTCTCTTTTGAGGTGTTCGCCGACGACGAGGCTGGTATGGAGGCCGAGGCTCGCGAGATCGCAACCTGGGCGGACAACGTCTACGTTAAGATTCCGGCGCTCAACACCAAGGGCGAGTCCACCGCCGCGCTGGTCAAGCGCCTTTCCGCCGATGGCATCAAGGTGAATGTCACCACCATCTTCACGCCCGAGCAGGTCGACGAGTTCGTCGATGCCGTCTCTGCCGAGACCCCCTCTATTCTGTCCATCTTCGCCGGCCGTATCGCCGATACCGGCGTCGATCCGCTGCCCCTCATGGCAGAGTCCGTAAAGAAGGCTGCCGTCAAGCCCGCCGCCGAGGTTCTCTGGGCATCCACGCGTGAGGTACTCAACATCTTCCAAGCAGAGTCTGTTGGCTGCCAGATCATCACGGTCCCCAATGCCCTTCTCGCCAAGCGCAAGAATTTCGGGAAAGATTTGCTCGAGTACTCGCTTGATACGGTCAAGGGCTTTGCCCGCGACATTCAGGCGCTTGGTTTTCATATCCTGCCCGAGGAGTAGGGAGCTGTCATGCTGACCGATCTTCTTAAACCCGAGCTTGTTGCCTGCCATGTCCAGGCCTCCGATTGGGAGGAAGCGATTAGGGCATGTGGCAAGCTGCTCGTTGACGCGGGCAAATGCGACCAGAGCTATGTCGACGCCATGATTTCATCGGTTCACAAATTTGGCCCCTATATGGTTCTGGAAGAGGGTATCGCCATGCCCCACGCCCAGGCCGATGGCAATGTGAGCGAAGCGGGAATCTGCATCGTCACGCTTGATCCTGCGGTTGCATTTGGACACGAGGATTTCGATCCGGTTCACGTACTCGTGGGCATTTGCGCGCCCGACCCCAAGGCTCATCTTGGTTGCTTGGCGGAGCTTTCGCAGATGTTCGAGGACGAGGACTGCGTTGCCAAGCTCAGCGCGTGCGATACGCCCGAGCAAGTTCTGGAGACCATGCGTTCATTCTTTTAGGCCTTAATGGCACGGCGATGCGTCGCCGCTTTTGGATAGACGGGAAAACCGTCACGTGTAGGAGAGGAAGGTTGCCATGCATATCATCACCGTATGCGGAAACGGCATCGGGTCCAGCCTGATGCTCGCTGGCAAAGTCGAGGAGCTTTGCGAGGAGGAGGGCATCAAGGCCGACGTTGAGTCTATGGACCTGAACGGTGCTTCTTCCGCAAATCCGGATCTGTTCATCACCGTTAAGGAGCTCGCTCCCGAGCTTCACGGTAACGTCGTGATCGTTCGCAGCTATGTGAACAAGAAGAAGATCCGCGAAGACGCCCTCGAGGCAATCAAGGCGGCCGCCGCTAACGCCTAAAGCGGCACAAAAAAGGGCGGTTCCCTGTGGAAGAGGGAAACGCGCCCACGTTAAAAAGAAAGGAAGCCCAGATGCAAGTCATCCTTCCCATACTTGAGTTTATCCAATCGATTCTGACCAAGCCAGCATGGATTATGGGCCTGTTCGCTTTTGTCGGCCTTGTCGCGCTTAAGCGTCCCGCCCACAAGGTGATGACGGGCACCCTGAAGCCGATCCTTGGCTACATCATGCTGTCTGCCGGCGCCGCTGTTGTTCAGGAGAACCTTGCTCCGCTGGGTACCTTCATCGAGACCGGTTTCCACATCACCGGCGTCGTGCCCAACAACGAGGTCGTCGTTTCGATGGCCCAGAGCGTCCTCGGCGTTCAGACCATGATGATCCTGATTCTCGGCTACGTCGTGAACATTATCATTGCTTGCTTTACCAAGTTTAAGTACATCTTCCTGACGGGCCATCACAGCATGTTCATGGCTTGCCTGCTGTCTGCTGTTCTGCAGGCATCTGGCTTCGAGGATGTCCAGCTTATCATTGTGGGCGGTATGTTCCTGGGCCTCGTGAGCGCCATGCTTCCCGCCGTCGGCCAGCGTTTCACCGAGAAGGTTACCGATGGCGACGAGATCGCCATGGGTCACTTCGGCTCGCTTGCCTACTATATCTCCGCTGCAGTCGGTACGCTGTTTGCTAAGGACGCCGAGGAGAACAGCACAGAGAAGATCGAGGTTCCCGAGAAGTATGCCTTCCTGCGCGACACCACCATCTCCACGGCTCTTACCATGGCCTTCTTCTACCTGGTGACTGCTTTTGCCGCTTACATCGCAGATCCTGCGGTTGTTACTGAGACTGCTGGCGGCGACAACGTGATTGTTTACGCCCTGACCTGTGCTCTGTCCTTCGCCGTCGGCGTCACCATCGTCTACAACGGCGTCCGCATGATTCTCGCCGACCTGGTCCCGGCCTTCCAGGGCATCTCCAACAAGCTGATCCCCGGTGCCATCCCCGCCGTCGACTGCGCCGTCTTCTTCCCCTACGCTCCCACCGCCGTCATTCTCGGCTTTGTCGCTTCCTTTATCGGTGGCGTGGTCGGTATGTTCATCGTGGGCGCTACCCTCGGTATCTTCATCATCCCGGGCATGGTTCCTCACTTCTTCTGCGGTGCTACCGCCGGCATCTACGGCAATGCTACCGGTGGCCGCAAGGGTGCAGCTCTTGGCGCTTTCGTCAACGGCCTGCTCATCACCTTTGCCCCTGCTCTGCTCCTGCCTGTTCTTGACGTCTTCGGCTTCAAGAACACTACGTTCGGCGACTTCGACTTCTCCGTTATTGGTATTACGCTCGGCCGCGCTGCCGAGGCCTTCGGTACCACCGGTGTCTACGCGATTCTCGCTGTCCTTCTGATCGTCGCCTTTGTCCCCAACTTCATCCACACCAAGGGCGCTGTGATCAACCACGTTGAGGAAGAGTAATCCAGGCACACTTTAAGCCCTAATCGGGCGGAGCTCCGATAACCGGCTCCTACACGGAAGCGGTGACGTCTCAAATGAGGCGTCACCGCTTTTTGTTTTGAAGTGGTTGTGAAAACGTATTGACGAAGCATCGTCTCTGCGCCGTGAGCGGAATCAAACGCAATGAATGGCAAAAACGTTTTGCTGCTGGGGTGTCGATATAAAAATGGTAAAACCGTAAAACCGTTCGCCGAGAAGATAAAAACCCGCAGTTCACGCCTTGATAAACATAGGTAAAGTGTTTAGCAGTTTACCGGCCTTATGCAAACGAAAGGAATCAGGCAGATGGCAATCAAGGTGTTCGCTGACGGTGCAAACCTCGAGGGCATGCTCGACATGTACGAGAACGGCAACGTTCAGGGTTTCACGACCAACCCGTCCCTTATGAAGAAGGGCGGCGTGACGGATTACCGCGCGTTTGCCAAGGAGGTCCTAGCCCACATCACCGATGTGTCCGTGTCGTTTGAGGTCTTTGCCGATGACGTCGAGACCATGGAGGTCGAGGCCCGCGAGATTGCTACCTGGGCCGAGAACGTCTACGTCAAGATTCCGTGCGTGACCACCAAGGGCGAGTCCACCGCCGAGTTGGTGCGCAAGCTTTCGGCCGACGGCATCAAGGTCAATGTCACCACCATCTTTACGCCCGAGCAGGTCGACGAGATGGTCGAGACCGTTGACGCCGAGACCCCGTCCATCATTTCGCTCTTTGCCGGCCGTATCGCCGATACCGGCGTCGACCCCATTCCGTTTATGACGGAGTCGGTCGAGAAGGCCGCCGCCAAGCCCAACTGCGAGGTTCTGTGGGCGTCCACGCGCGAGCTCATCAATATCTACCAGGCGGAGGCCTGCGGCTGCCAGATCATCACGGTGCCCAACAGCATCCTGGCCAAGCGCAAGAACATCGGCCGCGACCCGTACGAGGTCTCGCTCGACACCGTCCGCGGCTTTGCCAAGGATATCGCCGCTTTGGGCTTCCATATTCTGCCGTAACGCGAACACTGACTACGCCGCGGGCTGCTCGCCCCGGCCTTTCCTTTCCCTATCGTTCACGCGCTTCGCGAGGGTCGCGCTAGGCAAAGGAAAGGCCGGGGCTGCCGACACGAACTTGCCAGTAGGTTGGTGATTGGCTTCCATATTCTGCCGTGGACAAAGGTACCCTCGCCTGCGCCGTGCAAAATTGAGAATATTCAGCAAGGTAAAGGCTTTTACCAGCTGGTTGAAGCGCGGAACAGCCCCCGTTTTGGCTCTGATGACGCTAAAACGGGGGCTGTTTCTTGCTTTTTCGCCTCTGAGGGGCATCTGGAACGGCGGAATTTGCAGAATACTCGCGATTTTGCACGTCGCTGCAGGGGGTACCCTTGCTTTGGCGGTTTACTTCCCCTGCACCATGGTGAGCGAGATCTTCTTGCGGTCGCGATCGACCTTTTCGACCCGCACCTTGACCGTGTCACCGACGCGTACCACGTCGCTGGGGTGCTTGACGAAGCGGTTGGCCAGCTTGGAGATGTGCACGAGGCCGTCCTGGTGCACGCCCACGTCGACGAAGGCGCCAAAGTCCACAACATTGCGCACCGTGCCCTTGAGTTCCATGCCGGGCTCCAGGTCGTCGATGGAAAGCGCCGAGCGGCTAAAGACCACCTCGGGTGCGTCATCGCGCGGGTCGCGGCCGGGCTTCTTGAGCTCGTTGACGATGTCGATGAGCGTCAGGGTGCCACAGTCCAGGTCGCTTGCCAGCGCCGAGATGCTGCCCAGGCGGCGCTCGATATCGGGCACGCCGCCGCGGCTGAGCTCGCTGGCCGCCACGCCAGCGCGCTCCAGGACGGACGTCGCCACCTCGTAGCTTTCGGGGTGGACGCTCGTCGCGTCGAGCGGGTTTTTACCGCCGCTGATGCGTAGGAAGCCAGCGGCGTTGAGATATGCCTTGGGGCCCAGTTTGGGGACCTTCTTGAGCTGGCGGCGATCGGTAAAGGCGCCGTTTTCCTCGCGGTAGGCAACGATGTTCTTGGCCACGCTCGGCGTGATGCCCGACACGTAGCCCAGTAGGCTCGCGCTCGCGGTGTTGACGTCGACGCCCACGCGGTTGACGACGTCCTCCACCACGTGGCCCAGCGTGCGCGAAAGCTCGGCCTGGTCAAGGTCGTGCTGGTACTGGCCCACGCCGATGGACTGGGGCGGAATCTTGACGAGCTCGGCCAGCGGGTCCTGCAAGCGGCGGCCCAGGCTCATGGCGCCGCGCACGGTGACGTCCAGGTCGGGATACTCTTGGCTCGCGAGCTCGGAGGCGGAGTACACCGACGCGCCGGCCTCGTTCACGATGGTGTAGCGCAAGCCGGGCGCCTGCTCGGCAATGAACTCCGAGACGACTTCCTCGGTCTCGCGGCTGGCGGTACCGTTGCCGATAACGATGGTGTTGACGCCGTCCTTTTTGACGAGGCGGGCGAGCTCGCGCTTGGTGCCGGCGACGTCGTGGCGCGGCTTGGTGGGGTAGACCACGCCGTGGTCAAGCAGCTTGCCGGTCTCGTCCATGACGGCGACCTTGCAGCCGGTGCGGTAGCCCGGGTCGAGCGCGAGCACGCGGGCGCCGCGGACGGGGCGGGCCGAGAGCAGGCCCTCAAGGTTCTTGGCAAAGACGCTGATGGCCTCGGTCTGAGCACGGACGGTGAGCTTGGCGCGGGCCTCGCGCTCCAGCGAGGGGGCCATCAGGCGCTTGTAGCCGTCGGCGATGGCGGCGTCAAAGACGGGCGCGAAGACGCCCTGGCGGCGGGGCCAGCGGCTGCCGAGACGCGCCGTGGCGGCAGCGCCGTCGACGTTTACGCGCACGCGGAGCTTGCCCTCGCGCTCGCCGCGGTCGATGGCCAGCACGCGGTGGTTGGGGATGCGGCGCAGCGGCTCGTCAAAGTTGTAGTAGGGCTCGTAGGGAGTCTTCTCGGCGGGGTCGGTCGCCTCGACGACGATGTCGGCGGTGTTTTGCGTAAAGGCGCGCAGGTCGGCGACGTTCTCGGGGTCCTCGGCCACTGTCTCGGCCACGATGTCGGCGGCACCGGCGAGCGCCTTCTCGGCGGTGTCGAAGCCGGCGTCCTCGTTGATATAGGCCGCGGCGGCGTCGAGCGCGCTGCCCTTGGCCGACGCCTGCATGATGATCATGTTGGCGAGGGGCTCCAGGCCTGCCTCACGGGCCTTCTGCGCGCGGGTCATGCGCTTTTTACGGTAGGGCTTGTAGAGGTCCTCGACGCGCTGGAGCTGCGTGGCCTCGCGAATCTGCTGCTCGAGCTCGGGCGTGAGTTTGCCCTGGGCGTCGATGAGCAGGATGACGTCTTCCTTGCGCTGCTCAAGGTTGCGCAGGTAGGACAGGCGTTCGTCGAGCGCGCGCAGGGCGACGTCGTCCATGCCGCCCGTGGCTTCCTTGCGGTAGCGCGAGATAAAGGGGATGGTGTTGCCCTCGTCGATGAGCTTGACGGCCGCCTCGACATTGGTGGCCTTAAGATTGAGCTCGCGGGCAAGCTGGGCGATAAGATCCATGGGACTCCTTGCGTTTAAGGTGCGTTTGCAGCACAGAGCTACCAAGGATACCACCCGTCCCAAAAGACTGTTTTGGGGTTGCGCCACGAAAGGGGCCTATCTACTACGTTTAACCCATATGGGTCGACCACCCCCCGGTTTTCCGAGAATACGCAAGCCGTCTACCTGCAGTTTTTATTTCGCGAAATTTGGCATGGTTGAGGGCGATCGGTTAAACGTAGTAGATAGGCGCGTTTCGTGGCGAACGAATCAAGCCGAGGTGCAAAATAGCCCCCGCCCCAGAAAAATCGTCGGCAAGGTAGCAAAAAGCCCCGCGGGCAGGAGGCTGCTCGCGGGGCAAAGAAGAGGGGCTTATTGGTGGCGGACCGAGGGGTTCGGCATGGGGTTTCTGCCGCGGCCGCTCTTAAGGCATTACAGCTCGACGAGCTGGCCGGTCTCGGCGGCCTCCTTGATGGCGTTGAGAAGCGTGAGCGTCTTAACGTTGTCGGCGGGGGTCACGACGGGCTCGACCTCGCGGCGGACAACCTTTACAAAGTGCTTGAGCTGCATCTTGTGCGGCAGTGCCGGGTCGACAGCCGGAATCTCCATCTGCAGCGGCTTGTGCCAGTTGGAGGCGCCGTCGTAGGAGAACTGGTGCAGGCGGGGCAGCGAAAGGGCGCCCTTAGTGCCGCCGATAAAGTAGGCGTCGGCGTCGAAGGGGCGGTACTGCGGATCCTCGCGAGCGGTTGCCTCCCAGTTCCAGGGACTGGCGGTGGCGTCAGAGATGGTCATGCTTGCGAGCGCGCCATCGGCAAAACGGACGTTGACCACGGCGGAGTCCTCGGTCTCAAAACCGCGGGCGGCGCTGGACTGCATGCCCTGGACGGCAACGGGCTCGCCCAGCAGGTAGCGGAGCAGGTCGACGTCGTGCACCAGGTTGACCAGGATCGGGCCGGCACCCTTCTTACGGCGCCACTCGACATCGAAGTACTCGTCATTCTTATAGATCATGTAGTGGAAGCTCGACACGGTGAGCTTGCCCAGCTCGCCGGACTCGATGATCTCCTTGGCCTTGTTGACGAAGGGATTGTGGCGACGGTGCTGACCCACGAGCACGGGCACGCCAGCGGTCTCGGCCTCGGCGGCGAAGGCCTGGGCATCCTCCAGGTCGTTGGAGATCGGCTTTTCGACCAGCGGCACGATGTTACGCTTCACGGCCTCGCGGGCAACGCCCAGGTGCAGGTCGTTGGGGGTGGCGATGATGACGGCCTCGGGCTTGATCTCGTCCATCATCTGGGCGGGATCGGTGAAGAACGGCACGCCGGCGGCCTCGGCCGTGGCGCGGGCGCCCTCGAAGGCGTCGGCGATGGCGACGAGCTCGGCCTCGGGCTCCTCGGTGACAAAGCGGATGTGGTTGCGGCCCATGGCGCCGGCGCCGATAACGGCAATGCGGACGGGGTTGAGCTCAGACATTTCGACTCCTTAATGGTGGTGGCGATGGAGTGTGACAAAGGGACAGTCCCTTTGTCACATTGGCAATTGCTAAGCGGACTTCTTCTTGCTGTCGGAGACCATCATGTAGACGGTGAGCACGACGGCGATGGCGGCGATCACGATGGCGCCGTAGAAGGACTGCTGGTAGGCGGCGCTGCCAGCCTCGGCGTGATACAGCACGGCGGTGATGGGCTGGCTGATCCAGGTGGAGGCGGCGTAGCCCAAAAACATGATGCCGTAGTTGACGCCGATGTTGCTGGTGCCAAAGGCGCCACCGGTGAGCGGCGGGTAGATGACGAGCAGGGCGCCAAAGCTAAAGCCAAGCAGGGCGAGTGCGACAAAGAACATGCTCTGCGTAAAGCTCATCGACATGATGACGAGCGCGACGATGGTGACGACAAGGCTGATGAGCAGCGACTTGTAGGCGCCGAGCTTATCGATGATCTGGCCAAAGGACAGGCGGCCGACCAGGTTGGCGCAGGTGTTGACGGAGACCACCACGCCGCCGAGGGCGACGGCTGCGGCGCTCGTGGGGTCGGTGAAGAGCTGGACGGCGGCGATGGAGGCAACCTTGCCCACGAGCAGGGTGCCCGCGGTGGCGGCAAAGGCGAAGGTGACGATGAGGACCCAGAAGCGCGGGGTCTTGACCATCTCGCCCGGGGTGAGGTCGCCGAAGGTGCCGGCATGCGCGCCGCCCTTGGGGGCCTCGAAGCCCTCGGGCAGCCAGCCGGCCTCGGGGGCCTTCAGGAACAGGGCGGAGGCGGCGATCGTCACAAAGAAGATGACGCCGAGCGCCTTAAGGGCGCCAAAGATGCCCAGGCTCGGGATGAGCAGCGAGGCGAGCACCGGGGACAGCACGGCGGGACCGGCGGTCGAAGCGGCCAGGGTGATGCCGGAGGCGAGACCCTTCTTGTCGATGAACCACTTTTGGCCGGTGGTGAGCGCGGGGTTGTAGCCCAGGCCGTTGCCGATAGCGGCGACGAGCGAGAACCACAGGTAGAACTGCCACGGCTCGGTGACGGTGCCGGACATGAACCAGCCCACGCCGTAGCACACGGCGGCGGCGATCACGACGTTGCGCGGGCCGATCTTATCGGAGATGCGGCCGGCGAAGATGCCCGTCACGGCCATGATGGTCTGAAAGACCGGGAAGGCCCAGGTAAGAGCGCTCGACCACTCGGGGTAGACGGCGAGTAGGTTCTTGCTCACGACGGAATACAGCGCGATGGAGCTGATGAAGAACATGGTGACGCACGCGGCGGAAAGCACGACGGCGCGACCCTTGTTGGAGTTGGTGGAAGCCATTGGACTCTTTCTAATCGATGCGGGGGAGGAGCGGGCGTGTCCGCGGGCCTCCCTGTTAGGTTGGTTTACTGGTCAGTCGGCTTGGCGACGCCGGACTCATCGGACCAAAGCTCGACACCCTTGTTCTTAAGGTAGTTGTCGGCATAGGCGCGACGGCCGCCGGGCTTGGCGGTGAGGTCGCCCATCATGTTGGAGAAGCCGCCGTCGACCTTGATGGCGTCGCCGGTGGTAAAGTCCGAGCGCTTGGACGCCAGGAACATGACGGCGTTGGCGATATCGCTGACCTCGCCGATGCGGCGCGTGGCGATCAGACGGCTGCGGCTCTTTTCGACCTCGGGGTCGGCGTAGAAGTTGGCCGACATCGGGGTCTTAACGAAGCAGGGCTCGACGCAGTTGGAGCGCACGCCGTAGGGACCCCATTCGGCGGCGAGCATCTTGGACATCATGTTGACGCCCGCCTTGGTGGAGCTGTACACGCCCGAGAACGTCTCGGGGGAGTGGCTGGCAACGGTCGAGATGTGCACCAGGCGACCCTGGCCGGCCTTGATCATTTCGCGACCAAAGCGCTGCGAGGTGATGAAGTAGCCGGTGAGGTTGACGTTGAGCACCTGCTCCCAGTCGCTCAGCGGCAGGTCTTCCATAGCGGCAAAGCGCAGGATGCCGGCGGTGTTGACAAGGACGTCGACGCGGCCGAAGTCGGCGATGGTGGCATCGACGGCGGCCTGAACCTCGGCCTCGTCGGTGGCGTTCATCTTGTAGCCCTCGGCGTGGATGCCAAGCTCGGCGGCGAGGTCGGCGGCTGCGGCCTTGACCTTCTCTTCGTCCAGGTCGAGCAGAACGACGTTGGCGCCATTGCGGGCGAACTCGCGGCAAATCTCGACGCCCATACCGCCGAGTGCGCCGGTTACGGCGCAGACATCGCCCTCGAGCTTAAGCCAATTGCTCATAGGAACTTCCCTTCTTGTGCCTCTCGGTGGGTCGCTCCCATTAACCGACCCACGTGGTTTTCGTTGGTTATCGTATGCTTTGCATTTGCGCAGGTGAATTGCATATTTGTTAGAATGGAGTTAACCGTAGGTTTACGCTGTGCAATGTAGTTTATGCTTAACCGAGCGCGTGACCTGCGAAAATAACCCCCTGTGGCGCCATGTGGCCACGGGTGCGAAAACGGGAGAATGACGTGTACGATCGACGACTTGAGGCCATATCGGCCGCCGCGGAGCTGGGAAGCTTCTCGCGTGCGGCGGCAAAATTGCGCGTGTCGACCCCGGCGCTCGTCAAGCAGGTGTCGGGATTCGAGGCCGAGTTCGGCATCACGCTGTTCGAACGCTCGCACTCGGGCGTCAAGGTGACGCCGGCGGGCGCACTGCTGGTGGACGACGCGCGCTCGATCATGCGGCAGTCCGAGGACGCGCTGCGCCGTGCCCGACGCGCGGCGGGCGATGGCGGTGCCGTGCGCCTGGGCGTGTCGATGATGTGCCCAGGGCGCCAAACGCTGTCGATGTGGTCGGGCATCCACGATCTGGAACCGTCGCTGCGATTTGAGATCGTGCCGGTAAGCGACCTCTACGACGAACGCGAGACCGTCATGCGCAGCCTCGGTCGCGAGGTGGATGTGGTGCAGTCGAGTTTTTCGACCCCGCGCTGGGGTGACGCCTGCCAAAAGCTCCGCATCGTTAACGTGCCGTTTTATATCGACGTGCCACGCACGAGCCCGCTGGCGCGCAAGACACGCATTACGGTTGCCGACCTGGAGGGCATGCGCCTGCGCGTGCTCCGCCACGGCAACGACGCAATGGACAGCCTGCGCATCGACCTTCTGGCCGACGGCGGCGTTGACGTGATCGACGTGGACAGCTTTGACTTTGCGCTCTTTAACGAGGCAGAGGAAAAGGGCGACGCGGTGCTCACCTGCGGCGCATGGTCGGGGGTACACCCGGCCTTTGTGGGCGTGCCGTTCCTATGCGGTCGCGAGGTGCCGGTCTTTTTGCACTATCCGCTCGAGCCCACCCTCCAAGTCCAAAAATTCGTCAACGCCATGGCACAACTTCTCAAATAGCCAAAAGAGTCCCGTCCCAAATTAGCTACCCTTTGCTACGGGTTTAGCGGTCCTCGCGTTGCGGCCCGGCTGCCTCGGCTGTCTTTACGCCGTTCTTGTCGATGTACATGTTTTTGTCGGCCTGAGAAAAGAGCTCACGCATCATAGGCGGTTCATCAAAATCACTGGAAAGCGCGTAGCCCACCGCATAGCTGATAGGCATGTCGGGGTGAGCCCCGGAATACTCGTTCACGTTCGCACGAACCCGAGCGAGACAGGATTCCACAGCGGCTCGGTCGGCATCCCACAGCACCGCGATAAACTCATCGCCGCCGTCGCGACCCACAAAGCACGTCTCCGACGCCACACTTCCCAGTTGTTGGGCAAAAGAGCGAATGTATTCATCGCCCTTCTCATGGCCGAAGTTGTTATTGACCATATGCAGATTGTTAAGATCGAAGACGCACAGCGCAACGGGCGGTTCAGCGGAAACGGGATGCTCCTGCCCCAAGATCTCCTCGCACTTATTCTTATTGGGCAGTCCTGTGGCTTCGTCGAGATAGACTTTGCTCTGCAGCTCGCGGTTGAGCGCGGCAGTGCGCACCGCGCGAACAAGTTCGACCGCAAAGGTCGCCACCAAGCCCACGATGTCGATGATCACCAAGCCCTCGAGATAGTTGAGCGCCGACGCCTTCTCCTGAGAGTAGTCCTCTGCGAGTCGCGTAGCATCGTCGCAAATGCCAAAGAACTCCTCGCTCATGGAGATGATGTCGGTGCTCTCGTAGCCGACTTCGCGCACGCGGCTAATCTCGGCGCAAAGCTCATCATAATAATTTGCAAGCTCGGTCATCTTTGCCTGATACTCATCGTCGTCGAGACGGACGAGGTTGAGGTCGTCACTTCCGTAACGCAAGCCGTTGATGTATGAATCCACGGCTTTGAGCAGGTCATCTTGAGGCTGGCCCGCGTCCTCGAGCTTAACGATTCGCTGCGTGGTACCGCGCACCAGACCGGCGTAATTGACCACGCGCGCCGTGCCCTGGATATCGGAGACGAGCAGCATAACATTGATGAAGAAGAAGATGAGAACTGCCGTGAGCACCATCATGAGCAGGCGCACCGCCTGGCTGGCCTTCTTGGCGACAGAAGTATTCACAAGTTCACTCCCCTAAATGACAAAAGAGCAGGTAGCACGCAGTGTGCTGAAATTCATGGGTGGTTAACTCTACCATATGGGCCAGCAGCCTCAAACTGCAGCAGACGCTCGTCCAAATTGGCGTGACGCTTGCCTTGTTGTTCTTGACCTGGCTGCGCTATCGGACATGCTTCTGGTCTTGGATCACCATGGGAAAGCTCATCCCGTTTTGTGCGTCTAGAGTGGGATGCGGCTTCCCAAAGGTGCCGTTAGGGGAAACTACATCCCGGTTTACTCCCTTGAAATGGGATGCCGTTTCCCGGAGGGGGTCCAGCGGGAAACGGCATCCCATTCTGGGCCCGAAAAGTGGGATACGGTTTCCGGCTGGCATGAAAAAAGCCCCCACAGCTCATATGAACTGCGGGGGCTTATGCGTTGCGGCGTAGTTCCGGGTTGCCAGATCTACTCCAGCTCAAACGCTCCGGTGTAGAGCTGGTAGTAATACCCGCGCTTGGCGATCAGCTCGTCGTGGTTGCCGCGCTCGATGATGCGGCCGTGGTCCAGGCAGATGATCGCGTCGGAGTTGCGCACGGTGCTCAGGCGGTGTGCGATGACAAACGTCGTGCGGCCCTCCATGAGCTTGTCCATGCCCGCCTGCACGATTGCCTCGGTGCGGGAGTCGATGGAGCTCGTGGCCTCGTCCAGAATCATCGCCGGCGGATCGGCGACGGCGGCGCGCGCAATCGAGATCAACTGGCGCTGGCCCTGCGACAGCTGCGCGCCGTTGCCGGTGAGCATGGTGTCGTAGCCGTCGGGCAGACGGGTGATAAAGTCGTCCGCTCCCGCGAGCTTGGCCGCCTTGATGCACTCCTCGTCGGTGGCGTCCAGGTTGCCGTAGCGGATGTTGTCCATCACGGTGCCGGTGAACAGGTTCACGTCCTGCAGCACCACGCCCAGCGAGCGACGCAGGTCGGACTTGCGAATCTTGTTGACGTTGATGCCGTCGTAGCGGATCTTGCCGTCGGCAATGTCGTAGAAGCGGTTGATGAGGTTGGTGATGGTCGTCTTACCGGCACCGGTGGCACCGACAAACGCGACCTTCTGGCCCGGCTTGGCATATACGGACACGCCGTGCAGCACCTCGTGGTCGGGCGTATAGCCAAAGTCCACGTTATCCATGACCAGGTCACCACGCAGCGGCACGTACTCGATCTCGCCGGTCGCGCGGTGCGGGTGCTTCCATGCCCACATGCCGGTGCGGTGGTCGGCTTCCTCGAGCTGCCAGGTCTCGGGGTTCACCTGTGCGTTGACGAGCGTCACGTAGCCCTCGTCGGCTTCGGGCTCCTCGTCGAGCAGCTCAAAGATGCGCTCGGCGCCGGCAAGGCCCATGACCACGGCGTTGATCTGCTGCGAGATCTGGCCGATCTGGCCGCAGAACTGCTTGGTCATGTTGAGGAACGGCACCACGACGGCGATGGAGAGCGCCATGCCCGAGAGGCTCAGGTTGGGCACGCCCAGCGCCAGGAAGATGCCGCCGGTCAGCGCGACCAGCACGTAGAGCAAGTCGCCCAGGTTCCCGAGGATCGGCATGAGGATGTTGGCGTACATGTTGGCCTTCTGCGAGACCTCGAAGAGCTTCTCGTTGCGCTCGTCAAAATCGGCCTCGGCAGCGGACTCGTGACAGAACGCCTTGACGACTTTCTGGCCGTTCATGACTTCCTCGATATGGCCCTCGACCACGCCGAGCTCGGTCTGCTGCGCGATAAAGAAGCGCGCGGAGTTGGAGCCGAGCAGCTTGGTCATAAAGGTCATAAAGGCGACGCCGGCAATGATGACCAGGCACATCCACACGCTGTAATACAGCATGATGAAGAACACGGTGACGATGACGATGATCGTCATGAGCAGGTTGGGCAGCGACTGGCTGATCATCTGACGCAGCGTGTCGATGTCGTTGGTGTAGTGGCTCATGATGTCGCCGCGCTGGTGCGTGTCGAAGTAGCGAATCGGCAGGTCCTGCATGCGGTTGAACATCTTTTCGCGCAGCTTCTCGAGCGAGCCCTGCGTGATGACGGCCATGGCGCGGTTCCAGAAGAGCGAGGAGGCGACGCCCACGGCGTAGATGCAGCCGAGGGTGGTCACGAGCTTCAGAATCTTGGGCTGCGCGGCCGTCCAGTCGCCCGACTGCCACGATTCGCTAATGACCTGCAGCGCGCTCTGAAGAAACGTCGCGCCGATGGAGTTGATGATGGCGCAGAGCACAACGCCGGCGACGACGAGGGGCAAAAGCACCGGGTAGAAGCCAAAGAGCATCTTGATCAGGCGCGTCATGGTGCCGCCCTTGCGGTTGCGCGCGCGCTCGGCGGTAGCGGCCTTACTCATGTGCCTCGCCTCCTTCCTGGGTCTGAGCTTGCGGTGCGGATGCCTCGGTGTCGGCTGCGGCGGTCTCGCCCGCGTCCTCGCCTTCGGCACTCATCTTATTTTGCGAGGTAAAGGTCTCGCGGTAGATCTCGCTCGTCTTGAGCAGCTCATCGTGGTTGCCGATGTCCTTGATGCGGCCGCCCTCCATGACGATGATGCGGTCGGCGTCCTGCACGGAGCTGATGCGCTGGGCGATGATGAGCTTGGTCGTGTTGGGCAGGTAGCTCGCCAGGCCCTCGCGGATCTTGGCGTCGGTCTTGGTGTCGACGGCGCTCGTGGAGTCGTCCAGGATCAAGATCTTGGGGCGACGCAGCAGGGCACGCGCGATGCACAGGCGCTGCTTCTGGCCGCCGGAAACGTTGGAGCCGCCCTGCTCGATCCAGGTGTCGTAGCCCTTGGGGAAGCCGTCGACAAACTCGTCGGCGCAGGCCAGATGTGCGGCCTCGCGGACTTCCTCGTCGGTGGCGTTCGGGTCGCCCCAGCGCAGGTTCTCGGCGATGGTGCCGCTAAACAGCACGTTTTTCTGCAGGACCATGGCTACCTGGTGGCGCAGCGCGTCCAGGTCGTAGTCGCGCACGTCCACGCCGCCGACGCGCACGGTGCCCTCCGTGACATCGTACAGACGGGCGATCAGGTTCACGAGCGTCGACTTGGCCGAGCCGGTGCCACCGATAATGCCGATGGTCTCGCCGCTCTTAATATGCAGGTCGATATCGTCGAGCGCCTGGCGGCGGGCATGCTCGGAATACTTAAAGCTCACGTGATCGAAGTCGATGGAGCCGTCGGCAACCTCGTGCACGGGCTCGGTCGGGTTAGCGATCGTGGGCTCGGCGGCCAACACCTCGGTAATGCGGTGCGCCGACTCATCTGCCATGGTCACCATGACAAAGATCATCGACAGCTGCATTAGGCTCATCAGAATCTGGAAGCCGTAGGTAAAGATGGAGGAGAGCTGGCCCACATCGAACAGGGTGCCCTGGCTCGTGATGATGAGCTTGGAGCCCAGGTAGATGATGACGATGAACGCGCCGTTGACGCAGATGTTCATCATGGGGTTGTTGAAGGCGAGCAACTTCTCGGCGCGGGTGAAGTCCATCTGGACGTCGCGCGCGGCGGTGGCGAACTTCTCCTTCTCGTAGTCCTGGCGCACGTAGCTCTTGACCACGCGCATGCCGGTGACGTTTTCCTCGACCGATTCGTTGAGCGCGTCGTACTTGCGGAACACGCGGGTAAAGATCGGGCGCACCTTATAGATGATAAAGAACAGGCCAAAGCCCAGCAGCGGAATGATGACCAGGTAGACCATGGCGACGCTGCCGCCCATGGCGTATGCCATGGTAAAGGCAAAGACCAGCACCAGCGGCGAGCGCACGGCGATGCGGATGAGCATCATAAAGGCCTGCTGCACGTTGTTGATGTCGGTGGTGAGGCGCGTGACGAGCGAGGAACTCGAGAACTCGTCGATGTTGGCGAAGCTGAACGTCTGGATCTTGTAGAACAGGTCGCGACGCAGGTTCTTGGCAAAGCCGCAGCTGGCATGGCTGCAGGTGATGCCCGCAGCGGCGCCAAAGGCGAGTGACGTCAGCGCGATGAGTACGAGAAGGCCGGCGGTGGGCAGCATCTCGGTAACGGCGGTGCCGTCCTTGATGGCGTCGATCATGTCGGCGGTGATAAACGGGATCATCATCTGGCAGATTACCTCGCCAAGCACCAGCAGCGGCGTGGCGATCGTGACCTTCATGTAATCGCGGATGCTGCCCATAAGGGTTTTAATCATCCAGTTCCTCCCAGGTTACGCGGATTTTCTCGAGCATCTCGGCGAGCTGTTCACGCTCGTCGTGGGTGAGGGCACTAAAGGCCTGCTCTCTAAAGCGAATGCGGGCTGCCTGCTCAACGCGGGCCTTTTCCCATCCCGCATCGGTCAGGCGGATGGTGAGCTGCCGACGGTCTTTGGGATTGCGACTGCGCTCGATAAGACCGCCCAGTTCGAGCTTGGACAGAATCTCGGAAAGGGACCCCGGCTTGAGGTCGAAGTGCATGCCGAGCTCCTGTTGGGACAGCTCGCCGGTCGGCTGCTTGGCGAGTAGGCAGACAATAGGCGCCTTGCCAGATATGCCGCCGCCGTGAAAATGCATGTAATGGCCGCAAAACCCCAGCCCATTGAGGATTCGCTTGGCGAGACGGTCTTTGTCGGACTGGGTCTCGGGCTCGTCTGCTGGCCGTGAGGGGTCGCCGCCGGGTTCATGCGGATAGGCGAGTGGTTCAACACGCATATCTAATCTTCGCTCCTTTCTTTAGTTAGGTAGTGAAATTGTTTTGTGCCTAACCAATTTAGGAGCGTGAGAAATCAATGTCAAGGTACCAAACTTATTAAGTTACGGCGTTTTGCCAAACGCCGTAACCGCTCGACGCTGCAAGCGTTCCTAAGCGGCAATCTGACGTTCAATCGTCGGGCATGGCCACAAGGCCTATGCCCTCCTCTTTCACGTCACCTTGCTCGCTTAGGAACGCTTTCGCTGTCCGTCCTCAACCTGCGATAGTCGTTGGGGACGTTCTTAAATGACTAGTCAAACAAGAACGTCCCCAATGACTAACTTCCTCCTTCCCGTAACCTTTCCGCAACAATGTGGCCTCCGCGGCGCCAGCGCCCGTTCACAACGTCCCCTGCGCTACACTTAGTTGCACTATGGCGCCATCGTGCCGCGCCCGACCCAAGGGGGACTCTCATGAAGAACACTCAGCTGCTGCTGATCAACGATATGTGCGGCTACGGCAAGGTCGCGCTCTCCGCCATGCTGCCGGTGCTGTCGCACATGGGCTATCGCATCCACAACCTGCCGACGGCGCTGGTGTCCGATACGCTCAACTATCCCAAGTTCTACATCCATGACACCACCGAGTACGTGCGCCAGAGCCTCGCTATCTGGGAGGAGCTCGGGTTTGAGTTCGACGCTATCTCGACCGGCTTTATCGTGACCGAGGAAGAGACGCGCATCATCTCGGACTTTTGCCACCGCCGTGCGCAAAAGGGCACCAAGGTGTTCGTCGACCCCATCATGGGCGACAACGGCAAGCTTTACGCCGGCGTGCCCGAGTCCACGATCGGTCTCATGCGCAGCCTACTCGAGTGCGCCGACTATGCGGTACCAAACTACACCGAGGCGTGCCTGCTCACCGATACGCCCATTGCCGAGCAAATCACGCCCGATGAGGGCCGCGTTCTTGTGGATGCCGTGCGTGCCCTGGGCGCCAAGTCGGTGGTCATTACGAGCGCTGTGGTCGACGGTGCGAATGTCGTCATCGGTTACGACCATGTGGCGGGGGAGTACTTCACGATTCCCTTCGAGCTGATTCCGGTCTACTTCCCGGGCACGGGCGACACGTTCTCGGCGGTGCTTGTCGGCCGCGTTATGGCCGGTTGGAGCCTGCAGCGCGCGACGAGCGATGCCATGCGTGTGGTAGCGGAGCTCATCGAGCGCAATGCCGACCAGGAGGATAAGTCCGCTGGCCTTCCCATCGAGGCCTGCCTGGATGTGATTGACCATGAGTAACGCCGACGAGAGCAGCACCGAGGCGGCGGGCGAGAACAAGCCGCTCGGTGCCCCGCGCGGCAGGCGCCCACGTATTCGTATTAGCTGCGTGGACCAGCTGGGCACATGCCGCTGCCATCACGGGCACAAGCCGGGTGACGTCTTCGACTTCGACCGCGACCGCGGCAAGATGTGCGCCATGGCCTGCCATGTGGGCTTTCCCTATATCGATATCCTGCGCTATGGCGGAACCGTGCCTGGCAACGAGCCTGGTACGGCAAAGTTCTGCTGCCCCGAGGTCGATACGCTGAACGTCTGGCTTGCCGAGATCGTCGACGAGTAGTCGAGCGCAATGTGACAAAGGGACAGTCCCTTTGTCACATTCGCCGGGGCTGCCCCTTCTTTTTGCTTATAATCCTAAATCTCTGCATTTCATCCGATTTTAGGTTCTAAAAATCCTACATTTCATCGATAATTAAGCGCATAAAACTTTGCATTTCATTTGATGACACTGAGGGGAGAGCCTATGCTGCGCAGGAAAATAGCGGCAGAGCTGGAGCGTTGGCTGAAGTCTGCCGAGCAAAAGGCCTTATTCATCACGGGTTCTCGCCAGATCGGCAAAAGCTATTCGATTCGCGCATTTGGCAAAGCCAGCCATGCAACCTACATCGAGCTCAATCTCATGGAAAATCGCCAGGCAAAAGATGCTCTTCTCGAGGCGCGGAATGCCGATGATTTCATCAGCAGGGTGACGCTTCTTTCGGGAAAGTCGATTGCACCAGGCAAAACGCTCGTGTTTATCGATGAGGTCCAAGAGGCCCCCGACATCATGACGATGGCAAAGTTCCTTGTAGAGGACGGGAGGTGCCGCTGGGCGTTTTCGGGGTCAATGCTCGGGACCCAGTTCAAGGGCGTCAGGTCCTATCCCGTGGGGTATGTCCACGAGCTTAGGATGTTCCCGCTCGATTTTGAGGAGTTTTGCTGGGCAACCGGGGTGAGCGAGGGGGCTCGCCAAACGATACGTGACGCGTGTATCAGCGAGAGGCCCATTCCTGATTACATTCATGACGCGATGATGGCAAACTTCAGGACCTATACCGTTGTCGGCGGAATGCCGGAGGTCGTGCAGCGTTTCCTTGACACGCAGGGCGACCTTGCCTCTGTTCGTCAGCTGCAGTCAGAGCTCAACGAACAGTACCGGCGGGATATCTCCAAGTATGCAAGCGGGCGAGCCCTGCAGGTGCAGAGCATCTACGATCAGCTCCCTATTATGCTCGAGGGCGAAAACAAGCGCTTCGTGCTCAATTCCATTGACCCCAAGGCTCACTACGAGAAGTATCAGCGAGATTTTGTATGGCTTGTCGATGCCGGCGTTGCTCTCAAAGCCGATATCGTAACCGAGCCAAAATCGCCCCTGCTCAAGACGGCACGGCCATCGCAGTTCAAGCTATATCAATCGGATACGGGCATGTTGATGGCGCGCTACCCCGTTGGAGTCGCCCAAGCGGCGTATCTTGATAGCAAAGAGCCCAATCTGGGCGGCATTTACGAAAACGTGGTGGCCCAGCAGCTAGCTGCCCAAAATCGCCAGCTTTACTACTATCAGACAAAAAAGCGCGGCGAAGTGGACTTTGTGGTCGATGGACCGGATGGGACGGCTGTTCCGATCGAGGTTAAATCGGGCTCCTATTACCACGCGCACGCTGCGCTCGGTCATGTGCTTGATACGGCTGAATACGGCGTAAGGCTCGGGATTGTTTTCTCGAGAGGCAACGTTGAGCGCAACGGAGCGGTTCTCTATTTGCCGCTATATGCGACCTGGGCCCTTTCGGATGTTTTGGGCGACTCCTGCGCCGAAGGGATAAAGCTGGAGGTCAAGCCGGTCTAGGGCCAGTCCCGGATGTGGCAAAGGGGTAGTCCCTTTGTCACATTCATGAGCGTGGATTTTCTCCCGTTTAGGGCGCGGTTCGTGCGCCCACGAACCTACAGCTGCTCGAGCATGGCGGTGCAGCCGGCGATCACGTCGCGGTAGGTGGCATCGAAATTGCCGGTGTACCAGGGATCGGCCACGTCGCCGGGGCGATCAGTCCAATCGAGCAAGCGCGTAATCTTGCCGTCGGGGTCGTCGCCAAAGATGCGACGCAGGCAACGCGCGTTCTCAGCATCCATATAGACAATATGGTCCCAGTCGCCATACTCCGCGCGACGCACCTGACGTGCGCGATGTGCGACGACGGGAATCCCGACCTCGCGTAGCTTGGCAACGGTACCGTGATGTGGCGGGTTGCCAATCTCCTCGGTCGAGGTCGCAGCGGAATCAATGACAAACTCGCCCGCGCGCCCGGCGCGCCGCACCAGCTCGGTAAACACCGACTCGGCCATCGTCGAGCGACAGATATTGCCGTGACAGATAAACAGTACGCGTTGCATATGCGGTTTCCTTTCGATCGCCATAATCAAGCTCGAGTATCGTATCTGCGCCTACGCCTGCGCCCGCTTGCGCTCCCAACGTGCCAACTTAATCGTCACTAGCGTGAGTATCCAGGCTACGAGCGAGAATGCGGCGCCAACCGCGCCCACGTAGGCAATGCCAATCCCGCTTACCACGGCGCCGCCCACCGCGGTGCCAAACGAGATGCCGACGTTAAACGCCATGGGCTCCACCGAGCTCGCGAGCACCATCGATTTGGGGTGGCGGCTGCGGGCCACGTCCATAAAGTGCGTGATGCACGAGACCGAGAACAGATACATGAGCATCGCCAGACTAAAGACAAAGGCAAGCGCGAGGGGCATGGTGCCGCCAACGGCAAACAGCCCAAACAGAGCCGCGGCCTGGAGCACAAACGTCACGAGCAGCGCCTTCATGCCAAAGCGCGCATCGATCCATCCGCCCAGGATGTTCGAGATCAGGCAGAACACGCCGTAGGCCATAAGGGTGGTGCTCGCCTGAACGGTGCCCATGCCCAGCACCTGCTCCAGATAGGGCGTCACGTAGCCGTAGAACACATAGACCGAGCCCACGCCAAACAAGAAGATGAGCATGCCGGTGATGATGCTTGGCTCGCGCAGAAGCCCCGCCTGCTCGCGGAAGGTGGCAGGCTCGTCGGTTTGTCCGGCGCGCGGCATAAACGCCACGAGCGCGGCGCAGATCAGAACGGCGAAGGTCAGCGTGCCGTACATGGCAACGTGCCAGTCGAGCGTGTCGGCCACAAACTTGCCGATCGAGGTCACAAAGACCATCGCCACGGAGAATGCGCCGTACACCACCGAGATAGCGAGTGAGGTCTGCTGCGGGGACAGCAGCTCGGGGATATACGTCACGCCCACGGCGAGCAGTGCGCCCGAGACGGAGCCCAAGATGATGCGCGAGGCAAACAGCACTTGGAAGTTGGGCGCCAACGCCATGACAAGATTACCGAGTACAAAGACAATGCTGTAGCACACGAGTAACTGGTAACGGCGGAAGCGTCCCGTGCTGAGCGCAAGCGCCGGCGTTGCGATGGCGTAGACGAGCGCGAACACGCTGATGAGTTGGCCTGCGGTGGCAAGTGAGATGCCGAGCTCCGTCGCCAGGTCGCTCTCGATGCCGATGACCACGAACTCCGAGCAGCCGAGCGAAAAGCCTAACAACACGAGCAGCGCTAGGCAGAGGTTGGTGCGCGCGGGGGAAAGCGCGGCAGCGGTTGATGCTGTTGTGGACGAGGTTGCGGTGGTCAAGGCGGTTGCTCCCATGTTGCGTTATATGAGCTAGATTCAGTCTCTGCAACTCTAGCAGAATACGACAAGAAGCAGCGCCTTTGTCACGGTCTGCGCTTGCCTGTATAGTCGCAATACAGGCGAAGATGGTCTCAGGTACATCGCGGGCGACAGGAGATCCCATGGGTATGCACACGACAAAGGTTGCAGTGGGCGAGGGCAAGTTTACGCTCGAGGCCCAGCTGACGGTGACGCCGCGAGGCATGGCGGTGTACGCCTGCTCGCCGGAGTTCGCACACCTGGGCGCCACGGCGCAGGCCATTCCGCGTCCCGAGCCCGGACGCACGGCGACTGTGAGCATCCTTGCCGTTCCGTGCCATCGCGACGAGATCCCGGCGCACGACATTGCGGCGGCGCTCGCTACGCGCTTTGGTGTGCCGGTAACCGCAAGCATGGGTTTTCATGTTGAACAGGCGAGCAAGGACGACTTGCAGCGCGTGCTCAATACCACGAAGGAGCTCATCGTCGCGCTCGAAGAAACCGCGGCCCGCATCTTGCGCGCCGGCTGGGATGAGGGCGGTGCGGGTGCCGAGGTCGTGGCGGTCGATGCCGCGACGGGCAAAGCGCTCGCTCCCGTCGATCGCATCAAAGCTCATACCGGCGAGGGTATCCTGCACCAAGCATTCCTGACGCTTCTGGTCGAGGGCCAGGGCGAAAACATGCGCCTGCTGCTCTGTCGCCGCAGCCCGCTCAAGCGCCTGTGGGGCGGGGTGCTGGCCGATAGCTGCGCCGGCCATCCGCTCCCGGGGGAGGGCGTCGCCGCCGCGACGGCGCGTCGCATCAACGAAGAGCTCGGCATCATGCGCGAGCCGGACGAGCTCAAGCATCTGGGGCACGTGGTGTACCGCGAGGATCACGGCGACGGCCGCTGTGAGTGCGAATGGTGCGAGGTCTACCTGGCCCGTGTTAAGCCGGGCGAGCTGCACATCAACCAAGAGGAAATATCGGAAGTACGCCGCGTGGCCCTCTCCGAGCTCGATGGCTACCTGCAAGGTCATCCCGAGCAGCTAGCCCCCTGGCTCCGCGAGGCCCTCAGCGACCCGTCTATCCGCACGGCCCTCGCCATGTAATCGCTGCCCAAACCGTCCCAACATTCGATGAAAATCTCAAAAATGAGAAAAAACGCCGAATGTTGGGACGGTTTTCCTGTCTGCGTCGGCGGCCCCCCGTGCCATCTGGGGGTATAAGGCAAGCAAGTGTTTATTTGCGAGGCTTAAGGGGCGCCCCGTATGGATATCGATAACTTTGAATGGTGGTATAGCGAGGGTGAGGCTCCGGACGAGGAGTGGGACGAGCCGTTGCCGAGCGACGTGTCGGGCGACGATACCGACGCCGTCTCCGATTCGGACTCCGACCCTGCCGAGCCTTTGACCTTTGAGCAGGCTTGGGCCCAGGCCGAGGCCGACGAGGCGAAGGCCGACGCCACGGCAACGCTCGGCGAGCCGGCCGACATGTCGATCTCGCCGGCAAAGACGCCGCAGCCGCGCCACACCATCGATCCCGACAGCACGGCGTCTTTCAGTATTCTCGACGTGCCCGCGCAGGGTGCCCAGGCGCCCGCCCCCACGCATCGCCCCAATCTGTCTCGCGAGGAAGACGCGGGCCGCCGCTCGCCACTCGGCCCCATCCTCATCGCCTTTATGGCCGGTGTCATCGCCTGCTCGGCAATCGGCAGCGTCTGGAGCCATGTGGAACAACAGCGAGAAGATGCCGCCAAGGTCGAGATGTCTGTCGAGCAATCGCTCAGCCGCACGCGCTCGGTGCATGTGTCGGTCGAGGTTAAGGACGGTGCGACATGGGATACCGCCCGCGGCGACAGCCAGATGCTCATCCACATCGTGGGCCGCACGCTCAAGGGCCAGACAATCGACGAGTACCAATACGTCAACTCCGCTGGCGACGGCATCGAACTCAAGCCCGGTGACTACGAGCTCACGGTCGATGAGGCGCCCGTTGCCACCGACGGCACGTGCTTCCGCGCCTCAAAACGCATGGTTCCCGTGAGCTTTAACTCGCAGGCGCCCGATACGGTCGACAGCACGCCGCAGGGCGGGTTTGACCTCTACGTGGCCACCCAATAATCGCCTGCCGCCCCGTCTCGCTGCCAAGAGTGGGACAATAGCCCTCGACACTGTTGTTTACTTTTGGAGGAAGTAGCATGTCCACCGTCACCACCATCAAGCGCGGCGGCCTCACCGCGGCCATCGATTCCATGGGTGCCCAGCTCACGAGCCTTGCCCTCAACGGCAACGAGTATCTGTGGCAGGGCGACTCCGCCTTTTGGGGCAAGCATGCGCCCATTCTGTTCCCCATCGTGGGCTCGCTGCGCAACAACACGGCAACGTCTGCGGCCGGCACCTGCGAGATGGCACGCCACGGCATCGCGCGCATTGTCGAGCACAAGCTGGTCGAGGTCTCCGAGGATGGCTCCTCGGTAACCTACGAGATCACCGACACGCCCGAGTCGCTCAAGGCCTTCCCCTTCCACTTTAAGCTCAATATGACCTATGCGCTCACCGGCGACGCTACGCTCACGCAGACCTTTGCCGTCGCCAACACCGGAGACGTGGACCTGCCGTTCTCGGTGGGTGGCCACCCCGCGTTTAACGTGCCTGCCCCCGGTGCCGATGGCGAGGCGTTCGAGGATTACGAGCTGGCATTTACCGAGGCGTGGACCAACGAGGCTCCCATCATTACGCCCGATGGCCTCATGACGTTCGAGGGCAGCTATAAGGCGCCCGATAATTCGGACGTGCTGCCCATCACGCATCGCAGCTTCGATAACGACGCCATTATGTTCACCGACGTTCCCGGCTCTACGCTCACGCTGCGCGGTCGCAAGTCGGGCCATGGCGTCAAGATCGACTTTGAGGGCTTTAAGTACATCGGCGTGTGGTCTGCCGCCAACGACGCGCCGTTTGTGGCGCTCGAGCCCTGGACCGGCCACACCACCATGGACACCGAGGACGACGTCTTCGAGCACAAGGTCAACACCATCACCTTGGCGCCGGGCGAGACGGACGAGCGCAGCTTTAGCGTTACGCTGCTCTAGGGGTTCCGCCGTTCTGGGCGGTCATAACTTGAGCGTGGATAATCTCCCGTTTTGAGCTCATGTGCGAGCCAAAAGTGGGAGATTTTCCACCCTCATTTCGATGCATGGGTTAGGGTAGCTAATTTGGGACGGGGCTATTTTGACTACTTTGCATGTGAAAGTAGTCAAAATAGCCCCGTCCCAAATTAGCTACCCCTGCATCAATCTGTCATTTTCCAGTTCGTAAACTTGTATGTATGCATACAAGTGGATGGCGGCGTGCGGTATCCTGTTAAGTCGTCAGCATACAATTCAACAGGGAAGGCAGATTATGCATTCTCCCCATCAACGCGACGCGCATCCACAGCTGGTGTGCAGCCGTCGCATCTTCTTGGGTAGCGCTCTCGCTGCGAGCGCTACCGTTGTCGCCGGCGCACTTTCCGGTTGCCAGCGCCCCTCCACGCTGGAAGTAGTTCAGCCCACGACGGGCGGCGGTCGCGACGACCTGTCCGATTCCGTGATCGGCAAGGACAAGATCCGCATCGGCATGGAGGCGGCCTACGCCCCGTACAACTGGCAGGTTTCCGAGGCCAGCGAGTTCACGATCCCCATCGACAACGTGCAGGGCGCCTATGCCGATGGCTACGACGTGCAGATCGCCAAGATCGTCTGCAAGGCTCTCGGCGGCGAGCCCGTCGCCGTCAAGCAGAGCTTCTCGGGCCTTATCGATTCGCTCAACAACGGTCAGATCGACCTCATCATTGCCGGCATGAGCGCCACGCCCGAACGCGAGGAGTCCGTCGGCTTTTCCGACCCGTACTTCATTGGCTACTTTGGCCTGTTCGTAAAAGAGGGCTCGCCCTACCAGAACGCCACCAAGCTCAGCGACTTCAGCGGTGCCACGGTGCTCGGCCAAAAGGACACCATGCTCGACACTGTCATTGACGAGATCCCGGGCGTTGTGCACAAAAACCCGGTCGATTCGGTCCCCACGGTGTTTTCGAATCTGCTGCAGGGCACGTGCGACGCCGTGACCTACAACACTGAGAACGAGAAGGGCTATATGGCCCAAAACCCGGGTATCGTGCCGATTCAATTTGCCGAGGGCGAGGGCTTTAAGCAGGAGGTCACGGCAAATGTCGGCTGCCGCAAGGGCTCGGACAAGCTGCTTAAGCTCATCGACAAGACGCTCAAGGGCATTAGCCAAGAGGAGCGCGACCAAATGTGGGACGCGTGCCTCGATCGTCAGCCGGCATAGGGAGGCAGCATGAAAACCATCAATCGCCTGGCCTCCTTTATCAAGGCAGACCACCGTTATGTATACCTGGGCACGAGCGTTATCGCGGCGCTCGGCCTGGCGTTTAGCCAGCGCAACCCCACGCCGCTGAGCTTCTTGGCCCCCACCGGTATCTTCCAGGACTGCCTCTGGGCAATTCTTTGGGCCTGGATTATCGTGTCGGCGGCGGCGCTCGTCACCAAGCTCATGCATTGGAACGACTATCGCGAAACGTCGCCGTTCGCATCCGAGCGTTTCCGTCGTGGCGCACGCCTAGGCAGCTACGTCGTGGTCGCCATCGCGGCGATCTTTTTCGTGGACCGCTGCGTCATGTCATTTATCGACCTGGTGCAGGTGAGCATTGTCTCGGATTCCAACCCCAGCGACTTTTTGTCGAGCCTGGTCTACATGACCTACAAGAGCGGGGACTTCTTTATCCGCGGCATCCAGATCACCATCGCGCTCGCGTTCTTTGGCACCATCATCGCCTTCTTCCTGGCGCTGTTGCTGGTGTTCCTGCGCATCCAGACGTTCGACCGTGTGGACAACGATCTCACGCGTTTCTTTAAGAGCATCGGCCGCGGCTTTGCGACCGTTTACTCCACCATCGTGCGCGGCACGCCCATGATGGTCCAGGGTCTGCTCATCTATTACGCGGGCTTTACCGTCCTGCGCAGCATGGGCTTCGAGACCGCCCAGGCCAACCAGATCTGGAGCACCTTCACTGCCGGCCTCGTCACCATTTCGCTCAACTCCACCGCATACATGATGGAAGTCCTGCGCGGCGGCATCGAGTCCATCGACGCCGGCCAGGCCGAGGCGGCGCGCTCGCTGGGTCTGTCGCAGTGGCAGGCCATGCGCAAGGTCGTGTTCCCCCAGGGCATTAAAAACGCGATCCCCGCACTCACCAACGAGCTGATCATCAACATCAAGGATTCGTCGGTGCTTTCGGTCATCGGCGTGTTCGACCTCATGTACGCCACCACCACCGTCGCCGGCGTGTACTACCGCCAGATGGAGGTCTACTGCGTGGCGCTCGTGGTCTATCTGATCCTGACGCTCGTGGCGAGCCGCCTGCTCGAGGCCTTTGGCAAAAAGCTCGGCGCCGCGGCCCCGGCCACGCTGCCCAGCTCCAACTAGGCTCAAGACGAGGAGAATCATCATGGCAGATACCGCCACTACCGGCGCCGCGGCCGCCGCACAAAATCAAGAGCCGCTCATCCGCGTCGAGGGTCTGCGCAAGAGCTTCGGCTCGCTCGAGGTGCTCAAGGGCATCGACCTTGCCGTCAATCCCGGCGAGGTTGTCACCATCATCGGTGCTTCGGGCTCGGGCAAGTCGACCTTCCTGCGTTGCCTCAACCTGCTCGAGACTCCGGACGCGGGCCACATCTGGTTCCACGGCCAGGACCTCACGGCCGAGCGCTGCAACATCAATAAACTCCGCGAGGACATCGGCATGGTGTTCCAGGGTTTTAACCTGTTCAACAACATGGACGTGCTCGACAACTGCACGCTCGCGCCCGTCACGCTCAAAAAGATGAGCAAGGCCGAGGCCGAAAAGGTCGCGTTGGAGCACCTGACGAGCGTGGGGCTCGAGAAGTTCGCGCATGCCGCTGTGGGTCGCCTGTCCGGCGGTCAAAAGCAGCGCGTGGCCATCGCCCGCGCCCTGTGCATGAATCCGCAGATTATGCTGTTCGATGAGCCGACCTCCGCGCTCGACCCCGAGATCGTGGGCGAGGTGCTCGAAGTCATGCGCAAGCTCGCGGCCGACGGCATGACCATGGTCGTCGTCACGCACGAGATGGCTTTTGCCCGCACGGTGTCCGACCGCGTGGTCTTTATGGACAAGGGCGTGGTGCTCGAGGACGCCGCGCCGGCCGAGCTCTTCGGCAACCCCAAACACCAGCGCACCCGCGAGTTCCTCTCGCGCTATCTCGAGGACAAATAACCGACCGCAAACGCTTATGTGGCAGGGCCGCTCCGGTGGGGCGGCCCTCGTCGTCACAATTGAAAGGATGTCATGGCCGAGGTTTGGCGCTTTTTTGCGCATGAGGACGATTTTGCCGATTTGGATGAGGCTGGCGCGTGCGAGCGCTTGGGCCGCGTCCTGTCGTTTCCGACGATTTCGAGCATGGATGCCGAGGCGGTGGACTGGCAGCCGTTTGTCGATCTGCGCGCCTATATGCAGCAGGCCTGGCCGCGCGTGTTTGCGACGGGCGAGGTCGAGCTCATCGACCATTCGCTGCTCGTGACGCTTGCCGGCACCGACCCCGCCCTCAAGCCTGTCATGCTCATGGGCCACATGGACGTGGTCCCCGTGGTGCCGGGCACTGAGGCCGACTGGACGCACGCTCCCTTTAGCGGTCACGTGGACGACACCTACATTTGGGGTCGCGGCGCCATTGACATGAAAGACCAGGTCGCGGGCATTCTCGAGGCGGTTGAGTATGCGCTGGCGCATGGTTGGCAGCACGAGCGCACGCTGCTGCTCGCCTTTGGCCAGGACGAGGAGACCACGCAGTACGGCGCGGGTGCCATCGGTCGTGCGCTCGAAGAGCGCGGCGTTGAGCTTGAGTACCTGATTGACGAGGGCGACTATCGTATCGTTGCGGCTGCCGAGTACAGCGCAGGTGCGGGTTGGCTTATGCATGCCGATCTTGCCGAGAAGGGCTATGCCGATATCGTGCTCAAGGCGAAGAGCGAAGGCGGGCACTCTTCCAACCCTTACGGTGGGACGTCGCTCGAAGTGCTCAGCCGCGCTATTGCCGCGATTTGCGATATCGAGTGGCCGGCGCGTGTGACCGATCTGCTTGCCGCGCAGCTCATCGAGCTGGGGCTTTATGCCGCAGACGAGATTGCTGCCAGCAAGGATGCCATCGTGCGCGACTGCCTCGCCAGCAAAAAGCTGTACCCGCTTGTGACCACCACCTGCGCGCCCACGCAAATCGAAGGCGGCAGTACCGGTGCCAACGTAATGCCGCAGGATATGTGGGCAAATATCAACTTCCGCATGCTCGAGGGTACGAGCGTGGCCGATGTCGTGGCCTGCTGCCGCGAGGCCGTTGCCGCCGCTGGGCTCGCTGGCCGAGTCGAGGTCGAGCTGGGCCCCGGCAGCTCCGAGCCCTCGCCGTCCCCGCGCGTGGGCGGTCCGGGGCTCGAGGCCGTCCGCGCCATCGCCGCCCGCTATTTCCGTGATCCCAGGGGGACGGAGGAAAACGGATCGCCTGCGGTGGGCCAAGAGCCGATAAGCATCGTGCCCTCGACCGTGATTGGCGCAACCGATGCCGCCAACTACCAGCGCATTTGCCGCGAGTGCATCCGCTTCTCCGCCTTTGTGGTCGACGATGACGAATGTGACCGCGGTGTCCACGGCACCAACGAGCGCATCACCCGTCGCGCCTACCTCCAAGGCATCCGCTTCCTCATCGCCCTGCTTCACACGCTCTAGAATGTGACAAAGGGACTGAGCCGATTTCATCGGTAATGAGACGAAAACTGTTATATAAAAAGGCTAAAATATCTTGAGAGACATATGCTGGGGTTGGTATTCCTTGAACGACTGCGGGCATGTGCCAGACTGCCTCGGCCCCCGGGGAGCGCCCGGGCGGGTCGCCGTGTGACTGGGGAGGAAATTATGCAGGAGCTCAGAGAGACGACGTCTCGACTCGTGAATATTGCTACCGGGGGGGTGTCTAAGCAGGGAACTTCCTGGTGAACACCGGCCGCGCGAGCGGTGGTCCGTCGTGTCTTATGGCCGTCGTCGTGGGCTGCGTCCGGTCTCGCCATATGCGATTGTTCTGGCCCTCGCCATCGCGCTGACGGCGAGTTTCTTCCTGCCGCTTCGTGCCGAGGCGGCAATTTCGGACCACACGGTTCCGACGATTTCGCCTTCGGGGACAACAATCAACCTGTTTGATTACTGGGTGAATCCCGATGACCATCTGTCGGTTTCCGGCAGCGGCGGCGTCAACGCAGGCTACAAGTTCCAGTTTAACGACGGCAAGGGTGATGGGCCGCTCAACCAATGGACGGGCGGCACGAGCCCGCGGCCCGGCATCGTCAACAACACGCTTTCAGACGGCTACCCGAAGCTTTCCGAAGCCTTGGGCGACGAGTCCCTCCACTACCTGTTCGATTCCTCTGCCCAGACCGGCAAGACGTCCCATTTTGGCGTGACGGGCCTCCTCAAGGTTCAGGGCGGCTACTACGTCTATGACAGCTCCGAAAACTACGCAGCCTACAACGCTGACAAGAATGCCTTCGACATCTATGACACCTGGGGCATTGGCAATTCGTCCCACCAGGGTCAGTTCTTCCCGTTCGACGCGGCAGACAAGGTGTTCAAAGAGGAAAACGGCCGGCTCGTCCAAAACGGCATCACGGCAGACAACACCGGTAATTCGAGCTACAACGGCGGCAAGCCCGTCAACCACCACTTCGGCCTCTCAATGTCCACGCGATTCGTGCAGCCCAACGGCGGCCTGACGAACGATGACAAGCCCATGACCTTCGAGTTCGCCGGCGATGATGACGTCTGGGTGTTCATCGACGATGTCCTCGTGGGTGATATCGGCGGTATTCACGACCGGGCGAGTCTGAGCATCGACTTTCAAACGGGCGACATTAAGGTGAACGGCAATAACGACGGCACGCTGCTGAGCAAGTACCGGGCGGCAAATAAGGACACTACTTCGGGCTTTGCCGGCAACACCTTCAAAGACAGCACCAACCACACCCTCAAGTTCTTCTACCTGGAGCGCGGCGCCCTCTACTCCAACATGAAGCTCAAGTTCAACCTCGTGACGGTGCCCGAGTCCGACATCATCAAGTTCGACCAGGACGGCAAGTTCGTACAGGGCGCCGAGTTCGCGCTGTACAAAACAGACGAGAACTTTACAGATACGACCAATGACAAGAACGCGCTCCTCGGCTCCGGCACCACGGACGAGGCCGGCCACCTAACGCTCACGAACGACGATGACAACGGCGTCATCAACTTCGACGATCTCTACAACAAGAATCACGGTAACAAGTACTACCTCCTGAAGGAGACGCGCGTGCTGGAGGGATACCGCTCGAGTCTCACGGCGACAGGTGGCAGCATGCAGCTCGAGTACGTGCCCGCGAGCGCTGAGAACGGCGCGGGCGGCGTCATCATCAACCGCGGCGGTATGGATGCGGACAGCGTCGTGTGGAAGACTGGTGCGTTTGCCGGCGCGAAGGAGACCATCACCGCACCGGTGAACGTGTACAAGGCGAATGATGACCTGATGAAGTCGGACGAGACCGTCAACCTGAAGTCTGGCATACTGTTCGCTGTGGTGCTCAAGCGCGATAAAAGCGCAAACGCAGATATCAAAAATCAGAACAATTGGTACGCCGTGTCGGGCGACCCATCGACGGGAATGGGGTACACCCTCGCCGAGAAGCCGAGCAAGGCCGGCGCTATCGAGGCGGCGAAGAAGGACCTGCACGCCTTCACGCTCAACACGAGCGGCCAGTACCAGGTAGAGATTCAAAATCTGCCCGGTGACATCTCCAAGTACTACTACCTGCTGAGCGGTGATGCCCGCAAGGATGCCGAGTACACGGTGGCCATCTACCACACAACGGCGAGTTCCATCGCCAACGCGAATACGGACAACACGGTCCACGTGTTCAGCGATGACCTCCCCAGCGGCGAGAAGAATTTCCAGCGACAGTTCGCCACGCGCCTGCTCGTCACGAACATCCAGAACCGCCTGTTCGTGCAGAAGACCGATACCGAGGGTAAGCCCGTTGACGGGGCGAAGTTCGCCCTGTACAAGGCCGATCAGGTGAAAATGGACGCGAACGGCAAGGTCATGCTCAATGGCGAGCAGACCCCCTTTGACACCCTGACGACGGGGTTGGTCGGCAACCCGGTTCCGCTCGAAGGTGCGGGCATATTCCCGAATACGAGCGACGGTAACAGGCCGCTCGTGAAGGGGACCTACTTCCTAAAGGAGGTCTCGGCGCCCAAGGGCTTCCTGCTTAACGACACGCTCACCAAGGTGATTGTGGACGATTACGGCGTCCATGCCGATGCTGGTACGGCCGATGACGGTGTTTCGACGTTCGTGGGCCCGGGCGCGCTCATGAAGAGCCTGGGCCAGTTTGGCGCAGAGGGCGACATCGACAACACGCTCACGTGGATCAAGGGCCAGCGCCAGACGTCCGACGGGACGCTCGACGGCAACGACAACCTTTCCTGGAACAATGACGCCAAGGGCGGCGAGGATGAGGTGCACCTCAAGTACGGCGCCAACGGACGTGTCTACCAGTATGGGCCCACAGAGGAAGGCAAACCTTATCGCTTGGAGACCGAGACGGGCTGGATACGTATGGGCATCACGCAGGACGTGCCTGGTGACACTAATGCGAAGGGCGCCCGTGCCAATCTGGGCGACATGAATTTGAACGCCCTGTTCACAGGTGCCACCTGCGTGCGCGTGGCGAACGAACGCGAGGCGAGCCTCGAGGTGACGAAGAAGGTTGCCCTGCCCGATGGCCTGACGGGCAATAAGGACGCGGAGTTCACCTTCAAGTTCACCGTGCCCGAGGGGAAGACCTACAAGGCTGCAGTGTTCAAGAACGCTGGGGCCGGAAAGCAAGCCGGCGACGTGTTCGATTTGAAGAACGGCGACACCCATGCTATCAAGGCCGACGAGACGATTCGCGTGTACGGTCTTGGCGAGGGCGACGAGTACGCGGTGCAGGAGCTGACCGGCGCAGGCAAGATGCCCGCGGGCTATAAGCTGACCGGCCGCAAGCAGGGTACCACGAATCTGACCGGCGCAGGCGATAGTATCACCGGTGAGATCGAGAAGCAAAAACCCGACGGCACGTTGGCCGAAGCCAACAAGCTGGTGTTCACAAACACCTACAAGGCGGAAGCTAGCGACGAACTGACCCCGCAGGTAACGAAGAAGGTCTCCGGTGTTGAGAGCACGGAGAAGGCGTTCTCGTTCACGCTGACCGCCACGGAAGAGACGCAGAAGCAGATCGATGATGATGACCTCAAAGTCTCGGATGCTCTGGCGGGCAATGAGCATGCCGAGTCCAAGGCCACGAGTGGCAAGATCATCAAGGACAAGGGCCAGACGGTCGACTTCTCCGGCATGAAGTTCAACAAGGCCGGTACGTACACGTTCACGCTCACCGAGGCGCACGACGCCGACGACGACGCGGCGGTGGACGGCGTGCAGAACTCCGGCTGGACGATGGACGCCTCGACCTATACCGTCACGGTGAGGGTCGAGGATAAGAACGCCAAGCTGACTGTCACAGGCGTGACGGTGGAGAAGAGCGGCGATGACAAGCGCGAGACGCTTGAGGTCAAGAACGGCAAGGTGAACCTCGCCACCTTCAACAACAGCTATGCTGCGAAGGGTTCCGTGACCCTGGCGGCGAAGAAGCAATTTACGGGCGGCACCCTTGAGAACCAGCAGTTCTCATTCCAGGTGAAGGAGGGCGATAAGGTTGTCGCCGAAGAAAAGAACGATGCCAATGGCGACATCACCTTCCCGGCCATTGATTACACCGAGGCTGGTGAGCACGACTACGCCATCAAGGAGGTCGAAGGCACCGACCCGACTATCGTTTACGACGGCAAGACGGTGAAAGTGCGCGTTAGCGTCACCGATAACAAGAACGGCACGCTGAGCGCGACCGCCACCTACGACGGCAAGGCCGACGCTCCGACCTTCACCAACTCGAAGCCGACGGCCGACGCCACTATCGAGGCGACGAAGACCCTCAAGGGCAAGGACCTGACGGCTGGTGCGTTCACTTTCGGCCTATATCAAGGCGACACGACTACGGTTGATCCCATCCAGACTGTCCAGAACGACAAGGACGGCAAGATTAAGCTCATCCTCACCGGTCTGACCATAGGCGAGTACGACTACACGCTCAAGGAGGTCGCTGGCGGCGATTCGACCATCACCTACGATTCCGCGGCGGTGAAGGTCCACGTCTCGGTGAAGGCGGACGGTGACAAGGCAAAGGCGACTGTCACCTATGACGACAAGAATGCCGCCCCGACCTTCACCAACAAGTACCAGCCTGCCGAGACCTCGGCTACACTCACGGCGAAGAAATCGTACGTGAAGTCCGACAACACGCCGATCGTACTCAAGGGCGGCGAGTTCACCTTCGATGTGTACGAGGGCAACCTGACGGCTGAGCAGCTGAAGGGCAAGCAGCCCATCCGGGCCGCTGAGAACGGCGAGGGCGGCACCGTCACCTTCCGGGTCATCAACTACACCAAGGCCGGCGAGTACAAATACACTATCGCGGAGCAGAAGGGCGACCTGTCCCACGTGACCTACGACGATACGGTGCACCACGCTGTGGTGAAGGTCGTGGACAACGCCGGGCAGCTGGAAGCGAGCGTCACCTACGACGACGGCAAGACGGATGCCCCCACCTTCAAGAACACCTATACCGCAAAGGGATCCGCGGAGCTGACGGCGACCAAGGTCGTCGCGGTCGCGCCGGGCTTCACGCACGACACCACGCTGAGGGGCGGCGAGTACACGTTCGAGCTGAAGGACGCCGACGGCAAAGTGCTCGATACCATGAAGAACAAGGCCGATGGCACGGTGAAGTTCACGCGCGACTTCAAGCTCTCCGACCTGGGCGGCGCCGCGAGCAAGGACTTCACCTACACCATCGTGGAGCAGCGGGGCGCGGAGCCGGGCATGGTCTACGACACCCATGCGCTCATCTACAAGGTGACGGTCGCGGACGATGGCGCCGGCGCGCTGACGGCCACACCGCAGGTCTCGAGTGGAGACAACTCGCAGACCTTCACGAACACGTACCACCCGAAGGAGACCTCGGTAACGCTCAAGGCGACGAAGCGCTTCACAGGTGGTGAGCTCGCAGGGAGCGACTTCACGTTCCAGTTGCTCGACAAGGATGGCAACGTGATCCAGACCGTCCAGAATGACAAGGACGGCAAGGTCGCCTTCCAGGCAATCAGCTACGACACGCCGGGCGATCACGACTACACCATCAAGGAGGTTGCCGGCAACGACCCGACCGTCGTGTACGACACGAAGGACGTGAAGGTCCACATCAAGGTCTCCGATGAGAAGGGCGAGCTAAAGGCGACCGCCACCTACGACGGCGAGGCCGACGTTCCGACCTTCACCAACTCGAAGCCGACGACGGACGTTACCGTCGAGGCGACGAAGATCCTCACGGGCAAGGACCTGACGGCCGACGCGTTTACCTTCGGCCTGTACGACCAGGCCGGCAACGAGGTCGCCAAGGGCACCAACGACCGGGGCGGCAAGGTCGAGCTGGCCGTCAAGAACCTGAACCTGGGCGAGTACGACTACACGCTCAAGGAGGAGAAAGCCGGCCAGACCGTCGACGGCGTGGCCTACGACGCCAAGGAAGTCAAGGTCCACGTCAAGGTAGAGCAGAACCAGGGCGACAACAACAAGACGAAGGTGACCGTCACCTATGACGGTGCCGCTACGGCTCCCATCTTCAACAACACCTACGACGCAAAGGGTTCCGTAACCCTGACGGCGACCAAGACCATCAAGGTTGCGGACGGCTTCGACCACACGACGAAGCCCGCGGACGGCGAGTTCACCTTCGACCTGAAGGACGCTGCCGGCAACGTGCTCGACACCGCGAAGAACGATGCAAACGGCAAGGTCAGCTTCACGCGCGAGTTCCAGCTCTCCGACTTGGACGGCGCCGCGAGCAAGGACTTCACCTACACCATCGTGGAGCAGCCGGGCGCGGAGCCGGGCATGGTCTATGACAGCCATCCCCTCACCTATACGGTGACGGTCACGGACGGCGGGAACGGAGCACTGAATGCGAAGGCGATCGTGACGAGCGCATCCGGCTCGGATACCTTCACCAACACCTACCAGCCGGCCGCGACCGGCCTGGCCCTCGGTGCGCAGAAGAGCTATGTGAAGAAGGACGACAACACGCCGATCGTCCCCAAGTGCGGCGAGTTCACCTTCGATGTGTACGAGGGCAACCTGACGGCTGAGCAGCTTGCCGGGGCCAAGCCCGTCCGGACCGCGACCAACGGCGCGGACGGAAGTGTTAACTTCGACGCCTTCTCCTACGCGAAGCCGGGCACGCACGAGTACACCATCGTGGAGCGGAAGGGTGATCTGGCCTACGTGACCTACGACGCCGCGGTGCACCATGCCGTGGTGACGGTTGCGGACAATGCCGGCACGCTGCAGGCGAGCGTCGCCTACGACGGCACGAATGTCACGAAGCCCAGCTTCACCAACACCTATGAGGCACAGGCGACGGACTCCGGCGCGATCGCCCTCACCAAGAGCGTTGACGTGCACGACGGCAGCTATCAGCTAAAGGCGGGAGACTTCGCCTTCGAGCTGGTGGGGTCTGACGGCTCGGTGATCCAGACCCAGAAGAACGATGCGCACGGCAAGGTTGCCTTCGACAAGCTGACCTTCGACCATGCGGGCACCTTTACCTACACGGTCCGCGAGGTGCAGCCGACGGGGGACGCGCCGGGCGTGCCGGGCGTGACCTACACCGGCAAGACGTACACCCTGACCTACGTGGTGAAGGACAACAACGACGGCAAGCTGGTGGTAGAGAACTCCACGGTGAAGCCGAGCGAGGGCACCGAGAACGGCGTCACCCCCAAAACCATGACGTTTGCGAACAGCTACCAGCCGGGCGCGACCTCCTACCAGATCTCCGGCACCAAGGTGCTTGAGAATACCGATTCGGCCACCATGCGGACGCCCGCCGATGGCGAGTTCACGTTCGCGCTGATTGACGTGGCCACCGGGCAGGAGATCGACCGGACCACGAACGTGGGTAACGCGTTTACCTTCAAGGCCATCTCGTACACTGCGACTGGTTCGCATGCGTACCAGGTGAAGGAGGTTGCGGGCCAAGATGGCACCATCACTTACAGCGATGCGGTGTTGGATGTGACGGTGAGCGTGACCGACGACGGCAGCGGCCAGCTGACCGCGACGGCGAACAAGACGGCTGCGGATCTGACCTTCACCAACATCTACACGCCGACGGCAACGACGGCGACGATTACCGGAACGAAGGCTCTGACCGGCCGCGACTTGGCCGAGGGTGAGTTCTCCTTCGACCTGAAGGACGCCGACGGTAACGTGGTGCAGACGGTGCAGAACGGCGCCGACGGCACGTTCAACTTTGCGCCGCTGCAGCTGGACAAGGCGGGGACGTATGTCTATACCGTCTCCGAGCAGGTCGGCGCGACGGCGAACGGCGTCACCTACGACACGACGGTCTTTACCGCGACGGTGACGGTGACGGAGAATGCGGAGACGCACGCGCTGGAGGCGCAGGTTGCCTACAGCAAGGGCGGCAAGGCTGCGGATGCGGTGGCATTCAGCAACAGCTACGCGCCGGCCGCGACTGAGGTGAAGCTGGGGGCCTCCAAGGTGCTGAGCGGCAAGGACCTAAAGGAAGGGCAGTTCTCCTTCCAGCTGAAGGATGCCGATGGCAAAGTGCTGCAGACCGCCAAGAACGCGGCAGGCGGCACGGTGGGCTTCGAGGCGATCTCGTACGACAAGCCCGGGACATACACCTACAGCATCTCCGAGGTGGACGACGGTCAGAAGAACGTGACGTACGACGCGGCCGAGCACCAGGTAACGGTGATGGTGACGGACGACGGCGCGGGCCATCTGGTGGCGACGGTAACCTATGACGGTGACGTGGCGCCGGTGTTCAAGAACACGTACACGCCGCCGACCACCCCGCCGGTCAACCCGCCGACGGAGCCGCCCACCAACCCACCGGTGTCGAAGGAGGAGAAGCCGGGTCTGCCGAACATGGGCGATACCAGCTTGTCGCCGATGGCCCTGGGTGGCATCGCGGGCGGCGCAGTGGTGCTGATCGCCACAGGTGTGATCCTGCGGCGCCGGAACCGGTAGCTGCGGCGGCCGAGAAGGGCTTTGATTGAGGGCGGGTGGTCGCAGGGCGCGGCCGCCCGCCCTTTTCGGTGAAAGGCTATGTTAGCCCGCCGTTTGCACGCGATTATGATTCTGCAGCTCCTAAGCGCGCCGCGCCCTCTAGAAGTCCGGAAAAGCTGCACGAAGCGGCTATCTTGACCCGGAAAAGCTGCAAATCTAGGCCAAATACACCCGGAAAAGCTGCAAAAGTTGGTAAAATCCATCCTGAAAAGCTGCAAACAGCAGGTGAAGGATGGTGCGTAGTGTGCTGAAGCGAAAGATGCTCGACACCCTCCGTTCGTGGCGGGCGGAAAAGGGCGCCGAATGCCTTCTCATCAAGGGCGCGCGACAGGTTGGCAAGTCGTACATAGTCGCCGAGTTCGGGCGGCAGGACTACGAAAGCTTCATCTCCATAGACTTCATTGGGTCCCCGGACCTTAAGCGGGTGTTCGATGGCCCAATCGATGCCGACTCGATCTACCGGCAGATATCGCTCGTCGTGCCCGGCGTGCGCTTTGTTCCAGGACGAACGCTTCTTTTCCTCGACGAGATTCAGGAGTGCCCGCGTGCTCGCGCTGCGCTTAAGTATCTCGCTCTCGACGGCAGGTGCGATGTCGTTGCGTCGGGCTCGCTTCTGGGCATTCGGTTCAAGGAGGAGGCTGCGCTCGCCTCCATTCCCGTTGGGTACGAGCGAGAGGTCGAAATGGGCCCCCTCGATTTCGAGGAGTACCTTTGGGCGCGCGGGTATGGGGAGGACGATATCGCCAATTTGCGGGAATACTATGAGTCGTTGATGCCCGTGCCCGTTGCGGTGAATCAGAAGATGATGCAGATGCTGCGCGAGTACCTCGCGGTCGGCGGTATGCCTGCGGTGGTGGACGCCTTTGCGCGGACGGGCAACTTCGCCGTTGCTTTCGACGAGCAAAGCAGGCTGCTCGCCTCGTATCTCGACGACGTGGCTCGATACGCGCAAGCCCCCGAGCGCGTGCGTGCGCGGGCGTGCTTTGAATCGTTGCCGCGCCAGCTCGCAAAGGAGAATACGAAGTTCCAGTATTCCGTGGTCGAGAACAGGGGAACGGCGCGCAAATATGGCTCGTCCGTGGATTGGCTCGTGGGAGCAGGTATGGTGCGACGGTGCCAGTCGGTGAGCGCCGCCCAATTCCCTCTTGCCGCCTATGAAGACGGGACGAAGTTTCGCCTCTATGCTGCCGATACGGGCGTGCTCATGGCCATGTACGGCTTCGAAATGCTGGAGGCGGTGGTGAACAACAAGCTCGCGGGTCCCATGAAGGGCGGCCTCTACGAGAACCTGGTCGCCTGCATGCTTTCGGCGCGGGGTGTGGCTCTGCGTTACTGGCGGTCGCAGAAGGGCGATAGGGAAATAGAGTTTCTCGTCGACTCGCCCGACGCGAGCGTTGTGCCCATTGAGGTGAAGGCCTCGCGCGGATCTACGGTATCGCTCAACGACATGCTCGAGCGGCAGGACGTGAACCTTGGGTACAAGCTGATAGACGGTAACGTCGGCCGAGACGGCAAAAAGGTGACGCTTCCGCTATATATGGCCATGTTCTTGAAGTAGAGCCTTGCGTTGGCGGACTGACCCTTTGTCGCATTCCGTGCGGGTTATATGCAGGTATGCCTGCGCACGCTATCATGTATGGGTTAGACCGCAACTATGTACGCCATACGCGAAGGGATGCGCATGTATCTGAAGATCGACATGTTCTAGCTGGGCTTACCCCCGCAGCGGCGCCGCGCGCCCCATCAACTCTGCCGATTTTCGCCTTCACGTACATAAAGGAGTCCCACCATGCGCGACAAGCTCGAAAAGATCATTAAGGCCTACGAGGAGCTCGAGAAGAAGCTCTCCGATCCGGCCGTCGCCTCCGATATCAAGGAGTTCACGCGTCTTAACAAGGAGTACGCGCACCAGTCCGACCTCATTGCCGCCTCGCGCGAGTACATCGGCGCGCTCGATGACATCGAGGCTGCCAAGGAAATGCTGCACGATACCACCGATGCCGATGAGAAGGAGATGCTCCAGATGGACATCTCCGAGAACGAGGCAAAGCTTCCCCAGCTCGAGGAAGACATCAAGTACATGCTCATTCCGAGCGACCCCAATGACGACAAGAACACCATCGTCGAGATCCGCTCCGCCGCCGGTGGCGACGAGGCAGCCATCTTTGCCGGCGATCTGTACAAGATGTACCAGCGCTTCTGCGAGTCGCGCGGCTGGAAGACCACCGTGCTCGACTCCAGCCCCAGCGAGGCCGGCGGCTTTAAGTCCATCGAGTTCAAGGTCGAGGGCGACCGCGTCTACTCCGTCATGAAGTTCGAGTCCGGCGTGCACCGTGTCCAGCGCGTTCCCAAGACCGAGTCCCAGGGCCGTATCCAGACCTCCACGGCAACCGTCGCCGTGCTTCCCGAGGCCGAGGAGATCGACGTCCAGATCAACCAATCCGATCTGCGCATCGATACCTACTGTGCCTCCGGCCCTGGCGGTCAGTGCGTTAACACCACCTACTCCGCCGTGCGCATCACCCACCTGCCCACCAATACCGTGGTGCAGTCGCAGGAGCAGCGTTCCCAAATCCAGAACCGCGAGGTCTGCATGCAGATGCTGCGTGCCCGTCTGTACGAGATGGAACTCGAGAAGCAGCAGGCCGAGCTCGGCGCCGAGCGCCAGAGCCAGATCGGCCACGGCAACCGTTCCGAGAAGATCCGTACGTACAACCAGCCCCAGGACCGCGTGACCGATCACCGTATCGGCTTCAACTCCACCTACAACGGCGTCCTTCTGGGCGATCAGCTCGGCACCGTCATCGAGGCACTTGCCGCCGCCGAGCGAGCCGAGAAGCTGGCACAGGCCGTATAAGTTACGGCGTTTTACCAAACGCCGTAACTGCTCGACGCTGCGCGCCGTCCAGAGCGACAATTTGTCATTCAAAAGGCAAGGCATGACCAGAAGGTCTATGCCTTGCCTTTTTCATGCCAACTTGTTCGCCCTGGACGTCGCTCGCTGGCATTGCCAAAACATCGGCGTTTCCTTGGTTGTCAAATAATCCGTAGGGAGTCATTGGGGACATTGCCTTGATATTTTATTCAGTCGGTTGTGATGGCCTTTGAGCTGTTTACCTGCTTAAAGCAATTGGCGGTATTCATCTGAAATTGAAAATATTGCTCGAAAAATCGTCCAAGAAGTCGTGGGGCCTTTTTTGACGCGTCGCGCGTCAAGCGATGTGGCAAGCGTTTGGTTAGATATTGGTCAGGTTAGGGGCAACCTTGCCAAAAGCTTGACGGATGCAGATTTAGACGTCGACGAATGAACACTCTAGGCGGGCTCCAAGCAAAATTCTGGGCTGATTCTCGATAATCGCTTCCAATCGTCCCTTGTCGCGTGCCGCCCTCGCTTACAATCTGCTCCGACATTCGCGCGCCGCCCGGCGCTTAAGAGGGGAGGACCCCATGGCAAACGAGATCTGGACCATCAAGCGTTGTCTCGAGTGGACCAAGGAGTACCTGGCCGAGCGCGGTGAGGAGCATCCCCGTCTTTCTGCCGAGTGGCTGCTGTGCGCGGCAACGGGCCTGGCGCGTATCGACTTGTATATGCGCATGGACGAGACGCTCGACGCAGCGCAGCTCGAGACCATGCATGCGGCCGTCGTTCGTCGCGCCAAAGGCGAACCGCTGCAGTACATCACCGGTAGCACGCAGTTTCGCATGATCGACGTCGCGTGCGCCCCCGGCGTGCTCATCCCGCGCCCCGAGACCGAGATGCTCGTCGAGGAAGTCTTCAATTATCTGGATGCCGAGGTACTGAGCCCCGAGGCCGCTGCCCGCCAGCGCGTGGAGCTGCCTTGGAACGATGAGGTCGAGCAGGCTCGCAAAGCCGAGGCGGCGCTGGCCGACGAGCGAGCGACGGCCGAGCGCCGTGCTGCCAACCTCACGGCCGCCGACGAGGCTGCGCTGGGTAGCGACGTGCTCGGTAGCCGTGCCTATGCCGAGGAACTGGCCGACCGCGAGGCCGAGGAAGCCGCCGCGCAGGCGGCAGAAGCAGGGGCCATGGAAACCCCCGAGCCCGAGCTCGACGAATACGGCATCGCCATTGAGGACAACGACCAACAGACGACTCCCGCGCAAGATGCCGCCGAGGCCAACGTACCCGCTCCAGCCGAGTCCCGCATCGCCCGCGTTCTCGAGGTCGGCTGCGGCACGGGCTGCATCTCGCTCTCGCTTGCCTGGGAGCGTCGCGGCCACGTCACCTGCACTGCTACCGATATCGAGCCGCGCGCCATCGACCTTGCTACCAAAAACCGCGATGCGCTTGGCCTCACGTCCGACGAGGTCGCCTTCAGCCTCACGAACCTGGTGAGCTCCATTCCCCGCGAAGAGTGGGGCACCTTTGACGTACTCGTTTCCAACCCGCCCTACATTCCCACCGATGTCATGCGCTCGCTGCCGCACGAGGTCAAGGACTTTGAGCCCGATCTGGCGCTCGAGGGCGGTGCCGACGGCCTCGATATCTTCCGCCGCCTGCTCAATGCGGCGCCTTACATGCTGCGCGCCGGCGGCCTGTTTGCCTGCGAGCTCTACGAGGGTGCCCTCGATGCCGCGGCCGAGCTCTGTCGCCAGGCAGGCCTTTCGGACGTGCGTATCGTCCATGACCTCACTGATCGCCCCCGCATCGTCCGAGCCATCGTCACCGAGCCCAAGCAGCGCATTTAAGCTGAACTAATAGACATTTGCTCAAGTTTGCTCTTGCAATATACCGTAAAACTTCTACTATAGAAGGAGAAAGGTATGTCAAATCAGCTGCATCGGTACCGTATCGTGCTTGATTACATTGAACCTTGGCTTGATGAGCAGGATGAAGCTACGCTGAAGCAGATTTATGCAGACCTTTTGGTGCTCGAGAAGGAAGGTCCCAGCCTTGGTCGTCCACTGGTTGACCGTGTCAAGGGCTCGAAGCTTCATCATTTAAAGGAGCTGAGAGTGACTTCATGTGGTGGGCAGGTGATCCGCATCCTCTTCGCCTTTGACCCCAAGCGCCAGGCGGTATTGCTATTGGCGGGTGATAAGTCGCGAGCGGGATCGTCAAGGGCAAAATGGAACGGCTGGTATGCGATCAACATTCCAAAGGCCGAGCAAATATACCGTCGCCACGTAAGGAGGCTCGATCGAGATGGAACTGCATGAGTATATGGAATCTCGCGGGATAACACGCGACTCCATTACCGCCGAGCAGGAGAGGACTCGCGATCGTATCGAAGCCTATAAGCTTGCTCAGATTCGCAGGCTAAAAGATCTAACACAGGCGTCGGTCGCCCAATCGATGGGCGTTTCTCAAAAACGCGTATCCGAGCTCGAGCGTGGGGAATTGGGTTCGATGAGGCTTGACACGCTGAGCAGGTACGCAGAGAGCCTCGGCGGAAAACTGGTTGCAAGCATCGAGTTTCCCGATCGTACCGTTACGCTTGCGCGCTAAAAATCTTCAATTAACCCCCTCACTTTCACCGACTACTAGAGCCGCTCACCAAACCAACATGCGCTCTGGGCAAATAGGTTGAACGTTTCGTGCGAGAATGCCCCTCAGTAAACAAACTTGCACCAGAGCGTAAGGGGCTGGCATACACATGCAGACGGTCTACCGGGTATACGAGGGAGCGCGCGAGCCGCATCGGCTCGCCGTCAAGCGTACGGCCGAGGTGCTCGGCTGTGGCGGCCTGGCGCTGATCCCGACCGAGACGGTCTACGGTGTCGCCGTGGCAGTCAACGCCTTCTCGGACGCCGTGCCCCAAGATACAGGCGAATTCCCATCGTGGCCGCGCGATTCGCAGGCTGCCGTCAATGGCGCCGCGGTCCCTGCGCTCGGTACCGGCTACCGCCGTATCTTCACTCTCAAGCAACGTGAACTCACCCAAACGGTCGCCTGGCTGGTCGATGGCGTCAAGGCACTCGACCGCTATGGCGTGGATATCCCGGAAGATGCCCGCGTACTTGCGCGACGATGCTGGCCGGGAGCCCTGACTATCGTGGTCAAGGCGGCTCCCTGCGTGCCGACCTTTATGCGTGCTGCCGACGACACCGTGGCCCTGCGCGCTTCGGCCTCTCCCGTGGTCCAAGCTCTCATCCGCGCCTGCGGCAGTCCCCTCGCCTGCACGAGCGCCAACACACACGGCGCGCCCTCGCCGGCAAGCTTTGTCGCCGTCGAAGGTCGCATCCTGGAGGGGGTCGATGTTGCCGTCGACGCCGGCGAGACCCCGTGTCGCGACGCCTCGACCATCGTGTCGTTCCAGCACGGCGGGCTCCAGATCCTGCGCCAAGGCGCACTTCCCGCATCAGAGATCGAACGGGTCCTGTCCGACCCGATGCAATAGAAAGGTGTAAGCGATGTCGTTGAATCTGGGCAGCCTGGGCATGGAAGATGCCTCGTTTAACTTTGGCGGTTCCTACATCATGGCGCTCGACTGCGGCACCACCTCGGTACTTGCGACCATCGTCGACGAGTACGGCTGCATCGTCGCGCAGGCACGTCGTAGCGTCAAAACCAGCTTCCCGCGTCCCGGTTGGATAGAGCAAGACCCCATGGAGGTGCTTGCCAGCCAGATCGGTGTGATGATGGAGGTCCAGTTTAAGAGCGGCATCCATTCTGACCGCATCGCCGCCATCGGTATCTCCAACCAGCGCGAGACCACGGTGGTGTGGGACCGCATAAGCGGCCAACCCATCTATAACGCCATCGTGTGGCAATGCCGTCGCATCGCACCTCTGATCGACGAGCTGGTCGAGCGGGGCGCAGAAGAGCTGGTGCGCTCCCGCACGGGACTCACGCTCGATCCGTATTTCTCGGCTTCCAAGGTGCAGTGGATCCTCGACAACGTCGACGGTGCGCGTGAGAGCGCGGCGGCGGGCGACCTCATGTTCGGCACCATCGACACCTGGCTCATCTACAACCTTACCGGCAGCCAGGTCTTTGCCACCGACTACACCAATGCCAGCCGCACGGCGCTCTTTAATATCCATACGCTCGATTGGGACGACGACCTGCTGGCGCTCTTTGACGTTCCACGTTCCATGATGCCCGAGGTTCGTTGGAGCTCGGGCGACTACGGCCGCGTCGCGAGCGACATCATGACCAACATGCCGCCCATCATGGGCGTGGCGGGCGATCAGCAGGCGTCGCTGTTCGGCCACTGCTGCTTCCATCCCGGCCAGACCAAAAACACCTATGGCACGGGTTGCTTTATGCTCATGAACACCGGCGACGAGGTCGTCGAATCCAAGAACGGTCTGGTCTCCACGATCGGTATCGCCGCAGACGGCAAGATCAGCTATGCGCTCGAGGGTTCTATCTTTGCCGCCGGCTCAACCATGAACTGGCTGCGCAACAACATGGGCATCATCTCGAGTGTGAGCGAGTCCGCGCAACTCGCCGCTTCGATCAACGACAACGAGGGCTGCTACTTCGTCCCCGCCTTCGCTGGCCTGGGCGCTCCCTGGTGGGACCCGCGTGCCCGCGGTATCGTGTGCGGCCTGACCGGTGCCTCGAGTCGCGCGACCATTGTGCGTGCGGCCTGCGAGTCCATGGCCTACCAGAGTTATGACGTGCTGCGCGCCATGGAGCAGGACGTGGGACTTTCGATTGAGCGCCTGTCCGTCGATGGCGGCGCCTCACGCAACGAGTTCATCATGCAATTCCAGGCCGACCTGCTGGATATCCCCGTGCTGCAATGCGAGACGGTGGAGACCACGGCAATCGGTGCCGCGTACTTGGCGGGTCTTGCCGTCGGCTATTGGGAAGACCTTGAAGAGCTGGAGCAAAATGCCCAGATCGTTAGGACCTTCCTTCCCCATATGTCCGCCGAGCGTCGCGAGCAAAACCTTGCGGGCTGGCGTGATGCAGTCAAGCGCTCGCTCAGTACCGCACAGTAGGGCTGCGATGGGCGGCCCGATACAACAAACCGCTAAACTTATGCATGGCGTGCGGCGGCAACATTGCTGCGCGCCTTGTCAGCAAGGCCGTTTTGCGGCTGCAACGAAAGGGGCAATCAACCCATGACCGTCACCTACGATGCGTCCCGTGTGACGCTTGTCGATCATCCGCTCGTCCAGCACAAGCTGTCGATCCTGCGCGACAAAAACACCGGCACCAACCAGTTCCGTCAGCTCGTGCGCGAACTCGCGCTTTTTGACGGCTACGAGGCCATGCGCGACCTGCCTATGGAAGACGTCGAGGTCGAGACCCCCATCACTACCGCCACGTTCAAACAGCTTGCCGGCAAGAAACTCGCCATCGTGCCCATCCTGCGTGCGGGCCTTGGCATGGTCGACGGTATCCTCGACCTGGTGCCCTCCGCTCGCGTGGGCCACATCGGCATGGAGCGCGACGAGGTCACCCACGAGCCGCACGAGTATTACTGCAAGATGCCCAAGGATATCGACCAGCGCATCTGCCTGGTCGTCGACCCCATGCTCGCCACGGGCGGTTCGGCCGAGATGGCCATCAGCTACCTGCGCGAGCGCGGTGTCAAGGACATCCGCATGCTGTGCATCGTCGCGGCCCCCGAGGGCCTCAAGTCGCTGACTGAGAAGGACCCTGATGTGCATATCTATACCTGCGCCATCGACGACCATCTCAACGAGGCTGCCTACATCGTTCCCGGCCTCGGCGACGCCGGCGACCGCATCTACGGCACGCTCTAGTCGCTGGGCTAAGACGGCCGCGGCTGCAAATACGAAGAAACGGTGCGCGCGGACGAACAAAAGGCGACCGCGCGCACTCCTGTTAACGGACGTTTTGCCCTGCAGGGTTCGAGAAAAACGTATTACCGTACCTGCGGCATAAAGAAGGTCTTAAGAAAACGAACAGGTGCGTATTAACCGATGCTTTTTCGGTTGTACTTTAGCGATTGGCTCGTACAATAGTCACCAATGTTTGGCGGGAACTGTTCTGTGAAGCGTTAAAAAGGAAAGTGAGGACGCCAGTGTTTCAGATAGCCGATCTGCTCGCTATCGTTGCAGGCGCCATCGCGGGCGCAATTGCCTTCCTTCCCTTTGTCTTTACGCTCAAGCCGGTTCTTGACGATAAACAGAATGCGGACATGCTCAAGGGTATGGTGAGTCTGGCGGTCTCGGCAATCGCCCTGCTCGTCTTTACCTTGGTTGTGTTTGTGTTGTTCGGAGAGGCATTTCGCATGTTCCTCCTGGGCGAGGCGATCGGCTTCGTGGCCTTTATGGCCGCCTGCACGGTTCGCGTCGCCAAGGCGCTGCGAGATCCTCATGAGGTCGAAAGGTAAGTCGTGGAAATTTTTGAAAAGCTGCCTGATGAGATTAATCATCTGGTCAGCGAGTTCAGCTCCACCCCTGTCGTGGGCGATCTGAGCTGCGGCATCACGCAGTACTCGTTTTGGCTGATCGTCTCCACGATCGTGCTCCTGATCGTCCTGGCCGTGTTCAAGAAGAAGCAGACCCTGGTTCCCAAGGGCTTCTTCGTCAACGGTTTCGAGTACATCATCGAGTACGTCGAGAACGATATCGGCAAGGGTGTCGTGGGTGAGAACTGGAAGAAGCACTTCCCGTTCCTGTGCTCGCTTTTCCTGTTCATCCTGATCAATAACATGATCGGCCTGATCCCGGGAATGAAGCCCGGCACCGGTGCAATCGGCTCCACCGCCGCGCTCGCCATCTTCGCCTTTGTGTACTTCATCTACTACGGATGCAAGGCTCACGGCGTGATCGGCTACATCAAGAGCCTCGCCCCGCAGGGCGTGAGCTTCCCGATGAACGTGCTTGTGTGGGTCGTCGAGCTTTTCTCGACCTTCCTGCGCCTCATCACGCTCGCCGTCCGTCTGTTCTGCAACATGTTCGCAGGACACGTGGTCATGGGCTCGTTCGCCATCATGGCGAGCATGTTCATGCAGCCGCTGCTTCAGCAGGTTTCCGCGGCCCACGCCGTCGGCGCCCTGCCTTCGCTAGCCTGGCTTGCCATCCTCATCCTGATCTATGCGATCGAGCTTGTGGTCGGCGCCATCCAGGCTTACGTCTTCACGGTCCTTACCGCCGTGTATGTCTCCGAGGCAGAGGAGGTCGCGGAGGAGGAGTAGTCTTCCGTTCGCGCCTTAAAGGTAAGGCAATTCGTTAAACCGCCGGTGCCCGTACCCATGGAGCCCGGCAGTTATAAAAAGGTTATCCTGCGTGAAATAAGACACGCACGACAAAGGAGGAATCGTGGGAGTTATCGGTTACGGTCTCGGTGTTATCGGCGCTGGTCTTGCTATCGGCCTGTCTGCTCTGGGTGCTACGGGTGCTATGGCCCGTCAGCCTGAGGTCCAGGGCCGCGTGTTCACCGTCTTCATCATGGGCTCCGCCTTCGGCGAGGCTCTGGCTCTGATCGGCTTCGTTGTCGCGCTGATCGTTAAATAGCACGGAGCGTCAAGTATGAATCTTTCATCCCAGAAGAGCGCGATCGCACTCTCCGCGTCCGCGGCCGCGCTGCTCATGCCGGTTTCCGCGTTCGCTGAGGACGGCGCTGCCGGTGCGGACATCCTCATCCCTAAGATGGCGGAGTTCATCCCGGCGCTTATCGCCTTCCTGATTATCTGGATCGTGCTGGCCAAGGTCGCCCTGCCGGGCATCATGAAAACCATGGAGGAGCGCGGCAAGAAGATTGAGGAGAGCCTCGACGAGGCCGAGAAGACCAAGCAGGAGGCTATCGCCAAGCGCGCTGAGTCCGACTCGATCGTCACCGACGCCCGTCGTCAGGCTGCCGACATTGTTCTCGAGGCCCGTAAGGACGCCGAGTCCGAGCGCGCCCGCATTATCGAGGCTGCTCACAAGGAGGCCGAGGAGATCATCGCCAAGGCTCATACGACCGTCGAGGACGAGCGCAAGTCCATCTACGCCGGTGCCGCGAGCTCCATCGCCGACCTGTCCGTTGCCGTCGCCACCAAGATCGTGGGCGAGGCACTCGAGGACGATGCCGAGCAGAAGAAGCTCATCGAGCGCTACATCCAGGAAGCAGGTAGCCTGAATGCCGACTAGCCGCTATCAGGACAAGGTGCTCGAGACCTACGCGCGCTCCCTTCTGGAAGCCGCTAAGGCCGAGAACCATGTGTTCGAGGACCTCGAGATGATCGAGCGCCTGGCTTCTGCCAGCCCCGAGATCATCGCCGTGCTCGACACCATGTCCAAGCGCGACCAGCTCGACCTTCTTCCCAAGGTGGCAGCTGCCTTTAAGTATGTTGCCGAGGAAGACGAGGATGTAGTGGGCGTGACCGTCACCACGGCGATCCCGCTCGACGACGAGCTGCGTCAAACCATCACTAAGAAATGCGAGCAGGACTTCGGCCGCAAGGTATTCCTTATCGAGCAGGTCGACCCGTCTATCGTGGGCGGCCTGGTGCTCGAGGCCCGCGGCGAGCGTCGTGACATTTCCGTCAAGACGCAGCTGCGCATCGCGCAGGAGACCCTCGCAAACTCTGCTAATTCGTACGGAGGTGAAGCCTAATGTCCGAAACCCTCAATGCCCAGGATATCGCCAAGAAACTGCAGGAGCAGCTCACGAGCCTCTCCGCGACGGTCGATACGCATGAGGTTTCAACGGTCGACGAGGTAGGCGACGGCATCGCGCGCGTCTCCGGCCTCAAGAGCGCCATGGCAGGCGAGCTTCTGGAGTTCAAGAGCTCCGATACCGGTGAGACCGTCTTCGGCCTTGCCCAGAACCTTGACCGTGACGAGGTCGGCGCCGTTCTGTTTGGTGCCGTCGACTCCATCAAGGAAGGCGACGAGTGCCGCACCACTGGCCGCATTATGGATATCCCTGTGAGCCGCGCCATGCTCGGCCGCGTCGTCAATCCGCTCGGCCAGCCCATCGACGGCCTGGGCGACATCGTTGCCACGCACCGTCGCCCCATTGAGTTCAAGGCCCCCGGCGTCATCGACCGTACCCCGGTGTGTGAGCCGGTTCAGACCGGTCTGCTCGCTATCGACTCCATGGTGCCTATTGGCCGCGGTCAGCGTGAGCTCATCATCGGCGACCGTAAGACCGGTAAGACCGCCATCGCCATCGACGCTATCCTCAACCAGCGCGGCAAGGGCATGGTCTGCATCTATGTCGCCATCGGCCAGAAGGCCTCCACGGTTGCCAACATCCGCGAGACCCTCGCTCAGCACGGTGCGCTCGACTACACCATCATCGTTTCGGCCACCGCTGCCGATTCCGCCCCTATGCAGTACATCGCGCCTATGGCCGGTGCCGCTATCGGCGAGTTCTTCATGTACAACGGTGAGGACGGCAAGCCCGCCAGCGAGACCAACCCCGGCGGCCACGTGCTCGTCATCTACGACGACCTGTCCAAGCAGGCCGTGGCCTACCGTCAGATGTCGCTGACGCTGCATCGTCCGCCCGGACGCGAGGCCTATCCTGGCGACATCTTCTACCTGCACTCTCGTCTGCTCGAGCGTGCAGTCAAGATGTCCAAGAAGAACGGTTATGGCTCCATGACGGCTCTTCCGATCATCGAGACCCAGGACGGCGACGTCTCGGCCTACATTCCGACCAACGTCATTTCCATTACCGATGGTCAGATCTACCTGCAGTCCGAGCTCTTCTTCCAGGGCCAGCGCCCGGCAGTCGACGTGGGCATTTCCGTGTCCCGCGTCGGTGGCGACGCACAGACCAAGGCCATGAAGCAGGTCGCCGGCAACCTCCGTCTGGACCTTGCTTCGTACCAGGAGCTCGCCGGCTTTACGCAGTTCGGCTCCGACCTCGACGAGGCTACTCAGAAGCAGCTGACCCATGGTGCCCGCATGACCGAGCTCCTGAAGCAGCCGCGCTACAAGCCGTTTGAGGTTGGCGAGCAGATCGTTACGCTGTTCGCTGGCAACGAGGGCTTCCTGGATGACCTGGAGATCGCCGACGTGCTGCCTTTCCGTGCCGAGCTCATCGAGTACATGGACAATGGCTTTGGCTCGCTGCTCGACAAGGTTCGCGCCAAGAAGATCGATGATGACACCAAGGCTGAGCTCTTGCGCGTCATCGGCGACTTCAAGCAGCAGTTCATGGCCAAGCACCATTCGGATGTTTCTGGATCAGAGGAGAACTAAGCCCCATGGCCAACCTTCGCGACATTAAGAAGCGAATCTCCTCGGTTACCACGACCAAGCAGATCACGCGCACGATGGAGATGGTCTCTACGGCCAAGATCCGTCGTGCCCTCGATCGCTCCAAGCAGGCCGAGCCCTATAAGGAGGCGCTGACCGACGTCATGTTGACGGTCGCCGGCGACGCCTCCTGTTCGGGCACCGATCCCATGCTGCAGAAGCATGAGAGCGTCAAGCATGGCCTGATTGTCGTTATTGCTTCGGACCGCGGCCTTGCCGGCGGTTTCAATACGACGGTGGAGCGCACGTCCGAAAAGCTCGCCGCATCTTGGGCGAACGACGGCATCGAGTGCGAGATTATCGCGTGTGGGCGCAAACCGGCCACGTATTTCCGTGACCGCGCAAACGTCGTCATGCACTTTGAGGGCAACTCCTCTGAGCCCGATTTCAATCAGGCCCGCATGATCTCCTCTCATATCTGCGATGCGTATCGTGCCGGTGAGCTTGACCGTGTCGAGCTTGTCTACCACCACGCCAAGAACCGCGTGGATCAGGAGCTTCGCGTCGAGCATCTGTTGCCGCTCGACCCCGAGATGATCGCTATGGCCCACGGTCCGCGTAAGAACGAGACCGACGCCCCTAAGCGCATCTCGTCCACGTTCGAGTTCGTGCCCTCTCCCGAGCATGTTCTCGGCAAGCTTGTGCCGTCTTATATCCTGACGGTCATCTACCAGGCCCTGATCGATTCGGCGGCTGCCGAGCAGGGTGCACGCCGCAAGGCCATGCACTCCGCGACGGAAAACGCCACCGCGATCATCTCGACCCTTACCCGCACGTATAGTCGCGTGCGCCAGGCTTCGATCACGACCGAGATTAACGAGATCGTCGGCGGAGCCTCAGCATTGGAGGAACAGTAATGGCTAATAACACCGTAAAGCTTGCGGTCGAGGAAGCCACCAAGAAGACGACTGCCGGTGATGGTCGCATCGTGCGAATCATCGGTCCTGTCGTCGACGTCAAGTTTGACGGTGCGGTGCCCCCGATCTACAACGCGCTCACGGTCGAGGCCGAGACCCCGATCGGTCATCTGAGCACGATCCTCGAGGTCGAGAGCCAGCTTCCGGGCGGCGTCGTCCGCACGGTCGCCATGTCCTCGACCGACGGCCTGCAGCGCGGCCTCATCGCCACCGATACCGGTGAGCCCATGAAGATGCCCGTTGGCCCCAAGACGCTCGGCCGTATTTGGAACGTCATGGGCAAGCCCGTCGACGGCAAGCCCATGCCCGAGGTGGAGGAGTTCTACCCCATCCATCATGCAGCGCCCCGTTTCGACGAGCTCACCACCAAGACCGAGATCTTCGAGACCGGCATTAAGGCCGTCGACCTGCTCGAGCCCTACATCCGTGGCGGCAAGACAGGCCTGTTCGGCGGCGCCGGCGTCGGCAAGACCGTTTTGATTCAGGAGCTCATCAACAACCTCGCCCAGGAGCACGGTGGCACCTCGGTGTTCACCGGCGTCGGCGAGCGTACCCGCGAGGGCACCGACCTGTTCCTCGAGATGAGCGAGTCTGGCGTTATCGACAAGACCTGCTTGGTCTATGGCCAGATGAACGAGCCGCCCGGAGCGCGTCTGCGCATCGGTCTGGCCGGCCTTACCACCGCTGAGTACTTCCGCGACTGCGGCCAGGACGTTCTGCTGTTCATCGACAACATCTTCCGCTTCTCCCAGGCAGGTTCCGAGGTTTCCGCGCTGCTGGGCCGTATGCCGTCCGCCGTTGGTTACCAGCCCACGCTGGCAACCGAGATGGGCGACCTCCAGGAGCGTATTACCTCGACCAAGACGGGCTCCATTACCTCCGTCCAGGCTGTCTACGTCCCCGCAGACGACCTGACCGACCCGGCGCCTGCCACGACGTTTACGCACCTCGACGCCACCACGGTTCTTTCGCGTAGCATTTCGTCGCTCGGCCTGTTCCCGGCTATCGACCCGCTCGCATCTTCCTCCGACGCTCTCGATCCCTCGATCGTCGGCGAGGAGCACTACCGTGTCGCCGTCAAGGTCCAGGAGCTCCTGCAGGAGTACTCCGACCTTCAGGACATCATCGCCATTCTGGGTATGGACGAGCTGTCCGAGGAGCAGCGCCTTACGGTCAACCGTGCCCGTAAGATTCAGCAGTTCCTCTCGCAGTCCTTCCACGTCGCGGAGAAGTTCACCGGCAACCCCGGTGTCTACGTCCGCGTCGAGGATACCGTCCGCTCTTTCGCCGAGATTGTCGACGGCAAGGCCGATGACCTGCCCGAGCAGGCTTTCCGCTATGCTTCCACGATTGAGGACGTGCGCGAGCGCGCCCGCAAGATGGGGGAGAAGTAGGTTATGCGTATCCGCATCGTGTGCCCCGTGAGCTGCGCCTATGAGGGCGACGCTGCGTTTGTGTCGATTCCGTCCACGGATGGCGAGTTTGGCGTTCTGCCTGCTCACTCCAGCGAGATCTGCACGATCGACCGCGGTTACGTTCGCGTTTCCGATAAGGCCATGGGCACTGTCGACCACACGTTTGCCGTGGCCGGCGGCTATGCCCAGGTTGCGGACGATGTCGTGACCGTTCTCGCCGAGCGCGCTTGCGATTTGGCGACCGTCGATGCCGACAAGCTTAAAGCTGATATTCAAGGTTTTGAAGAGAAGCTGGGTAATTTGTCGGAGGATGATGCACGCCGCGCCTACCTCTATAATGAAATCGCATGGTGTAAGCTCAAGCTTGCCCAATAGTCAAACGATTTAGCGTTCGACCATTTGCGAACACATCATGCCCGGGATGGCCCAGCCACCCCGGGCATGCTTTTTGAAAGGGTAGACCTTGGATATTATCCGCGTTGAGGGTGGCCACGCCATCGGAGGCTCCGTGCCCGTCTCGGGTGCCAAGAACTCCGCGCTCAAACTCATGGCGGCAACGCTTCTGGCGCCGGGCAAGACGACGCTGCAGAACGTGCCCGATATTTCCGATGTTCACGTGATGGGCAAGGTGCTCAAGGGCATGGGCGCTACGATCGATGTTCTCGACGAGCACACGCTCGAGATTGATACCTCTCAGGTCGATTCTTGGGAGGCCCCCTACGAGCTCGTTGCCAAGATGCGTGCTTCCACCGCCGTGATGGGACCCCTGCTGGGTCGCTTCCATCGCGCCAAGATCGCCATGCCGGGCGGCTGCAACCTGGGTGCTCGCAAGATCGATATGCACATTCTTGGTCTTGAGGCCCTGGGCGTTGAGTTCGATACCGCCCACGGTTACATCAACGCTAATGCGCCCCAAGGTCTGCGCGGTACCACCGTCACGCTCGAGTTCGCCAGTGTCGGTGCGACCGAGAACCTCATTATGGCATCCGTGCGCGCGCAGGGCACCACGGTTATCGACAATGCCGCCCGCGAGCCCGAGATCGTCGATCTCGCCAACATGCTCAACGAGATGGGCGCCAAGATTGTTGGCGCCGGTACGCCTGTCGTGACCATCGAGGGCGTGGAAGAGCTGCATCCTGTTACCCATCGCGTGGTGGGCGACCGCATCGAGGCCGGTACCTTTATCGTTGCCGGTGCGTTGATGGCCGACGATCGCGGTGTCGATATCACGGGCTTTTGCCCCATTCACTTGGGCATGGTGCTCAAGAAGATGGAGCTCATGGGTATCGACTGCGAGCGCGTCGAGGATGGCGTCCATGTGAACCGTGTCGAGCGTATCAAGCCGGTCGACATCCAAACGCTTCCGTTTCCCGGCTTCCCGACGGACATGCAGGCGCAGATTATGGTACTCTCCGCCCTTGCCGACGGCAGTTCCGTTATTACCGAGAACATCTTCGAGAATCGCTTTATGTTTGCCTCTGAGCTGGTGCGCATGGGTGCCGACATTCGTATCGAGAGCCATCATGCCATGATTCATGGCGTCAAGGGCTTCTCGGGTGCACAGGTTACCTCGCCCGATCTGCGTGGCGGAGCGGCCCTCGTCGTAGCGGGCTTGATCGCTGACGGGACGACCGAGGTTTCGGCTATTCATCACATCAAGCGCGGCTACGAGCAGTTTGTCGAAAAGCTGCGGGCGCTCGGCGCGCATGTCGAGCATGCTACCGTCCCCGATCCCGTCATCTACTAATACAGGTTGCCTATGTTTAATAAAAAGCCCCTCGCGGATACCACCGCCCGAAGACCCTCAACTGGTGCGCAGGCCAAGATCTACAGTCGCGATAACGTGGCTCGCTATTCCGAGCGCGCTCGTCAACGTCGTCGTAGCCACACGATTCGTCACGTCGCGCTCATTGTCGTGCTTGGCGTGCTGCTGAGTGCCACTACCGCTGCCGGCCTGTGGTTTGCCACCATTATGGGCAAGCTCGGCGATTCTAATGTCATTACCGACAATCTGCGTCGGGTTCTGGTTGACACCGATGAGGCAAAGGATCCGTTCTACGTGCTGCTTCTTGGCACCGACGGCCGTCCGGGCGAGGATACGTACCGTGCCGACTCGATTATCCTGGCACGCATCGACCCCACGCAAAAGCAGGCGACGCTCATTTCCGTTCCGCGCGACACCAAGGTCGAGTACAAGGGCGAGACCATGAAGATCAACGCCTGCCATACCGTTGGCGGCGCCGAGGCCATGGTCGAGGCGGTCAACGAGCTGTGCGGTGTTCAGATTTCCCACTATGCCGAGGTCAGCTTCGACGGTATGCAGGCGCTGATTGATTCGGTTGGCGGTATCGACATTAACGCAACCGATGATGTTGACGACCCCGAGCACCTGGATATTAAGATTACTGCTGGCCAGCAGCATATGGACGGTGCCACCGCCCTTACCTATGCCCGCTGCCGCTACACCTATGCCGACGGCGATTACACGCGCATGCGCCACCAGCGTCAGGTGCTTGGCGCCCTTGCCAACCAGATTCTCAATAACTTCGATGCCACGAAGATTTTTGGCCTGGTTAATTCGCTGTCCGATATGCTCGTAACCGATATGAGCGTTCAGGATATCGTGGCTACGGTCAACGCCATGCGCGGTATGGATGTCGACGGTATCTACTCGGCCAACCTGCCCTCGTACGCCGACGACAGCACCATGATCGACGGTGTGAGCTACGTCTTTGTCTACGAGGACGAGCTCAAGGAAATGATGGAGCGCGTCGATGCCGGCAAGGATCCCAAGGGTCCCAACACCATGGGTCTTTCCGACGGTTCCAGTTCTACGATCGGCGACCTGAACAACAACACGTCTGACGACTACGCAAACGGTACCGCAACTTCATCGGTCAGCTCTGACGATTCCGATGACTCAGGCGATTCGAGCGATTCGGACTACTACGAAGAGCCCACCGGCGACGGTAACGGCTACGAGGCCAACTACTAAGTTACGGCGTTTTACCAAACGCCGTAACGGCTCGACGCTGCGCGCCGCCCAAGGCGACAATTTGTCATTCAAAAGGCAGGGCATGACCAGAAGGTCAATGCCCTGCCTTTTTCATGCCAACTTGTTCGCCTTGGACGTCGCTCGCTGACGTTGGCTCAACCTGCGGTGCTGACTACTCCCCTTGCACCAAAAACCGCCCCGTTCTCGGTTTTGAGGACGGGGCGGTTTTGCTTACCTAGATTGTTCGAGTTCCCTATGCAAAGCGGGCGACGAGCTCCTGGAGCACGTCGGTCATCTTGACGAGCGAACTGACCGGGACGAACTCGTTGACGCCGTGGTAGCAATAGCCGCCGGTGGAAAGGTTGGGGCAGGGCAGACCGCGGAACGACAGCTGGGCGCCGTCGGTGCCGCCACGAATTGGCAGCACTTGGGGCTCAACGCCGCAGGCAAGGTAGGCTTCCTTGGCAACATCAATAAGCTCGGGATAGTCACGAACGATCTCGGCCATATTTCGATACTGCTGCTTAATCTCGACCGTCACGCGCTCCTCACCCAGACGCTGGTTGAGCATCGAGGCAGCGGCATCAATAAGGTCGAGTTTCTGCTGGAACTTGGCGGCGTCATGGTCGCGGACGATATAGCGCGCTGTGGCGTGATCGACGGTCGCAGATACACCCTCAAGGTGATAAAAGCCCTCGTAGCCTTCCGTATACTCCGGGCGCTGTACGTAGGGGAGCAACGCGTTGAAGTCGCAGAACAGATTGCCTGCGTTGACCATACGGCCCTTAGCGTCGCCCGGGTGGATGGACTGGCCCTCAAAGCGGACGGTCGCCTCGGCGGCGTTAAAGCACTCCCACTCCAGTTCGCCGATGGGGCCGCCGTCGACCGTGTAGGCGTACTTGCAGCCAAAGGTATCGATATCCAACAGCTCGGCTCCGTGGCCGATCTCCTCGTCAGGGCAGAAGCAAATGCCGAGTGCGGGATGGGGCAGAGAGGGGTCCTGAGCGATACGCGCGACAAGTGACATGATCTCGGCGACGCCTGCCTTGTCGTCCGCGCCCAGCAGCGTGGTGCCATCGCTGCAGACTAGGTCCTCACCCGCGAGGTCGTTCAGGGCGTGAAGCTTGGCGGTACTCATGGCAACGGGCTTACCGTCAACCGTGCCGCAGACCAGGTCGCCGCCTTCGTAGTGTACGATGTGCGGCTTCACGCCGGCGCCCGGTGCAACTTCGGTGGTGTCGAGATGGGCAATCAGGCCCAGGGCGGGCTTGTCCTCAGCGCCCGCACTTGCGGGGATATGCGCGCAGACATAGGCGTGCTCGGTCACGTGGGCATCTTCCGCACCAAGCTCGCGCAGCTCTTCAGCCAGCACGTTGGCAAGGTCAAACTGAACGGCGCTCGAGGGTACCTGGTCGCAGTTTGCATCCTCGGACTGCGTGTTGATCTGGACGTAGCGCAAAAAGCGCTCGAGGACATCGGGGCTCGTGGTGGTGTTTTCCATAAAGACCGCTCCAATCTTGGTCGTCGTGTGCAACAAGAACTCTAGCACGGTATGCCACGGCATACCGCGACGCTTGGATGGGGTAGAATCAGCCATTGAATGCAGAAGGGACGGAAGATCATGGATACGACAAATAGCTCGCGCGAACTACATCTGACGGTGGCGAACGAAGACTACTTGGAGTGCATGGTTCGCATTGAAAGCGAAGAGGGGGAAACCAACGGCGTGCGATCGGTCGACATCGCGCAGCGCCTTGGCGTCTCCAAGGCATCGGTCAATAAAGCGGTTTCGGCGCTCAAGGCATCCGAGCTTGTCGAGCAATCGCACTACGGTAAGGTAATCCTGACCGATCGCGGCCGCGAGGTTGGCACGGCTATCTGGTACCGTCATCGCCTCATCCGCACGTTTTTGGTTCAGGAGCTCGGTGTCGAATTTGAGCGAGCCGATTCCGAGGCCTGCATGATGGAGCATGCGCTATCCGAGGACACGATGAGCCGCTGGCTCGCCTATCTCGAAAAGCAGGGAATCAGCGTCGAGGAATAGCGGGATATATATGGATACGAGTTATTACAACCGCTTTGGTGCCGAGGAACTTACGCGCCGCTTGTCGAGCGAGACCTTGTTGGCGCAGGGCCCCATGGGCAGTGTTTTGTTGAGTGAGTACGATGCCGCCGACATTCCACCGGCGTTTTGGAATCTGGCAGAGCCGCAGACCGTTTCTCGTATCCATCGCTTGTATGTCGCCGCCGGCGCGCAGGTGCTCATTACCAATACCTTTCAGGCATCGAGCTATGCCCTCAAGCACGACCAGATTGCGCCGTCCGTGGCGGAGGTCAATCGCGGGGCCGTCGACGATGCCCGCCAGGCGCACCCTCAGCTGCTGCTGGGCTCGATGGGCCCGATCGGTATTGAGTGGTTTGCCGAGGACTCTGTCGAGTATCGTGAAATCCGCGGCATTGCGCGCGAACAGGCGCACGCCTTGCTCAATGCTGGTGTTGACGGTCTGCTGATCGAGACGGTGACGTCTATCCGTAATCTGCAGCCCATGCTTGCCGGCGCCCGAGATGCCGCCGACGGCATGCCTGTTCTAGTGAGTTTTGTCGTTGACGATAAAGGCGACCTGCTGGGCGATGGCCTCAACATCGAGGCAGCCGTTTTGTACGCCGAAAAACACGGCGCAAACTCGGTTGGTGTTAATTGCTGTTCGCTTGCGGCCGCGAATGCGGCGGTGCCCAGGATGGTTGCATCGGCGACTACTCCCGTTACGGTGCGTCCCAACGTAGGCGATCCGGTCCAGACTCAGGATGGCCCCGTATGGCACGAGAATCCCGAAGCTTTCGCGCGCGCATGCATCGAATGGAGACATGCCGGCGCCGCAATGGTGGGCAGTTGCTGTGGAACCACGGCAATCACTACGGCAGCGATGGCCGAGGCGCTCGATATATAAAGGGCAAAACCGCTCCATACGGGGCGGTTTTTTTATTGCTTGCATGTCCTCGGCAGCATTTGCCCAAATGGTGAATGCTGGTGCCGGCAGGTTGCTGAGTGCGTGTTGCGGGTATACCTCACGCGTACCATGATCCAAACACTGTGAGGTGTCTGCGCGTGTGCGCGATAATTCATTTTGGAACTGACGGTTGGCGCGCTCGCGTCGATGAGGACTTCACTGCCGATAACGTTGCCCGTATCGCCGATGCCGTCGGCGAGTTGTGGCAAAAGACCAATCCGGGCAAAACGGTATATATAGGGTTCGACACCCGGCCCCTGGCGAGCGAGTTCGCTGAGCTTGCGGCGGGCGTGCTAGCAGCGCACGGGCTGGACGCCGTGCTCGCTTCGCGACCTGTTCCGACCCCTGCCCTTACGTGGGCGGCGGCTTATGACGGTGGGGCGTGCGGCGCGCTCATGGTGACGGGGTCCCATCATCCGCAGGGTTATCTGTGCCTCAAGATTCGCATGGGTGACGGCTCGACCGCCAACCAGGATGTCATCGAAGAGCTCGAAGAGACCATGGCTCCCGAGCCAATGGGGATCGAGGGGCAATATCGCACCGCGGATATCATTCCTGACTATATGCAGGCGGTGGCATCGTTTGTCGATGCCGAAGCCATCCGCGACGCGCACCTGCGCGTGGTTGTCGATCCCATGGGCGGCGCAGCCCAGGGCTATCTAGCCGACTTGCTGCGCGAGCTTGGCGTTGAGGTGCACGAGATTCACGCCGGGCAGGCGTCTGACCAAGAAGATATCTGCCCCGACCCCGTTGAGCCTTGGGTGGACGCTTGCGAGCGCACGGTTATCGAGGACGGAGCTTGCGCTGGCCTGGTGACCGACGGCGACGCCGATCGTATCGGCGCGGTTGACGAGCGCGGCAGATATATACATCCGCATCAGATCATGGCGCTCGTTTTGGGCGACTTGGTTCAATTTCGTAATTTGGAGGGGCGCGTCGTCGTCAATCTTTCGTGCTCGACGCTCGTGCGTCGCATTGCCGAGGCGCTTGGCTGCCGCGTGACCGTCAAGCCAGTCGGTTTCAAATATATAGCGGCAGAGATGAAGAAGGGCGGCGTCCTCATGGGCGGCGAAGAAGCCGGTGGTATCGGCATCGCCGCGCATATGCCCGAGCGCGATGGAATCCTCGCCTGTCTGATTCTGTGTGAGCTTATGGCAAAGACGGACGCGCCTTTGGGCGTTCTGGTCGACCAACTCGAGGACAGTTTTGGTAAGACGAGTTACGGTCGACGCGATTTGCGCCTTGAGGCCGAAGATGCCGAAACGTTACGAACCCTGCTGCCGGGCGTAAACCCGAAGTCGATTTGTGGCAAGGTGCCGCAAAACGTTAGTCATATGGATGGCTTGCGTTTGGCATTCGAGGATGACACGTGGCTGCTGGTCCGTCCTAGCGGGACCGAACCAGTGGTGCGCGTCTACGCCGAGGGGTTCTCGGTGGAAGAACGTGATGAGTTGCTCGATGCTGGCTGTGCTTTAGCTAGGGGGACGTATCCGCTTTAACCATGAGACTGCCTTATATAAAGAGATGCTCGGCGAGCGGTAGGTAACGGCTGGCAAACGTTAGTCGGATTCCAAGATGTGTAGGAAATGTGTACGCCCAGATTCCCGCCCCCGGGGCCCCTCCGGTCTGGCAATATATCTCCTTGCCGCGCGGCCCGGTCGGACCGGATGAGCCGCAAAGCGTGCACCTTGAGAACCGGATACTGCGAGGATGGAC